>JBPOFN010000039.1:0-37784 GCA_051251725.1 Thalassotalea sp. | reverse complement strand
CCCATTTTGATTGTTAGATAATATTTCAATCATGGCACATAGATGCCGTATTGGGAGGAGACCATCACATCAGGTTAGATAAAAAAATGGCAAGTGTAATACTTGCCATTTTTGTCTTTTGCTCAATGTCTGTCATTTATACAAGAGCAGTAGAGTTTAATTATTTTACTTTCATACCAGGTTGGGCACCATCATCCGGATTTAATATCCATAAATCTTCACCTCCAGGGCCAGCGGCTAATACCATACCTTCTGACATACCAAAGCGCATTTTACGTGGCGCTAGGTTAGCAACCATTACGGTAAGTTTACCAATTAAGTCTTCTGGTTGATAAGCAGATTTAATACCGGCGAATACTTGACGAGTTTCACCGCCTTCTTTTGAATCAAGTGCTAATTCTAAACGTAATAGCTTATCGGCTTTTTCTACGTGCTCTGCTTTAACAATTTTGGCAATGCGTAAATCAATTTTAGCGAAATCTTCAAAGCTAATTTCTGGCGCGATAGGATCATCAACAAGTGGATCTCCGGTTAGTACTGGCGCTTCTTGTTTTACATTTTTTGATTTCTTCGCTGGTTTTTTCTCTTCTACCACAGCTAGATTATCTTTTGACGCTTCAGTCATTGCCGCTATTTTATCCATATCAATACGCTGCATTAACGCTTTAAACTTATTGATTTTATGATCGGTTAATAAGGTTTTGTGTCCTTCCCATACTAATTCGTTATTTAAAAAACCTTCAGTTTTTTCAGCAAGTGCTGGTAATACAGGTTTTAAATAAATCATTAAAATACGGAATAGGTTAATGCCTAATGAGCAAATGTCCTGAACTTCTTGTGCTTTGCTGTCATCTTTCGCTAACTGCCATGGTTCTTTAATGGCAATGTATTCGTTAACTTTATCAGCCAATGCCATAATTTCACGCATCGCGCGGCCAAATTCACGATTTTCATAAAGCTCAGCTAATCGTTCACCAGCGGCCATAACATCATCAGCAAGGGCTTGATCATCTATCGCGCTTGATAACATACCGTCATAACGTTTACTGATAAAACCAGCACAACGCGAGGCAATATTAACAACCTTACCCACCAAATCAGAATTCACGCGCTGCGCGAAATCTTCAAGATTTAAGTCTAAGTCGTCAATGCGGTTGGTTAATTTAGCTGCGTAGTAATAACGTAAATATTCTGGCTGTAGGTGATCTAAATAAGTACGGCCTTTAATGAATGTACCTTTTGATTTTGACATTTTAGCGCCGTTTACGGTAACAAAACCGTGGGCAAAAACATTGGTTGGCTTACGGTAACCAGCACCTTCTAACATGGCTGGCCAAAATAAACTGTGGAAATAAATAATGTCTTTACCGATAAAGTGATACAGCTCTGCATCAGAGTCTTTATTCCAAAACGCATCAAAATCAATGCCTTTTTTATCACAGAGGTTTTTAAAGCTGCCCATATAACCAATAGGCGCGTCTAACCACACATAAAAGTATTTACCCGGCGCATTGGGTATTTCAAAACCAAAATAAGGCGCATCACGGCTAATATCCCATTGCTTAAGACCTGACTCAAACCATTCATTTAATTTGTTCGCCATTTCGTCTTGCAATGAACCACCTGTGGTCCATTCTTGCAACATGCTTTCAAAAGCAGGTAAGTCAAAGAAATAATGTTCTGAATCTCGTAATACTGGCGTCGAGCCAGAAACAACTGAACGTGGATTAATCACTTCAGTTGGTGAATAAGTTGCGCCGCAGCTGTCACAGCTATCGCCGTTTTCATCTTCACTTTTACATTTTGGACACGTGCCTTTAACAAAGCGATCTGGCAAAAACATGCCTTTTTCTTCATCATATAGCTGTGAAATCACGCGAGTTTTAATATGGCCTGCGGCGTGTAATTTATTATAAATGCTACTGGCTAATTCGCGGTTCTCATCAGTGTGAGTAGAGTGATAGTTGTCAAAGCTGATCATAAAGTCGCTAAAATCAGCCATGTGCTCTTCACGAATACCATCAATCATTTGCTCAGGGGTAATTCCTAACTCTTGCGCTTTTAGCATGATCGGAGTGCCATGTGCATCATCGGCACAGACAAAATGCATTTCGTGACCACGCATGCGCTGAAAACGCACCCAGATATCGGTTTGGATGTGTTCAAGCAAGTGACCTAAGTGGATAGAACCATTAGCGTATGGTAGGGCACATGTGGCTAAAATTTTGCGTTTTACAGAGCTAGAATTTTGAGACATTGAATCTTATATAACATTTAGGTGGAAATCAGTGGCGCAATGGTACAAAATTTAGCGCTAGGTTTCATCAAGAAATCCGGTGTTTTTCCATTATTACCCGATATCAACCAAGAATTAACCAAATATTAAGTGACTAAATTGTTTAAATCGTTATTTTCGTCCAAAAAATTGTCTGATGAGCAACTTGCGCTGATCACCGAAACATTATCATCTTATCGTTCGAGCAGTTTTCCGTTAGGAATCTCTGCCGTTGCATCCGCTTGCGAAATTAAAGGCGGTAAAGTCATTACTATTGCACTGACTTTGCCTTTTCCTTGTTTAACTGAAATTGATGCGGTGGCGATAAGTTTGTCAGCAGCTTTAGCTGTTGAAGTTAAGTTTGAATTAGCATTTCATGTTTTGCCTGTGAGAGAACATCATATTACTGGTGTTCGAAATGTCATTGCTGTTGCATCAGGTAAAGGCGGCGTGGGTAAATCAACCACCAGTGTCAATTTAGCTTATGCTTTACAAGCCGAAGGTGCGCGTGTTGGCATTTTAGATGCGGATATTTATGGGCCATCTATTCCTACTATGTTAGGTGTGAAAGATGCCAAGCCTATGTCCCGTGATGGTCAGTTAATGATGCCAGTACAAGCAAATGGGTTAGCACTTAACTCGATAGGCTTTTTAGTACCTGACGAAGATGCAGCTGTTTGGCGTGGGCCAATGGCAAGTAAAGCCTTTGATCAATTACTACATGAAACTATGTGGGGCGAGCTTGATTATTTAATTATTGATATGCCGCCAGGTACTGGCGATATTCAAATTACCTTATCTGAAAAAGTGCCGGTTGCTGCTTCAGTGATCGTGACGACACCACAAAACGTAGCGCTTGCCGATGCCATTAAAGGTATCTCAATGTTTGAAAAGGTGAAAATTCCGGTTTTAGGGGTAATTGAAAATATGAGTTATCACCTGTGCACAGAATGCGGTCATAAAGCCCATTTATTTGGTGAAGGTGGTGGCCAGTTTGTCGCTGAGCAATATCAAACAGAAATGTTAGGGCATTTACCACTTAATAGTGATATTCGCGCTGACATGGATTGTGGTTTATCACCGTTAATCGAAAATAGCACTGGTGAAATAGCGCAGCAATATCGTAAAATAGCGCGCAATGTCGCGGCTCAGCTTTATTTACAGCTTGATAACCGCAGCCCCAAAACGGCTGATGTGATTGTCGAGGCATAACTTCGCTAGCTAGGTAAATAAATAGCAGCAGAATTATGACAAAATTTTAAGCATAAAATAACATCAACAAACTAATCGTAAAATATTAAAAGAAAAGCATTGGCTTTTCGTACCGAGAATCAAAAATGAGATTGTGTGATAAAGATATAGAAAAAAGTATTGAACAAGGGCAGATCACCATTCTTCCTAAACCTGACTCATCGATGATTTCTGGTGTGAGTGTTGATATACGTTTAGGTAATGAATTTCGTGTATTCCAAGATCACACAGCCCCTTACATTGACTTAAGCGGTCCACGTGAAGAAATGCAAAAAGCGATGAACAACGTCATGAGTGATGAAATTGTCATCCCTGACGGTGAAGCTTTCTTTTTACACCCTGGTGAATTAGCGCTTGCAGTGACCTATGAGTCGGTGACGTTGCCGGATAATATTGTTGGTTGGTTAGACGGGCGATCATCGTTAGCGCGTTTAGGTTTAATGGTACATGTTACCGCTCATCGTATAGACCCCGGCTGGTCAGGACAAATTGTTTTAGAGTTTTATAACAGCGGAAAATTACCTTTAGCCTTAAGACCAAAAATGAAAATAGCAGCGCTGAATTTTGAAACTATGTCAGACAGTGCAGCGAGGCCGTATAATAAAAGGGTTGACGCTAAGTACAAAGGACAAATTGGCGCTGTGGCAAGTCGCATCAGCCAAGACGAAGAATCTGCTTAATGTTAATTAAGCTAATTTAATCATTCAACATGTATGATTAAATTTGTTGATACATGCTCATCTTTATCTACATTTTGGCTTGGTTGTGATTGTATCTGGTCTGTTTTGTGATTTAATTTGATTAATAAAAAGGGATTATACTATTAATCCCTTTTTTTATATGTGAGAATGTTAGCGTTAACTATTTTAACTACTGTGCTGCTTAATGGTGAATAAGCACGGCGATTAATAGAAAAAGATTAAGATCTTAAAGGGGATTGATTTGCATATTTTTACTCATAAGTTACAGACAAACTATTATAAAGCTGTCTTTATCAGCGCAATAATGACATTTTCAACACTGTCACCAGCGGCCAATATTGAAAACGGAAAGTCATTATTTGAAAGCACGTGTGCTGGCTGTCATGGCAAAAGCCTTGAAGGCGGTGCGGGATTTAATTTAAAAGATGAACAGTGGGTTCATGGCGATAGTAGCGAAGAAATTCTTGCCAATGTTAAAAAAGGCTTTGGTACTGCCGGTATGCCAGCGTTTGCTAATGTTTATTCTGAGCCGCAGTTAAAAGATATTGTTGCTTATATCTTATCAAGACAAGAAGGTTTCAGAAATTTAACCTATAAAATTTACCATATTAATCCAGAAGCAACCTCGCCGTTAGATAATATCGCTGATTTAAAAGTTAGCAAATCAGGTAAAGTTTCCAGTAATTTAATGGACTTTAACTTACCCGAAGTAAAAGACTTTATTATTGAATTTGAAGGTGATTTATATGCGCCTACCAATACGGATACTAAATTACTAACCACAACTAAACGTGAGCGTTTTGAAGTTGAAATTAATGGTGTAAAAATTGATTTAACCTCTCGTGCTTGGATGAATAATGCTTGGTTGTTAGTGCGCGGTAAACAAAAAGTGAAATTTAGTTATACCACAGCCGGAAATCCTGCAACTCAGAATCGTAACTATAACTTATATGTTGCCAATGACGCGCTTACTCAAAAGCTATTTGCCTTAAGTACGAGTGGCAAAACCTTTTTAAATAAAGCGACAGTTAATGTTACGGCTGATTCCAACATCGTCGTGATGCGTAAAAAAACCGTTAACTTACCAACGCGCGCTATATCAGTAGGTTACCCTGAAAAAGTGAATTATGCCTTTAGTACCAAAGATTGTGCCGTGGCCGGTTTTTGGACCGGGGAAATGTTAAACATTGGCCCTAATATTGAAGGCCGTGGCCGTGATGGCAGTGTTATTTTAGGCGACTGGGGCTTTCATGCGCCAGCCAGTATTACCCATAAAAATGCACAGCGCAGTCAATGTCAATTTATCAAATATAACCGTAAAGGTAATCCGACCTTTGAATATCAATTAGGTGAGCAACAATTTTCTGTGTCAGCAACGCCAATAAATAGTAGAAACTTAGTACTGTCTTATCAATTAACTCAAGGTAAGAGCGGGCAAGTGGCTTTTAGTTTACCCACAGCCAAAAACATCTCATTTACGAGTGAAGATGGCCAAGTTGATGGTAATCAATTTACTATCGATATGAAAACCGGTCAGCAATATCAATTAACAATCTCACTTGCGGAGTAAGCGAATATGAAATTTAAAAAATCTTTGTTAACCAGTGCGTTCATTGTTGCCAGCATTGCCAGTAGCATCATTAGTAGCGCTGCTTTTGCAAAAAATCAAACTACCTATATTCCCAAAGGTTATGAAATTATTACCGTGGCGACCCCAGAAAATGTTCGCTTTCATGCAACTGGCTTAGATGTTAATGATAAAGATGAAGTCTTTGTCGCGACCCGTTTTGGCGAAGTGTGGAAACTTTCGGGTGATAAATGGAGTAAATTTGCCGACGGTTTACATGAACCAACGGGTTTATTGTGCGATGACGACGGCAGTATCGTTGTTGGTCATAAACCAGAGTTAACGCGCTTAGTCGATACCGATAATGATGGTGTTGCCGATGATTATATTACCTTAGCTGATGATTGGAGCTTTCATGATAACTATCATGAATTTAATTTTGCGCCGGTTAAAGATAAGGATGGTAATTATTATGGCACCTTAAATTTAGGTCATGGCACACCGGATGCGTTAGCACTAGGTGCAATGGACAGTGCCGGTGGCTATCGCGGCTGGGCATATCAAGTAAGCAAAGACGGAAAATTTATCCCATTTGCTTCTGGTTTACGCTCGCCGGCAGGGATAGGCATTAGCCCGAATAATGAATTGTTCTATACCGACAACCAAGGTGATTGGGTTGAAACCTCGAAACTACATTTGTTAGAAAAAGATAAGTTTTATGGTCATCCGGTCTCGTTAATTGATCATCCTGATTGGGGACGGGGAAAAATCCGTGAAAACAAAGATAATTTTGCCATGTTCGACCAACTGCGCGAAAAACCGGTAGTTTGGATCCCGCATGTGGAAGTGGCAAACTCACCAGGTAATCCTGAATGGGACGTAACTCAAGGAAAGTTTGGCCCGTTTGAAAATCAAATTTTTATCGGCGATCAAACTCAGTCTAATGTTTTTCGCGTGTTATTAGATAAAGTAAACGGAAAATACCAAGGTGCGGTTCTTAACTTTATTAATGGTTTTCAAAGCGGCAATATTCGTCTGAGCTTTGATAACAAAGGTCAACTGTGGATCGGACAAACTGCCCGCGGTTGGGGCTCTAAAGGTGACAAGCCGTTTGGGTTAGAAAAAGTAGTGTGGAATGGTGATATGCCGTTCGAATTACTTGCTATGAAGCTAACGAAGACCGGATTTAAATTAAGCTTTACTGAAGAGTTAAGTGCATCATCAGTGAATGCTGAGTCCTTTAACGTTTATGAATATAACTATAGTTACACTGATAATTATGGTTCAGACAAGCATAATGAAAAACCATTAGCGGTAACTAAGGTTAAGCTATCAGATGATAAGAAATCCGTTAATTTTGACTTAGGCCTAACACAAGACAAAATAGTAGTGGTTGAGTTTATCGGCCTTAAAAATAACCAAGGCGAAAAAACCTCAGTCTCTAAAGTGTATTACACCCTTAACCAGCTGTTGTAATGTATGTAAATTGATCATGATAATCATTTGAAAAGGCGCCATATTGGCGCCTTTTTTTGTTTACAGATTTCAACTAAATACCGATGACTGTTAGCTCTACCATTTAACGGAAAGCAATAAAATTGCAAAATATTGTTGAGATTAAGTAAGGTTAGGTAAATTAAATGGATTAGCAATTTTATATTGTGTATACGGTATGTAAATGAGAATAATTAAATATAAATTTATATTTACTGCTAGTTTAAAAAATAATTTTGATTTTTGGTACTTTCATAGGTGTGTTAAATCGCAGCAAAGGGTATATTACGGACATCTAGTTGATGGGTTGTAAAGCATTTTGAACTTTCCTATGTGATTAACGTTTGCTAAATAGGGATAAAAATCAACATAGAACATCGTTTTAGACAGTGAAACTGTTAGCGTTAACTATTTTGAGTGCGACGATTATTTCTTAATCATGTTGCAAAAGGGAAAAGAGTATTTTGATTTTAAAGGGGAATCATTTGTATATTTTTACCAATAAGTTACATAAAAGCTATTATAAAACTGCATTTATCAGTGCATTAATGACATTGTCGACGATGTCATCGGCAGCCGATATTGAAAACGGTAAGTCATTATTTGAAAGCACTTGTGCCGGCTGTCATGGTAAAAACCTTGATGGTGGCGCTGGTTTTAATTTAAAAGATGAACAGTGGGTTCATGGTGATAGTAGCGAAGAAATTTTAGCCAATATTAAAAAAGGCTTTGGCAATGCCGGTATGCCAGCGTTTGCCAATGTTTATTCTGAACAACAGTTAACAGATATTGTTGCTTATATTTTATCAAGACAAGAAGGTTTAAGAAATTTAAGCTATAAAATTTACCATATCACTCCTGATTCTCCGTCAACATTTAATATTTTAGCTGATTTAAAAGTTAAAAAGTCAGGTATATTAAGTAATAATTTAATGGACTTTTCGCTACCAGAAGTGAAAGATTATATTATCGAATTTGAAGGTGATTTATATACAGACAGTCAATTAGCTTCAAATGTATTTGGTATGGTTTACAAGCAAAATATTGAAATTATTATTGATGGCGAAGTGATGGAACAAACTTCAAAAGAGTGGTTGAAAAACTCTTGGTTATTAAAGAAAGGGAAACGTAACTTTAAGCTAAGATACTCTACCGCTGGCAGTAATCCAAAAAGTAATAAAGATCATAAGCTGTTTGTTACCGATGAAAAAATCACCCAAAAGTTATTTGCTTTAACCACAAGTGGTAAGGCTTTTTTAAATAAAGCGACGGTTAATATTAAAGCTGAATCTGACATTGTCGTGATGCGTAAAAAAACTGTTAATTTACCAACGCGCGCGATATCAGTAGGTTACCCTGAAAAAGTGAATTATGCCTTTAGTACCAAAGATTGTGCCGTGGCCGGTTTTTGGACCGGGGAAATGTTAAACATTGGCCCTAATATTGAAGGCCGTGGCCGTGATGGCAGTGTTATTTTAGGTGACTGGGGCTTTCATGCGCCTGCCAGTATTGCCCATAAAAACGTAGCACACAGTCAATGTCAATTTATCAAATATAACCGCAAAGGTAATCCGACCTTTGAATATCAATTAGGTGAGCAACAATTTTCAGTGTCGGCAACGCCAATTAATAACAAAACATTAGTGTTATCTTATCAATTAACTCAAGGCAATAACGGGTCAGTGGCTTTTACTTTACCCACAGCAAAAAATCTTGCTTTTAAAAGTGAAGATGGCCAAGTCGATGGCAATCAATTTACACTCGATATGAAAACCGGTCAGCAATATCAATTAACAATCTCACTTGCGGAGTAGGCAAATATGAAATTTAAAAAATCTTTGTTAACCAGTGCGTTAATTGTTGCCAGCATTGCCAGTAGCATCATTAGTAGCGCTGCTTTTGCAAAAAATAAAACGACCTATATTCCAAAAGGTTATGAAATTGTCACGGTAGAGACACCGGAGAATGTTCGTTTTCATGCCACAGGTGTCGATGTTAATGATAAAGACGAAGTCTTTGTCGCGACCCGTTTTGGCGAAGTGTGGAAACTTTCAGGTGATAAATGGAGTAAATTTGCTGACGGTTTACATGAACCAACGGGTTTATTGTGCGATGACGATGGCAGTATTGTTGTTGGTCATAAACCCGAATTAACGCGTTTAGTTGATACCGATAATGATGGTGTTGCCGATGATTATATTACCTTAGCCGATGATTGGAGTTTTCATGATAATTACCATGAATTTAACTTTGCGCCGGTTAAAGATAAAGACGGTAATTATTATGGCACCTTAAATTTAGGCCACGGCACACCTGATGCGTTAGCACTAGGTGCAATGGACAGTGCCGGCGGCTATCGCGGCTGGGCATATCAAGTAACAAAAGAGGGTAAGTTTATTCCATTTGCTTCGGGTTTACGTTCGCCAGCAGGAATAGGTATTAGCCCGAATAATGAATTGTTTTATACCGACAACCAAGGTGATTGGGTTGAAACCTCGAAATTACATTTGTTAGAAAAAGATAAGTTTTATGGCCATCCGGTCTCGTTAATTGATCACCCTGACTGGGGACTTAATAAAGTACGAGATAAGCGTTGGGACTTTGAAGTTTTTGATAAAATGCGTGAAAAACCGGTAGTTTGGATCCCACATGTTGAAGTGGCAAACTCACCTGGTAACCCTGAGTGGGATGTAAGCCAAGGAAAGTTTGGCCCGTTTGAAAATCAAATCTTTATCGGCGATCAAACCCAGTCTAATGTTTTTCGCGTGTTATTAGATAAAGTAAACGGAAAATACCAAGGTGCGGTTCTTAACTTTATTAATGGCTTTCAAAGCGGCAACATTCGCCTGAGCTTTGATAACAAAGGTCAACTGTGGATCGGACAAACCGCGCGCGGTTGGGGCTCTAAAGGTGACAAGCCGTTTGGGTTAGAAAAAGTGGTGTGGAATGGTGACATGCCATTCGAACTACTTGAGATGAAACTCACTAAAACAGGCTTTAAATTAAGCTTTACTGAAGCGCTAAGCGAAGCATCTGTCACCGCTGAGTCATTTAATGTTTCTGAGTATAACTATAGTTATACCAACAAATACGGCTCAGATAAGCACAATGAAAAACCATTAGCGGTAACTAAGGTTAAGCTGTCAAAAGACAAAAAAACTGTTAATTTAGACTTAGCCTTAACACAAGACAAAATCGTAGTGGTTGAGTTTATGGGACTTAAAAATAGCCAAGGCGAAAAAACCTCAGTGTCTAAAGTGTATTACACCCTTAACCAACTGTTGTAATGTATGTGAATTGATCATGATAATTACTTGAAAAAGGCGCCAATATGGCGCCTTTTTTTGTTTTGATAATATCTATTGGCGCAAGTTATAAAGCTAAAGTAAGGTTATGTAAATAAAATGCTTTGGCGAGTTAATTTAATTAATATGATATACAAATGATATTAATTAAATATAAAAAGGATTGAGTGTGGGGTTTAAAAATAAAATAATTTTTTTAATGTGTTGTTCGTTAGCTAATGGGGTTTTTGCTGATGATTCAACAGTTAGTGAGGTCAACGGCGTAAGCACAGTTAAAAAACCAAATTTTGTTTGGTTATTATCAGAAGATAATAGTAGTGATTATTTAAGGCTTTACAATCAACGTGGCGCGATCATGCCGAATGTTGAAGCCTTAGCCCAACAAGGTTTAATTTTTAATAATGCCTTTTCAAATGCGCCAGTTTGCTCAACCGCAAGAACAACCTTAGCAACCGGTGCTTATGCCGCGAAAATAGCGACGCAACATCATCGAACTTATCAGCAAGCGGTTTTACCTGATGGCTTAAAGCCCATCGGTAGCTTATTGCAAGATGCTGGCTATTTTACTTCAAACGATGTTAAAACAGATTTTAATTTTGTTGAAAAACAGCCAACGTGGAGTTTATCAAAACATAATGCCAGTTGGCGCGATAGAAAAGCCGGCCAGCCTTTTTTCCATATGCAAACTTGGGGAACAACCCATGAAGGCAGCTTACATTTTCCAAGTACTGATGTTGTTAATCAGCCCACCACACATCAAGTCAATAAGGTTGATTTAGCGCCTATTTACCCCGACACCGATTTATTTCGATATACCCATGCCCGTTATTTAGATAATCATGTCAAAGTTGACAGCCAAATCGGCACTGTTATTGATAAACTTAAAGCGGATGGTTTATTAGAAGATACCTTTGTATTTTATTTTGGCGATCATGGTGGCGTTTTACCTGGCACTAAAGGCTACATCAATGAACGCGGTTTGCATGTGCCGCTTATTGTGCGAATTCCTGAAAACTTCAAACATTTACTCAATAAAGATATGCAAAATTTAACCAATACCCGAGTCGATGGTTTTGTCAGCTTTATTGATTTTGCGCCAACATTATTAGCGCTTGCCGGCGTAGATAAAAATGAACATCATGACGGCAATGCCTTTTTAGGTGAAAAGGTCAGCTTAGCCTCGTTAAATCAGCGTAAAACAACGTTTGCATTTGCCGACCGATTTGATGAAAAATATGATCTAGTGAGAAGTGTTAGACTTGACCAATATAAATATGTTCGTCATTTTCAACCATTTAATACTGATAGTTTATATAACGCTTATCGCTATAAACAAGCAGCATTTCAACAATGGAAAGATTATTTCTTAGCGGGTAAGCTTAACGCTATGCAAGCAAGTTTTTTCCAAAAAAAACCGGTTGAAGCGTTATACGACATTAACAATGATCCCTATGAAACCAACAACCTCGCGGGTGATAAACAACATAATTCAAGGTTACGGGCGTTAAGGAACCGCTTAACCCAAAAGCTTAAATCGTTACCAGACTTAGGATTTTACCCAGAATATTGGCAGAACATTGTCACTTCAAATCTGCAGCTTAATAAGGCTAGCCAAGCTGCTGAGCATAAATTAGTCATAGCTGAGCTAATTGATATTGCGAATTTATCGTTAGGGCAATACAGCGAAGTAAAAGCAAAAATTAGCCAGGCACTTACTTCCACCAACCCATGGCATCGCTACTGGGCGTTGATCACCTTATTATCTTTTGATAAAACAGCAATAGATTTTTCTGAGCAGGTAAAAGAGGTTGCTAAAAACGACACGACTTTATTAAATAGAGCGCGAGCACTGCAGTTTTTAAGTTTAGTTAATAATGAAAACCCGGTCGCAGCGCTGCAAGAATTAGTGGCAAACTCCACCAATGCGATGGAAGCGTTATTAATGCTTAATATTGCGACACAATTAAAAGAAGCAAAGGGCTATCAATTTATTATTGCGATGAAAGCGGCGTGGCAAAAACCGCAAACGAAAGTGAAGCCGATCCCCCGACAAGCGTATGAGCAAATTATGCTCAATTATTGGATGGATAATAGGATCAAATATTTGAAGCGTTAATCTTTATTTAAAGCAGCGATTAAATCTTTACTTAAGGTCACTTAACCTTAACCTACACTGTTGTAGGATTAAGGTTAAGTTGTTCAATGTCTGTTAGTTAGCGCTTGGTGTTTTTAACGGAATATGAACATTATAGGAATGTGCTCGTGTGGTATCGACAGCACAAAACAGCACCCGCGGCACACCGTTTTCTAACCAAAGCTGTGGCCGTTCTAAATGAGCAACTTTTTCTACACCACTTGCTTGCCAATCAATTTTTAAAGTCGAAACAAGCGGCGAATTTGCTACTTGCCAGTCAATGCCATCTGTTGAAGTAAATAGAGCTAATGATTGACCTGCTTTGGTAAAAACACCGTGCATATCTTTGACAATAGCCCATAAGGTGCCATCTTGTGTCCAAATAAATGGGTCTTCAGCAGGGAAACCTTTCCCTTTAGCGGTAAATACAGGATCAGGGTGTTTAACAAAACCTTGATCAGGCTGGGTTGATGTTGCGACTAAATGCACAACAGGACCGCCACCTGGTAAAGGTTTATGTTTAGCGACGGCTTTGTAGACCAGAACAAAAGTGCCGTCATCACGTAAGGCGATTGACGGGTTACTTACCATAAGTGCATCAAGTGCTTGTTCATTGTCCCTAACGTCAATCAAAGGCGTATCAGAACGTTGCCATGGACCATAAGGGCTATTTGCGACAGCGACACCTATGCGTTGATTATTTCGGTGCGACCAATTAAAGCCTTTGACGACCTTACCGTCACCTGTGGTGCCCATATAATATAAATAATATTTTTCACCAAATTTGTGTATGGTTGGATTATGTGTGGTTAAACCATCCCAATATGAAGCGGAACGCGCCGGTAAAGTAACATCATGGTGCTTGTATGGTCCGGTTGGATTATCTGCAACCGCGTGGGCAATTTCTGATCGAGTTAGCCACGCATTGTGACCATGTTCTTTTTTCCAGCGGCTATAAAATAAATGATATTTACCTTGTTTGCCCTTAACCATACTTGCGCCCCAAATATAATAATCGGGGTCAATAAATTTTGCATATTCGGGCACTGGCTGTAACAACTGATTGAAATTAATATCCTGCTTGGTATTTTCTTTGACGGTGATATTGTCAGCATTACTACTAAAAGTTAACAGAGTAAGTGACAACCATAATATTTTTCTTGAGGTGTTTTTAAGGGAAATCATTTTTATTTTTCGCTCAATGGGATTGTGGTTTGTTGTGTTTGTTTTATGTTAAAGCTTGAGGCAAGCACTAAGTCGACTAAATTTTGTGCGCTGGAAATCGATGATAAATCATATTGAATTTTACCTAAGTCTTGATCAGAGCCGCCATGACCCGTTAATTCGAGTAGGGCGTTAACACGATATTTACTGTGATCGATATAAGCTGAATATAACACTGACGGTTGCCCTAAGTGTTGATCTTGCCACGACTCGTTAATATCAAAAGGGAGGTTTATCTCAATAAAAAGTAAGTATTCATCTTCATTATTAAGAAAATACTTTTCCAAATTAAATTGATGTTTAGCGGTTGCCCCTGATAACGCATCAATTTTACCTGAGGGCTCAATACCACTCATTAAGGTAAATCGGTTACGCCACACAGGTAAAATATGATGACGAGACACTTGTTTGCCATGCCATATTGGTTGCTCTGAAAATGCTAATTCAGGGCTTAAATACAAAGTTTCAATTAAAGCGCCTGTTGTTGATTCTGCCCAAATGGCGATGGCGGGTTTTAATTTTTCTACTTCAGGAAAACGCATTTCAAGCGTGATTGCGGTGGTTTGCGCCATTAACTGTTTTTGCTGTGGCTGAGGCGGGGTTGCTCGCACGGTTTGAATTAGATCTTTTGTGATTATGGTTGCGCTATGGGGCGAGGTCCGTAAGATTTCTTTTTGATGAATAGCCTCAAAGCTATTATTCATAAAAAAAGCTGCGGGCTGAAGGTTATTAATACTGACTAGCCAAAAGAAAAACCATAATAAAGCCGCTAATATTAGGGTTTTCATCGTTAAAATATTGCGTCTTGATAAGGTGTTAAAAAAGTATTGATAGCGCTGATAAAGATGATAAGCAATTAAAATAATAGTGAAAACCGCAAACAGTATATGTAATCTAGCGATCAATAAAGAAAAAGGTAAAAAATAGGCCATTAAGCCAGAGACAGCTAAGGTTAAAAAAGAAAACAGCAAAGCAAAATGCACAAAATGTTTGCTTTGTTTCATACAAACTCCAGTCGGGTAAATAGAATAAAGCGGTTAATAATTTAATCTGTTAATAATTAACCGCACTCGGCAACAATAAAAATTACTTAGTACTAATTTTTAGCTATAGCCGATAAGTTGTCGTAATTCAGTAATATGTTTTTTACCAACTTCACGTGGGTTCTTATTGTGCTTTTTACAAAGCGCAGCTGCGTAACCGGTGGCAATACCCATTTGACCACAAGTATTCATAACTCTCGGGCCAGCTAAACCAATATGAGTACAACTAAAGTTACGTCCAGCCATCATTAAGTTATCAATATTTTTAGAATAGAAACATCTAAAAGGAATGAAATAATATCCCACCTTCATAAATAATGCTTCCGAGCGGTAGTCAGCATGATGACCATGATCTTTTAACTGATAATGAGAATCGAGCGGGCGTTTTTCTTCAACCACTATGTCAGGAAAATCAGGTTTATCAACGGCATCTCGCATTGAATAAATGTGATCCCCGATTAACCTTTTTGATTCACGTCGGCCGCCAATAAAGGCCATAAATTTAATTTCGAGCAAGCGATATTTTGGGTGTTTTTTGGCGTTGTAAAAATTGCCATAGATAGCTCTAAACATATGATCACGGATTTGCTCCGCGTCATCCACTTGGTCAAGGCTGTCGTTGGAATATTCCCAGTCCCAATCGCCTTCAATGGCTTTATCTTTAGTGGCAACAGGCATTGCCCAAGGGACTTCAGGAAAATTAAACGGCTTTTGGCCATACTCAGAGTGCCATAAAACACTCGTTCCCATCACTTTGTTATCAGCTTTTAACGGGCTCCACAATTCGCCGTGTTTATCCCACGTTTCATTAAATTCACCAGAAGCTTCTCGGCCATAGCGATATTCAGCGCCGGCCCATAAACCTAACCAGCTATCGCCGGTACAATCGATAAATTGCGGCGCACTATAACGTTGGATAATACCGGTATTGATATGCCTAGCGTCAACACTATTAATAGTATTGCCTGTTTGCGATAACCCTATCATTGAGTTACTGGTAAAAACATCAACCTTACTGTCAGCAAAAGTTTGTGTCCGTTTTTGCTGATCAAATACCGCGTTTTCATGACCATTAGGATAATGTTCAGTATCAATTTTTCTTAATAATTTTTCATTTTTACCATAAACACCTAAAGTATGAACGCGAATTTCGTCACTAGCGTTACCGCCAAGGACTGGCCGGTCTTGAATTAACGCTACTTTCAACCCTTGAGACTCCGCCGCAAGCGCTGCGCCGCAACCCGTAATGCCACCACCAACAATTACCACATCATAGTTGTGTTCTTTAATGGAGAGTTTGCTGCGACCGGATAATTGATCTTTCCAGTGATACAGTTCTGTTGGCGAATTAGGTAATGAGGGGAAGGGTTCTTGTGATAAATAAATGGCATCAAAACGACCTTCAAAGCCTGTTAAGTCTTCTACTTCAATTATCGATTGACCTTTTGCTAATTCGACTACGCCGGCATCTTGCCAGGCCCAACCAGATTTAGTGCCTAAAGTTTCTGGCATTTTTTTACCATTAATATGGAGATTAAATTGGCCGGGGGCTTGCCAATCACCAGGGCACCAGTCACGAGTTCGCACAAAAACATGCCATTTACCCGCCTCAGGTACTTTAAAGCGAGTTGATGCATTTTCTACTGGCTTACCTAAACCATGAGCTAATAAATAGTTACCACCCATTTGTTGGTAGAATTGTGTATCGAGAACCCAGCCACCTAAGTTTTCAAAATTACATGCTTCGATTAACAGACCGGTTTTGGTAAAACTAGATTTAGCAAAACCGTAACTTGGCGCTAGGGCAGTAACCGCGACGGTACCGCCAATAATGCGTAAAAATTCTCTTTTGTTCATCACTCAACTCTTTTTATAGGTTTTACTAATAATTGTAGAGTGGTAATGTTTTGACACTTAATAATAGTAAATTATCAATGAAAAATCATAATTCATTGTTTTTCATTAATTTATTTATCTGTTCTTGATTAAGTGCGCTGTTAAAAATATAAACTTCGTCAAGGTAGCCTTTAAAGAACTTATAAGGATATTGACGATGCACATTTTCACGAAAGGCAAGGTTTCTGCCCATCATTAGTGGTTTTGAGTGAGGGTGCTCTAATTGGGTAAATATTTTCGCAATTGATTTTTTCGAGCTTGGCTCAATCTTACCATCCAAATACATTAAGACATGGGTGGAAAGGTCTACGTCTTGACCGCCATACATCACGATTGCGATATGGTGCCAACGATTGTCACGGATATCGGTTGTCCCGATCACTTCCGCTTGATGGCTGCCAACGCGGATGCGGCCGATTGGTCCATCTAACGTTTCGGGATTTGGCGATATTTGCCAAGCTGATTGGTTTTGTGACAGGCCCCAACTTAAAATACCGTAGCCATGGTTTTGTGAAAAATCAGCAGGAACTTTTAACCAAAAAGCGACAGTTCTTGGCGCTGTCCCTGAAATTCCGGCAAAGTCGGTTTCTAACCAAGTATCAAGACCGTTAAAGTAGATACCATTGCCAAATTGGCCATTGATTATTTCTGGCCCCATTTTGGTATTTTCATTTTCATCTTTATCGTTAGACAGAGTAGGCTCATCAGCTGATTTTTTAAGCGACTTACCAAAGGCGGTGTAACATTTTTTATCAATACCTGGGCCATCACAGTTAAAATTATTGTCTTGCGGATTATCAAAAGACCAATGTAAATATTCCGGCGCCGCGATTGAGTTCCCCGGTAAGACCCGCATAAATTTATCTGGGTTGTTTTTAATTTCATTGATTTGTTGTTTGCTGTCAAAATTCCGCGCTTGGTGCTGGCTAATATTAAGGTAAGGTAAATTGTTATTCGCTTTTGCTTTTACATTCCCCTGTAAAACATGAAGTTGAGAATTTCCTAATTGATCAACACTAATAGCATATTCATTCCCAGTATCTTTAAAGCTGGCCGTGGGGGTATTAATGGTAAATTGATTGTTATCATCAGGAACTTTAGCCACCAAATTACCATAGCTGATATTAATATCATTGGCTGAATTAAAAGTCATTTTTAAGGGGCCTTCGAGAATTAATATGACCCCATTATGTAATTTAATTTCAGCATAGCCACTTGATAATTCAAAACTTCCTTGTGTTATTAAGGTATTCGGGTTGAGGGCTTTTTCGCTTGATATTGCCCCCGCAACTTTATCAATTACGGCAATAGCCTGTAGTTGCTTATCTTTAATTTGTAGGTTAATTAGTAAGGCTGCAATAAAGGCTAATAAAACCCCAATAATGATAATGTAGATTTTATTACTGCGTTTTTGCTTTAATTGCGAGCTGACACGAGCTGCAATATTATTATTAGGGACTTTTGATAAACGGTGCACTATCTCGGCTGAAAAAATAGCGCTACCTTCATTATTTTGTTGAAAATTGATCAGCCGATTGACTGCTGAATGTTTAGCTAGCTCTTCTAGTAGTGCATTATCTTGTTTGCACAAGCTTAATAATTCTTGGCCAGCACTTTCATCACCTGCTAAGTAACGAGCAATCAATTGTTCGTGGGCACTGTTCATGAATTATTCACCGTTAATTTTAATGAGATACAATCTTTAAGTTTTGCTCTTATCCGATGTAAGCGCATGGTCATAGTTGAGTGTCCGACTTCATATTCTTTGGTCAAATTTCCTACTGAGACATCATTAACATAATGCTGATTGAGTAAACTTTTAGTCTCGACATCAAGGCTTTCAACACACGTTTCTAAGGCACTTAAACTTTCCGCATCTTTGTCGTCAGTAAATGATTGATGTATTTTTTCATCAATTAACATTTCTAATTCTTCATTGCTGCCAATTAACACGGTGCGATGTTTACGCCAGTAGTTTTTTAATAAATTAAAAGCAATACCTTTAAGCCAGGGCCTAAAAGGGCGATTTTGTTCAAAGTCATTTAATTTATTAAAAGCGACGATAAAGGTCTCTTGTGCTAAGTCATCGGCTTCGTAATTATTATGTAAACGCACAGCAAGAAATGAGCGCACATCGCGCTCGTAACGTTTAACTAATTCAGTAAAAGCATTAATACTGCCACTTTGAGCTAGAGCAACTAATTTTTTATCGTCATTATTTTTCAAATTTTATACCTCTTAATGACATTGTAAGTGAATGTGCTTTTGACACAAATTTTTATCAGAATTTTTAACGTTAATTAAGTTTGTGCTTAAAATGAATATTTCGCCGACCGAAGGAATATTTTATTTGCTCTAAAAGTTGCGCTGCGATTTTTATCTCAGCAAAAAATAAATCTGCAGGTGTTATTGAGTCTGTTTTTTACTTGAGTAAAATGTAGGAAGAGCAAATTTGAGGCAAAAAAGGGCCCGAAACAATTCCTGTTTCGGGCCTAGGGAAGTGGCTCAACAATAGAGCCGTGCGCTAATTAGTCAGGAGAGCGAGAACAATTAAACTAATTGGTAAATTTAATTGTAGTGTAAGATTGATTAAATACTAATTAATTTTTGGTTTATTTTTAACCTGTTGTAATTGTTTGTTATTCTGTTGTTTTTTAGCTTTTAATCGTTACTGGCCTACTAACAGGATTGCTAATTGTGCACGGGTAGGGCACAGGTTGTGTACGACTTATCTACAGAGTTATCAACATGAGGTCAAAGCGTTAGCAGGGTGGTTGATAAGTTGGCGATATCAACTTTATTAATCGGTGCCAGTATATTAATACTAAGCAGATAGTTATATTATTATCTCTGATATTAAGTTTTTGGTTTTAATATTATTTTTTGTATTCGCAGCCAGATTAAAGGTAGAGATAAAGCTTGTTAAATATTCTTTGGGTGAGTTTTTTTGTTATTTCGTTTGTCGCTTGTTTATTTCAGTGGTTGTTCTTAGGCAATGCTGGCATTTTTGAACAGGTCATTCAAAGCATCTTTTCAATGTCAAAAACCACCGTTGAAATTGCTATCGGCTTAATCGGTATTATGTGTTTTTGGCTTGGAATGATGAAAATAGCTGAGCGCGCTGGCATTATTGCTAAGTTATCGCTGGCGATTTCACCGCTCTTTAGCCGGTTAATGCCGGAAGTGCCTAAAGGTCATCCGGCTATGGGCTCGATGACCATGAATTTATCGGCTAATTTTTTAGGTTTAGATAATGCCGCGACCCCTTTAGGGCTTAAAGCGATGAGTGATTTACACGAGCTTAACCCTAAAAAAGACACCGCCAGCAATGCGCAAATTCTCTTTTTAGTCTTAAACACCTCATCAGTGACTTTATTTCCGATTGCGGTTTTTATGTATCGGGCACAACAAGGTGCCGCTGCGCCGACCGATGTTTTTATCCCAATATTATTAGCGACGTTTGCCTCCACCATTGCAGGTTTATTAGCGGTGGCTTGGGTGCAAAAAATTAACTTATTAAATCGTATTATTGTTTTATATTTTTGTATGGTCTTTGCACTCGTTTCGGGTTTAATTTTATATTTTGCTCAATTGAGCAGTGAATTACTCGCGTCACATTCTTCTATCGGCGGAAATTTACTGATTTTTTTAGTGCTGATCATTTTTATTGTGACGGCATTTAGAAAAAAAGTTGATGTTTATGATGCCTTTATCGAAGGCGCTAAATCAGGTTTTGAGATTTGTATTAAAATCATTCCCTATTTATTGGCGATGTTATGCGCAATTGGTGTTTTTCGCGCCAGTGGCGCGCTTGATTTATTAGTTGATGGTATCCGGCAGTTTGTTAATTTTATTGGTATTGATAGTCGTTTTGTTGACGCTTTACCAACCGCTTTTATGAAACCGTTAAGTGGCTCTGGTTCACGTGCGATGATGTTAGAAACAATGAATACTTTTGGCGCTGATTCATTTGCCGGTCGTTTAGCTTCCATTATGCAAGGTTCAACAGAAACCACTTTTTATGTGTTAGCGGTCTATTTTGGCTCGGTCGGAATTCGCTATACTCGCCACGCGGTCAGCTGTGGTTTGTTCGCCGATGCTGCCGGTTTAAGTGCAGCCGTTTTTGTTTGTTATTGGTTTTTTGGCTAAATAAAGAGTAACAATCGACTCTTAATTAACTTTATCAATTACTTAAGTTTAGGTGTCATTTATCCGTTTTATTGGCTATACAGAAGTTACAACTAGCTAATTTATCAAGATAAAAGTTGCTGAGATGAAATCATATGAAGTGAATTTTGACGGTTTAGTTGGCCCCAGTCATAACTATGCCGGTTTATCTGACGGTAATCTGGCATCGTTTTCAAACGTTAACTCAATTTCCAATCCAAAAGCTGCGGCACAGCAAGGCTTAGGTAAAATGAAAGCGCTGGTGGAGCTAGGTTTAATACAAGGCGTGATCGCGCCGCAAGCTAGGCCAGATATTTTCACCCTGAAACAATTAGGATTTACTGGCAGCGTTAGCCAAATACTGGAAAAAGCCTACAAACAAGCGCCGGCATTATTATCTGCGTGTTATTCCGCTTCTAGTATGTGGGCCGCTAATGCGGCAACGGTTTCCCCTTCAAGCGATAGTTTTGATCACAAGGTACATTTTACGCCAGCAAATTTAGTGAATAAATTTCACCGCGCCATTGAAAGCGAAACGACCAGCAGACTGCTTAAAGCGATATTTAATCATGCAGATCATTTCTGCCATCATCAACCTTTACCACAGCACGAAAATTTTGGTGATGAGGGCGCAGCAAACCATACTCGTTTATGCAAAGAGCATGGTAAACCCGGCATTGAAATATTCACTTTCGGTGCGGCTAATACCAAGCAATATCAGGGGCTGAAAATTCAGCCGGGACCCAAACGTTATCCAGCACGGCAAACCTTAGCGGCGAGTCAAGCGGTCGCGCGCAGCCATGGCTTAATCAATGACAAGGTTATTTATGTTCAGCAAAATCCTAAGGTTATTGATCAAGGGGTTTTTCATAACGATGTTATTGCTGTCGGCAATCAAAATGTATTGTTTTATCATCAAGATGCATTTGCTGAGCAACAAGGTTTTATCGATGAATTACAAAAAAAATATCATGGCCAGCTCTATTTGATAGAAGTTAGTCGCGATGAGATCAGCGTGGGGGATGCGGTTGCAAGTTATTTATTTAACACCCAAATAATTACACTGACTGATAACAGCATGGTGATTATTGCCCCGAGCCAGTGTTATCAAAATAAAGCAGTAAAAAATTATCTAGAGCACTTGGTTAAATTAGCGAATCCAATTCAACAAGTTATTTATTTTGATGTTAATGAAAGCATGAAAAATGGCGGCGGGCCAGCATGTTTAAGGCTTAGAGTCGTGTTAAATGAAAATGAATTAGCGGCCACGAATCAAGCTTGTTTATTAGATGAACACTTATACGATAAATTAACCACTTGGGTTGATAAATATTATCGAGATCGCTTAAGTTTTAAAGACTTTTGTGATCCTGAACTTTTAACTGAGTGTCAAAGTGCCTTAGACGAGTTAAGCCAATTATTAGACTTAGGCGCTGTTTATCGTTTTCAACAAGATTAGCTTAGTTTATTTTGGATTTTTAACCGGCGTTATTTTAGCGAAGTTAAGTACTTTACTGATATTTTTTAATAAACCGGTACTTAAACTGACGCCGAGTAAGACGACGATAACACCCGTAATCATAAAACTCGTTATTTGTTCTTGTAGTAAAATACTGCCCCACATAATGCCAAATATTGGGATCAAATAGGTAACAGAAATTGTATTGTTTGGGCCTATTTTTGCCAACAGTCGAAAAAATATAATATAAGCAATACCGGTGCAGACAGTGCCTAACAATAATATTGAAATAATCGCTTGGTTAGAAATAGCATGGTCAGGTATAAAAAAGCAGCTGATAGGTAATAAGATAATGCTGGCACTGATCAAACTGCCGGTTGCCTGCACCATAGGTTTGATAGTGGATAAATAACATTTAGCGTAATTAGCCGCGAAAGCATAACAAAATGTTGCTAAAAGAATGGCGAGGGTTGGTAATAATACTTGCTCAGTTTGCTGATGGTGAATTTTTTCAAACAGGAGTAGATAAATACCAATAAAGCCAATCATTAAACCAATAACACCAGACCAGCTAATTTTTTCTTTAAACCATAAAAAGGCAATAATCACCCCAAACATCGGGGTCGTGGTATTTAAAACCGAAGCTAGACCCGCCGCTAAGTGAAGTGTTGCATAGCCAAATAATGTAAATGGCAAAGCGGTGCTGAAAAATCCCACCACCAATAAATGCTGCCACTGGCCGCGAAAGTATTTCACTTGTTTAGTAAAAAAAATAACGGGCAATAAACACAGCGTTGCAATTACCACTCTTAATGTCATCAGCATTACCGGACCAAGTTCAGGCGATGCGATACGCATAAAAAGAAAAGATGCGCCCCAAATAGCCGCTAATAAGGTCAGTTCTAAAAACTGTTTTATATTCATGTTATTTAGTCACTTACCATAATTTAAGGGCAATAAAGTTAGCTTGAAATTTAACATTAAAGCTAGCGTTAAAGAAAAAGCTAATGTTAAAGGTAGTGATACGGCTTAAGCTAACAGCTTAACTTGTGCTTGGCGTGATTGAAATAACTTCTATCGTGGTTAAATCGCTCAACTGCCATTTTATATTTAAGTCATACAGTAACACACCATAAATTTTTTCATCGACGGTGTTTTTCTTATAAGCAGGGCGCGGATCTTGGCCTAACACTTCAGTGATAAATATTGCTAAGCCAGGGTACTTATGGTCAAAGCTAACCACTTGCTGTTGTGCTGATGGTGAGAATTTAACTTGCAGCAAGGCTACAGGGGCTGCATTGGCAAAACTCGCCTGAGCATCGGTAATGGCATCTGAATAGGGAATATAGGGTTTGATATCGATGATCGGCGTGCCATGTAATAAATCGAGCGCTGAAATATTAAGCGCCAGCTGTTTATTTTTATTAACAACACTATCAAGTTTAACCACAGACATGCCGATGGCATTTGGCCGAAAGGTTGAACGCGTTGCTAATACGCCCATTTTTTCATTACCACCTAAACGTGGTGGTCTGACTAATGGCTTCCAACCTTTTTTTTCAGTAGCGTGAAAATTAAATAACAGCCAAATATGAGAAAAATTCTCTAAACCTTTCACTAAATCTACTTGGTTATAAGCAGGGGTGAAAATGACTTTTCCTTTGGCGCCGACCACTAAGCCCGGCTGCCGAGGAATGGCAAATTTTTCTTTGTAAGGCGATTCTATATAAGCAATAGGTTCAACTAACATGGCACTGGTCACTATTTTTGCTCACTTATTACTTGATAAGCCTTGCCATAACAAATAAGCAAACTATGGCACTGAGGATCGGGAATGCTTGTACACGTTAAAAAAACGATACCATTAGCCCCTTTATTATAAGCTTTTTGCCTTGCATCTGTTCTTGCCAATATCGGATCTGGCTCAGCGTGATGAGCTTTACTTTGACAATTTTGACCTTCGACAATGCCGATTAATTGATGTTTTTTAGGTAAATCATTATCACTGGCATAAATTTTTACTTTACTGGCAGCAAAGTACTCTTGAAAGTTTTTTTTGTCTAAGTTAGTGGCGGTTTGATAGTTACCCGCGCACGACGATAAAAAGATTATTGCGGTTAAAAAATAAATAGAATGTTTCATGTGTTGTATGCCAATTGCTGAAAATTTTTTAAGCGTGCTGTTTTGACGCTTATTTTTCAAAGTAGCTAGATTATAAAGGTGTTTCTTCACTTTTGTCGAAATAATAACAGCAAAGTGTTGGCTGTTTTTTTTGGTAAGCCAATAAACGTTTTTGATGATTTTCAGTTAACAGCGAAGCGGGCTTTATTTGAAATGATAATTTATGATAAAAATTATGCAGCGTGGGCGTAGCAAAACACACCAGCGGATGATGGTAAACTTGCATGTGTTTTATCAAGGCGCTTGCGAGCCCTTGGTTTTGATAACTCTGGTGAACCACAACACCATGTATTAACCATTGCTGGCATAAATGCTCGCCTTTAGAAGCAAAAGCGGCAGCAATAATCTCGCCGTTGTGATTTACCACTTGATAGCACTGGTCATAGCCAATATAACCTGCTGAATAGCCGACACTTTTATAAAATCGTAACAATGCTTTTTTGTCTGATTTATCTGTTTTTTTAATAATAGTATTACTTAGCATTTACTTTCTTTTAGAATTTTCATTTATTCGTTCTTTCAATTGTTGCTCAGTTGATAATTTTTAAAATGAAATATTTAAGCTAAATCGCTAGGGGTTAGCAGTTATTTTTAAACTCTGAGATGAATAATAAGTGTTTAAAAATTGTGATTACCAATTACCAATTACCAACTAGCATTTAGTGGCTAGTAATAACAAAATCATCAAACTGAATAAATGAATCATTGTTCGGTACCCAATCACGGCTATTGCCACCAAAGAATGTTGAGAAATACAAACAATCAATCAGTCCTTGTTCACCAATGCGTAATCTGAAGTTTGTTTTTTCCATGACCAATTTTCCATCGACCCAGACCTTAATAGCAGCGTCTTGTTGATTGGCTTGATTAACTTTAATACGTTGTTTTAATTCATACCATTGGCCAGATTTAAACGTTATTTCATTAAGGGCAAGTGCTTCGCCCCATTTAGATGTCATATCAACATAATAAAGGTAAAGCACCGCAGTCCCTTGTTTGAGCCACATATAACGTGCGCTCCAACCTTCACCATTATCAGGATGATTACCGCCGGTGAATTTAGCGCCGCCACTGGTTAATCCGGGCAATTTGCCACCTTTGGCAAAATCAAAACCATGTTCAAATTTTATTTTATAACTTAGGGTATATTCTGATGCTTCGGGGAGTTTAACTGCAAATTGTCCTCCGGTTTCTTTTGGCCCTAAGCCGCCTTTAGGGTAAAACATTCTGAGCATCTGGCCTTGGCGTTTATCAGTAATTATTTCAGCGCGTTGGTAGACACTAGCCCAGCTAATGTTATTCCATTCACTTTTTATCTGTTGGTTGTTATATAAACCAAGGGGTGACTGTTCAAAATCGACGGCTAATAAAGGCGCTGTTTGTTTCATATTGTGTGCTGAGGCACTAGCGCAATAGTACACAACTAATAATATAAATGATGAAATAAACTTGGGGTAAGCCATTATTATCCTTAATTGTGATTAAACTTTTTGCACGTATGCCAGCATAATATCAACTTTTAGAGTTTGGCAATAGACCGATATAAAGCTTGGCAGTTGCACTGCTAGCTGTGTTTTTATCCCATTCCGTCTAAGTGGTCACTTCTTTAGATGGATTGGTATTAGTAAGTACCAGTTAATAAGTAGCGTATATAAAAAAACCAAGCCGAAGCTTGGTTTTTAATAAACAGTCATTGGTGTTATTAAACTTTTAGCGATCTTTCACCGCGAGCAATACCAACGGTACCAGAGCGTACCGACTCAATAATTTCAGTTTCATTTTTTAATGTTGAAATAAAAGCGTCAAGTTTCGCGGCATCACCGGTTAATTGAATAGTGTAGACTTGTTTGCCAACATCAACAATTGCCCCGCGAAAGATATCAGTAACACGTTTTACTTCCGTGCGTACTTTATCATTGATTGCCGCTACTTTGATCAGGAGCAATTCTCTTTCAACATGAGAGCGTTCAGTTAAGTCTGATACTTTAATCACGTCAACAAGCTTATTTACTTGTTTGACGATTTGCTCAATCACTCTTTCATCACCGACTGTCGCAATAGTAATACGTGACAAACTAGGATCGTCGGTTGGCGCAACCGTTAAGGTTTCAATATTAAAAGCACGTTGTGAAAACAAACCGACAATGCGAGATAAAGAACCGGGTTCATTTTCTAATAAAATAGCTAGGATACGACGCATTATGCTTTTTCTCCTTTTTTGATCCACATATCATCAATGGCACCAAGACGAATTTGCATTGGATAAACATGTTCAGTTTCATCAACTAAGACATCAATAAAGACTAACTTGTCTGTCATTGCAAAAGCTTCAGCCATTTTTTCGTCTAGCTCATCTAAGTTATTAATTTGCATTCCTACATGACCATATGATTCGGCTAATTTAACGAAATCAGGTAATGAGTCCATATAAGAAGAAGAATGACGACCGCCATAAATCATATCTTGCCACTGACGCACCATGCCTAATGAACGGTTATTTAACGAAACAATTTTAACCGGTAAGTTATATTGCAAACACGTTGATAGCTCTTGAATATTCATTTGAATAGAACCGTCACCGGTAATACAAATTACATGCTCATCAGGGAATGCTAATTTAGCGCCCATTGCAGCCGGTAAGCCGAAGCCCATAGTGCCTAAACCACCAGAGTTAATCCAGCGACGCGGCTTTTCAAACGGATAATATTGCGCGGCAAACATTTGATGTTGACCAACATCTGAAGCGACATAAGCAGTACCGTTAGTCGCTTTATACATAGCTTCAACCACACGTTGTGGCTTGATCATGCCATTACCATCGGTTTCAGAATAGCTAATGCTCTTAACTGCACGCCAAGCATCAATTTGTTGCCACCACTCAGTCAATGCTTCTTGGTCTAAAGTGACTTTTTGTGCGTCTAGTTCTTCTAGTAGTTGATCAATAACTAATTCAACTAAACCAACCACTGGTACATGCGCGGCAATAGTTTTAGAAATTGACGTTGGATCAACATCAACATGAATAATAGTGGCATTTGGGCAGAATTTTTTAACATTGTTAGTGACGCGGTCATCAAACCGTGCCCCTAACGCTAAAATAACGTCAGCATTGGCCATCGCTTTATTCGCTTCTAAACTACCATGCATACCTAACATGCCAAGGAAGTTTTTATGCAAGCCTGAGATACCACCTAGGCCCATTAGGGTATTGGTGATCGGGGCATTTAATTTTTCTACTAAGGTTTTTAATTGTTTGTCAGCATCAGCTATAACAATACCGCCACCAGAATAAATAACTAACTTTTTAGCTTTAGCAATGGTTTCAACTGCTTTTTTAATCTGTTTAGGATGACCTTTACCCGTAGGTTTGTAAGAGCGCATATCAACATCAAGGTTAATATGAAATTCAGCTTTACGTTGCTGAAGATCTTTCGGTAACTCTATTACGACAGGGCCAGGGCGACCAGTATTAGCAATATGAAAAGCTTTAGCAAAAGTATCAGGCAATTCAGATAAGTCACGACAGCTAAAGCTGTGCTTAACAATTGGACGTGAACAACCAACAATATCAGTTTCTTGGAAGGCATCGTCACCAATTAAATTGGTTGGAACTTGTCCTGCTAATACCACCATAGGAATTGAATCCATATAAGCGGTAGCAATACCAGTAACACAGTTTGTTGCGCCAGGGCCTGATGTTGCTAAAACAACCCCAACTTCGCCGGTTGCTCGTGTATATCCGTCTGCCATATGAGTAGCAGCTTGCTCATGTCTAACAAGAATATGTTCAACTTCATCTTGTTGAAAAATTGCGTCATATATATCTAATACAGAGCCACCTGGATATCCGAAAATATATTTAACCTTTAGCGCCGCTAGTGACTTAACCACCATTTGTGCGCCGGTAAATAATTCAGTTGTCATTATTTAATCACCCCAGTTTAGCGAAATAAAAAAGCCTCCAATCTAATATTAGAGAGGAGGCTTACTTTGTTTATTTACATTATCAATTTACAGCAAGCTTCCCGTGGTTAATCAATGACCATGACGAGAATTTGAAACAGCTGTAGCAAGGAAGATAATGTCATAAAATTAATTCTTTAATAAATTAGCGCTATTCTTATCATTTTGGCGCTAATAGTCAATCAAAATCTTGTTTTTAAGCCAGAACAAGTCAGTAGTTATAACAAGGTTTTGTATATGGCATAAGACACAGTGTTCGCTGTCAAAATCAATATTCGATTAAAAACTGGATAAAATAGGACATTGCCAACTATTTAAATCCTGCTTAAGCAGAGATATTAGCGCAATAGAAAAATAGTTATGGCAGGAAAATCTTTCCACAAGTTACCATTTAATCGCTAACTTTCAATAAATTAAATAAATATTGGGCAATTATTTTTACGTGCGTTAAACTCAATCTTAGGTATTAAAAAATAAAGATGTGCTATGAGCGATTTTCTCTTTCAGGATGAACCCGAACACAATGAACAAGAATCTTCCCCTATTTCAAATAAATTTTGGCGAATTCTTGTTATTGATGACGATGAGGCAGTTCATCAAGTTACCCGATTGGTGTTAGCGGATGCAGAAATTGAACATAGAAAATTAGAAATTATTAGCGCATTTTCATCGAAAGAAGCGAAAGAGATACTCAGCCAAGATGACGATTTTTGCATGGCATTTGTTGATGTTGTCATGGAAACGGATCATGCCGGCCTTGAGTTAGTTGACTGGATTAGAAATCAAATGAAAAACCAAGCGATACGTTTGGTGTTAAGAACAGGGCAGGCGGGTAATGCCCCTGAAGCGCGTGTTATAAAAGATTTTGATATTAACGACTATAAAGAAAAAACCGATTTCACGTCATCTAAAATGATCACGACTGTTTATGCCGGTATCCGAGCCTATCGTGACATTATGACTATTCAAAAAAGTTTAAATGCCTTTAAACAACTGATCCGTTCCACACATGATTTATTGAAGATAAATAAAATCAAAGCCTTTGGTTCTGCAGCCTTAAACCATCTATTAATCTTAATGGAAGTCGAAAGTTCAGCGTTATATATTGCGCGTTCTCAAATTGATTTTGACGATGTCAGTAATAATTTAATTTTGGCTTGTACCGGTAAATATGTCTGTGAGTCAGATCATTTAGATAGTTCGAAAATTGATGAGCGGGTTAAAAATAAAATAAAAACCGCATTTACGAATAAATCGCATTATTCCGATAATAAATGTTTTGTCGGTTATTATGAAACGGCAGATGATGCCGCGTCTGTACTTTATATTGAATTTGAAGAAGACGCCGAGCATTTTAGGGCAAACTTAGCCGAGTTATATGCCACAAATGTTGCCTTAATTCTTGAAAGTATCACCAGACAATATGAAATTGAACGAACGCAAAAAGAGCTGATGTATATTGTCAGTGAAGCGGTTGAAAACCAGAGCGAAACAAGCAGCTCTCATGTTCATCGCGTTGCTGATATTTGTGAATTAATGGCGATTAAACTAGGTTTGGATGAAAAATATATTCAAGCATTAAAACTGGCCGCGCCTTTACACGATATAGGTAAAATATCTATTCCCGAAGTTATCCTTCATAAAGAAGGAAAACTCGACGAAAGAGAATGGAAAGTGATGCAATCACATACTGAGGCTGGTGCAACAATGCTTGCTAATTCAACCTCTAGTGTCTCAAAATTAGGTGCGAGTTTAGCTAGATATCACCATGAAAATTGGGATGGCAGCGGTTATCCTAAAGGCTTAGTGGCAGAAGAAATCCCAATAGAAGCTAGAATAATGGCCATTGCCGATGTGTTTGATGTTTTGGGTTCGAGGCGCTGCTATAAACAAGCCTGGTCAAATGAACAAATTAAAGCGTTTATTAATGTACAAAAGGGCATTAAATTTGAGCCGCGATTAGTGGAATTATTGATGGAGAATTTTGATGAATTTTCCGCGATACGAGGGCAGTTTCCTGATAATGATTAACGTTTGTCAAATGTCTGTTAAGTTTGAGTTTAACAGACGCCTTTCCCATTACTTTACCAGCAAGACTAAAATGTTTGTGCTTATGTGCATGTAGGCAATAATTATCCGAATTTTATCGAGCGTCGTTGGCCTGGAATTACTTGCGGCGCTTTTGTAGATTCAGACTTATTTGGGTTTTTACTCTTATCCGCTGACGCTTTATTCTTTTTACCTGAGCTTTTGTTATTGTGTTTTTTTGACTTTTCTTTCGCCGCTAGCTGATTTTTTTGTGTTGCGGCATTTTGTTCTTTTTCTGCCTTTTTTTCATCTTTAGTTAATATTATTGCTTCATTGTGACAAATGAATTCAACTAAATCACCGTTAAACTCGACCATATCACCTGAGAATATTTTTTTACGTTTTTGAGTTTCTACTTCACCATTAAGCAAGACATAACCTTCACTTATTACTACTTTTGCTTCGCCGCCGCCCGAGACTAAGTTGGCAATTTTAAGTAGTTTATAAAGTTCAATAGGTTGTTGTTCAATTTCAACTTGATAGTGGTTCGACATAAAATACTGCGATAAAAAATAAGTACTGGCGATTATCCTATATCTAGCTTTTAAATAAAATTTATATTTACTTACCTTTTGATGGAGCGTTATGATCTCAAGCTATTGTTATAAATGATCTGATTGTTTTGTCTATTAATAAAATATTTATTATTGGTTTGCCGCGCACAGCCACCACCAGTGTTTGTGTTGCTATGTTAGAGCTTGGTTTTACGGTAGCTCATACAGCCTATACCAATAACACCTTTGAAAGAGCGCAAGTTATCGCAGATACTCCGGTGTTTTGTGATTATGCTGTTTTAGATAAAACCTACCCAAACAGTAAGTTTATTTACCTAACTCGCGATCTTGCTGCTTGGTTACCTTCAATTAAGCAATTATTAAATCGAATGGCGACAAACCTTTTACGTGATGATGGCGGCTTTAATCCGATCATAAAGCGCTGTTATAGCCATGTTTTTGGCCCTTTTACTGAAAAAAACATTAATGATGATAACTTTCTAGCTGATTGTTATAAACGCCATCAACAGCATATACAAGCTTATTTTAAAGCGCGAACAGATGATTTATTAATCTTAAATGTTGCTGATCAAAATAGTACGTTTGCGCTGCTAAACTTTTTACAATTAAGCCATGCTGATTTCCAATTTCCACAATATAATGTTGGTGCTAAAGTTACCGCTTGGAAAGATTTTCGCCATCCAGGTAAAATTGAATCCACCAATAAAGGTAAAATAGAAAAATTACATTTTAATTCCTCTATTGGCAGCTAATATTTTCGGATACCCCTTTTTCTGTTTCGCATAGCTGTGTAAAATGCCGAGCATTATTAATCTCTCTTTAAAGCTACCCTTATGTTTGAATTAAAATACCACACCCCATTTGCTTGGACTGAAAAAGTACTTGCTGACTTTGATCGGTTTTTACAAGATCACGCATCTGCTGAGAAAAAAGCCTCGGGTATGGCAACATCAATGATCTCTCATTATCCTGATAGAAAAAGGTTAGTGCGTGAAATGGCTGACTTAGCGATTGAAGAACTTATCCATTTTAAAGAAGTGATAAAAATTATCTACGCTCGTAATAGTAAATTAGGTGATGATGAAAAAGATGATTATGTTAAACAAGTTAGAAAGCTTTTTAGGCATGGTCAAGACGACTTCTTTCTTGATAGATTATTAGTCGGTGGGGTTATTGAAGCGCGCGGTCACGAACGTTTTTCTTTAGTTGCAGAAGCACTACCAGCAGGTGCTGAAAAAGACTTTTATGCTGAAATTGCCGCGTCAGAAGAAAAACACAAAAACCTGTTTGTTGAGCTAGCTTATGAATATTTTGACAAAGCGGTAGTTGATACTCGCCTAGAAGAGATTTTAATCGCTGAAGGTAAAATTTGTGAAGCTCTACCTTTTAGAGCGGCATTGCACTAACAGTTAAGTGCTGGTCAGTAAAATAACCGGTAATAAAGCATTTAACTTTTATAAAATTTAAAGCCGGTAGCTGTTTTAACAACATGAGCAAATAAATGAATAAGACCATTGAAAAATATTTGGCTAATTATAGTGAGTGTGAAAGCACTTTATTGGCTAAATTTCCCAATGATTTGGTCTTCGAATATAGTTTAGTGATCCCGGCCTATAAAGAATCAATAGATTTTATAGCTCGACTGCAAAAAGGCGTTTTAGCTCATCAATCGACATTATTAATTTTAGTGGTTAATCAACCCGATACCGAGATTGAAAGTATTGAGCAGCAGCACTTATATCAACAAGTACTGCATTTAGGCGAAAATCATATTGAACTTGCTGACAAGCTGGTGTTAGTAACATTAGCTAACTCTGCGAGCGCTATTTTATTGGTTAATCGTTTTAGCCCAGCTATTGATCACAAGCAAGGTGTCGGTTTGGCGAGAAAAGTTGGTTGTGATATTGCGCTCAAGTTAATTGCCAATAAAAACATTCAAAGTCAATATATTGCGTCATCAGATGCTGATGCTGATTTACCGGCTGATTATTTTCTCCAGCAAAGCAAACTAACAGCTAAAACCCGCGCAGCTTATTATAATTTTAAACATTATTGCTCTGATCAAACAGTTCATGATGCGACGCAAGTTTATGAAGCCGCCTTAAGATATTATGTTGATGGCTTAAACTTTGCGCTCAGCCCATATGCCTTTTTTACGATTGGCAGCTTGTTGTTGTTTGATGCCACCGCCTATGCGCAAGTACGAGGCTTTCCTAAAAAAGCAGCCGGAGAAGATTTTTATCTACTGAATAAATTGGCCAAAGTAGGTACTGTCGAGTTTATTGCCGACAGCACCATTACGTTAACCGCAAGGTTATCGGACAGGGTACCTTTTGGCACAGGGCCTGCGGTCAGTAAAATTATTGCTTTGCAATCAGATAATCAGCCTTATCGCTATTATCACCCTGAAGTGTTTGTCGCACTGAAACAAGTTAATAGCCGAATACCTGAGCTCATAACATTACCTAATGACTATTTAAATTGGCTAGCTGCTTTTCCTGTTTACATTCAACAAGCATTATTAGCGATTGGTTTTGAAAATTTTATAGTAAAACACAGTAGTGATAGTTCAGGGCAATTACATAAACAATGGTTAGTTTGGTTTGATGCTTTTAAAACTTTGAAGTTTATTCATAACATCAGGGATATAAAGTTTGAAAATATTACCTGGCATGAGATTGCAGAAAAAAGAATGTTTTGATTTTAATCTAAAGTTTAAAAACTAAAAAGAGCGCATTGCGCTCTTTTTAGTTTTAGTTAAAACTTAAATTAAGGTTTTAATTAGAAGCTAGCTCTAACACCTAAACGGTATATAGTACCTGAGGTCCATTGACGAATAGTTTTTGATTTATTTGCTTCCCCCTCAAGGGCATTACCATCAATCGTAAAGTCTTGATCAGTCAAATTAGTATAATATTGACGTGATTCTTTATTGGTTAAATTAACGGCATTAAAGGTAATAGTAAAATTATCATTTACTTGGTAGTTTGCCGATAAATCTAACTGTCCACCACCTTCATTCCATAACGCTCCACTTTCAAATGAACGGCGAGCTAAAGAATCTGTACGGTGATTCCAAGCTAATCGAACTAAGTTACCATCTTGCTCCCAAAAGGTGGAAATATTGTAAGTGTGTTTAGATATGTTTTCTAATGGTAATGACGCTAATTTAGCGCCTAACTCAATTTCTTCAGCATCAGTTTTTGAATCTGAATAGGTATAGTTTACAGCGGTTCCTAAACCAGAGAATATACCGGGTAAGAAATCAAAGTTTTGGTTGTAGCCAATTTCAATTCCTTTATTACTACCACCTTTACCGTTTCTTAATGAGGTGATTTGAATGGTGTCACAAGTTGCTGAAAGATCAGGAGCTATAGATTGCCAAATATGTCTGTGATCTTCTAAACAACCAGCGGCTTTACCTGCGATGTCATAATCGAGTGGCTGACCATTTGCGTATGGAATAAAGATATCTTCATTCGGGATCAAGGTAGTTAATTCTTCATCGGTTACTGAACGTAAATCTTTCCAATGGGCGGCTATCGAGGCGCTTTCTTCAAAGTTAGTCATATCTTTTTGGAAGTAAGCAACCGTTAAGGCGCCGCCTTCGTTAAAGTACCACTCAAAAGATAAATCGATATTTTTAGACTCTAATGGTTTTAAGTATGGATTACTTAAATTAGCACTTGAATTACCCGCGCCCCAAACAAATTCTCGAATACTATAGCTTGGTTTTAATGAATCAATTTTTGGTCTTGCCATGGTTTTAGAGGCAGCAAAACGTACGACCATATCATCATTTAAATCGTAATTCAGGGTTAAACTTGGTAACCAATTTTTATTTTTATTACTGGCTGATGCGCCAAATTGTGCTGGATCTTCAGGTTTTGATAAGTCCTGATAACGGCTACGATAATTAGAGGATAAATCGTAATTTTCGTCATAACATTCTTGGCCAGGTATGGAAACCCAAGTGCCATCTGAACCTAATTGGCCTGCTGGATTTGAACCACCATTAGCAATGTCATCATGATCTACGCCATTAGCATATAATTGCTCAGGCGTACAAGCCACTAAGCTAGAATTTGAAGCGATAGCAACTAAATTACGGCTAACAACGGCATTATTTTGAAAATCAACCGAAGAATAACCTTGAGCATTTTCTAAATTAGACTCGACATAACGAAGACCAAAGTTACCGGTTAAGCGCTCATCAAATAATGAAAAATTTGTTTTAATATAAGCGGCTATATTTTCAAGTTCAATAGTGCGGTCGTTAGCTAAGTTAGGTTTTAAGCGAACATCGTCGTTAGCAAAGAGTAAATCAAACGATTTGCGGGCGTTAATAGTCCACCAACCATCAGTGGTATTGGTTCTGGCATAACCAAGATCAGCTAGGAAATCACTGCCATATGGCGTCACACCATCAGTTACTTCACTTAAACGAATAGAGTCAACGCTGATCCCCAGAGGCTGTTGGCCTTCTGGCGAAGGTATACCTTCAAACCAATATTCTTGGTTAAAGACATCTTTTTCACGTGTTTGGTATTTAGCGCCAAACTCTATCGACGTAATAGGGCCATAATCAAGTTGCCAATCAAAATCCGCGTAAAGAGATGTTTGCTTATCTTCCATTAATCGATCACGTGATACCGCCTGTTGTAAATGAATAGCATCACGATCATCAGGGTTATAAGCAGTTAATACGATATTATCTTCAATATCTTCACCAGGGGCACCAGATTGTCCTGGGCCGAAATCGACCATGCCGGTACCGGTGATAATATAACATTGGCCTGAAGTACAGTCATAACCTGTTGGTTGTATTTGATCAACAGGTACGGCTCTTAAGGCATCATCACTAACGTGAGCATAATTATTTGAATTCAGGTAACTATAATAATCATCATCGGCTTTGGTTTTAGAATAACCTCCGCGTAATATCATTGAAAATGAGTCAGTAAAAAAATGATTTAATTCTAGATTAACAATTTGGTTATCGGTATCAATGCCGGATTGTAAACGCGCTGTTCTGCCGCGAGCAGTACGATCAATTTTTTTCTCAAAAAATGAATTTTTAGGGTTATAAACTAACCAAGGGTCATTTGCGTCTAGTACATTGCCAGAAGTTTTATTGCCATAAGGTTGTAGATCAATATCTAAATAAGCATCGCCAGAGCCAATTGAAGCAATAGTATTATCATCAGTCTTTCTAAACTGTTCTGACATAGTTAAACCTAAGTTTAATTCAGTACTGTCAGAAATGGCCCACTGTAATGCGGTAGTAAACCCTTGGCGTTCCATGCTGTTTTGAAACAATTTATAACCAGTTTGGGTATTAGCATAACCATAAAATGTTTTTGGCGTTACTCCATCTTCTTCAAATTCTTGGTAGAGTTCACCGCTAGGTGTTCTAGCCGCAGTCGCGCCAATTTTTTGGAAACGGTCGGTATAATACATGTCACGACGAGATGATTGAGTTTCTTTAAAGGCAGTAATGTAGAAACCTAACGTTTCATCTAAAAACTTTTGAGAAAATGAACCTGAAATTTTATAATCGTTCTCTGAAGCGTAATCGTCATATCGGCCTTGCAGTTCAAGTACACGGCGATCTTCTTGAACATTTAAAGGCCTTAATGTTTTTAACTCAATGTTAGCGCCTAAACTACCTTCTTCTTGATCAGCAGCGGCTGTTTTTATTACTTCAATTGAATTTAATATATCTGATGAATAAGCACTTAAATCAACCGCTTGGTTTTCTGTGCTACTGGTTAAAACAATCCCGTTTAATGAAATGTTATTTAAGTTTGGCCCTGCGCCTCGAACAGTAACAGTTGTACCTTCACTTTCACCCGCACCTTGTCCGCGCTGAATAGAAACACCGGTAACTCGTTGAAGTGCTTCACCAATATCTTGGTCGGCAGATTTACCAATATCTTCTGAAAAGATTGAATCACTCACTGAGTCGTTTAATCTTTTATTATTTAATGACCGAAGCAAACTTCCTTTAAAGCCAGTAACTTCGATAACTTCAACAGCATCATCTTTAGATTGTTCTTGCGCAGCTAAAGCACTAGGTATAGTGAGAAAGGCTAAAGAAACTGCGGTGGCTACCGAGTTTAACTTGTATTTTATCGACATAATTGTCTCCATTTTATTATTGTATTTTTTGAATGTGTTTTTCATTTCCTAAAATTCGCACGGTGGCGACAAATATAAAATACGATCATTATATATAAATATCAAGATAGAATTACGTAGTTCTTCGTATTTAATTTAGCTATTGTTTATTATGGTCTTTTGTTGACTTTAAATTGTATCTAAACAGTGTGATTTATGCATGACGCTAATTTTAAAGTGTAAATTTAGTGCAGGATGTTTATAGGGATGATGTGAGTTAATTTGTGTTCAAGCTTGATTATAAATACATGGTGTTAACTAAAAATCTAGCATGATCACTTTTTCCACTTGAACGATCTTGCCCATGTGTCATGCTATGGCCATTTACTTAGCTAACTTAA
>JBPOFN010000038.1:0-40571 GCA_051251725.1 Thalassotalea sp. | reverse complement strand
GCAGCCGCAGCGAATAAGTTTTGGCCAACGGTTAATAGGATTGATGATGTTTATGGGGATAGGAATTTGATTTGTTCTTGTCCGCCGATTGAGACGTATCAGGACTAAGGTTTTGGTTTATATTTAGTTGATTTGAAAGCGAGCTTAAGGCTCGCTTTTTTGTTTATCTCTATGTGTTTGGATTTTTAGGTGATAATTGTGTAATAGCCACTGTGATTGCATTGTTTAACATAGTTAAAGTACCTTTTTGTTGACCTTGTAGAGTAGCTATTTCTAGTTCAAGTAATTTTTGTAAATCTTCAAGCACAGCTATTTCATTACTTAAAGATTCACTAATATTTTGGGAGTTATATCGTTCTCTTATGAAATAGGTAAAATTCCCAACATCTTCAAATTGCCATTTACGTATAGCTGTAAACCACTCGTTCGCAGTGAATTTATTAATAAAATCAGAGCTACGAAATTGTGTATTAATTTCTTCCTCAACACCTTGCCAAGAAATTTCTAACTTTTTAAATAATTCATCATCACGTATTTTTTTGGCTTGTTGTTGAAGTTTTTTGTTTTCGATTTTGAATAAGTTACAAATTTCGGCATCATTTAATTTAAAGGAGCGTGTATGATTTTCACTTTCGGAATAAAAATTTTTATTTTTTATATCAGATGTAATTTTGCTTATAAAGTCTTGTGTCGTTTCGTCTACAAAATTATTTTTAATTAACTCGACATAAAATTCACACGCCTCAAACCAGCGTTTAATTGGTACGTTATCATTATTTTGTATAAAGTTATTTAATTCAGTCAGGTGCTCTTGAAATTTTTTATCATATAGTGCTGAATGATTGAAAAGTAATTGATCTACAGCGTTGGTTTTTAGAATAACTCGGCCTAAACCTTCAATGTTTGTCGTTATTGATTTTTCGTTACAACAGAAATAAATCATTTCTTTTGATGGAGGGTAATTATCTCGATACTTATTAAATAATTTATGTTTTTCATCAATATTTTTCTTTTCTTTATCTGCTAACTGCTAACTGCTCTTTGACGGCTTGCGATAGTGAACTTACTTTCAATTCGTTAAATATCTGTTCTGGTGATTCATTATGACAATAATGCAAACAAGCAATTCTTATAAGATCTTTTGTAAACAGTTCAATTGTTGTTTCCATATCTATATCTTTTATATCTTTTATTTGAAGATATATTTGATTAAGTTTAAAACTGACGCGTTGTAATACACGTAAATTATTAAGTTCGTACTTGTCTATTAGACTAATAATTGATTTTTTATGTGGAATTAAATTTTTATATTTTTCATTAAAGGCGATAGTAAATAATTCTTTAGTGGTATAACGGAATTTGATTTTTCCAGCGAACGCTTTTTCTAGTAATGTATTTTTAATTTTAAGCTCTGAAGAGTTTAAAATAAAAATAAATGATATATCCTTTTCTTCAGCCAGATGTAGACATTCACCTATAATATTTTCTTTTAGTGCTTCATCACTTAATCGTTCTAAATCATCAAGTAGAATAATTAAATTATCTAATTTTGCGATCATTGCATGTTTAATCGCACCGCTAGATGTGTTTATTAATTTCCCCAGAGTACTTGTACTCTCAGAACCTAAAGCAGAGAAAATACCGAAAGCACTATCTTTCAATTTATCTAATAAATGGGTATCAACTTTATCGCTGAGGTAAGACGAGGAGATTAATTTGTCACGGAAGTCTGCAAGGCTTGTTAAACCAAAGACTGAAAAATAAATGATGTTTTTTTTCTCGTACAAAGATGTAAGTTTACCTTTAAGGCTCGTTTCAACATAATGTGTTTTACCTGAACCCCAATTACCATCTAATTGAATCATGGAAGGAAATGAATCATCAGTAAGTAAGTCCTGTATTTGTTTTGTAATTGCTTCCATTTATAGCGCCAAGTTATGAGTATTCAATTTGTTATTCTATAAGCTATCGGAGCGTGGTAGTTGTGTAAAGCAAGTTTCAAACAATAAGAGCAGGTTATTCATAAACAGGATGGTTATATTAAAAGGTTAAATGCTTTTCAGATTGTAATTTATTTCTCGTTATATTGTCGCGGTGGCGACGGCACCCAGAGGGGCGCTACGCTGCGCACCTCTGGACTCCCCAGCGCTGCAGAAAAATGTTGTTCTTCATGATAAATAAATATTCGAGCTAACGTTCAGAACGCACATCCATGTGCTACTTCACTTTGCTGGCGTCCTGCCAGCAATAGCTAATATTTATTTCCCATTCAGACATTTTCCCAAGCAGGATCATGCTTCGTTTTAGTTTGGTTATTGCTGGTTTATTTCGCAGTACTCTGAATACTTTGATCGTTCTTATTATTTATTGGTTTTTGAACCCTAAAAATAAGTGAGCCTTGAATTCATGATTAGTCCCATTGAAGCGGTTTGATAATCAGCTAGCAAAGGTAGCACTCGACCCTAGACATGGATGTCGAGGGCTGCCGCGCGCAGGGACGAGCATTCGGCAGGTATCGAGTGATAGGCTAGCAGATTATCAAAGTTTCCGCTGAGCTGGGCACCGAGGCGACTGCATGGATGCAGGAGGTAGAACAACGCAGGAGCAGTTGTCGAGGGATGCAAGGGGGAAATGGGTGTTCTTTCCCCCTTGTGTGGAGCGGCCACCGCCGCAATATATTTAGAAAGTACCATCAGACTTGAAAGTATTTCACCTGATAAATACTTTCAAACTGTAATGTTTATGTTTGTTTATGTTTGTTTATGGTTTATTGTCGCGGTGGCGACTACACCCAGAAAAGTGAGGGGATACTAACGCGCTAAGTTTTAAATTTCCCTCTGGACTCCCCAGCGCTGCTGAAAAATGTTGTTCTTCATGATAAATAAATATCTCGAGCTAACGTTCAGAACGCACTGTGCTCCTTGCCATCCATGGCATCGCACGCTACCGTTCATCCCTGAACATAATCCATGTCACCTTCACTTTGCTGGCGTCCTGCCAGCAATAGCTGATATTTATTTCTCATTCAGACATTTTTCCAAGCAGGATCATGCTCCGTTCTAGGTTTGTGTTTTGGCTGTTTGCTTCGCTGCATTAAGTTTGTTACTTAAATATATTTGAAATTAATGTCTAAAAGAAATGAGCCTTGAATTCAACACCAGCCCCATTGAAGCGGTTTGATTATGTTGTAGCACAGCGTTTTGTTATACGAGGCAGGACGTTCTTAGGCATCCATGCCTTCACGTCATTAATACATCCCTATATGTCGAAGCCGAGTACTGATGTCGGTACATGGATGTACCATCATCAGGTATAACAAATAAGCGCTAGAATATAATCAAAGTATTCCGCTGAGTTGGGCGACGAGGGAGTTGTAAGAGGGAAACAGTCGTTTTTTCCCTCTTACATGCTGCGGCCACCGCCGCAAGATACAAAAATAAGAAAACCAAGCGAGAAAGTATTTTTCCTGATAAATACTTTATAACCTGAATATTTGCATCAAGTCAAAAATCAATGGGGTCAGAGAAAATTGATTTTATAAAACACTTTCACATTTAGTCTTTTTTTTTCTATTTACATTGTCGCGGTGGCGACTACACCCAAAGGGACGCTAACGCCTGATGCAACCTACACAGTGTCGGCATGGGTTAAGTTAGGCAATGCAGCTTCAGATACTGCTGTTTTAACAATTAAGCTTACCGATGACGGTGGTGATCATTATGTTGGTATTAACACGATAACAGCGACGAATAGTGAATGGATGCAATTAACTGGGTCTTATACCCATACGGTTGATGGCACTGAAGTTAGTGCTTTTGTTTATGTTGAAAGGCCAGCAGCAGGTGTTGAATATTACATTGATGATATTTCTGTCACGCTCGCTGAATAATTAATTCATCGACCTCGTAACCAAATGAGCCGGTAACAAAATCTGGGGTATACCGTTCGCACTAGGTGAGCGGTATTAATGTTCGGTAGTTTCACAGATTTTGTTACAGGGTCGAACACTACCTATGCCTGCGCATTATTCTAATTCGTTTATGTTTGATAATTTATTGAGTTTATCTGCAGGAAAACCAGCAGCTTCCACTAATGTTGATAATTCTGCTATAACTTGGTTGGGGTACCATTGTTTGTTAAATACCCATGATTCAATACTTTGATTTTTTAAATGTGTTTTATCTGGATTGAAATTATTCGCTGCCCAATCGGCTAAATTATCCGCTTGATTGTTAAAGAAAAAATAACGACTTCCGTAAAGATTTGGTTTGATCCTTTCAATATCTTCATACGTTTTTTTGAAAATAGCTTTGTCAGCCATATTTTCAGAAAATGCTGAATTGAGAATATAAAATTGTGCATCGTAATGATGTCTGCCAAGCCAAAACCCTTTTATACCATCGAAATAACTATTGTTAACAACCAATTTTTGGTTTTGATTTAATTCACCGTCATGCCATAACGTTGCCGATTTTTTCTTATTAAAAAAAGTAGAGTGCTCAATTAGCGCCCATCCTCTAGGACAAACCATGTCAGTATGTCCTTCAAAGTGACAATAGGAATGATAATACATGCCATTGTTTTTATTCCATAAACTAACCGTGTCGGCTCCGTCAGCAATAATGCTACATTGATGTAATATGATTCTATTAGCGTTTTCAAATCCACGAATTGCAAATTGATGATCATCGGTATTATGTAAACGCCCATAGTTATTAATAACCGACAAGTTAATGATGTTGACATCACTTGCGTTGATATTAATAACGGCAGCGCCCCAATCGCTACTGTGATTCTCACGCCAATTATTTCTTAACTCAGCATATTCTATTATTGTGTTTTTAGCCGCCGAGCCAATTAAACTAATATTATTTCGAGTAATGAATAGCTTTTCTTTATATTTACCTGGTTTGATAAATAGGATGACGTCCTTGTCGTTAACTGTGGCATTAATAGCTGCTTGAATAGTCGTAAAATCACCATGACCTTGCTGGTCAACAATATAAGTGTTAGTTGTTTCTTTACCGATTGGCGGCGTGTTCGCCTGAGCGAAATTAGTGCACAGGGTTAATACAAATATCCATTTAAGCAGATGTTTTGTCATGATGTTTTTATCGCTATTCACTAATGTTAGTTAAGGGGCTAAAGCTTTATCAATGCACACATTAAGAATGCATTGATCTTTCATTGCTATAAAGTTGTGCTTTACAAAGTAACCCCTTTTTTCCAAATAGCGACTTCGCGAATATCATTTTTTTCATTGCAGGTTTCTTGGCCATTCACTACAGCAACTAGTAATTGAATAAACTGTTCGTGGGCTTCATACATGCTGGTATCACCTATCAATATACCGGCATCAAAATCTATCCAACGTTTCTTCTTGTTTGCTAGTTCGGAGTTAGTTGAAATTTTTAATGTTGGAACAAAACCACCGTAAGGTGTTCCACGACCTGTGGTGAATAACACCATATGACAACCGGCAGAGGCGAGGGCGCTTGTTGCAATAGGATCATTACCCGGGGCATCTAGTAAATTTAACCCTGGCAGTTTTAAACGTTGGCCATATTTAAGTACTGCTTGTACTTGGCTACTGCCTGCTTTTTGGGTACAACCAAGCGATTTGTCTTCTAGGGTTGTGATGCCGCCATCTTTATTACCAGGAGAAGGGTTTTCATAAATTGGTTGGTCATGGTCACTGTAATAACGTTTAAAACCATTAACCATATCAACAAGGTCATAAAACGTATTTTTGTCTTTACAGCGCGACATTAGGATCGTTTCAGCGCCAAACATTTCAGGTACTTCAGTTAATACTGTCGTACCGCCTTGGGCAATAAGGTAATCAGAAAAGTAACCTAATAATGGGTTTGCAGTGATGCCAGAAAGTCCATCACTACCTCCACATTCTAAGCCAAATTTAACTTCACTAAGTAGGCCCGGTACTCGCTTGTCTTCTTTTACTTTGGTGTAAATTTCTTCAAGCAGTTGCACACCTTCTTCAATTTCATCATCTGCTTGTTGGGTGATCAAAAATTTAACGCGTGAGTCATCATAATCACCTAGTCCTTCTCTAAAGACTGATAATTGATTGTTTTCACAACCTAAGCCAACAACCAATGCACCGCCGGCATTAGGGTGTAATACCATGTTTTGTAGAAGTATACGTGTTGTTTCTAAATCATCGCCAAGTTGTGAACAACCAAATTGATGAGGAAATACATGTATGCCATCCACACCAAGTTCAGGGTGCTTAGCGATAAATTCTTTCTTCATTTGGGCAATCATGCCATTAACACAACCAACGGTAGGGATTAGCCAAATTTCATTTCGAATAGCTACCTCACCATTAGATCGGCGATAAATACTCACTTCGGGTGATGGAATTGCTGCTTGTTGCTCAATAAAATCAGGTTGGTATTTATACTGTAACTCATCGCTTAGGTTTGTTTTGATACAATGAGTATGGACCCAATCGCCTTGCTTAATATCTTGTAAAGCAAAGCCAATAGGGGCTCCGTACTTAATGACATGTTCATCTTTACTCAGATCAGTTAACGCAATTTTATGACCTTTAACAATATCTTCATTGATATGTAATTCAAGCTCATCGAGTGCAATAACTTCACCTGAGATTAGGTTTCTCATCGCGATGGCAACATTATCTGTTGCGTGTAATTTTATGATTGCCTTCATAGTCTTAACCTTCTAACGTTTGTGTTAATACGTTGGCAACACCAAACGTTAACATGGCTTCTAGGTGAACACTTACTTGTTCTGTTAAGCCGTTAATTTCATTTAAGTCTTGGCCCCAATGCCAATGGGCAGCCAAAACCCCCCTGACTAATTCGTTGATGTTAATTAATTTGTTGTTATAACCTGTCCAAAGCTTAGCGAATAACGCTAACCATTGTTCACTATCTGATAGCGCAATTTTCTCTTCGTTACGTTCACCTTTAAAGAACAAAATTTGTCCTGCAATCGCCATCGTCATCATGGTAGGAACTGCCTTTTGGCTTTCCACAAATTTTAAGGATTGTGGCAGTAAACGCGTTTTGAACTTAGTCATGCTGTTTAATGAAATAGCCATTAACAAGTGATGTATATAAGGATTTCTAAAGCGGTTTAATACGTCATTAGCAAACGCTTTAAGTTCATCTTGTGGTAAATCTAATGTCGGAATAATTTCATTGAAAATTAGTGACTCTAAGTAACGCTCAAATAAAGGATCCGCTAATGCTTCACCCACTGCGTTAATATTTGACATGTATGCCAATGGCACTAAAGCGGTATGAGCACCGTTTAAAATGGCAACTTTGCGTTGTTTATAAGGAGAAATATCATCAACAATCTTTATGTTTAAATCACTACCTTCTAAATGTAATAATTCTGCTAGGTGTTTAGGGCCTTGAATAACAAATAAGTGGAAATGTTCAGCGGTAACCATAAAGTTATCAAGGTAGCCAAACTCTGCTTGTAGTTGTTGGTGTTCATCACGTGGGAAGCCAGTAACTATACGGTCAACTAAGGTTGAGCAAAAATCATTCGCGTCAGCTAACCAGTTAACAAATTCATCAGACAATTGCCATAATTCACAATACTGTAAAACAATTTCTTTTAATTTTTCGCCATTATAGTCAATCAGTTCGCAAGGAATAATAACCACGCCACTGTCTGTTGAACCGTTAAAAAATTCAAAACGGTGATGTAACCATTGCGTTAGTTTAGCGGGAAAGGCTTTTGCAGGAGCATCGGTTAGTTTATCTGTTTCAATGTATTCAATACCTGCTTCGGTGGTGTTTGAAAATATCATTTTCAATGCCGGGTTTTCAGCTAATGCCATGTACTTAGCAAAATCTTTATAGACAGGGATTTCTTCATTAATTGAAGAGATTATTCTCGCATTAGCAACCGCTTCGCCTTGCTCATTCAAACCACGAATAATAGTGGTGTATAGTCCATCTTGAACATTCAATAATGGTAGTGCGTCATAATCAATGGGTCTGATAATCGCAATGCCAGCATTAAGATCGGTTGTTTCATTTAAAATATCAATTTGCCAATCAACAAATGCACGTAGAAAGTTGCCTTCACCAAATTGCATAATTTTAGTTGGGTAGCTGTTTTTGTTAAAGTTTGTTCTGTTTAATTGTTGCATTGAATCATATCCTCTTTCGCTTTAATGAGAGAATGTTATGTTATTTTGCCACCGGTGGCAAATACTATTTGACAAAATGCCAGCGGTGGCAAAGAATAGGGGCATAACTTAATAATTGAAATATTTACACCATGAAATTATTCAATCTGAATGAAAAAAATGCGCTGATTTTTAAAGTAAAAAAAAAGTTACCTAAAAAAATAACAGTAAATATTACTGAAGATAGCGCTGAGATAATAAGAAGTAACCATGATGAAAAATAAGTTGTTGTTTAAAGGCTTTAGCCTTGTATTAGGTCTGTTACTCGTTAGCTGTGTTAATAAAGATAACAAAATCACGCTGACTTTAGGCCATACCCATGATACACGTCATGTAGTACATGTAGCGATGGAGTATATGGCACAGCGATTAGCCCATTATTCTAACGGAAATATGGAAATGGTGATTTACCCTGGAGCACAACTTGGCTCTGAACGGGAAATGATAGAACTACTGCAAATAGGCAGTTTATCTATGACCAAAGTTTCGGCAAGCCCGTTAGAGGGATTTGTACCTGAAATGCAAGTGTTCAGTATTCCTTATCTAATGCGTGACAGTGAACATTTTTGGCGAGTGCTTGAAGGTGATATTGGTCAAGAATTATTGCAAAAAACAGCAAGTGTTAGATTAAAAGGGTTGGGGTATTTTGATGCGGGTAGTCGTAGTTTTTACAGCACTTTTGGACCAATAAATACGCCACAAGATTTAGTCGGTAAAAAAATACGGGTATTGAATAGTCCTACTGCCGTTGCTGCAGTTAAAGCGCTTGGCGGAGCCGCAACACCGATTGCATGGGGAGAGCTTTATGCAGCCTTACAGCAAGGTGTTGTTGATGGCGCTGAAAATAATCCTCCTAGTTATTATATTTCTCGTCATTATGAGATTGCTAAATATTATAGCCTTGACGAGCATACCTTTGTGCCCGACGTTATTTTAGCTAGTTTACCGGTGTGGAATGCGTTAACCGCAGAGCAAAAACAATGGTTAACCGCAGCCATGTCAGATGCGATAGCGCATCAAAAAGTGTTATGGAAAACCGCAGAAAATGAAGCTTTAGCCGCCGTGCAGGCTGGCGGGGCTATTGTTAATTATCCTGATAAAAAAGCATTTCAAGCCAAAATGGTCAGTTTTCATGCTTCCTTTGCTAATAGCCCTGTCGCCGAGCAAATCATAAAAATTAAAAAAATGTAGAGTAAATATTATGCATAAAAGTATGTTGTTGATCATTTCAGTATTAGAAAAGTTATTAATGTTTGCCATGGCGTCCATCGTAGTTACGGTAACCTGGCAGGTGTTTTCACGATTTATTATTCAATCCCCTAGTTCTTACACTGAAGAGTTATCGCGTTTTTTATTAATTTGGATTGGCGTTTTAGGTTCAGCTTATGCGTATAAAACTAAAGCGCATTTAGGTCTAGATTTATTCGTTAATAAAATGCCGGCGGTTAAGCAAAAAAGAGCGCGTATATTAATAGAGTTATTAGTGGTTGTATTTGCGAGTAGTGTCATGATTTATGGTGGCTTTTTGCTAGTTGCGATGACAGTAGAACTCAAACAAACCTCAGCAGCATTAGGTCTTAATATGGGGCTTATTTATTCAGCTGTACCTTTATCTGGAGTATTAATTGTCATGTTTTGTCTTGATAATATTAGCCTGTTATTGAAATTAACGCCTGCTAGTGAAAATACAGCAGAAGGAGAGTCATAATGGATTTTACAGCAATTGTTTTAGTGGTGAGCTTTTTCGTCTTACTCTTCTTAAATGTACCTATTTCTATTTGTATTGGTTTAGCTACCTTATTTTCATTGTTGATGCATATAGATTTTACACCGGCAACCATGACTATTGCTCAGCAATTAGCAGGCGGAATTGATAGTTTTGCATTATTAGCTATACCATTTTTTATTCTCTCAGGCTTAATCATGGGGCAAGGTGGTATTGCAAAGCGATTAATTGAATGTGCGATGGCGTTAATTGGTTCTTTACCCGGTGGTTTGGCTTTAGTTAATGTTATGTCTTGTATGCTTTTTGGTGCTATATCTGGCTCAGCTGTTGCGGCAACGTCGGCTATTGGTAGTTTTATGGTGCCGGAAATGAAAAAACATGGCTATAGTCCGGAATTCGGGGCAGCAGTTACAGCAGCAGCAGCAACAACGGGCATGTTAATTCCGCCAAGTAATATTTTAATTATTTATGCTATTGCTAGTGGTGGTGTTTCAATTGCTGCATTATTTGTTGCTGGTTATCTGCCAGGTATTTTAGTGGGTTTAGCATTAATGATGGTTTGTTCATTGTATGCTATTCGTCATAACTATCCTGTTACAGCACGATTACCAATTAAAGTAGCATTAGGGAAGGTAGTTTCTGCTCTACCCAGCTTACTTTTAGTCTTTATTGTTATTGGCGGTATTATCGGTGGGGTATTTACAGCGACTGAAGCTGGGGCGGTCGCTGTGCTATATGCACTTGCCTTATCGTTAGGTATTTACAAAGAAATAAGCATTGCAGACTTACCAGGGCTGCTCTTAAAAGCTTGTGAAACAACCGCGATTGTTATGCTAATTATTGGCGCATCATCGGCTATGTCTTGGTTGTTGTCCTATACGCACATACCGCAGATTATTAGTGAATTCTTTTTAACGTTAAGTGATAACCCAATAGTGGTACTTTTACTTATCAATTTAATTTTAATTGTCGTGGGGGCATTTATAGATATGACTCCAGCGGTGTTAATTTTTACCCCGATATTTTTGCCTGTTGCAGAGCAGCTTGGCATGTCACCTATTCAGTTTGGTATTATGATTGTGCTGAATTTATCTATTGGTTTAGTTTCTCCGCCGGTAGGCAGCGTACTTTTTGTGAGTTGTGCCGTGGCAAAAACCTCGATTCATAAGATTATCAAGCCAATGATACCTTTATATACCGTAATGTTTTTAGTGTTAATGTTGGTTACCTATGTACCGGCAATTAGTGAAACCTTACCAAGATTCTTTGGTTTAATTGGTTGATAGTGTAAAATAATTAACTCAAACATAATTGACTCAAGTAGAATTTACTTATCAATTAACAAGTTTAATTTTGACAAATAATAAGATGCCTATCAATGCAAGATAAAAAAATAACGATTAATGATGTTGCTAAACTAGCGGGTGTATCAAAGCGCACCGTTTCACGTGTAATCAATCGTTCCCCTTTGGTTGGAGAAAATACCTTAAAGAAAGTTGAAAAAATTATCAAAGAGGTTAACTTCAGCCCGGATAAACAAGCAAGAGGTTTAGCGTCTAGCCGTTCTTATTTACTTGGTTTGATATATGATCATGATGATTCATTGTCGATTGTTCAAGTGCAGCAAGGTGCGTTGAGTGTATGTGCGGAACTAGGTTATGAATTGGTCGTTCATCCGTGTAAATCTAAAGAAACTGATTTTATTGAAGAGTGTATTAACTCGATTAAACGCTCAAAATTAGATGGCGTTATTATTTTACCGCCGATCTCTGAAAATAAACAACTAGCAGCAGCATTAAGAGCTTCTAATTGTCCTTATGTTCGAATTGCCTCTGTTGATTTTGATGATAAAGATAATATTGTTGTTTCAGATGAGCGTACTGCGATGAAAGAAATGGCGGATCATTTTGTTGAGTTAGGGCATAAAAATATTGCCTTTATTTCTGGTCCGCTAAGATACCGTTCTTCGATAGAACGTATGGAAGGTTTTTTGTCTGAATTAAGAACTGCTAACATTGAAATAGCGGACTCACATATACTTGAAGGTGAAAACAGTTACGAAAGTGGTATAGCATGTGCGATGAAGTTATTAACTCAAGCAGATAGGCCTTCCGCTATTTTAGCAAATAACGATGAAATGGCTGCCGGGGTTATTCGGGTGGCGAGTGATTTAGGTATTAAAATTCCACAAGAGTTATCGGTTGCCGGTTTCGATGATAATATTTATGCCTCAATAATTATTCCGTCGTTAACGACAATTAAAAGACCGATTGATAATATGGCGGCTTTGGCTAGCCAAAAACTTATTAATAAAGTACAGAGTGAAAATAGCCAACCTTTAACCTTGGGCGGTGAAGTCAAGCCTAAGCTTATTATCAGAGAATCCACCGCTAAAAATAGCGTTAAAAACCTATAAATGTATTTACCCTGAAATAACCGTTGCTTATGTTTTGTTTATTTTACATAGGCTTCAGGTTACGAGGGGACTTTTAAGGCAAAAAATGGGCATTAATTGATGTTAAATATTTTATACATTGCACTTTTTATTCTGTTTATTATTAATAATTTTGTTTTACATGTTCATGCTAAAACCCATAGTACAGAATTAAAAAAAAATATTTATAGCATTGATTCTACGTATCATAAATTAAAACCTAAATATCCTCAGATCACCTTACCTAACTTAACATTACCGTCTACAGTCACACTTGAAAGTAATGTTGTTTACAAAAGATTGAATCATCGAACGTTATCGCTTGATCTGTATTCAGCAAAATCTGTGGTGAACAAACATACCTTAATTATGCTCATTCATGGGGGCGGTTGGCAAAGTGGCCAACCAAGCTTAATGAGGCCTTTGGCTATGGGATTAGCTAAACATGGCTATGTAGTGGCTGTTCCTAGTTATCGCTTATCAGGCGAAGCTAAGTATCCTGCAGGCGTGTTTGATTTAGTCGATGCTTTGTCATGGTTAACAACACACGCGAAACGCTATAATTTTGATGAAAATAACATAGTATTAGCGGGGACTTCTGCAGGCGGGCAGCTTGCGGCTTTATTAGCCTATAGTGGCGGGCAATTAACATCAATGCCTAAAACCGATAAATCTTTTACGGTGCGGGCACTGCTTAATATTGACGGACTCAGTGACTTTACTTCGCCCGAAGCGCTACCTTTTGAAAATGATCCTAAAAAAAATCCTAGTGCTGCGGGCGCATGGTTCGGCGGGCGTTATGAAGATGTCCCCTTGTTATGGCGACAAGCTTCACCTGTTTATTATATTAATGAATACTCCCCAGCAACGTTATTCTTAAATGGCGAAAGGGCACGTTTTCATGCCGGAAGAGATGCTGCGATTAACCGACTTAATGAATTAAACATTAGTTCACAAGTTGTTAACCTGCCAAATGCACCTCATTCTTTTTGGTTATTAAACCCGTGGATAGCGCCGACGATTAACGCCAGCGTAAATTTCTTAGATCTTGTATTAGTGCACTAATTGGTTAATAACAAATTATTATTAACCTAGTAAATTAATTAACAGACTTATTCAAAAAATCACCGACACCGCTAGTAGTGCGTTTTACTTCTTGAATTGTACCATCAGGATTAAAATACAAATATTGAGCGGCAGAATGACGTTGTCTTTTTTTACAGTTATCACCAGGCGTATTTAACCAACGATGGTAAAAAAGAATCCATTGCCCTTTATATTCAACAATCGAGTGATGATTATTACTTTGCGCTTCTTCCTCCATGAAAGGACCTTGATATTTCCAAGGGCCTGTTGGGCTTTTAGCCGTGTAATAAGTTAACACTCGGTTGTTTTCTGGCATAGTGAAATAGTATGTGTCATTGCGCTTAAATATCCAAGGGCCTTCCATTTTGGGTTCATAGCCCCCCATATCCATTTTTTTTAACTCGCCTTTAACGCTAAGTAAATCATCATTTAGTTCAGCCACATAATAGTCACTATTGGTGCCATGAAAATATAAATAGGGTTTACCATCAGTATCGATAAAAATACTGGGATCATTAGCATAAGGTTCAGTCCATAAAGGTGCGCCAATAGCATCTTTAAAAGGCCCTGTAGGTGAGTCACTTACGGCAACGCCAATCCCCATCCATTTAGTACTTTTCTTAGGGTTTTTACGGTCTTTAAAGCCACTTCCCGCAGGGAAGACTAAATAATATTTACCATTTTTGTATGCTGCATCGGGAGCCCAAGCGTAATTGTCTGCCCAAGAGATATCTTCAACAGACAAACTAGGCCCATGAGCGGTCCAATTAACTAAATCGCTAGATGAAAATGTGTGCCAATCTTTCATGTGAAAGTCCGCTTGGCATTCTTCGTCATGAGAAGTATATAGGTACATTTTACCATCAGACCAAACATGGCCTGACGGATCGGCGGTTTTTATATCACTACCAAAGTCCAGTGGGTTTTTAGCAATAGACGTTAAAGGTGCTATTGAAAGAGCCAGTAGTAGTAGCTTAAATGGTAATTTCATCAGACGTATTTCCTATTGTTTTTTAAGTAATTGATGTGTTTCTATGCCAGCTAATATAAATGGCACATTACCTTTAGGGTCATTATTATAAATAGGCTCTTGCATATAATAATGATAACTACCGTCTCTACCGAAACCTAAGCCAGCAACGTAACATTGTTGAGTCATACTTATTTCACCATTGGCATGAACCAGTACAAAGTTATCGAGCATTCCTTGGTACGCTTTTAATGCTTTTGGTTTATACACCTCAGACGAGATGTAACCTTTGTTTATTGCCTTAGCTAAAAAGTAGGTAAACATTGCAGTGGCACTTGATTCACGGTAGTTACCAATGGCGTTAGGTTTATCCATTACTTGCCACCAAGTGCCTGTTTCGCTATCTTGATAGTTAATAATATCAGCGGCTATTTCTTGTGATATTGTAATTAACTGTTGGCGTTGTGTGGTGTTTTCTTCTGGTAAAGTGTCAAGTACATCAACAATAGCCATAGTCAACCATCCCATACCACGAGTCCAAAATTCCGGTGATAAACCGGTAGTTTTATCTGCCCAATCTTGTTGTTTTAATTCATCCCAAGCGTGGTAGTACAAACCAGTTTTCTGGTCACGTAAATATTTTCGGGTTAAGGCAAATTCATTCACTACTTCGTCTAAACTGTGCTGGCGTGCAGTTCCTTGTTCAAACATCATGGCGTATTCGGCTAAAAATGGCATGCCCATATAAACGCCGTCTAACCACACTTGGCCGGTGTATTTTTTCTTATGCCAAAAAGCACCTTCTGATGTTTTAGGTTGTTCGGCTAGTTGTTTACGTAATCTGACAGCGGCAATACGGTATTTATCTTCACCGGTTTGTTTGAATAAAGTCAGTAGATTTCGACCCGGCGCAATGCTGTCGATATTGAAATTGTTAAAGGTGTACCTGCCTATTTCACCTTGTTCATTAATGAAAGAACCGGTATTTTTTTCAACAATACCTTGGTATTTCTTGTCACCCGTCACTTCAAACAACTTTTCATATGACATCGGCACCATACCGATAATGTCATATTCAAATTTAGGAAGGCGCTTACGGTGAACATCCCAACCATTGTAGTTATAGCTGAATGTTTTACGCGCTAGCTCTGAGTCAGCTAATAATTGACTCCAGTGTAAGGCGCTATCTGCGGTTAATCGCTTGGTTGCTTCTTTTACGGTTAACGCACTTTTAATTTGAATACGCGGTTGGATAGTGAGTTTTTCTGCTTCTTGTTCTAAATAAGCAATAAAGTCTGCTTTGGTTGCAATACCACTTTCGGGCTGCCATGTTGCTGAGAAATAATAGTTAACTTGCTGTTTATTCGCTTGGCCTGCTGGCTTTAATAACGCTAGATAGTTTTTATCGTCTTGAGTGATTTTAGCTAAATCACCTTTTTGAAAAAATACCGCCATGCCTAACAGAGAGCCATCAAGGCTTTGTTTTCCCCAGCTAGCAATATAGGTGTAGGCTTTATTGGTTATGTTAGTGTTGCCTTGAAGAAATTCAGTATTTTGATGTTTCACTACGCCAGCAGCCATAGTCTTTACATCTTTTGTTAAAGCTAAGTTTACTTTGGCTAGACGGCTACCACCATACATAGAAATATTGGCAGTAAGGTCTTGTTGATTTAGGCTGTTTTTCCAACCTTGATAATTCATTTGAACACTAGAGTATAAATCGCCATTACTGGTGATTCTAGCGCGCCACTTGGCTACGTCAGCAACAAGCTCTAATTTATCGCTATGCCATAAGCCAAAGCCACCAGCACCAAGTGAGCTGCCAACTTTGAGAATATCCATCCCCCAATCTTGTAGGTGATGATATGAATCGTAGCCATCTTGGCCGATCTTTTGTAGTGCGGGCTCACTTGTTATTTTACCAAAAATGTCAAAGCCGTTGCGCCAATCAAGATAAATACGATAACCCACTTTATCTGATTCTATTCCTGGGCCTTCATAGCGAATCCAATTGGAGTGATCGGTATAGTGTGGGGGGGGGCTTAATTCGTTAACATTTTCAAAATGTCCACCTACATACTCTTGAAATTGATTTTCTTTTGCATGCGCTGGGGGCTTAGTGTGAGCTTGCCATTTTCCGTCTACTTTGTGCGATATTTCTGCTTGCGTTAACTTTATGCCTTGTTGATTCTTGGTATGTGCTGTTTTGCTAACCGTTAAGTCTAATACTTGGCCTGCAGTTAAACTTCGCAGCAAGAATAGACCATCGTTTTCACCATTATTATCGATATCTATTACTTGACTCGGGATAGTTTTATGTTGATAAGTCACTCGAAGATTTGAAAGGCTTTTATCTGCAGATGATAATCCTAAGTCATAATAACTAATATAGATAGGTTGCTGTGCACGAACAAAATTTGAAGGATTAGTAACGGAAACATTCGCGATAAAGGTTAATGATTCATCGCGATCTTTATCAATAGCGATAACTGTTGTATTAGGTGTTTCACTATTACACGCATTTAATAAGGTTGAAATACAGGTTACTGCGGTGATGGTCGCTATTTTTATGTTTAATTTCATTTTATATATCCAGCATAAATCCGTTTGGTGAAAACTTATAATTGTGGGCACGCTAAAAATTGTGTTTACAACTGAACCTAGTGTGCCCGCGTTATATTAATTTAAGTTATAGGCTTTTTTTACTAAACCATAGGTTAATTGATAAGCTAATTTATGCGCTTCTGCTTCTGTAATTTGATGGTTAGCGACTAATTCGGCTAAGTAACGACAATCTATTCGGCGAGCTACGTCATGACGAGCAGGTATCGATAAGAAAGCACGGGTATCATCATTAAAACCTACAGTGTTATAAAAACCAGCTGTTTCAGTTGCTTGCTGTCTAAAGCGCAACATACCGGCAGGGCTGTCATGGAACCACCAAGCCGGCCCTAATTTTAAGCTAGGGTAGAGCCCCGCAAGAGGCGCTAGTTCACGACTATAAGTTGTTTCATCTAAAGTGAACAAAATAATGCTTAATTTTGGGTTATTTCCGTATTTACTTAATAAGGGTTTTAACGCATTAACATATTCGGTTTGGCTTGGAATATCACAGCCCTTATCTCTACCATAAACATCAAAAATAGGTTTGTTGTGATTCCGGTGCGCGCCAGGGTGAATTTGCATCACTAAACCATCTTCAATACTCATGCCAGCTAGTTCAGTTAACATTTGAGCTCTAAATAACTCTTGCTCTGCTTCGGTTGACTTACCGGATAAACATTTAGCTAATAACGTTTCACATTCAGCAAGTGGTAAATCTGCAGTTAAGGCGGTAGGGTGACCATGATCGGTTGCTGTAGCACGACCTTCCTTTTTGAAGAAAGCGCGACGTGCTCTAATTGCGTTAAGGTAACCTTGCCAAGTGTTGGTGTTATCGCCGGTTAAATCAGCTAATTTAGCTAGGTTCTCAATAAAGTCTTCACGGCTTGCATCAACCACATCATCAGGACGAAAACTTGTCACAATGCGTTTTGCCATGGGGGTATCTTTTATCGCACGGTGATGTTGTAAATCGTCTAAAGCACCTTCGGTGGTAGCAATAAATTCAATATTAAAACGATCCATTAACGCATGTGGTTTATATTCCGGCGTTGCTAATTTAGCGGTTATTTCTTGGTAATAGCTTTGTGCATTTTGACTACAAAGCTTTTCAGTAAAACCAAAAATATCACTGAAGACTGAATCTAACCAATAACCAGAAGGTGTGCCGGTAAACAGAAAGTAATTGTCAGCAAATATTTGCCATGCTTTGGTCGGATCTGCTGCTTTAGAAGCAGCTAAATCACCTTGCTCACCCTGTTGAGGAATACCTAAATCAGGTAAATGAATACCTTGGCTATAAAGCATTCTAAAAACGTAATGGTCAGGTTTTAAAAAAAGCTCTGTCGCATTACCGAAATTTTCGTTTTCATTAAACCAACTTGGGTCTGTATGCCCATGAGGACTAATGATAGGTAAGTTTTTTATTTCTTTATGTAAGGCGCGAGCAATTTGAACGACTTTAGAATCACTAGAAAATAAGCGGTCGGGATGTAATTCTAAAGGCTCTATACTGCCTATATTACTTGAGTTGTTCATTCTTTTTCCTTCAAACAATAAGTGAGATTGCGTCTCGGTAATAAATAATAGGTGTCAAATGTCTATTGAGGTGACTTGAATCAGATAGTTTATGATTCGACGATATTGGTTTTAATTCATTGGCTTCAATTAGGTATTGTTTAATAAGTCAGCAGCAGTGACTGCTTTTCCATTGATACTGACTTTTCGAACTGAAAAGCCTTCAATATGTTTAACCACAGAAGGGTTAGCTACTTCATTAAAATGACTATTTTCAATATGAAAGCCTTGAATGGGATCACGCTCAAAGCCTTGTAAGTTAAATGCTTTATCTAAAACTTTATTGCATTGAAGGTTTTGAATTTTAACGTCTCGAACTATTGGATCAAAATCACCGGCATCACCTTCTTCATAAAGATAATTGATAACAACGGCATTTTTAACTACGCCTACGGTAATATCTCGAATACGAATATGTTCGATAACCCCACCACGTACTGAGTTCGTTTTTATGCGAATAGCACGTTCTAATTCAGGGCTATTCATTTGACATTTTTCAACAAAAACATTATTCACCCCACCAGATATCTCACTGCCGATAACAACACCGCCATGTCCTTCACGCATATTACAATTAGCTATAACAAGGTTTTGACATGGTGTTGCTAAACGCCGACCATCAGCATTACGGCCTGATTTAATTGCAATGCAATCATCACCAGTATCGAAGGTACAATTCTCTATTAGTACATGATCACAAGACTCAGGATCACAGCCGTCAGAATTAGGGCCGTGGCTTAAAAAGGACACACCTTTCACCGAAACATGTTTGCAAAGTACTGGGTTTAACAACCAAAAAGGGGAACTTTTAATGGTTATATCTTCTATTAGTACGTTGTTACATGCATACGGTTGAATAAAAGGTGGTCGTAAAAAAGCACCTTCGCTGTAGTCTCGATCACTGACAGGCACGCCAGCTTCTGCGTCAGCCATTAATTTGTCACGTGCAGGTTTTTGATCTTCACCTAGGATCATATCCCAGTGTGCTTCTTTATGAGCTCCTTTCCATGGCCACCAGGTTTGGTTATCAGCATTGCCATCTAATGTACCTTTACCTGTGATCGCAATGTTTTCCTGCTGGTGAGCATAAATTAAAGGAGAATAGCCCATTAACTCTAAACCTTCCCAACGTGTTAATACCGCAGGCAAAAAGTGTTTAGGGTCAGTTAAAAAGCTAAGTGTTGCCTGTTCTTCAATGTGAAGGTTCACATTGGACAATAAATGAATAGCCCCTGTTTTGTATGAGCCAGCAGGTACTAGTACTTTACCACCACCAGCTTTATTACAGGCTTTGATGGCATTATTGATTGCCATTGAACAATCGAAAAAACCATCATCGATAGCACCATACTCTTTGATACTAAATGTTTTGTCTGGGAAGCTTGGAACAACAATAGCGTCTCGTATTTTTTGCGCTTGTTGCCAATCATCTTCTATTGTGACGTTAGAAGTTAACGTATTGCTAAGAGGTTTCTTTGAGCATGCTGTTAAACTCACTAGTGCAACAGAGCTAGATGTGAGTGTTTTAAGTACAAACCTTCTTTGTTTATCCATTTTATGTAGCTCGCTTTGGAATTATATATTATCAATTGAATAATACTACCAACTATTGCCACCGGTGGCAATGATGTTTTTAAAATAAAAAAGTTATCATAATGCACATAGTAATAAGCTGGATTATTGTTATTTATGTAAAGTTGAAATAGGGGATAAGTCTCTCATTGTACCTTGCTTCAAATATTCACCAAGTGATTGTAAATTAACCATTTATAATGTCTAGGGAAACAAGTAAAGCAAACCCTAAGGTAATAGTGAAAAGTGATAATAAAGTAGAAATTATTATTATTTTAGCGGCAAGATCACTATTTCCCTTCATTGCTTTTACCATAATAAAACTAGCGGTAGCTGTTGGGGACGAGGTTAATAAAAAGAAAACACCGGCAGCAATGGGGTCAATAGGGAAACAAACTAATAAGGCAATCATAATGACAGGGCTTAGAAAAACCTTCCAGATGCTAGCTATTACCGCAGGTTTAATATGCTGTTTTAACTGTAAGAAATTGAGTGAACCACCAATACAAATAAGCGCTAATGGTAAGGTCATTTTAGCAAGGTAAAGATTTGTTTTAACGATTATATTGGGCAATGGAAAGTTAACAATATTAACAATGAAGCCAGCAATAATACCGATAATTAACGGATTTTTTATTATATCGTGAACGTTCTTTTTTAATGAAAAATTTTGATGATGCAAGCTAGCGTTAAGGGTGTAAATAGAAAGTAGGTTATATACAATAATGATGATTGCCATCGGTAATGTAGCAATAGCAACTCCCTTTTCACCATAGGCATTGGCACACAGTGCTAAGCCAATAATAATCAAGTTCCCTCTAAAGGCACCTTGAACAAAAACACCTTTATCCTCTTTCTTTTCAACAACTCTGACAGCAGAAAGATCACTGATAAAATACACCAGTAATGTTGCCGTGAGTAGTAACATAATATGTTTTATATTAATTAGTTGCTCAAAATTATGGGTTGCAGTACTCGTAAATAACATGAGGGGTAAACCAATATTAAAAATGATTCGAGAAGAGACCTGAATGAAATTTTCGTTAATAATATTTTTATGGTTTAGCCAAGTTCCCAAACTAATAATTAAAAAAATGGGTATGGTTACATTAAGAGCAACTTGTAACAATGAAAAGAAATCGTGATTTAAGGACATTTTTCTTAGAATACTTTAGGGCTATATACATAAGTGCAATTCTAACATGATCTACTTTATAAGTTTGTTGACCAATGTTTATATTTTTCTAATTGGTGGTGGGTGGTGTGTCAACAAAATCATACTAGTGGGGGAGTTACTATGAAGCACCTAATAAAATGCCACCGGTTTCATAACCGGTGGCATTTAATTTAATTTAAGTTATTATTTTAGCATTCAATGTGATGTGTAAATTACATTTTATAACTGAAACCTACTGAATAAGTTGTGCCTGTTTCAACTGAGTCAATAATACGATGAACTTCCGTATCCATAGTTTGTACGGTAGTTTCATTGGTTAAATTAAGTACTTCAAATTTCAATTTTAAATTTTCAGTGACTTGATAACTGGTCGATAAATCAATGTAAGTTGCATCATCAACCATGCGTGATTTTTTCGGGTTACTATCAACACGAGTAAAATATTCACCACGGTTTGCCATTGAAATACGCGCGCTAAATGCATCGTCTTCCCAATATAAAGTAAAGTTAGATGATTCATCTGATTGCCCCGTTAATGGACCCGATCGCTCTTCACTATATTGAACTTCTGAATTAACAAATGTCATGTTAGCTAAAACACCAAATTTACGAACCCAATCTGGACCAGGTAAAAAATCTAATGTTTGTTGATATTGAATTTCAACGCCATCTAAATTACCACCTAGGCCATTAATTTTGCGGCTCACTTCAAATTCTGCATTACGTAAATCATTCACTTGAGCACCTAATAAACTATCAGGTAAGCCTGTCTCTGCCCATAATATTGTATCTGTTTGCGTTGTTGGAAAAGACTCAATATCTTTTTCAAAATAAGCTACTGATAATAAGGCACCTTCAGCAAAATACCACTCGGCAGATAAATCAAAAGCATCAGCACGGAAAGGCTCTATGAATGGGTTACCATAGTTTACAGCGGCGTCGCCAAATATAGAGACGCTACCGCCAGGGTTTAAGTCGGTTAAGTTAGGACGAGACATTACTTTAGACCAACTCGTTCTTAATACCACGTCTTCCGTTACATCTAGGGCTAAATTAATAGAAGGTAGGGTATCACTATAGTCATTCTTAACAGTCACTTCTGAATCATTGATAATACCTGTTGATGATACGTCGGTATCGACTTTACGGACACCGGCATTCCCGCGTAATTCCATGTTACCCAATTCAAAGTAAAAATCGGTTTGCACATAATAACCTAAAGCTTCCTCATCGACTGAACGAGTATCACCTGCACGTACTGCTTGTGGCCAACAGCCTGAACTTAACATGCGGTTTATTTCTGCGTTATTTGCCATAAAGAATGATTGGCCACCACGGTTTACTACCGCGCCATTAGTATCTGTAACCGTTGGCGAAATACCACAAGCTGTCCCGTCGTCACCTTTTAAAGAATCAAAAAGTTTATCCGCTCGACTGCCGGCTAATTCATAACCATAGTCTTTACTGTTTATACCAAATGAAATGGTAACGTCATCAGTTAAGTTATAGAGAAAATCAACTTTAGCCGTATTTGACGTCGACTCACCGTCATAAATACGATTTCTAAATTCTGACATTTCCCAGTTAGCAGGGTTAGCAGTATCAAAACCGTATGAAATATCAGGATTTAGTTTATTACTGTAATCGTAAGAAACTGAAGACGTATTATTAGCATAATTAATGTTTTTACGAGAATCGTTAGAACTGAAATGCTCATAAGCAACAGTACTTTCAGTGTTGTCTAATACTGATTTTGATGAACCCACTAAAAGGCTCGCTGAAAAGTTATCAGTAATATCTTGTTCAACATTTAATGAAAACTGAGTGAACTCTGACTCCCAATTAGCAATAAAATATTCTGAACGTACATCAACCTCATCTATGGTAGCGGCAATCATGGTGTCGTTACTATCTACTTGTAATGCCGTGATATTCGATTGTTTTATACCGGTGTCTCCGGTACGGGCCAATGAAATAGCTTGCATAAAAGGTTCATTACGTTCTGACTGTACATTGGCGTATAACGCATCAAAAGTAATTAATGTTGAATCGGTAGCCGTCCATTGAAGTGAAGCCGTTAAACCAAGTCTTTCTTGTTCGTGTGTTTTATCAGCCATACGCGGAAAGCGAGGATGCCATAAGCTTCCTACAGAATCGCCTCTTTCTTGTGCTGTATCGCCATCACATGCCGTACAGTCACCAAATTTATCATCTTCCCAACGGCCTGAATTAACGCCTTTGTTACTAATACTTCTTTCTGCATAAGCTAAAGAGAATAATGCGCCAAGAGAATCATCATCATTTTTAAAACTTAACACGCCAGATGCTCGCGGAGTCATATCTCCTGATTGGTCGTTATAACCTTCTTGAAAGTTAAAGGCGGCAACATTTTCATTGTAGTCAAACGGACGTGCCGTTCTAAGCGCAACAGTTGCGCCTAATGAACCTTCATCTAATTCTGCAGATGTTGTTTTATGTACTTCTAATGAATTAAATAACTCAGAAGCGAAAATATTAAAATCGAAGCCACGACTTGTGTTAACGCCACCATCACCTGCAGATAAAGATTGCGATGGCATACCATTTAATTGTACGCGGGTAAAAGTAGAGTTCAAACCACGTACGGTAATTGTACGTCCTTCACCAGCGGCGCGATCAACAGCAACACCAGGGATTCGTTGAAGTGAATCAGCTAAGTTTTGATCTGGAAAATCAGCAATATCTTCGGCAAGTATTGAGTCAACCACGCCAGAAGATTGGCGCTTAGCACTTAACGCGATAGCTAAACTGTTGGCATAACTTGAAGCTACAACTTGAATTACTTCAACTTCTTTCTCAGCTTTAGCTTGTTTGGTTGTTTCATCTGCAGCGTAAGTAATACTTGACATGGCACCACTGATTAACATGCATGAGAGTAAACTATTTAGTTTGAAATTTTTATTGTTAAGTTTCATCTGAATATCCCTTTTTGTATTTTATGTTAGCCTATTTGAGGCCTATTATTTTTTTAATCTCTCTTTGCTACCGGTGGCAATTTTAAATTGAAAATATCACCTTAAAGTAAATGCTGTCAATGAGATAATTAAAGGTTATGGGTTAACGCCTTTTCTTGCTTGGATAATAAATGTTATTTGTTGTCGTGAATCCATTCTTGATTTGAAATCCAAGTCGCACTTATTGCCAAGACATTGTTTAATGATAAATACATATGCCACCGGTGGCAATAAAACTATCACTGTCTGAGGTGAGTTGTCAAATACTTTTCAATATAAAAAAGTATTTGAATGTTTAATATTTTTTATGTTATTGGAAATAATAAATTAAAAGCAAAAAAAAACCTTAACCAGTAATAGGTTAAGGTTTTAAAATTACTGAATTATTGTCGTGTTATTCAATTTTAAAGTCATCAATGGTTATGGTCGCTTCACTTTCAGAGCGAATAGTTATAAACGAACTTGATGAAGCAACTATCCCGTCAACCACATAAGTTTGGCCAGGAATATGATCTTTAAGTGCCACAGAATAAAACTTCGAAGCTCCCCCATGAATAGAGTTACTGCTTCCCGAGGTATTGTTATCAACGTAGATTTGGAAGCTTTTGTCGGTATTACCACTGATATCAACTACTTTAAACGATACTTGATAATTATTGGTTAAATCAAGTACACCGGTTGTGCTTGTATCACCAGTGGTAGTTGAAACACTCGGGGTGGTGTTGCCAATACTGACACGGGCGCCAGTAATAGTTAATTCACCACTGGTCAGTTCTACCGACCCAGTTACGCGGTAGAATAATGGTGTATTAGTACCAGCGGAACCTGATATATCTCGGTAGCTATTAGTAAAAAATGCCTCTGCATTTGCCGCAGAGAAATTTTCATTAAAGGGCAAACCGATTGCAGCTTGCACAGGGGCTTCACTCGGACTGGTATCCGTTACTGCTGGGATGGTTAAATCACTTTGATCAAGTTTACCTACTCCAGCATTCGCGATTACATTGCTTTTAACTTTTTCTACGTCGTCTAAAACATAATCATAAGGTGCAACATAACTTGTCGTAGATGAACCATCTTGTGCGTTTGTATCTTCTGGATCTGGGGTTGTCCATGTCACATTGTCACCAAAAAAATTACCTGAAACATTCCAATAACCCAAACTGTCTGCATAGAAGGATACAATCGGGTTTTGGGTATTTTCAAAATAGTTATTTTCAATATGTAAAGTTGCACCCGAACGAGAATTGATCGCAGTAGACCTGATATTGTTGTAATAATTATTGTAAATGTGACCTTCACCAAATCTAAATAATGGTACCCGTGATTCTATATTTTCAAAACGGTTGTGATGGAAGGTAATACGACGGTTAGTATTAGAGCTGGTGTCGTTTTCTGTATGACCATGCAATGATGTTTTCCAGCTATCATGTAAATAGTTATACGAAATAGTGATATTTTCTGCACCCGCTTTAGAATCTAATAAACCGTCATAAAACTCTTTATCAACCGCTAATGACGAATATAATTCATTATGATCAATCCAGATATTTGAGGTGGTTGAACCATCATCATCCCCTTCGATTGAAATACCATCTTTTCCTTTAGTGAGTACTTCATGAATTTTTAGGTTTTGAATAATAATGTTATTGGCTCGGCGAATTGAGATACCGATACCATTAAACACGCCACGATCAGCAACACCAACAATTGACACATTGTCCATATCTTTAATATCGATGGGGTCACCTAAACCCCCACTATTAGTGTCTGTAATTGTACCGTCAACGTAAATAGTAACGGGGGTATTTGCCGCTTTAGCATCAGCCAAGGCTGACTTTAAATCAGCGCCATTATTTACGGTAACTACATTACCGCCAACACCACCAGTGATGTCAAAATTATAGCCAGCAAACCCAAAGTTAACTGTTGCTGTTGGTTCATTCGTAGCATTGTTAGGTTCATCGGGCAGGGTAGGTAGCGCTAAGGGTTGAGGATCCCAGCCTGCGCCATTGTTATAACCTGCAAATACGGCTGCACGGGTTAGAAAATCAGCCGCTTCGCTTGATGATAATTCATATCCACCGACACGGGCTGAAATATCAAGCGGGTTACCGCTCATATCCATGCTGCCATATTCGCGCCAGCCACCGGTTGCTGTTGGGTTTTCAGGGTTTGGAGCCGGTTGACTATTAACCCCTTGAACAGCCCAACCAACCGTTGCAATATGGGTATCAATTTTATTATTGATTAATACCATGTTATCAAAGGCATCAGATTTACCGCTGCTTCGGGCGAAGTAGGTTGAACCATCTGCTACCGTATTACCAATCGGACCTGGGCCATGAGTAAATTCACCATTTAAGAAAATAAAACCAGGGTCGGTTGCTACCGGTGTCCGTGATTGAAGAATATATCCGCCACTTACCGGTGTTTGTGTAACACCATTTTTAGAGTCTCCCACTGTGCGGATTTCACTTTCTTCAAATAATGCAGCAGCAGGGTAGCCCCAAATAAAATCAACGTTACCAGCCACTAATGAGTTATAGAACCAGGCATAACCTTTAACTAAAATAGTATCTTGTTCACTGATAAAGTTCATATTATTAGCGACTAAGCGGTAGTCACTATTAAAGTAAATCGCTTCTGCTTGGTTAGAATAAGCATTGTCACGAATGTGTGAATTTTTCAATGTAAAGTTATTCAGTACTAGCATATCAGCACTTTCAACTAAGAATAATGGACGTCCACTTGAACCACCATTGAAGGTTTCATAGTTGTCATACTGAACTATGGTGTTTTCTCGGCTTTCACCTTGCAGTGTAATGTTATGTTGATTACGCAAGAATAGCATTTCATTGTATATACCATCTTTAATTGAAATAGTTGCCGCATCATCTTTTGCAATATTATTCATCACATAAGTCAATGCGCCTTGAACGGTTCTAAAGTCAGCATTGCCGTTATCATCTACTAAAATTTGATTACCAGACGGCGCGGTAAATTTAGTGGTGAATATCCAGTCGCTATTCTTGCCGATACCATCAAAGTCGATACTATTTAATTGTGCACCAATAACCACATCGCTACTGATAACCACATAGTAACTTTCCCCGAATGCTAAAACATCATTACGTGGGTCGATATTGAGCGTTTTGCCATCTTCATCAATCGATAAGGGGGTATAGTTTAATGCACGTGTTTTATCTAGAGCGGATAAAACATCAATATTAGCCCCTTTTTTATTGTCCACTTTAAGTAAATCGACCAATGAATCATCTGATGATTTATAAATACGCACTTCACCCAAACTACCTAGTGTTATATCCGTATCGAAAGTAATAGATAAGTTAGTATCTACATACTGACCGGTACTGCTTACTTCAGGTATCACTTTTCCATTTAAACTACCGTATTCAGTGGTTGGCATGGTAAAGCCTGATGCTACGGTAACTTTGATTATGCGAATAATATTTGCATCAGATCCTGAAACAAAGGTAATAGTCGCTTCACCTTCACCGGTTGGTGTTAGTGTAATTACCGTATCATCAATTGTTGCAGCAACTACGCCTAGGTTACTAGAGGTTACGGTGAAAGTATCAGCTGTTTCGCCGTCATTTTGAAAAGCGGAGACATTAATTACAAGTGGATCAGTCGTGGTTGTTGTATCCCAAGACGGCTCTTTATAATCAAGGGTTAACTGAATTGGTTTAACACTTGGATCTCCTACTTTTAAGTTATCTAATTCAAATGAACGATTATTGGTGAAAAGTCCCACGACGCCTTTAGCCGTATAAGTTACGTCATTTGTTGAGCCCATTTTTTCGCCATTAAGGTAAACGGTTAGATCACCATCAATCATTTCAAAACGGGTGGTATACCAAACGCCATCATCGGTACCATCTTTTTCACCTAATAATAGCGGGGATTTTTGCTGAACAGGGCGAGCAATAGAAGCATCAGTAGAAATTGCTACTTCTACTTGTGAGCTACTCGAGGAGTTTTGTAGATTTAACCCCCCACCAAACCAATTGCCAACACTGTTATAGCGACCTAATAGGTAAAATTGCTTATTTGCGGTTGTGCTATTTTGACGAGGGCGAATAGTTGCTTCAACAAAGTAATTACCACTGTCAGGCACGTTAGCCATTGCAACATCTGTTGCTAAAATCAACTCACCACCGGCACCACCTGCGGTATAACGCATAACATTGTTGCCATCATTCAGTGTTAAAATATCAAATTCACCGACTGCTGTTGAACCGTCAGTTGATGCTAATATTTCCCAGTTATTTAGATTGCCACTAGTAAAGTCATCACAGAAATATAGCGATGTTGCTTTAGCACAACTAAACGATGTATCTGTTGGGTCCTCTAAATATTCGATAGTTAAATTATCAATGGTAACAATACCGCCACTTTCTGTACGTAATTGCAAGAAAGAGCTTTCTGAAGCAATAAATCCTTCAATTGTTACTTTACCAGGCGTTAACTCAGCAATTTTTATGCTCGAAAACTTAGAGCTACCACCATGTATTGATTTAGAGCTACTTGAAGTATTGTTATCAACATAAATTTGTAAACTGTTCCCTTTATCGTCGGTAGGCTCTTCAGCTGATATTAAATCAAAAACTATATTATAAGGTTGAGATAAATCAAAAACACCAGTGGTGATTAAGTCCACGTCTGTTGTTTCAACTTCAGGGGTAGTATTACCGATAGAAAAACGACCACTATCTAGTTGTAATTGACCATCAACCACGATAACAGAACCACCCGTGCTTTTATAAAGGGGTAGGGTAGCATCTTCAGGTAAAGCCATATATTCAGCGGTAAAGAAAGCTTCTGTGGTGGTTTCAAAATCATCACTGTGAATCTTTTTATTATCAAGATATTCAATACGTACATTGTCTATTGTAACAATGGCGCCACCTTCGGTACGAATTTGTAAAAATGAACTTCCTGTTGCAAGTAATCCTTTCACGGTTAAAGTTTGACCAATAACTAGGTCAGCTAGATCAGAGGAGAAAAATTTAGAATCACCACCAAGGTGAGATTTAGCGCTACTACTTGTATTATTATCAACATAGATTTGGAAATCTTTTGTCAATGTACTGGTGCTATCAATGGCAACAATATCGACTAAAACGTTATAAGGACGGCTTAAGTCAAGGGTGCCTTGAGGTAAAACACCATCAGCAGTGTCTGTACCGGGGCTTGCTTCTCCAATAGTAAAACGACTACCACTTAAGGTGAGTTGGTCATTCGTAAATACCATATCACTACCACCACCAGTAACATTATATAAAGGCGCAATAGTATTGGTAGCAAGAGATTTATATTCAGCGGTAAAGAACGTTTCAGCGGTACTACCGGTAAAGTCTTCTTCTAGTATTACATTTTCGTTGACGTACTCTATATGTAAGTTATTAAACTCAACAATACCGTCGGTTTCTGTTCTAATTTGTAAAAATGAGTTTTTAGTTGCTAATAACCCAGGAATCTTCAAAGTAGTCCCAGGTGTTAGTGTATTAATCTCTTCACTATAAAACTTAGAGGCGCCGCTATGTATGGACTTTGAGCTACCTGAGGTATTGTTATCGACATAAACCTGAAATTCTTTCGTTTCAGTACCGCCAATTGCAACAATATCCAAGACAACATTATAAGGGCGGCTTAAATCAAATATTCCTGTGCCGGTCATATCGGTATCGGCAGTTTCAATCTCAGGTGTAGTATTACCTAACGTAAAACGGCCGCCATCTAATTCAATACCAGAAGCTGTAACGGTAACAGTGCCACCCGTTCTATCATACATTGGGATATCGGTACCGCTAATGCCAGCTTTACCTGCGGTTGATTGGTATTCAGCAGTAAACAAACTTGCTGTGTCGGTTAACGTATAATCGGCACTAAAAGGTAAAAATACATTAGGAATTATGTCTGGCTGCGGCTCGGGCTCCGGCTCAGGTTCTGGCTCGGGTGCATTTTCCGTGTCATTTGGAATACCAAAACCGGCAACAGTGTCGATAACTAGGTTATCTATAGAAATAACACCGGCGCTATCGGTACGTATTTGTAAAAATGAATTTTTCACAAATGGGCTAAGTACTCTAACTTCTGGGTCAAGTTCTTTTGCGGCAGCAACTTCGCTAGGATCATAGGTATAGCTAAAGCTTGTACCGGCAATAAAGTTAGCGTTACTAATAGATAAACTTAAAAATTTAGAAGACGCACCATGAACTGAGTTACTTTCACTTGACGTATTGTTATCCGCATAAAGTGATAATGAACCAGCGCCCGCGTCACCACCACCATGAGAGACCACATCAAAGCTGATGGTAAAGCCTTCACTTAAATTAAATTGGTGACCACTGTCAATGCTGGCGATGGTATCACTACCACTTGTAATTTTACTGGGATCGTTGTTACCAATACTAAAACGTGCACTATTAATGGCGATTTCATTATTTTCTAAAACAGGTGTTCCGCCCGTTTTGAAATAAAGCGGGGTGTCGCCGCCGCGAACCTTTTTATAACCTGAGGTATAGAATGAATCTTTATTGGTAGCAAACTCCTCTACTAATTCTCGTGTTTCTTCGGCAGGTAATTCCGCTAAACGTACAAGCTCTGCTGCCAGCTTGTCTGAGTTCATTACAAATGAGTTATTGGCTGCATTTTCATTGTCATCACAACTTTTGGCATCTTCAGCGAGACTCGTTGTGCCATTAGTAATACATAAACCGTAAACGTCTGTTTCGGTGTTATAAGACCGGCCAGTAAAGCGAGTTATTATGTCATTTTGATTTTCAACGGTTTGCGTTAAGGTTAAGTGGCGATTACCAAAAGAAAATTCATAATGGCCGCTGGCAATGACGGTTTCACCATCAAGTTGACTATATTGGCCACTGGTAGCTTCATTTTCATCAGTCGGTGTGAAGACGAAAGCTTCACTAAGAATACCGGCAGATGAAGAAAATGCTCTATTGACAGTACCTGAAAACTTTAACGGATCGAATGCATTGGGCTGAGTAACATTTAATTTATCGTCAATATAGTTAACGAATCGTTCAATTGCCGTACTTTTATTAACAATAGTCGTATTAATGGTACCGGCATTAGGTAACCATGTTGCGAGTTCAGCCGCAAATGCTTCATCACTGCGGTTAAAGAAATCATCATTAGATTCTTCACCCGTTAAATTCATTGTGGCGACATTAGCCGCTTCAGGGCTAATGGTAATACCATTGCTTGGGTCGCCATCGCTATCTAATGTTTGCAGTAATCTAACGGTATTAACAACGCGTTGATTAAAAACAGTATCAGTACCAAACACTTGCAAAGGTGTTATGAAATTACCGCCTGACGTAGCAGGGAATTCTATATCCCCAATAAAGAAGGTAATTGAATCACCTCTGAAGTATTCGAAATTACCATTGCTGTCAGTAACACCGGTAATAGCATCAGTGATACCACTTGCTGCTCTGTTTATACGATAACCCAGGCCAGATACGGGGGCGTCGACAAACTGACCAATAATAGGGGGAAGTGGTTCTTCAACAACATTGACTGTGTTTTCAGCACCACAACCAGCTAAAAGAAGCGTTGTAATTATGCTTGCGGTTATTTTATTTTTATTTTTCATACATCCCTCCTGAGGATGATTTGGTATACCTAATTTTTCAGGCATACCGAAATAACTATTATTAACACGATATTTTTGATGTTTTTCTTATCATATTTTTTAATAAAATTTATAGGTCAGGCCTAGTTGATAAGTAGCGCCGTAGGATTCTTGTTTAAAAGCGATATTGCCGCCAGAAAGTGAATTTCCGTCAATATATTCAAGATCAACTTCATCGGTAACATTTACCGCATCAAAATATATTGATGTTTGCTTATTGAAGTCATACTTCATTTTAAAGTCGACGGTGGTGATAGCGGCAATATAACGGTCAAAGGTAGGTTCAGCGGCTATAGCATCTAAAATGTCAGAGCGGTAATTACCAATGACTCGTGCAGAAATGTTGTCATTTTCCCAGCCTAAAGATAAATTAAACGTGGTATCTGCTTGGCTAGGCATGCGTATTTTTTCAACACGAATTTTTTCATCAACGTTGGCTTCGCTGCGTAAAAATGTAGCGTTAGATTGAAGAAAGAAGCCATTATCAAAAAATTGGTTATAGCTGAGCTCAATACCTGTGACTGTCGCTTGTTCGCCGTTAAGGGTTATTGAAGTCGAGTTCAGCACTAAATCTTGAGGGATAGCAAAAGCGCTTACATGGTCTAATGGTAATGTTAAAGGTAATTCATCAAGACCTTGTCTTATCCCAACGGCATCATAAATAAAATTATCAATATTTTTGTGGAATAAAGAAGCTTCTAAAAATAAATCTTCTGATGGATACCAACCAATAGAAGTATCAAAATTTGTTGAACTCATTGCCACAAGGTTAGGATTTCCCACTGTCATGGCATTATCTTCACCTAAAACATAACCTTGTAATTCTATAGCACTGGCACCATTTGCTTCATCGTCACATGCTCCGGTATTAGGATCACATAACACAATACGGCTATCTAACTTAGCAAATGCTCGGGCTTGGCTGAATGATGGTCGGGTATAACTCGTCCATAATGAAGCACGAATAAGTAAGTCTTCGGTTGGTTCATAGCGTAAATGAGCACTTGGGTAATATTCGCTGTAAGTGATTTTTGCTTGCGGTAATGGAATTGAAATATCTAAGCTGGTATCACCACCAAAATTAAACTTATCATTGTTGATGGATAAAAATCCGGTAGAAGAAAACTCAGTTTGGACATAGCGAACACCAGTAATCAGAGTTAGTTCGTCATTAAATGGTATTTCTGCCATGGCATAAAGGGCATAAGTATCTTCGTTTATTTGGTAATCGTCACGTGTGCTTTCGAACGTAACGCCACCTCCGGTTGCTGATTCTGTTAAGCCTTTTGACACAGAAGTTATGTATTCAACTTCGTCGCGTACTGGCAGTGGATAAAAGAAGTTACCTGTTGCAGGTATTGTGCTTGTATAGTCGGCGAGTGTTGATGATTGTACCGCGAGACATTCTTCATCACCTTGGCAGTCACCATCTGTAGGAACGAAACTCCAGCGATCTTTACCACGGTTATGAACCCTTTTACTTGAAGTACCGCCTACTTTGATATAACTCAAATGTTCATAATCAAAATTTTGTTGTAAATTGATTTTGAAGCTTTTGAGTTGATCGGTTCGGTTACTGTCTTCAAGAAAAATATTATCTAATTCAAAGTTGCTTAATGAACTTGCATCCCCCTGAACATCGCTGTTATTGGCTCCATCAAATACCGCGATATCAAGTCCTGATATTTCTGCGGCCTCAGCAGGCGTTAGCACTTTTGCATTGATGCGATCACTTAGCCCTTGCCCGAGTACAATCAGATCTCGTTCACGAAACTGAGCTCTACGACCATCTTTAATTTCACTTACTGACTTTGAGTGGGCATATTCATAATCTAATATGGTTGCATCACCCAAGAAGTTCTTACCACCAAGACTAAAGGTTTTTGTTATGTTATCGCCTTCTTGAATAAAATATTGGTTTTGAACATCAATATCGGTAACCATAAATTCTTTTGTGGTCCCATTAACATAGGCGGTTTCGCCGCTGCCAATGCCACCAGCATCGGCAAAATCAAATTTTTCACGTAAGGCAATATCGTTATCGGCGTATTTAGAATAGTTACCTCGAATATAATATTGGCTTGTATCATTAGGTCTAAATTCTAAATTTATGTTCGCGGTAGAGCGTTCTCGTCCAGCCTCTTCAAGTCTTTTTTCAAATTGACTTGGCGCTATAATTTGATCACCATAAGGTGTTACGGTTGTTACCGAACCATCAACATAACCTAAATCTGCTTGCCTTAAAGTCATTGGGGCGGTGTCATGTTGACGACTTTCTTCCACATGAGTTTTTCTATTTTCAAAACCAGCAGAAAAGCCGATACCGATTTTTTTATCTAGAAAAAACTTAGTCCCATCAATACTAACTTTTGGTGAATGTTGTTTACTTAATGCTTGATAAGCATTCTGTACTTTGACTTTAAGGCTTTCTTTTCCTTTATCATATGCAGAAATGGCTTTTACATTCACCATGCCGCCAATCGAATTTAGGTTCATTTCTGGGGTTAAAGTTTTAAATACTTCAATTGAACCTAGAGAATCACCGGTAATCCCTGCTAAACCAACAGCGCGTCTATCGTCAGCACCAGCCATTTCACTTCCGTTCATCGTAACGGATACAAAATTAGGGCCGAGGCCACGTATTGATACATGAGTACCTTCGCCTTCACTTCGTTCAAGCGTAACACCGGGTAATCTGCGCAAAGACTCAGCGACATTTTGGTCAACAAAGTTACCTAAATCATCAGTAGCAATAACTGAGCTATATGCATTACTTTCGCGCTCTAACATTCGTGCTTTTAAATCGGCTAGGTGAACACCTGTCACAGTGATTGTTTCTGTTTGATCTTTTTTATCACTGTTTTTTTCAGGTGATTGTTTTTTAATGGCAGCTTTCGGCGCTGAAACGTCTGATTCTTTCTCAGCGTTTTGTGCTAAAACCGGTAATGCCAAAATTATTGCGGCAGTTAAGGCCGTTAATTGCATGCTTTTCATATTCTCCCCTTATGGCTTATTTTACTTTATTCTTGCTACCGGTGGCGCTTGGCGATTTAATAAATTTATTTCGTGTAGACTTTTATGTGATTTTTATTGCCACCGGTGGCATAAAAAGTTACATTAAGTCATTGCCTATGTCAACTGATTCTGAAAATAGGTAAATTAAAGATAAAATTATAAGAAGAATAGGCAATCAGTTCTTTAGGGCGTAGATTAATATCCATTTCATTTTATTAAATTTACTTTTAGCTCAGTGCTTTGGGAGACGATAGAGTAAATAAAATTTGTGCGGGTATTTAGTGCTATTTCAAGGTGTTATTTGAATTTATTAATAAGTAGGTATTTATGTTTCAAGATTTTTTTAATTTTCCAAGTTTAACTCGCTTTAAATATGCTTTGATATATTGTCTTAGCTTAATGAGTTTTGTGACAACAGCAAATATACCATTAATTGCTCACGCCGATGAACCGTCGCAGCAACTTGCTTTTCCAGGTGCTAAAGGTTTTGGGAAATATAGCCAAGGGGGAAAGGGAGGTGAAGTGTATATCGTAACAAGTTTACTTGATGAACTTGAAAACCCAAGTAAAGGTACTTTACGGTATGCGATAAAAAGCAAGAACCCTAGAACCATTGTATTTAATGTATCAGGCGTGATTCATCTTAAATCGCCATTAAAAATTAAATATGGCAATGTGACTATTGCAGGTCAAACCTCACCAGGGGGAATTACGCTGACTGGCGCGCCTGTTTCAATCAATAAAAGTAACAATATTATTATTCGTCACTTGCGGTTTCGTTTAGGTACATCAGGATACGCGGAAGATTCATTTTCCGTTCGTGACAGCGAAGATATTATTATTGACCATTGTTCATTAAGTTGGTCGGTAGATGAAACGGCAAGTTTTTATAATAACCGTGCATTTACACTGCAAAATTCAATTATTTCTCATAGTTTATCTAAATCGATACATCCTAAAGGTGATCATGGTTATGGGGGGATTTGGGGGGGAGCGAATGCCTCGTTTATTAATAATGTTATTGCTAACCATACGAGCAGAACACCACGAATTAATGGTTACCGTTTAAAACCAACTTACAAACTTGAAGAAGAATTTGTAGAAATAATTAATAACACCATTTTTAACTGGGGACATAATAATATTTATGGCTCGGAAAATGGTCGGTTCAATTTAATCAACAATTACTTCAAATCAGGTAAAGCCAGTAAAATTATTCAACTTGTTGATATTTGGTATTCACCATTGATTAAAGAAAATCAAGCGTATATTAGCGGTAATTTTTATCAATATAATGATGAGATAACCGCACAAAACTGGCTTGGCGTAAATGTACGTGACGCCGTTAAAAGTAAACGAATAAAATTACCTAAAGACCATGTACTGTTTAGTCAAACGCCAATTATACCAGCTAATAATGCATCAACAGAGCAACATTTTTTGGATGCAAAAAGCAATTTTAATCAAGTAATAAGTCAACGAAACGTTGGAGCAAACCGCAATGCTAATGGCATTTTTATTGATTCAGTTGATAGCTTGGTATACCAACAATTAACGGATGAAGTTGAGATTGTAAAGAACGGTATTATTGATCATGAATTTGAATTAATCGGTAGTTGGGCGTGTTTTGAAAAGCAATTCTTAAGTTTTCCTGCAATAAATGATGATAATAACGATGGTGTTAATGATGCTTGGGCGAAGAATAAGTTAATGGCATCTGAGTATAAAACAATGAGTTCTGAAGACTTATTATTTAAATATATTAATGAATTAGCGCAATAGTCTAACAATCTATAGATAATTATATGAAGGAAAGGATATGTACAAATATATATTTTTTATTTTGAGTTCTTGGTTCTCTTTAACAATAAGTGCAAGTGAGGTCACGCGAGTTTTTATGGCTGGAGACTCAACCATGTCAATTAAAGAGTTGAAAGACTATCCGGAAACTGGGTGGGGTATGCCATTTAGTTATTTTTTCGATAAAAGTATTGTGGTAGACAATAGAGCTAAAAATGGACGAAGTACTAAAAGTTTTATCGGAGAAGGGCGGTGGGGTAAAATTGTTGAAGAGCTTAATATTGGCGATTTTGTTGTTATCCAATTTGGGCATAATGATCAGTCGAAACATAAAGTTGATCGTTATACACCGCCACAAGCGTTTCGTGCGAATTTAATACGCTTTATTGCTGATGTTAGAGCGAAGCAAGCACATGTAATATTAATGACACCTATCACACGTCGATATTTCAATAATGATGGGACTATGAAAAATACCCACCTAATTTATGCTGATATTGTCAGAGAGGTTGCCAAAGAGACTCAAGTTGATTTTATTGATATGGAGAAGGTGACCAAACAGTATTTTCAACAACTTGGTGATGAAAAATCTGCATTACGCTTTATGCACATTCTTCCTAACTTACATCCTAATTACCCAAATGGCGTAAAAGATAATACCCATTTAAATCAATTAGGAGCAAGAGAAGTAGCGCAATTGGTGTTAACTGAATTGAAAAACATAGCTCATCCTCTTAGTAAAGCGTTAAGAGTAGTCGATCCTAAACATCTAAAACTCAGTTATTATCCTTAATATAGGTGTTAATTGATCAACTAGTATCAAATCTTAGATAATATTTTTTGAAAATAAATTAACTTTAAGGGGATCCGATTGAGCGAAAACTTTGGAAGTTGAAGCTGCAGAATATAGAGAACCCCTTGCGATTGAATTATTTTAGTGGGGAGTTGATGCCGCTTAATGCCAATGGGTTAAATAAAATAAAAAGCTAAATACTTTTAAGTTATATCGGCTACAAGGCTGCAGGTTGCTATTTTAGTAAACAGTTAATGTTTACAGTTGAATAAGTTGAATCAGCCAAGTGTGAAATATAAATACTCGGGTTGAGGATAGGGCTAGCCAAGGTTTCAGTTATTTACTAAACACTTTACCGCCGATTATTTTAAATGCCGGAGTGCCTCGTATTAAGGTATCTCTGGCAAAAATGGCGTGGCAGTTTGGGCATGTACAAGGCAATAACGTGAAGTCTTTAGTGATGCGCTCTTTAAAACATTTCACCAGCGAGCCTTTACCGCCTTTGCGGTATTTAAATAACTGAGTTTTACATTGATTACAGTAAATATTTACTGAAGACTCTGGGGCTTTTTTATTAGGTTTGGCCATGCTTTATTTTCCAGCCAAGGGAATGATTGTAAAGTGTTAATATAGCACTAAATATAATGTTTAAATTAACACTTAAGATGTAGTAATAATGTTTTTAATCGCTTACTTTTTGGAGCGCTAGCTGCTCAAAAGAGATGGGCTAGCGGGTGTTATTTAACGGCGCTTTATACTGTGTGATCCTTGCTACTATAAGTAAATAGTAAAGTTAATATTTTAAGTGAATACTAAATTATCAAACAAGAGTCTTATTTAATAGGGGCTATAAATAATCTAAGCCGCCATTAAATAAGACTCTCGTCTTAAACTTTTAGCCTTACGTTGATACGAGCCTTTGCCTTTTTTAGCTTGTACTACCTGCATTTTAAATAATTTAGACGTAACCAAAGCCGCTAAAAAATTATCTTTTACTTTTCCTCTACCATGCTCGGTTTCATTTACTTTTGTCTCAGCTTTCGCTAATCGTTTTCTCTGATTTTTCATTGTGTTTCCTTTAGGATTATTCGTTATGAATATTTATCGCTATCACTGTTTTGTATAACGATGAAAAATAATATATGAAGTTTTGTTAAGATAATAGTGTTTGTATTTTTATTTTTTACCGCTGTTATTTTCGATTAGTTTATGGCTTATTTTATGGCTGAGTTTAGAGATTAGTTTATAGATAAGCTTAGGGCTGATTTTATTTGTATCGCAAGCGGTGATAGCAACAATAAACAAGTAATAATTTCTCTAACTTAACCTAGGTAAATACGTTAAAATAGCCAGCTATTACCTAAGTTTTGAGCTTTTATTTAATGACCTCTGCTACCGTGCCCGCCAATTTTACCGAACTTGGCCTTATTGCTCCTTTGTTAGCTCGATTAACTGAGCTGGAATATTCACAGCCTACGCCTATTCAAGCGCGCGCTATTCCAAGTGTATTAGCGGGGCGTGATTTAATTGCTGGCGCCAATACGGGCTCGGGTAAAACGGCGACCTTTGCCTTGCCGATGTTGCAGCACATTGCTCAGCAACAAGCGGCTGAAAAATCGTCAAGCAAAAGTCGCAGTAAAGGCAATTATGTTGCTGGCCTTATTTTGGTGCCAACGCGTGAACTTGCCAAACAAGTAGCTGATAGTATTAAGTCTTACGCGGTGCATTTTAATGGCGCGATTAAAACCCTTGCTGTTTTTGGTGGTGTATCTGCTAATACACAAATGCAGGCATTAAGCGGCGGCACTGATATTTTGGTGGCAACGCCGGGCCGTTTACTTGACTTAATTGGGAGTAATGCCATTAAGCTCGATAGGGTCAATACCTTAGTGCTTGATGAAGCTGATCGCATGTTAAGTTTAGGTTTTACCGAAGAACTTTCCGCGCTGCTCGCTTTATTGCCAAAGAAAAAACAAACCTTATTATTTTCGGCGACTTTTCCTGAGCAAGTAAAATCCCTAACCCAATCGTTGTTAAATAATCCTTTTGAAATCCAGCTGCAAAGTAGCGATGCTAGTACCTTAGTGCAACGTGTTTTTACCGTCAATAAAGGTGAAAAAACCGCGCTGTTAGCGCATATGATTAACGAGCATCAATGGCGCCAAGCGCTTATTTTTGTCAATGCTAAAAATAGCTGTAATCACTTAGCGGAAAAGCTTTCTAAACGCGGTATTACTGCGGAAGTATTTCATGGTGATAAAGCTCAAGGCGCTCGTAGCCGTGTGCTTGAAGCATTTAAAGCGGGCGAGATTGACGTGTTAATCGCAACCGATATTGCGGCTCGTGGTTTAGACATTGAAAAACTGCCGGTGGTGATTAATTTTGATTTACCGCGCAGCCCTGCAGATTATATGCATCGTATTGGCCGAAGTGGTCGTGCGGGTGAGGTCGGTTTAGCGTTATCTTTAATTGATTATGAAGATTATCATCATTTTAAAGTGATCGAAAAAAAGAATAAAATTCGTCTTGAACGTGAAGAAGTTGAAGGTTTTGAAGTTGATGACGTGATTGATGAAACTGTGTTAGCGGCTGAAAAACCCATGGCAAAACCTGAAGGCACGGGTAAGAAAAAACGCAAAAATAAAACCGCAATTAATGCGGATATTTGGTCGGGAAATACTTAAGCTAATGGCTGAAGCCTGAAGCCTGAAGCTTGAAGCTTGAAGCCTGAAGCTTGAAGCCTGAAGCTTGAAGCCTGAAGCCTGAAGCTTGAAGCCTGAAGCTTGAAGCCTGAAGCTTGAAGCCTGAAGCTTGAAGCCTGAAGCTTGAAGCTTGAAGCCTGAAGCTTGAAGCCTGAAGCTAGAAGTTTGAAAGCTTGAAGCCTAACCTTCCAGCCTTTAGCTTCCAACATATTTTCTGCCTCAAGTCTCTATTTCCGTTATTGTGCC
>JBPOFN010000037.1:0-42972 GCA_051251725.1 Thalassotalea sp. | reverse complement strand
CTATTAGAAGGAAAAATAACGCAGATAGGCGCATAATAGCGTTATTGAGCAAAATGGCTTAAACCGAATTCAGGTTAAATAATATTTAAGCGCAGTTTTTTACTGGCATAAAAAAACCTAACGTCATGTTAGGTTTTTTAGTTTCGACCTTATTAAGGTTAGAAGTTAGAGAATTTTGTTAAAGCTCATCTAGCATATATTCTAATGAATCTTCATATACTTTCAGATCCCGCTCTAATTGAAATTTCTCCTTCAGCTGTTCTATTTCACGCCATTTTCTTTTTTTATTGCTTGCTCTAGTTTTTGGTTGTTCTATCGAGTTTAAAGCTTCTTTTATATTATCCATGAAATGTTCCTTATTAATACAACTGCCATATTTAAATACCACATAACACCAATAATTAAAATAAATTTTGTTAATTATTCGGCGTTTTTATTATGAAAAAACAACAGTTTTTGCTAGAAAAATAAGCTAATAGCTTGTTTTTATTTAGACTTATTAAAAGTTATTTAATAAAAACGACTCATTCATTTTTAAATGATTGTGGTATAGTTAAACGCAGTTTTAATTGAATTTATGATGAAGTTTTAAATATGTTACTTGTCGTTTCTCCTGCTAAAAATTTAGATTATCAATCACCTTTAGCTACGCCCCTATTTAGCCAGCCTGAATTACTGACTGAAAGTAAACTTTTGATCAGTGAGTGTGTGAAATTATCACCAGCAGATATCAGTTCGTTAATGGGGATCAGTGATAAGTTGGCGGGATTAAATGCCGCACGCTTTGGTGAATGGTCAACACCATTTACGCCAGATAACGCTCGCCAAGCAGTGTTAGCTTTTAATGGTGATGTATATACTGGCTTAGATGCGGCAAGTTTTACTGACGCAGATTTTAATTTTGCGCAAGCGCATATGCGAATTTTATCGGGTTTATACGGTTTACTGAAACCGCTTGATTTGATGCAGGCTTATCGATTAGAAATGGGCACTAAACTTAGTAATACTCGCGGGAAAAATCTTTATGAGTTTTGGGGCGAGATTATAACTCATCAACTTAACGAAGCGATTGCGGCGCAGGGCGATAATGTATTAATCAATTTAGCGTCAACTGAATATTTTAAATCGGTTAAGAAGAAACAATTAGCGGCTGATATTATTACGCCAAGTTTTAAAGACTGGAAAAACGGTCAATATAAAATGATCAGTTTCTTTGCCAAAAAAGCACGAGGATTAATGGCGCGATATATTATTCAAAATCAGATTACCGATGTTGAACAATTAAAAGCATTTGACCTTGCTGGTTATCAATACAGCGAGGACTTTAGTAAAGGTAACGACTGGGTATTTACCCGAAAAGAAAGTTAAGCACTGACTTGCTGTTATTCTCACTAAAACGAAATGATAACTTAGGTTTTAGTGAGGTTTTAGCTATGCTTTACTATTATATTTTATTGCATTTTAAGGAGATAAAATGCTGACATTATTAGTCAAATTATTCACCGCATTAAATTCAGATAGCTCACCGAAGCAAATATCTGTTGCACTTATGCTTGGCATGATCGCCGGCTTTTCGCCATTATTTTGTTTACATAACTTTGTTATTTTCTTTTTGGTGTTATTTATTCGAGTGCACCTTGGTAGCTTTCTTTTGGCCTTAGGTTTTTTCTCGGGTGTCGGTTATTTACTTTCACCTTTATTTGTTTCGGTTGGCGAAGCGGTACTAACAGCCGAAAGTTTACAAGGGCTATTCACTAGTCTTTATCAGTTAAACCTATTTAAGTTAGCCCATTGGCACCATACCTTTACGTTAGGAGCGTTAATCAGTGGTCTGATACTAGCGATTCCGGGCTACTTTATTGCCAATATGTTGGTGTTGAAATATCGCCAGCATATAAAAAGTTTTTTTGAAAAGTTTCGAGTCGTTAAAGCGCTAAAAGCTTCAAAATTTTATCGCTTGTATAGCGCAGTATCAGGGCAGGGAGTATAACGAATGAAATATTTACGTTGGCAGGGCGCCGTTACATTTTTTGCTTTTGTGATAGTTTTTATTAGCTTACTTTATGTTTTTGCTGAGCCGCTAGTAAAAAAAAGCATTGAAAAAGGTGTAGCTTGGTATACCGGAGCGGAAGTTAATGTTGATCGTGTTGAGTTAGCTTATTCACCTTTTACCTTACAGGTTTTTGATTTTCAGGCGACAGATGCTAAGGCGCCTGAGAAAAACCTAATCGCATTTAAAAAAGCACAAGCAGATCTAGATGTTTGGCAATACTTGTTTGGCAAAGTACTGATCAATGAATTAAGTATTGACGGCTTAGCTTTTGCCACCACAAGACAAGCCGTCGGTGAAGTCTATCTCTCGCAAGACACTGACTCTGCAGACGAAACCAGTGATTCAGCAGACTTACCGTCAATTAAGCAACAATTACCTGATCCGAAAGCGTTAATTAATAATAGTGATTTATTAACCGTAAAAGCAGGGCAAGCGCTCAGTACGGCTTACGAGCAAGAACAGCAAAAGTTAGCGGCATTAAAGTCTGAGCTACCTGATCAAGCTAAATTAGCTACTTATCAAGAACAAGTAAAAGCGTTAAGTAGTGTAAAAGTTAACTCGTTAGCAGACTTAGAAAAACTTAAGCAAGATTACGACGCTTTAAAAAAATCTTTCAAAGCTGATCAAGCAATTGTTAAAAATGCTAAAACACAATTAACAGCGTCGAAAGAAGTGTTATCAAATAAAATATCAGCTCTTAAATCAGCGCCGGGCAGTGACTGGCAAGCTATTAAAACAGAATATCAGCTAGATACAGTTGAAAGCGGAGACTTTGCGCACTTGTTATTTGGTGAACAAGCCCGTGAATATTTAGCGATAGCAACAACGGTCTATGAAACGTTAGCGCCATTGATTGCGAATAAAAAATCAGCGGTACAAGAAAAAGATGAAGCCGAGCAAGGCCGATTTGTTTCATTTGCCGATAATAATGCGCAACCGGATTTATTAATACAGTTGATTAAAGTGGCAATAGTTTCTCCGCAAGGCGACTTTTTATTAGATGTTAAAAAGCTTACTAATCAGCACTGGTTAATTAATCAAGCGACTGTTTATCACCTAGCGAGCAGTAATGTTTATAAAAGCGGTAAAGCACAGCTAACGGGCGATTTTGAATTGTCAGCGCAAGGTAACTTTACTGCTGATGGCGAGTGGTTGTTAACAGGCGTCCCCATTACGAATGCTAAATTAAGAGATACCAAAAAGCTCTCGTTAACTTTAAGCCAAGGTGATATCAATGCTAAAGGTAATTATCAGCTTAATAATGAAACGTTAACTAGTGTTAATGGTATTACACTAGCAAATGCTAAATATGACGGACAAGCCGATGGCCAGCTTCGTAACTTAGTACTAGATACGTTAAAGTCTACGCCATCGTTAACCTTAGATATCGGCGCAAAAGGCGAGATCAAACAACCTGAATTTTCGATTTCGTCGTCGTTAGACAATGTTTTGAAAAATGCATTGTCGGCCCAAGTTGATGCTAAAACTGCTGAATTTCAAGGAAAAGTACAAACTGCTTTAAATGAAAAAGTAGCGCAGTCGTTAAATTTACAATCTTCACAAGCGAATGAACTGGTAAATTTAGAAAGTTTATTAAATCAGTCTGATGGCGCGCTTGATAAGTTGTTAAATTCTGATGTCATTAAACAGCAAGAAGATAAGCTGAAAAACAAGGCTAAAGACAAACTTAAAGATAAACTTGGTAGCTTTTTAAAATAACGGTTATCGCCCGCGTGTTGCGTTTTAGCGAATAACAATCCCAAAGCCAGTGCAAAGAGCGCTGGCTTTTTTTGTTTTTTAGTGGCGGCTTTAGTACTCTAGGTAGATATCAAATCTATTGACGCTATTTATTTATGAAATTCAGTTTTTTGCCCGCACTTTTATTCTCTGTTTTTAGCTTTTTAATGCTCGGCTGTTCGAGTAACGCTGTGATTGTGCAGAAAAAAGCAAATGTTGATTTTAGCTTGATCAACACCTATTCATTATTCCCACTCGACTCGACATTTACTGAGCAACAAAATATCAGCCACCGCTTGCGTAATAGCATTGAAATAGCGATAGAGAAAGAGTTTGACGCTCAAGGCTTCAATTATAAAGTGCCTGAAGAAGCTGATGTTATGGTGGCATATTTATTAACAGGGATTGAAATAGTGAAACCTTTTACCACCAGTAACCAGCTCAATACTTGTGTTCATTGTGATAAAGATCAAGATAGAGAGAGAAACAGAAGTCGAGGTGCTAAAAGCCGTTCTCCAGATGCTAACCAGCAACAAATGAAAACTCGAAAATTAGCGAAAGAAGACAATGAACGTAATATTGGTGCTATTGTCCTTAATATCATTGACCGTAAAACGTTAAGAACGCTATGGCAAAGTGAAGCCGAGCTAAATGTAAAAAGTAGCGACAATAATATTGATGTGCAAAATAAAATTCGCTTTGCCGTTAGTGAAATTATGAAGCTTTATCCGAGCAATGTAACAAGCGAGTCTTAACTAAATGTTGCGGTGGTTAGGGGCTGTTATTATTTTGCTTGGTTGGCTGTTACAAAATAATGAAAGTCAAACCAGAGCCCTGATCGCTACGTTAGCCAAAGCAAAGCCGGCAAAGAGTTCGTCATCGCATTCATTTGATTTTAATGGCACCGAGCAACAGCGTAATCGTATTATTAAAAGTCACTTAGCTTGTACCACAGATCAGCAATGCACTTTAGTGATGGCGTCAAACTTAAGCACTGCCTGTTTTATCGCGGTTAATAAAGTCTCTGCTGCCAAGCTGAAAAGCCATTCATTAGCTTAGAATCTTTATGATGATGCACAGTGTTTTAAGCCAATTCACATAACTAAGGCTATTTGCTGGCAAAATCGATGTAGTTTTTAATGGCTTAAAGGCTATAATAGCTTTTTTATGTAAACGAATTAAATTTATGCACGCAAACGATGTGTACCCAAATGATGATACCGGTAATGTTTTAGCTGATATGGCTGCTGCTGATATTAATCTGTCTATTGAACACGATGTTGTGTTTTTCCAATTATTTGAAGACCAAAACAATGCTCAAGCTATGGTTGATTTTATTGTGCAAAACCATCCTGAGATTAAAGTTGCTTTACACCCTGATGAAAGTCCAAATGTTTGGGATGTTGATTGCACTCTTTGTATGCTTCCTTCATATCAACAGGTAGTTGAGCAAGAAGAATTTTTTGAAAAGATTGCCGCTAAATTTAGTGGCTATAATGACGGTTGGGGAATTGAAGCTTAAGCTTTAATTTCAGAACAATTCAGTGCCCAGACGCTAGAATAAGCAGTGCGGTTGAGAGTAATAACGCTCAGGTCAATTGCCAGATAGCCAAGTTATTACCATGTTGTTACTAACGCTTTTATTGTATTGATTAGCGCGGGTTAACTGATATAACTTAAGCCCGCAATAGTCGCTGTAATAACGGCTAGGCAGATTAAATACTTTTTTAAGTACTGACTAGCGTGAATAATATTACTCGGCTCAGGTTGCTTTGCTTGGTCGTTAAAACTTACTCTTCTTAATTTTTCGCCCTGGTAGATACAAACCCCGCCAAGGCGGATTTCATTCACCAACGCAAAGCTATGTATCAATAAGTTATTATTTAATTGAAAAAAGTGCTTTTTAACCAATTGCCAAAATAGCGCAGAGTGACTATTCAATGACAATAATAACAGCAAAATACTGCTAATACGTGTTGGTAACCATTGCAGCAGATTGACGATAAAGGCGATGGGTTTACCGAAATATTGAAAGCGTGCTGCTTTAATATTCCAGCAATAATGCATTTCTAATAACAGTCTAAAGCTTAATGCGGCTAACGGCCCAAACAAGATAAAATAAAAACTCACCACCACAATATGTTGGCTGACACGTAACAGCTGCATTTCAATAAAACTTTTACTGATGCCCATAATCGATAGCTGTTCGGTATCTCTTAATAGGTAAGAACTGATCTTTTGTTTGGCTTCATACTTTTTATTGGCGACTAAATCTTTTGCAATCAAGGTGCCTTGTTTAGCTAAATGAAAGCTATCTAAAGCAATAAATAGCAAGAGCGCATGCCATAGCCAAAGTACTTCAATAAAGTCTTCAAATAACCATAAAATAATAATAATGGTGGCATAGTTGATCAGCAGAGCGAGGGCGCCTGCGATTATTTGCTGAGTTTGGCTATTACTGACTTTATTTACTTTTTGGGCAAATTGCGCACAGTAAAAACGAAAAAAACTAAAGGCATTTACTTCTGCGTATAAAGTCACGACCCATTTCAGTAATATCACGGTAAACAACAATAAAATATTGCTGAAAAAAGCGGATGTTGCTGAAAATGGGAAGTCCATATTTTACTGCTTAATAAGTTAAGTGGTGAAAGCTGACTTTATCGTTAACTCTAGTTTAGTGTTTTATCAGCTAAAGCGGTGATCATGCTTTCAACTAACTGAGAAGAGTTAACCGAAGCGGTTTCTAAATAAGCCTCAAACGAGCTAGGTGATTCTTTACCGGCAATATCAGACATTGAACGAATTACCACAAATGGCGTATTGAATTGATGACAAGTATGCGCGATAGCAGCACCTTCCATTTCAACAGCCGCCATGGTTGGGAAATTAGCTCTAGCTTTGGCTATATCAGCATCAGCGGTCATAAAAGTATCACCTGTGGTAATGAGACCAACCAATGTTTGAATATTATCTAACTGGCTAATGCCAGATTTTGCTGCTTCAACCAAAGTTGGGTGCGGCAGATAAGCGGCTGGTTGGCTTGGTAATTGGCCAATTTCATAACCAAAAGCGGTCACGTCTACATCGTGATAACGTACTTCCGAGCTGATCACTATATCGCCAACTTTTAAGCTTTGTTCAAAACCACCAGCAGAGCCGGTATTAACTACGTAGTCAGGGGCATATTTATCAATTAATAATACGGTGGCCAAGGCTGCCGCTACTTTGCCGATACCTGATTGGACAATAACAACATCATGACCATTTAATAGCCCTTGATGAAACTCAAAACCTGCATGATTTTCTGTGCTGGCGTTGGTTAATTTTGCCTTGATGATGGCGACTTCTGGCTCCATTGCGCCAATGATACCTGCTTTCATTTTATCTACCTGAAAATTAAATCACATTTTTCGACATTATAACGTTAAAACTTTGGTTATGGCAGTATCAAAAAGCGCGGCTTTGAAATGCCGCGCCAGAGAAACCACCAGATTTTGCCATCATTAACTCAGTGTTAGGTCATTAGTGGGTTAATGCTGCAGGCCTTGCTGCTTTTAACTGTTCAACTAATTGTTGATTAGCGGGATTAGTATGAGGTTTATGTGGTATCGCAGGAGCGGCGACAACACCGGTGTTTTTAGAGCGAGCTCGAACCATAGTTGCAGGAATAATACGTCCAGCTACTTTGGGTGTTGGCGCAATATTGGCTAATAAACGGGTATTAATACAAGCGCGAATTTCTTCTAGGGTGTAGGTGTTTTTAACTTTAATACGCACATGTGGAATTGATGCGGCTTCTAAGGCGCCACTGACAAACCAATCTTTTTTTACTTTATAGCCTTTGCCGTTGGTATCTACTAAATCAAGTGTGCCACATAATTTCATGGTTTCTCGGTCGCAAATAGCAAAATCTAAATATTTATTGTTGGCGTTTTTAAGGGCTACTTGGCTAGTTTTTTGTGAAACGCCATTACGAATGGAAATAATATCGCTTAATTTTACTCGGTTCAAAACCCGAAATTTAGGACCCAGTGCTTGTTCTAATAAAACTTGGAAGTTTTTTTCGGCAGCGGTAAACACCGTATTTTTTTTATCAAAAGGGAAGGGAAAGCTGTTGTCGTTCAAGCGGCTGGCCAATAGTGCTACCACTACTACTAGGCTTATCATGGCAAAAAGGATAAGTTCCATATACATCTCCAACTACAAAAGTAAATAAATTGACGGTCTTGTCTCAATTAACAAGAAAGCAACTTTTGCGCCAGAGATGTAATGTTTAAGCGATAGTTAAATCCTTACGAAGGATATTTGGCAGCTAGCGCTTGATATACTTGTTTTTGAAAGTCTGCAGCAGATGAATCTAATTGCGTTACTACTTTTGCTAAGACTTCATTGTCTTCTTCGCCATGCCAAATTTTCAAGTAACTACCGTCTTTATAGCCGTTATCTTGACGGAAAAAATTTAAAGTGTTTTTTCCAACATATTGGCGGAAAAGTTCATCTAAATCCATATTCATTAAATGCATACAATCAGTAAAAGCTTGGCCATTAAACGCTTTATCAGTCACCGCAGAAGAAGCTAATTTTTCTAAGGCTATTTTAAAATCAGTTTCAGCAGACGCTTTGCTAATTTCAATAGCTAATGAACGTGCGATGGTATCAACTGATTGACCAGTCATTAAGCGTAAGCTTAAACCAAAATGGAAAATATCAACTAATTCAAGTTGTACTTGAGGAACATCAATCTCTTGATGCTTCCACCATTTCCAGCCGTGATGATCTAACATTTCAGCACATTCAACCCAAATGGCACGGTACCATTGGTAATTGTTTTCACGCCATGTTTCACTGACTTTTGAGTTCATTGCATCTTGCATTGAAAGCATATGTTTGATTTGGTTGATAGCGGTACTAGGTGTTGTCATAGTTCTTTTTAATAACGTAAATTTGTATCGCTATAGTTTGCCTAATCTACACTTAACTAACAAGCCAAGTAACAAGAAAACTGATAAGAAATTACCTGAATAGCGGCAGAGCAAAATAACAGCGATAATATTTATTCGTAGTTCTTGCGATAGACTAATGGCGTAATACCATATTGCTGTTTAAAAAATTGATTAAAATATTGCGCGGTATTAAAGCCGCATTCTTTGGCAATCAAGAAAATCGATTTATCTGAATGCATTAACATTTCTTTCGCGGCGCGCATTCGCATATGTTGTAGTTCATTGTGCATGCTATGGCCAAGCTCTTGTTTAAATTTATTATCTAAAGTACGGCGTGTTAGCTGACAAACGTCTGAAGCCAACTCAACGCTATAATACTTATTGTTAAAATTGTCTTTCATATGATTTAAGGCATGTTTAACTTGCGGATCGTTAACCGCTAAAGAGTCGGTACTGCGCCTTGAAGTAACCCCTTTGGGGGCGATAGTTTGACTCGTGCTCGGTAATGCTTCGCCTTGTAATATGCGGTGTAATAATTTTGCCCCTTCATAACCTAAACTTTCGACATTGTGATTGACACTTGAGAGCGGCACTTGTAATGAATCGGTAATTAATTCGTTATTATCGACGCCTAATATTGCTACTTGCTCAGGTACGTGCATATCTTCATTAATACAAGCTTCTAAAATAATGCTGGCATCGAGGTCGCGGGTTGCAAAAATAGCAAGTGGGAAATGCGCTGAGTGTAAATGGCGCAGCAATATTTGATTTTTATCGGTCCAACTCCCTTGAGTATTTCGCATCGTCCAATCATGCATTGATAATGCGGTTGTTTTTAATACGGCAAAGAAACTGTTTTTTCGCGCCGCCGCCACTTTATCATCAGTGGCGGAAAAAAAGGCGAAATGTTTGTAACCACGAGCGAGAAAATATTCAGCGGCTATTTTGCCTATCGTTTGATTATCAGCGGTTACTCTTGGCGCTTTTATGTCTTCTCTTAAAATAGATAAATCAACAAATGGCACTCCAGCATTAGTAACAAAATCAACTACTTCATTATTGTTAGATAATAAACTGACAATGCCGTCACCTTGCCAGCCATAGGGAATATTACCACTGATCGCCATTTCACAATTTAAATGCCAATGATGCTCAGCCGCAAACTTAGCGACGCCTCTGTGGGTTCGGTAATCATAGCGCGACAAGGCGAGCAAAATATTAGGATAATTATTTTTTAAATTTTTTGAATATATCAAAATATCTTTCCGGATATAAAAGGAACTTCCATATATTGTACTTTGTTGTCGCTTTATTGCAATTGACGTTGTTTTTGTCTGACTGTTAATATCCTTATATAAATTGAGCATTGAATTATTACTAACGCTTGATAAAGACTATCAAAAATAAGTTTTGTTTAGTCACTGTGCGTATCTCCCTCACGCTACAGTGACTTTTTTATTTACGTTTACAATCGATGCAGTTGAAGCAATAGATTAAAGAGGCAATTATGGAAGTAAGATATACCGTTGGTAAAAATGAATACAGTCGTATGAATACGCAAGAGCTACGTGATGCTTTTCTATTTGATACATTATTCCAAGAAAACCATATTGAGTTAGTTTATTGTGAAGTAGAGCGCAGCATTCTTGGTTCAGCAGTACCTACTTCAAGCGAATTAGTACTAGAAGCCGGCGCAGCATTAGCCTCTGATTATTTTTGTCAACGCCGTGAAGTTGGTGTGTTAAATATTGGCGATACCGGTGTTATTACAGTTGATGGCACTGATTATGATATGGCTAATCTTGACTGTTTATATATAGGCCGTGGTGCTAAAAATATTAGCTTTAAAAGTAACGATGCTAATTCACCCGCTAAATTTTATATTTTAAGCTACCCAGCACATGCTGAATATCCAACCACACATGCCTCACAACATGACGCTAATCCGTTGCACTTAGGGTCATTAGAAGACTCAAATGAACGTACTATTTTTCAATATATTCACCCGAAAGGCATTCAAAGCTGTCAGTTAGTGATGGGTTACACGGCGCTTAAAGCGGGAAGTGTTTGGAATACTATGCCAGCTCATACCCATGAACGCCGCACCGAAGTGTATATGTACTTTAATGTTGATGCAGAAAATGCAGTTTTCCATTTTATGGGACCGCAAGAGGAAACTCGTCATATTGCGGTTCATAATCATCAAGCGATTGTTTCGCCAATGTGGTCAATTCACTCAGGTTGTGGCACTAAAGCGTATAGCTTTTGCTGGGGCATGGGCGGTGAAAACCAACGTTTTGATGATATGGATCATATTGCGAAAATTGATTTACGTTAAACCTGTTTTATTAACTAGCGTTGGCCAGTTTGGCTAGCGCAGTTTTAATCAGAGCTGGGAAGATGAATTAGGAGCTATTGTCGTGCTTTCATCTCAAAAAATGCCCCGATGAATTTGACTGCCCTTAGTAAAATTTACCCAGGCGGTAAAATGACTTTGCTTGGCTCAGCGACTTACATTAAAACAAATATGACCAACCCGATAGCATTTTTCTATCCTGTTGAGTGATGTCGAACCTGTTATTAAAATTAATAATAAAACTAACGATTTATATCTGCTGTAGATGCGCGGTGCATATGTCTCTTATATCGAGATAAGTACTAACTTGTATCCGCTAAAATCCACAGCCATTAACTAAGTAGTTGCTAAGGAAAATATAATGATAAATAAACAACTAGTCATTGCCGCAATGTTATTAACTAGCTTAAGTGCATGCGTGTTAAATAACAGCGAAAGTAATGAGCCAAAATCAGTGACCACAATCAGTAAATCAACTTATGCCCGAGTTGTGCCTGAGCGTAAAGATGACTTTGCATGGGAAAACGATCTGATTGCTTTTCGCGCCTACGGCCCAGCACTTAGAGCCGGTAGTGAAAATGCAGGGGTAGATTGTTGGTTAAAGCGTGTTGATTATCCGATTATCAATAAGTGGTATCGTCAAGCGGGGACTGAGAATAAGTCATACCATGAAGATCACGGTGAAGGCTTGGATAATTATCATGTTGGCTCTTCAGCGGGTTGTGGTGGCACCTCACTTTGGCTGAACGGCGAAAGGCAGCCATTAGAAACTTATACCAAGTGGGAAATTGTTTCAGCAAGCCCTGAAAAAACGGTCTTTATTTTACATTACCAAGCCGAGATCGCGGGTGATACGTATCAAGAGCAAAAGCAAATTACCATTGAGTTAGGTCAGCGTTTATATAAGGCGCAATCAACTTTTTATAAAAATGGTCAAGTTGCTAAAAACTTACCTGTGACTGTTGGTTTAACAACTCATGACGGTAAAGCCAAGGCACAAGCTAATTTACAAGCTGGCTGGTTAATGGCTTGGGAAGTTTTAGGTGATAGCGAATTAGGCACTGGTGTTTTATTAGCGCCGCAGCAAATTGAAAAATTTAAAGTGATTGAAAGTGGCGGTGTTAAAGATAAAGGCCATGCTGTTTTTGTAACTCAAACTGATAGTAACGGTCAACTTAACTACTATTCAGGTTATGGCTGGAAAAAGGCTGGGGCAATAACAACGCCTAAGCAATGGCAAGATTATTTAACTGCCTTTAATCCTAACTTTTAAGAAAAATACGTGGTCTGATTATTGACTAATCGACTTTAAAATAACCTTATGCCAAGAGCATTGGGTTAAATAAACAATTGAATAAGGTTTTAAAATGAGTAATGACGTTTTAGCAATGTTTTCATTAGCAGGTAAAACTGCATTAGTTACTGGCGCAAGCCGTGGTTTAGGACAAGCAATCGCAATCGCATTAGCTAATGCTGGCGCAGAGGTTATTTGCTGTTCGTCGAAGCCTGGCGGCACAGCGGCTACAGAAGCATTAATAAATGATGCTGGCGGTAAAGCTTATGGCTTAGCAGCTGATTTAGCTGACGAAAGCGCAATTGAAAAGCTATACCAAGCGGCGATTGTTATCAATGGCCAAATTGATGTTTTAGTGAATAACGGCGGCACAATCGCACGTTATCCAGCTCATGAATTCCCAATGGCGGAATTTAAAAAGGTTATTGATGTTAACGTCAATGCGTTATTTCAATTAAGCCAATTAGTAGGTAACGACATGCTTAAGCGCAAGTCGGGTAAAATTATTAATATTGCCTCAATGTTATCGTATTCAGGTGGTATTACCGTGCCAGCTTATACCGCAAGTAAACATGCGGTTGCCGGCGTTACTAAAGCACTAGCCAATGAATGGGCTGCGAGTAATATTCAAGTCAATGCGATCGCCCCTGGTTATTTCAGAACGGATAACACCCAAGCATTACAAGATAATCCAGAGCGTAGCACTGATATTGAAAAGCGTATTCCTGCCGGTGAATGGGGTTTACCAAAACAGCTAGCGGGTAGCGTAGTATTTTTAGCAAGTGAAGCGAGTGATTATGTTAATGGTCATATTCTTGCTGTGGATGGCGGATTTTTGGTTCGTTAATCATTAGTAAAATTTAATTTTATTATTTCAAAGCCACCGACTCTCGGTGGTTTTTTTTTACTTTTTTATTTAGTTTTTACAGTTCGAATTAGTGCTAATTATTTTGATGGGAACATTTTTCAATAAACTAATTTAGTCATCATTATGTTGTAGACATTACTCTAAAAGATGTTACTTTAATATTACCTATTTAATTTATATATAAATATTTATTGTTGTATGTGAGGTTGTTAGGAGGGTTGTGTAGTGAATAAAAAACTTTACTTCTCAATAATGATAAAACATCACACCTATGTGAATATATAATGATTGGGTAGGTAAGATTCGAAATATAGAAAGGACATGAATATTGAAATTCATGCTCACTTGTCGTTCTAAAATAATAATTTAATTCGTACTTGCATTACATAAATACAAAAGGAAAGAGACGTGATTAAAACTAATAAAAAATTTAAATTATTGCCATTAAGTTTAGCTATCGCTGGTGTATTAAGTTCTAATTTTTCTTATGCAGAAGAAATAGCAACAGATGATATAGAGGTTATTCAAGTCAGTGGTATTCGTAGTAGTTTAACCAAAGCTATGTCATTAAAGCAGGATGCTCCGTCTATTCAAGATAGTATCGTTGCCGAAGATATCGGAAAATTCCCTGACCAAAATGTCGCTGAATCATTACAACGTATCAGTGGTGTCATGATCTCTCGTACTAATGGCGAAGGAGCACAAGTTACCGTTCGTGGTTTTGGCCCCAAATTTAACGCGGTAAAAGTTAATAGCCGTACTATGGCGACAACCGACCGCGGTCGCGAATTCGATTTTCAAGTATTACCGTCAGAATTAATTTCAGGTGCCGATGTTATTAAAGCCTCAAGAGCTAACATTGCTGAAGGTAGTTTAGGCGCTTATATTAATGTAGGAACTTCGCGTCCTTTAACTAATCCTGGCTTTCATGCTGCAGGCTCTGTGCATATGAAATACAATGATTTGTCTGAGGAAGCGACGCCTAAGTTTTCTGGGATTGTTAGTGATACCTTTGCTGACGACAGCATTGGTGTCTTGGTCGGCGTTTCTCGTACCGAGTCAACAAGTCGTATCGATTATGCTCGCACTAACTTATGGGCAAGTTTCCAAGCGGATAATGCTGATTATGCTCCGGGTCCTATTCAAGATGTAAATGGTAATGCTGTTACGTCAGGTGCTATTTGGTATCCAGGCCGTGCAGAATATAATTTATCAACAGAAGAGCGTGAAAGAACCAGTGCTAACGTAACGTTACAATGGTCACCAACTGATGATATTACCCATACTTTTGATTATTTATATTCCGATTTAAGCCGTCAGCAGTTCAGTAACGGTATGCAAATACCCTTACAATACAGTGGTTGGACCGATGTAATCGTTTCAGAAAACCAAACTGCATTATCTGGAACAAAAGAAAGCAGCCCTATTGATGGTTTGTTTCAACAAATAGGTCAAGAATCAACGTCTGAATTATTTGGTTTTAATAGTATTATCTATGCCGATAAATGGGTAATTGAAGGTGATATTTCATATTCAAAAGCGACATCTGCTCCAAGAGGCAATACTTTTGTACCACATTATATTAATCATACGGTTGACCAAAGTGTAGAAGGCCAAGAAAACGGTTTAACAGACGCTGACTTTATTAAATTTGACAGTACTGGTGATGTTATCGGTATTACCTCAACAATTGATTGGGGCAATACTGACAGTGTACGTGCACACTGGAATGATATTCGTCATCAAGAATTAAAAGATGAGGTATTCGAAGCTAAGCTTGATACAAGTTATAATTTTGATGGTGAATTTATTCAAACCATTGATTTAGGTATCGCGTATACCGATCGTGAAAAATCACAAGCAAACTTCCTGATTGAAAATGGTTGTTCTAATCAAAACTTGCCGACCGATACTGATGCAGAAATTATCATTCAGGGAGCAACTAATACCTGTGGTACTCAACGTCCAATGACTGATGGTATCTTCGATGTTAGTGTCGGCCAAGGCTTCTTATCTGATGTGCCTGGAAACTTCCCGCGTAACTTTGTGTTAATCAACAATTTAGATCAGTTTATTGCGGATATTGGTAATTTGCGTAGTGAGCCAGATTGGGCTGAAGAATTACCTGATTTAGCTGCTTCTGTTGCCAATACTGAAGAATCACTTGCCCTCTATGCACAAGTTAATTTTCATAGAGAATATGGTGCTTTTGACTTGTCGGGTAATATAGGTGCGCGTTATGTTCAAACCGATGTTTCTTCTTCTGGCCATCGTAAAGAGCGTATCAGTATAGAGAAATATGTTGACCCTACTCGCCCTGATACTGGTGACGGAGTCGTTTTAGAAGTTGAGTTTACAGAACCGGCAGAGGCTTCAATTAGTAATGAGTATGACCACTTTTTACCGAGCTTAAACTTAGCATTGGATTATCGTAATGGTTATTTCTTAAAAGCTGCAGCAGCGAAAGTTATTACCCGCCCTTCGTTAGGTGACACAGGGGTGAATCGAAGCTATAACAATGTTCGTGCTGAAAGCTTCTCGCAATCAGGTGGTAATCCCTATCTAAAACCATATGAAGCAACACAATTTGACTTAGCGTTAGAATATTATGATGAGTCAGGTAGTGCGTATTCAGTTAACTTCTTTTATAAAGACATTTCTACATTCATTTCAACGCTAACGCATACGGAAGATACAGGTGTTGATATTGACGGTTGGGGCGACTTAATTGAAACCGTTACTGAAAAAAGTAATCGTAGCGGTGGTAGTGTTTCTGGTTACGAGATAGCTGGTTTACATTATTTCGATTATTTGCCTGGCTGGTTAAGTGGTTTTGGTGTTCAAGCTAACTACACTTATACCTCGAGTGAAGATAAACAAGCTATTGCTGAAATGCTATTCCAAGATGGCGTAGTTGGAGCTGGTGGTGGTTTAGAAGGCTTCTCAGAGAATGCTTATAACCTTATTGCTTTCTATGAAAAAGATGAGTTTCAGGCGCGTTTAGCTTATAACTGGCGTGACGACTTCTTAGCTGCTCGTCAAGGGCCTCGCTCAAACGGCCAATTAGCAGAACATGTTGAAGCGTATGGTCAATTCGATTTCAGTGCGTCATACGATGTTAATGAAAACTTAACGGTTAGCTTTGAAGCGATTAACTTAACCGATGAAAATATCCTTGAGTACGCAGATATACGTGAACGAGTTACTTTAGTTCAATATTCTGGTGTACGTTATCAATTAGGTGTATCCGCTAAGTTTTAAGTTTAACCTATAAGTTCCAACTCTATTTTTAGGGTTAGTGATAGCGTCTTTATATTCATTGTGAGAATATAAAGACGCTTTTTTTTATCGCCATTTTAAGGTTCTCTGTGAATATTAACCATAATAAAAACAATAAAATAAACCGCTATGTCATTGTTGGTGGCGGAACGGCTGGTTGGATCTCTGCAGCTATTTTGTCAAGAGCATTACATAACACCGGTTGTGAAATCGTGCTGGTTGAATCACCTCATACGCCAACTGTTGGTGTTGGTGAAGCTACTATTCCTTCAATTATGGATTTATTAACTTATCTAAAAATATCGTCTCAAGACTTTATAGCCAAAACCAATGCCACGTTTAAATTAGGAATTAAGTTTGTTGATTGGCAGCAAAAAGGTCAGCACTATTGGCATCAATTTGGTTATGTTGGCAATAAAATTGACGGTAAGCCTTTTTATCAACATTGGTTAAAGCATCACTTTAATGGTGGTAAATATGAGTTTAGCGACTTTTCGCCGGCAATTGCGATGGCAAAACAAAATAAGTTCTTTATACCTGATCCGAAAAAACCTAATAACTTATCTAATTCAACTTATGCATTACATTTTGATGCTGTGCTGGTTGCACAATTTTTAAGTGACTATTGCCAAGCAAACCAAGTGCAGCATATTAAAGCGCATATTAATAATGTAATCACCGATGACAAAGGCCAAATTTCATCGCTAGCACTTGAAGATGGCAGCTCTGTCGGTGGGGACTTCTTTATTGATTGCTCAGGCCAGCATGCTCTGCTGATTAATAAAACGTTACGGGTCGGGCTAGAAAACTGGCAGCAGTATTTACCTGTCGATCGCGCCGTTGTGATGCAAACTGAGAAGCATCCTGACTTCCCGCCATATACTGAGTCCACGGCCCATGAACACGGCTGGCGCTGGCAAATACCGTTACAAAATCGCACCGGTAATGGTTATGTTTATTGTAGTGATTTTTGTGATGATGAGTCGGCTAAGGCATTATTAGAAAAGCATGTTATTGGCGAAAAAATTACCGACGCGAGAATTATTAAGTTCACGACAGGTAAACGCGATAAAATGTGGTTTAAAAACTGTTTAGCTGTTGGTTTGTCTTCTGGTTTTCTTGAGCCATTAGAGTCGACGAGTATTCATTTGATCATGAAATCAATGTTAAATTTTGTGCAAATGTTACCCGATAAAAATTTAAACCCTGCGACAATCACTGAATTTAATCGCTTGATGGATTTTGAATACACAAGTATTCGCGATTTTATTGTTTTACATTATTGCGCCTCCGCTCGCACTGATTCAGCTTTTTGGCGGATGTGGCAAAATCTTGAAATTCCAGCGACGCTAGTTAATAAATTAGCATTATTTAAAGAACATGGCCGCTTGTATAAAAACGATCAGGACTTGTTTTCTGCCGATAGTTGGTATGCGGTGTTAGAGGGGATGAAAGTCAGACCGAAAAGTTACGATACCTTAATTGATGCATCAAAGTTTGAGCAAATTGAAGCTGCGTTGCCGCAAGCGGTTGCGGGTTTGAATAATACAGCCAAACAATTATTAAGCCATCAAGAATATCTTGCCCGCTTAATTGACCATATAAATAATAAGTAAAAAGTTTTATTCGATAGCGATTAACTTTCTTCCACTTAACTCCTTAAGTCACTATTTTTACTGAAATTAAGCGATAAAAAAAGGCCATTAATTAAATAATTAATGGCCTTTTTACGTTAACGCTTAAAGCTAAAGGTTAACTTAATACGTAATCTAAAATACCTAAGGCAGCTTTACGGCCTTGGTCAACAGCAGTAACAACAAGGTCAGAGCCTAATACCATATCACCACCAGCAAAGATGTTGGTATTGGTAGTTTGTAAGGCAAATTCTGATTTCTCACTTGCCACTACGCGGCCTCTTGAATCAACTTCAACACCGGCGTCTTTCATCCATTGTGGCGGGCTTGGTAAGAAACCAAACGCGATTACAACAGCATCCGCTTCCATCACAAATTCAGAGCCTTCAATAGCTTCTGGACGACTACGACCAGCGGCATCAGGAGCGCCCATTTGTGTTTTAACGAATTTAACACCAATAGCTTCACCTTTATCGTTTGTTGCGATATCGAGTGGTTGAATGTTAAAAGCAAAGTTTACACCTTCTTCTTTCGCGTTTTGAACTTCACGCGGAGAACCAGGCATATTTGCTTCGTCACGACGATAAGCACAAGTGACTTCAGTTGCGCCTTGACGAACAGATGAACGAACACAATCCATCGCTGTATCACCACCACCAAGAACAATTACTTTTTTGTCTTCAAAGCTAACGTAAGGTTTAGCACCTTCTGTTACGCCCATAATATGTTGGGTATTACCGATTAAGAAATCTAATGCGCTGTAAACACCAGGCGCTGATTCATTTTCAAAACCACCTTCCATATCAGTGTAAGTACCTAAACCTAAGAATACTGCGTCGTATTCATCGCTTAAGTCGCTGAACTTAATATCAGTACCGACATTAGTATTTAAACGGAACTCAATGCCCATACCTTCAAAGATTTCGCGACGCTTTTGAATAACTTCTTTTTCTAATTTAAATGAAGGAATACCAAAAGTTAATAAGCCGCCAATCTGTGCGTTTTTATCAAACACAACACAATCGACACCATTACGGGTTAATACGTCAGCTGCAGCTAAACCTGCAGGGCCGGCACCAACAATCGCGACTTTTTTACCATTTTTAACAACGTGTGATAAATCTGGTTTCCAACCTTGGGCAAATGCAGTATCGGTAATGTATTTTTCTATATTACCGATAGTTACCGCGCCAAATTCGTCATTTAAAGTACAAGCTGATTCACATAATCTATCTTGTGGACAAACACGGCCACACATCTCTGGTAGGCTGTTTGTTTCATGACATAGATCAGCAGCTTCTAGTATCTTACCTTCAGTTACTAGCTCTAACCATTGTGGAATATAGTTGTGAACAGGACATTTCCATTCACAATATGGGTTACCACAATCTAAACAACGGTCAGCTTGACCAGCACTTTGATCTTCACTTAGAGGTTGATAAATTTCAACAAAATCAATTTTACGTTGCTCGATATCTTTCTTCGGCGGTTCAATACGCTCGACATCGATAAATTGATAAACATTCTTACTCATATCTGTTTTCCTCAATTCGTGCTTAGTTAGTTTGAACACGAAGTTCAGCAGTTGAACGGCTGCGATGACCTAATAACGTTTTTACGTCAGTTGCTGTTGGTTTAATTAATTTAAACTGTGGAGCAAATTGGTCAAAGTTCTCTAAAATTTGTTGTGCGCGTAAACTACCCGTTTCTTCAAAATGCTGATTGATAATGCCACGCAAATGTTCTTGGTGGATGGTTAAATCTTCACTATCAAGCGGTAACATTTCGATAGACTCTTTATTCAAACGAATATCTAAATCATTTGATTCGTCTAATACGTATGCGAAACCACCAGTCATACCAGCACCGAAGTTAAGACCAACTTGGCCTAATACGGTAACTACACCACCAGTCATGTATTCACAACCGTGATCACCGGTACCTTCAACAACGGCATGACAACCAGAGTTACGAACTGCAAAACGTTCACCAGCACGGCCACAGCCATACAATTTTCCGCCAGTTGCGCCGTATAAACAGGTGTTACCCATAATCATTGATTTATGGCTTTCAAACGCAACGCCTTTTGGTGGTTTGATGGTTAATTTACCACCCGCCATACCTTTACCTACGTAATCGTTAGCATCACCGGTTAGGGTCATTTCCAAGCCGCCAGCATTCCAAACACCAAAACTTTGGCCAACAGTACCGGTTAAGTTTATCTTAATCGGGGTTGATGACATGCCTTGATCTCCGTGATGACGAGCAATTTCACCCGACAACGCAGCACCGACAGAGCGATCCGTATTTTGTACGTTGAATCGGTATTCACCGCCCGAGCTGTGAGCAACTGCTTCACTTGCTGCTTCAACCATTTGCTTATTCAATACACCTTTATCAAAAGTAGTATTTTCTTCTGTTTTAAATTGCGAAGTGTTTGGACCAGCAATAACAGGAGCAATGATTGGCGTTAAATCTAATTTTTGTTGCTTAGCGCTAATGCCTTGTAGCGGTACTAATAAATCAGTACGACCGATAAGGTCCGTTAATTTCTCAACACCTAATTGTGCTAAAAGTTCACGTACATCTTGAGCAACAAACTTAAAGTAGTTCATTACTTGGTCAGGCAAACCGTGGAAATGTTTCTCACGTAATACATCATCTTGGGTTGCAACACCAGTAGCACAGTTATTCAAATGACAAATACGTAGGAACTTACAACCTAACGTAATCATTGGCACTGTACCAAAACCGAAGCTTTCAGCACCTAAAATAGCGGCTTTTACTAAGTCTAAGCCAGTCTTAAGACCGCCATCTACTTGTAAACGTACTTTATGGCGTAAACCATTCGCCACTAATGATTGATGTGCTTCTGCTAAACCAAGCTCCCAAGGACAACCAGCATATTTAACTGATGTTAATGGACTTGCTGCAGTACCACCGTCATAACCTGAAATGGTAATGAAGTCAGCATAAGCTTTAGCTACACCTGAAGCAATTGTACCAACACCTGGGCCTGATACGAGTTTCACAGAAACTTGTGCTTTCGGGTTAACTTGTTTCAAATCGAAAATTAGCTGAGCTAAATCTTCAATAGAATAAATATCATGATGCGGTGGTGGTGAAATTAAGGTAACACCAGGAACTGAGTAACGTAGTTTGGCAATTAGTGGAGAAACTTTATCTCCTGGTAATTGACCACCTTCGCCGGGCTTAGCACCTTGAGCAACTTTAATTTGTAAGACATCAGCATTAACTAAATAATGAGGTGTTACACCAAAACGACCAGAAGCGATTTGCTTGATACGTGAATTTTTCACTGTACCAAAACGGCGCTCATCTTCACCACCTTCACCAGAGTTTGAATAACCGCCTAAACGGTTCATCGCAATGGCTAAGGCTTCATGTGCTTCAGGGCTTAATGCTCCGATTGACATAGCAGCACTATCGAAACGTTTAAACATTTCAGTATCAGCTTCTACTTTATCGATATCAATGGCTTCAACTTCTTTTAAGCCTAATAAGTCACGTAAAGTCGCAGTAGGGCGGTTATTTACCGCATCGGCGAACTCTTTATAGTCTGCATAGCTGCCAGTTTTAACCGCTTTTTGAATGCTGCTAACAACATCTGGATTAAAGGCGTGATATTCACCACCGTGCACGTATTTTAATAAACCACCGTGCGACATTTTTTGATGTGGCATAAAGGCTTTACGGGCAAGATTAATATTGTCTTGCTCGATATCTTCAAAATCAGCACCTTGAATACGGCTTGGTAAATCAGGGAAACAAAGTTTGATGATATTTTGATTAATACCAATAAGTTCAAACAAACCTGCACAACGGTAACTAGCAATGGTTGAAATACCCATTTTCGATAAGATTTTTAATAAACCTTTATCGATACCATTACGGTAGTTAGTTAATGCTTGGCGCACGGTTAGTTCGAGTTGACCCTGTTCAACTAGTTGCTCAATGGTTTCAAATGCCAGGTAAGGGTAGATTGCCGTAGCACCTAAACCTAATAACACCGCAAATTGATGAGAGTCACGAACTGACGCTGTTTCAACAAGAATATTTGAATCACAACGAAGCTGTTCATCAACTAAACGTTTTTGTACAGCGCCAACCGCCATAGCGGCAGGGATCGGCACTAAACCTTTGGCAATGTTGCGATCAGATAAAATAATAATAACATTGTTGTGATCGCGAACACTAACTACCGCTTCATCACATAAACGCTTGATAGCATTTTCTAACCCTTCAGCAGGATCATAGTTTAATGAAAATGTTTCACAGCCATATTTTTCGCGATCTAATTCACGTAACTGCTTGATGCCACTGTACATAAGTACTGGTGAATCAAAAACGATACGGTGCGCATGACCGGTTGTTTCGTTAAACACGTTATGCTCACGGCCAACACAAGTGGCTAATGACATAACATAGCGTTCACGTAATGGATCAATCGGTGGATTGGTTACTTGCGCAAATTGTTGACGGAAATAATCATAGAAAGTACGAGGTTGGCTTGATAAAACTGCCATCGGTGTATCATCACCCATAGAGCCTGTAGCTTCTTGACCATTTTCGGCTAAGGTTTTCACCACTTGCTGAATTTCTTCGTAGCTATAGTTAAATAACTTATGGAATTGCGCTACATCTTGGTCGCTATAATCGCGAGTACCAATTTGATCGTCAGCAAATTCAGAGAATGGGATTAAACGTTGAATGTTTTTATCTAACCATTCTTTATACGGATGACGAACTTTTAATTCGTTGTCGATATCTTTTGATAAGAAAACTTTACCTGTGTAAGTATCAACTGACATCATTTCGCCAGGACCTACACGGCCTTTTTCTACCACTTCATCTTGGCCGTAATCCCAAATACCTACTTCAGAAGCAAGGGTAATAAAACCATCACGGGTAATAACATAACGCGCAGGACGTAAACCGTTACGGTCAAGATTACAAGTTACGTGACGACCGTTTGTCATTACGATACCTGCAGGGCCATCCCACGGTTCCATATGCATTGAGTTAAACTCATAAAATGCTTTTAGATCGTTATCTAATAATGGATTGTTTTGCCATGCTGGTGGCATTAATAAACGCATCGCACGGAATAAATCCATGCCACCGGCTAAGAATAAATCTAACATGTTATCTAATGAAGAAGAGTCAGATCCTGTTTCATTAACAAACGGCGCTGCATCATGCAAATCAGGTAATAACGGTGAGTTGAAACGATATGTACGCGCACGACTCCACTGACGGTTACCTTTAATGGTATTTATTTCACCATTATGCGCTAAATAGCGGAACGGTTGTGCTAAGTGCCATTGCGGAGATGTATTCGTAGAAAAACGTTGATGGAATACACAAATCGCACTTTGTAGGCGAATGTCAGCAAGGTCTAAGTAAAAGTTCGGTAAATCTACCGGCATTACTAAGCCTTTATAGATATTTACCGTACAAGATAAACTTGCAACGTAAAACCATTCATCACTGATGCGTTTTTCAGCACGACGACGTGCCATATATAATCGACGCTCAAGATCGCGATTACGCCACCCTGGAGGAGCATCAACAAAAATTTGCTCAATTCCCGGCACATTAGAGGCGGCAATAGGGCCTAAAATAGATTTATCAGTTGGAACGACACGCCAGCCGACGATAGACAAAGTTTCTCTTTGAAGTTCTTCTTCAAAAATTTTCTTTGAAGCAGCAGCTAATTCTTCGTCTGGATTTAAAAAGATCATACCTACTGAGTATTTACGACCTAATTTCCAACCATTTTCGTCAGCTATTGCTCTAAAAAAGCTGTCAGGTTTTTGAATTAATAAACCACAACCATCACCCGTTTTACCGTCAGAGTTAATACCCCCACGATGTTGCATACGATCGAGTGCAGAGATTGCTGTTTTAATCAGTTTATGACTAGTTTCACCTTGTTGGTGCGCAATTAGTCCAAATCCACAATTATCTTTTTGAAAATTCGGGTCATAAAGCTGCATGATAATGTCTCCTAACTTAATAAACCTATGAGAAGCAGGGAAAATGATTAAAGTCTATGGCCTAAAAAAAGGCACGACTAACCCCTAACACTCCCCGAGAGGAACCTTTAAGATTAAACACTTATTCCACAAACGTCAATGTAAATTAGAGTTTTTGCTCGTATTCTACTGACGCATATTTTGTGGTTTTATAAATGAAAAACCAAGTATTTGTTAATTACGCGCTATACATGGGGGTTAATAAGTAATAATGACCAAACTAATGTAGTTAAATTACAATGGTATGGCGGTGCATTGTTATATTACTTACTTCCCTCACTTACTGAATTTTATTGCTTAGCTCAGGTTCTATTCTATAGCCTATTGCTAGGATAAAAAGAAATCAGTCTTGAAATAAATTCATGTACAGCCTGCATATTTTTACATATGCGCTTGAGGTTACGTTACGGTTGATATCCGCCAGCAACCCCTTTCGTTGTAACACTTACAGCGTCGTGTGCATGTAACGACTCTAAGTGATTGATGCGAAGCCAAAAGTCATCAAATTCAGACTTTAAATTCATCGCATGTTGTAATCGTCTTGCTGCATCTTCACAGAACATTAAGTTTTGACCATTCAAGCGAGCAAACTCTTGCTCATCTTCTCTTTTGACGGCTGCTTGCACTGGAGTCTGTAATGCTTCCTCAATAGTATTAACTAAATCAGTGATCGGAAAATTTTCAGCCGAATGATTCAGTTTAACTTTTACTTCAGCGACAGAACGCTGACTATGAGGTGTTGCAACAATACCTTCCGTAGTCCCTAACCATTCATGAATGCTGTCAAGATCAACGTTATCTTGTTGAGCAAATTTATCTTTGAATGATTTTTGGATTAGTTGTCTTGCTAATGCTGCCGAACATGGACAAGTTGATGAGTAAGGCACATCAACAGTCAATTCAACATTTAACACGGCTTGGTTTACTAAGCCGGTTAAGACAACAGGGTAAGCTTTCCAACCTTGCTTACCGCTGATTAACGATTTTCGGCGTAAATGATAGTCAAATCTAAATTCAACTTTGGCATTATCACTTAGCTCTTGATGACTAGAAATGAAGCCATCGAGTAATGTTACTAATGCTGGGTAATTCAAGATGCCTTCACTAGATAGTTCATCTAATAAAAGATAAAGGCGTGACATATGAATACCTTTTGCTTTTGGCTCTTTTAAATTAACAAAAGCATCGATACTGGCTGACACCATTCGGTCTGCTTGACCTTCAGATGCGACCATTATTGGCATTTCAATATTGCTCATTCCTACCCAGTCTAACGTGCCTTCCGTTTGAGCGGTGGTATGATTGGCAATATCAGGCATTGTTGTTGACATTACTTCGGTACTCTTATTTATAGTGATTACTATATGTGCTTATTAATTAGCGATTCCAATGAAATATTCGAACGCTGGAAACTCACACTAATGAAATAGCTTAATTTCTAGTCACATTTTCAGAAGCCAAAAATGACCCAGTGAAAAGGGCGGCTATTCTGAACGAAAACGCGCTTAAAAGCAAACTTTTCGCGGGATGGTAGCGAGAAAGAAATATGAAAAAAACCTTGCTTGGGCTAAGGGTAATAACTTTTTATATTTAATGACATTGTCGTTTAAATTGCTAAGATGAGCTACGCACTTAATTTGGAGGTTATATGTCAAATAATGACGTGATCGATTTAGCACTTTTAACGGATTATCAAGATAGTTTGGGTAAAGACGTAATTGAGCAAATGTTTGATTTATATGTAGAGCAATCAGAAATTTACATTAATGATATTGTCACGGCTTCGACCAGTAATGATGATAATTTTTGGCATGAGAAATGTCATAAATTAAAAGGCGCGGCGAGTAGCTCTGGCTTAATGGAACTGCGAAAGTTTATTGTTGAAATAGAAAACTCTAAAGCGGCAAGTGCTGAAAAGCTGGCAATTGTTGAAACGATTAACGAATTAAATATTAAAGGGATAATGGCATTTAAAGTGTGGCTTAACTGTTAAGCCACACTTTAATTTTATTTGTTTGCTGATTTTTATGTTTATTGTTCAAGTTTACCGACAAAACGATAACCTTCACCATGGATGGTATTGATAAGTTCAGGACTGTTATCAATAGCTTCAAAGTGTTTACGTAAGCGGCGAATAGTAACGTCAACGGTACGATCGTTTGAACGCAATTCTCGGCCAGTCATTTCTTTAATTAACTGTTGGCGAGTAATAATTTTTCCGGCGTTTTCTATCAATAGCTTTAACGCGCGATATTCACCACGAGGAATAGCCACCACGTCGCCTATTGGGCTAGTCATTTGTCTAGAATTACCATCTAAGACCCAACCATTAAATTTTACAATCGTGTTAACAGGCTCTTGTTTGCCCTGTGAAATACGATTAAGAATATTACGGGCGCGAATTGTTAACTCTCTTGGGTTAAAGGGCTTAGTTAAATAATCATCGGCACCTATTTCTAAGCCGAGTACTTTATCAATGTCGCTATCTCTACCGGTTAAAAAGATAAGTCCTAAGTCAGGTTGGTTAGTGATCTCGCGCGCTAACAATAAGCCATTTTTACCAGGCAGGTTAATGTCCATAATAACCAGATTGATCATGTTGCTTTGAAGGTGTTTTTCCATTTCTTCACCGTCAGTTGCTTCGAAAACTTGATAACCTTCAGCTTCAAATAATTTCTTTAAATTAAAGCGGGTTACGTCTTCATCTTCAACAATTAGTATACGTTGGCTTTGCATGTAAATTTTCCATTTTTTATTTACTAAAATGAACGTTCTGCTCATTATTTTCTAAAGACCCCTAAACTTGAGGGGATACTACTTATCAATTATATGTAAATAAATGTTCAATAAGATGTAAATATAGCTTAAAGATAAACTAATTTACGGCTATTTGGCAATATAGATAGGTTAAATTGGGATATTTATTTCGAAAGTGACGCCTTCTCCTGGCGTACTTTCTAATTGAATTGAGCCCCCCAATGCTTGAGTGACTAAATTGTAAACTAAGTGTAACCCCAAACCGCTACCGCCGGCACCGCGTTTTGTCGTGACAAAAGGTTCAAAAACTCTCGATTTAACTGAGTTATCAATCCCGACGCCGTTATCTTGGTAAATGATATTTAATTGGTTACTTAACGCCATGATCGTAATAGTAATATCACCTTCTGGTGCGTTATTAAAACCATGAATTTTACTGTTCATAATCAGGTTAATAAATATTTGATTTAATGGCCCGGCTTTGACATTGGCAAAAAGGGCGTCATCACAATCAATGGTAATGTTGTAATTAGTTTCTTTTAATTGCGGCCCTAAGGTTAAGCAAACTTCATTAACGAATTGCTTAACATTGAAATAGCGTGTTTCTTCGTTCGACTGATCAACAGCCACTTGTTTAAAGCTTGAGATTAAATCTGCAGCGCGGTTTAAATTGCGAATAACAATATTAATATTACTTTCACTGTCGTGTAAAAAGCGTTTTAGTTGGCTGCCTTTTAACGTTTTATCGTCGTAAGCCTGCTGAATCTCTTGTAATCGATCAGCGAGTAATGACGATGCCGTAACACCTAAACCGACCGGAGTATTTACTTCGTGCGCGATACCGGCAACCATATCGCCCAGCGACGCCATTTTTTCATTTTCTACTAATTGCCCTTGAAATTGATGCAGTTTTTCAAGGGTCGATAATAACTCTTGGTTTGATTCTTTGAGCGCGTCGGTACGGCGGTTCACTTTTTCTTCTAAGCTATGGTTTAGCCTTAATACATCTTGCTCATGTTCTTTTTGTCTTGAAATAAACTTTTCTGTTCGAGATAACATAATGTTTATGGTGCGGCCTAAAACATCAATTTCTTTATATTCAGAAGGCTTACAACGCAGTGTGTAATCTTTGCGCTGGGAAATAAGCTGTATTGTTTGAATAATATTACCAAGGGCATTACTTAGCGAATGGTGAAACTTGGAGATAAAAAACAGCGATAATAATAAAGTAATAGAAATCAGTAGCACTGAACTAACAATGGTATATCTAATCGTTGCCGCGACAGACTTTAAATTAGACTGAATATGAACATAACCTAATAAGGTGTCGTTTTCATCTTTAACCCTTTGAATCAACTCGATTGAATCGTTAACTACATGCGGCGTGGCCAACCGAAGTATTTTTTCTTGATTCGGGTAAAGCGATGGTGACAATGAGTTTTTATTGTAATTAGCCGCTAATAATAAGGCGTTGTTATCGTCGAGTTTATAAACATAGACAAAGTTTATCATTGCCACGTCGTTAAAAAACGCCAGTTCCTTTTGTGAACTTATATTGTCATTTTCGTATTTATCAATCAGGTTTTCAGATTGCAGGGTGACTAAGTTAGCCCATTGTTTTAACTGTACACTTAATTCATTTTTACTTTGTTCGACATAGATGTACGATAAAACACCCGCAGTAATTAAGATCATTATTAATACAAACACCAAATTGATATAAATCATTGGGCGTTTAATTGAATGAACTTTATCGATTATCGACATAAAAACATGAACCTATTTAATTAATATCAAGTTTACGTGGCGGAGATTTATCGAGTGTTATCGAAATGAATTTTTATAGTATAAGCGATTGATATTGCTTAGCCACTTTTCTGTTTTATTTCAAACAATGATAAACACAAAAGCCATTTTTATTGGTCAGTTCAATAACTTTTGAAAAAGCGCTTTCCATCAAAGGACGGTAGGTTAAAAAGTTATTCGCAACCACGACTAATTGACCTTTATTACGCATTTTTTTATTAATACCAGTTAAAAAGGTTTCAGTGGCTTCATAGTTAGTTTTTAAACCTTGGTGAAAAGGCGGGTTAGTGACCACCCAATCAAAGCTTCTGTTAATGTGTGACAAACTATCAGTTGCCACGACCACGCCTTTAATATTATTGAGTGCTAAGGTTTTTTCAGCCGAATATAAGGCTAAAGCACTCACGTCTGCAAGTACCGGTGTTATTTTTTCATACTCGGCGGCAATATAACAAGCGATCACACCGGCGCCACAGCCAAAGTCTAATAGCTCACCACTAACAATTGTCGGTAGGTTTGCTAATAATACTTGGGTCCCGATATCAAGTTTTTTATGACTAAAAACGCCAGGTAAAGCCGCGACGTTAATTTTTTTGTCGTTAACTGAAAACTGGTAGTTGATCAGCCAATCATCAAGCTTAAAGGTTTGTTGCTGCGGGATATATGATCCTACGTACAACATGCAATGACGGGCAGCATCATATTTTTGATAATTAGTGAGATAATCTGCGACCAGTTTGCTTGATGAGTTAATACCGCCATTTTTTTCGCCTACTATTATAACTCTGGTTTTTTCATCGACCTTATCCGCTAACATCGCTAATAATAACAGTAGTTCTTGTTTGGCTTTGGGATAATAAATTACCACTAAATCATGAACTGTCTGTTCGGTATAGCAGGCACCAAAAAAACTTTGGTATTGAGCGTTTTGCTGATGTTGATTAAAGTGTGAAAAATTAGAGTTATAAGTGGTTATTTTTGACTCAGGATAAGCCGCAGCAAATTCGTTTAACAAGTTATCTGCCGGTAAATTAATGAAAAGGGCATGTTCGCTTGATAATAAAGCTAGGTTGCGGAGCAATAGTTGACTAATGTTATTCTCAGACATTGATAATAAAAACTCGGTAAAGTTAATTCAAGACAAATACTGTATTGAATGTGGCGCATCTATTTAAATAATAAATACAAGATTATGATACGGTAATAATTATATGTAATAATCAGGTGGTATTTTAAAGTTTTAAATAATGATAGCCAGTGATAAATTCAAAAGCGTATGAATTTTTTTAACGGATTAATTTTAGGGACAGTTTCGTGGTCAAATTCACTCTTATAAAACGGCTTTGTTTTAGTTGGTTTAAAAGTCCGTTTAGGCGTAAATGGATATTCTGTTTATATAGTTTTTTGCCGAAGTTATTCAACCGGCCCCCTAAAATCGAAGTGTATTTATCTTTAAGTGATCCCTATAGCTATATGCTTGTACAACTGCTGCCTGAATTTTCAGCGCGTTTTAATGTGCGCTTTGAATTGTATTTAATGTATGAACACAGCGAAATTAATTACGCCAGTAAACTGTGGCGTGAATGGGCGATTAAAGACGCCAATCAATTTGCCCAATGTTATGGCTTAGTGCCGATTAAACAGGCACCACTAACCAAATCGCTAGTGACTGGCCAACAGTTGTGGCAATTAGAAACGAAGAATATACCGAATGCTGCGGAAATTTTTGATAAAACTTGGCACAACCTTTTTACTGAGTTTTTCGCGCCATCAACACCGGTTATCAGTTTTCAGATAAAAAACCAGCAAAGGCAGCTACGAAAAGGACATTATCAATCGGCCAGTTTATATTTTGCGGGTGAATGGTATGTAGGGATTGAACGTTTAGATCATTTAGAACACAGGCTAAACAAGGTTAATTACCACAAGGGGCCGGCTGAATTTAAATATAACTTGCATCATTTGCGTTATCTTGAAGATTTTGTTTCAAATAAAGATGACGAATTAACTATCTACCTTTCGATTCATAGCCCTTATGCTTATTTAGGCTGGTTGCAGGCGCAGAAACTGTGTCAGCATTATCGTATTGCGCTTCGCGTTAAAATCGTTTTACCCTTATTAATGCGCGGTATTAACGTACCGATAGAAAAACAGCGTTATGTGCTGTTTGATGCCATAAGAGAAGCGCGGGTAAAAGATTTACCGATTGACGATTACTTTGAGCCGATTGTTGCCGGTGTGATCAATAGCTATCAAGTTTTTCCTTTTGCCGAACAGCAAAATAAAGCGGTGGCGTTTATTGATGCAATTTTTAACGCTATCTATGTGCAAGGTCGTGATTTGTCTAAAGTTAGAAATATTAAAGCAATTTGTCGTGCTATTGATTTAAATTATGACGAAGCAATAAGCTATGCACTTGAGCATGATTGGCAAAAAGTTACCGATGAAAATCAAAAGCAATTAGAGCAACTGGGTTTTTGGGGGGTTCCTTGTTTCACTTTTGGGCAAACATCGTGCTGGGGCCAAGACCGCTTATTTCAAATTGAAAATGCGATCCTTGCTCAGCAGTAACAGCCTATTTAACTGACCATGTATAACTGCTGGTAGCTCACCTAATCAGTAGTTTATTTTCAAAAACTTGAAATTAACTTTACAGCATTCAGGTCTACTGCCTCTAATAATAACCGCCCAATTAGGTAGTTTAAGTCGCGAGACGATAGATTTATCTTGCTGAATAGACTTAACTAACGCCATAAAAAATAATTAAAAGATGTTATATGAACTCACTTATTATGCCCTTGATCAAACTCTTTAATCAGTTTGGTTTTAAATTGAAATTTACATTTTTAGCTTTGTTGTTTTTTATTCCATTAATTGCCACGAGTTGGTGGGTGGTGCATCAGCAGCTAAGCAATATTAGCCAATATAAACAGGAAATATTAGGTCACAGTGTTGTTACCTTATTCAGTGATATTGAAGTCTCAGTGCGTTTAAGAAAAAACGTAGCAGAGCAGCATAATCAAGTTAACAACTTAATTAAAAAAAATGAGTCCTTAGCGGAATTAGCGGCGCCTTATCAGCAGTATTTTACCCTTTGGCAGAATACGCTTGTTGGTGGCCAAGCGGATAACAGTAACAATGAATTGGAAATCGCCTTGTTTTCCGCTTACGAGCAGTCATTGTCGTTAAGAGAAAATACCGCTGCGATCACGGGCTTATCGAGAGAAAATAACCCAAGTGCCTTTTACTTGGCTGATTTGTCAGTTAATCGCTTGCCAGCGTTACGTGAATTTTTAGGACGAACTCGAGATTTAACCGATCGCATTATTAGCAAAGGTGGTTTTAACGCTCAATCATATACCTCATTAGTTGCCTTAGATAAGCGTTTAACGGAATTACACCTGCAAGTTGGCAAAAACACCGAGCAACTCTTTCGAGCAGATAAAGAGTTGGCAAAAAACTTTATCGACCCTTTTGCTGGTTTATTTACTGACTTAAGTAAATACCAACAAGGCCTGAGAGCGAATGTTATTGAACCGGACGACATTGTTTGGCGTGCTGATAAAGCCAAGAGTGAAGTTAACCGCGTAGTTGAACAACTTGAGCAATTATCTCACCAGGTCGAAAAAGCATTAACCCAGCAATTACAAACTCAACAGCAAAATAGTGAGCAAAGTCTGTGGCTGTTAGTGGCAATTGTTGCTGGCGCTCTAATGTTAATCTTACTGTGTTTACTGGCGATCTATAGCTCGATCAAGCAAAATGTTTTAATCATTCAAAATGCCGCTGAACGCCTAGGTGACGGTGATTTTAGTCAAGTGCTGCGTATTAATAGTAAGGATGAACTTGGCGGTATTGCAGTTAGTTTTAGTCAAATGCAAAGTAAAATTCATCAACTTTTACAGCAGTTAAGTAAAGACGTGGTGAAACTTAGAGCCGATACCCAACATATTCAGCAATTAGCTGATGATATGGCCGGTAATGTACAAGTGCAGCAACAAAATACCCATAATGTGGCACAAGCAATTAATCAAATATCTGAATCAGTGGCGGTAATTCACAGCAATACTGAAAGTGCTAGAGATGTTACCTCACAAGCCAGTGAGCATGTTACCCAAGGGCAAGTGGTTATTTTAGAAACCTCACAGGCGATTGAAAATATTGCCGCAGAAGTTAATGACGCCGCTCAGGTGATCAATGTGTTAGCGAAAGACAGCAACGACATCGCCCAATTTGTTAATGTCATTCGAGAAATTGCTGATCAAACCAATTTATTAGCGTTAAATGCTGCCATTGAAGCCGCTAGGGCTGGTGAGCAAGGACGAGGTTTTGCGGTTGTTGCTGATGAAGTGAGAACACTTGCGGCTCGTACCCAAGATGCAACCGGTGAAATTCAGCATATTATTGCCAAGCTACAACAAGGGGCAGACAAATCAGTTGCGGCGATGAACCAAGGCGTTGAAAAGGCTGAAGACGGTGTTAAACAAGCCGAAAGGGTTGCTATCACTTTTACCGAAGTGACCAATGATGTTAATTCAGTGGTTGCCGGCACAATAAAAATTTCAACGGCTGTTGAGCAGCAGCAAAACTTAGTCAGTAATATTCATCGCCATACTGAAGAGATTGCCCAAGGCGCAGATGCTATTATGCAAGCGTCTAAAAATACTGCGGATGCGACAGAGAATTTATCGCAATTAGCGGATCATTTATCAGCGCAATTATCACAATTTACCTTTAGCCGATAAATCTTTAGCTTAACTATCACCATAACTAAAACCGACAAGTTGATTTAGTTATGGTGAAAATGAGCGATAACACTTGCCTGCGACTAAACTCACATATTAAGCTCCGCTATAATTATTGGCTTAGTTAATAAAAATGCTAGCTCGTAGGTATTAGTCCGTAGGTATTAGTTCGTAGATGTGGGTTCTTAGCTTTAAGCTCGTAGGTACTAATTCCTAGATGTAAATTCGTAGCTACTAGTTATTAAGCATTCGCTCTGCACATCTTAACTTTATAGGTATTAACTCAGCAGAAATAAAGGCTAGCAATGTTAGCTTTGTAAGCGCTAAACCAATAAATAATCATTGATAAATTATCACGGCTAAAACGACTAAAGGTACAAACAAAGCTATGACCCAAGCTACTTTCAACGCCATTGCGGGTGAATTTCCAGTTCGCGTATTCTTTTGCGCTTCATTGCGAAAAATTCAGTCTTTCTCACTTATGTTAACCAGCTTAATTTTCGTCAATGTTCATGCTGTTGAAACCAGCTTTCATGGCGACTTCACTTTAGATAGCTCTTATATTGATAGCGATGTTGATAATAAACTGGTGACTCGTGGCTTACTCAATCTAGGTTTTGAAAGTAATTTAACTGAGCTCATTGGCAAAGAAAGCTATTTAACTGCCAGTTATAGTATTAAGCGCGGTGGTAATGGCTCTGATATTGCTGGCGATATTCAAACCTTTAGCAATATTGACGACGATGATTTTAACCGTTTATTTGAAGTGATTTTTACTGCTCATTTCAGCGATTATGCTTTTATTAAACTAGGCCAAATGGATGTGAATAGTTACTTTGCTACCACAGCGTATGGCGGCGAGTTTATTAACTCTTCGATGGGGTTTAGCCCAACAGTGCAAGGTCTTCCTACTTATCCGCAACCGGCCATTGGCCTGTATACTGAATTTACTCTCAATCCAAGTATTAGTGCGCGCTTAGGCTATTTTGAAAGTAGTGCTAGTTATAATCATTTTGATGATTTTTTCTCTATCGCTGAAACACAGTGGAATTATCAAGCCAATAGTTCAATCAAGTTAGGGCTTTGGCATCATTCAGGACTAACGATGAGTGATGAGACCATAAACACGAACAAAAGCACAAAAAGTAGCAGTGATTTCTATCTAGTTGTTGATCATCAATTTAATCAAAAAGTAAGTGCGTTTCTACAGTGGGGACAAGCGGATGCGAGTTTGGTTGAAATTGAACAGCATATTGGTTTTGGACTTCATTACCACAGCGCGTTTATTGCACAAGACGCCATCGGTGTTGGCTTTACTCAGGTTGATGTTGTAGGCGCGGATAAAGAGCAAGTATCAGAAATATTCTATTTATACCCAATCTCTGAACAATTAGCGATAAAGCCTGATCTTCAATTTATTTCCTCACCATCAGGTAATAATGAAATTGATGATAGTTTGGCGTTTACACTACGTTTAACGGCTAACTTTTAAAGCGATTAATAACGGCTCAGCTAACACTTAATAGCTAACGCTTATATAGCTAAAATTTAAGGGCTTAAACTTAACGGCTTAAGTGACAGCCTGAGCGCTATTGTTATATAGCGCCGTTATTTATTCGCTAAGTTTATTTGATGTCTACACTAGCTAGCTCAATCAAACATTCAATCTTGAAAAACAGCCAGAAAAGTTAACTGAACATTAAGTTGAAACCTTGGCTGAAGTCTTAGCTGGAATCATAACTGAAACCTTAGTTAGACAAATTCTTAGTGCTAATTAGTGGCCTGAGAATATGACTGCAAGTATTGTTTACAGCGACAACCGCTGATTAAGCACAACACTTTTTATATTTTTTGCCACTACCGCACGAACAAGGATCGTTACGCTTAGGTGTTTTCTCAAAGATTGTCGTGGTTGGCTTGTTCAATACCGAGTCTAATTCTTTGATATTTTCATCGCTGGCGCTATCAACTGTGATCTCAGCAAAAAGTTCATGCTCAGCAACTAAGCTAGCGACTTCCTGTTTTCTTTCTTCACTGGCAACTACCAGTGTTAATGGATTTTTTTCAGTGCCAAGCTTCACGTTACGCTTAGTGTTATAACCTGTGGTTACATGGTTTTCTCTGGTATGGATACGCCCTTTGTAATACAGATCGTGCATAATGTGCTCCGCTATTTATAAATACTTGGTTTAAGCGCGGCAGTATAACGTAAAGCAATAAATAGTCGACTGCCGATTGATGCTAATTAACACTCATTGGTGTTTATTTTCTCTGCGGGCTTAACTCGTCATTATTATGGTTTCACTTATCGTCGTGATACTTAAGGAATAATGAGCGTTTGATAATAGCTTTCGCTTCTAAGGCCGGTATCAAGCTTACCTTAAATTAGTTGTTATTTTGCTAATTCAATACCAAGCCAATAACAAAATTTACTGAATAGCCCTGCGGAAATTTTCTCTTAACACTTTAATCGTATTTAGCGGCGATTTACGCTTTTCGTTGATATTATTCAACTAAATGATCTTTTATAAAAAAAGATCTGAAAATTTATTCGCTAACGCTATTGATCGTTCTTACACAGTGATAGAATCTTGCTAATTTGAAAATTTTAGACACTAAGGTCGTCAAGATCGTGGTATTAGTGTTTAGCCAGTATTATTTATAGTAATAAAATACTGCCCAATCTATAGGATCGTTTACATGGCCAGTCGTGGTATTAATAAAGTCATCATTGTCGGTAATCTAGGACAAGACCCAGAAGTTCGTTTTATGCCAAATGGTGGCGCGGTAGCTAACTTTACTGTTGCAACATCTGAAACTTGGAAAGACAAGCAAACAGGTGAGCAAAAAGAGAAAACAGAATGGCACCGTGTTGTTATTTATCAACGTTTGGCTGAGATCGCTGGCGAATACTTAAAAAAAGGTTCAAAGGTTTATTTAGAAGGTCGTTTGCAAACGCGTAAATGGCAAAACCAGCAAGGTGCTGATCAATATACGACTGAAATCATTGTTAACGACATGCAAATGCTTGATGCTCGTGGTCAAGGTTCTGGTACTGGCGGTTTTCAAGGTCAGCAAGCAGGTGGCTTTAACCAAGCACCAGCTCAAGCGCCAGCACAACAATCTGGTGGTTTTAACCAGCAAGCAGCGCCAGCGCAGCAGCCACAATATCAATCACCAGTACAACAACCACAGCCGACTTATAACCAAGCACCGGCACAACAATCTGGTGGCTTTCAAAAGCCAGCCGCTCCCCAGCAGCAAGGTGGTTTTCAACAACCTGCTCAACAAGGCGGTTATCAGCAACCAGCAGCTCCGAAAGTAAACCCGCAAGAGCCAACGATTGACTTTGATGATGATATACCGTTTTGAGTTACAGTAAATCAATAAGTGTCAATTAAGATACTAAAACATCAATAAACCCAACGTAACTGTTGGGTTTTTTTATAACTAAAAAATATAACAGCTATGTTTTGATGATAAAACTATAATAAACATTGGTTGATCTTGTGGTATATTTTGTAATACCATAATTTACATATTGGTATTACCAATGGTAAATTTGTGTTTTTATATGTAAAAAACAATACATGTCAACTCATCAGAGGCTAATTATGAAAGAACGTCGTCCTATTGTTATCGCAAACTGGAAATTAAATGGTGGCATCGATTTAATTTGTAGTTCAGTTGTTTCGTTTATGAGACAGCATTTTGAAGCGCAAGTAGCAATTGCGCCTCCTTATATTTATATTCGCGACTTACATCATTTTCTACAAAATTCAGAGATTTTTATTGGTAGCCAAAATGTCAGTAAATATGACTCAGGCGCTTATACCGGCGAAACTTCTGCGAAAATGCTGAAAGAAGCTGGAAGTGATTTCTGTATTATTGGCCATTCTGAACGTCGTCAAATGTTTCATGAAAACGACGCCTCATGCCATATAAAAATAGAAAGCACATTAAAAAATGATTTAATGGCGGTGTTTTGTATTGGCGAAAATACTAAACAACGTGAAGCGGGTATTACAAAAGACGTATTAAACCGTCAATTGCATGAGGCCTTGGTAGGTCAAGTGACTAGCGGTGATAATTTATGTGTTGCTTATGAACCTGTATGGGCAATTGGCACTGGCTTAGCCGCGACACCAGAAACAGCACAAGAAGTTCATGCTTATATTCGAGAAGAATTAACATCAATCTTTGGTGATGTAATAGCTAATAAAGTTCGGATTTTATATGGCGGTAGCGCCAATAAAAGTAATGCTGCTGAATTATTAGCAATGCCAGATATTGATGGTTTGTTAGTGGGCGGTGCCAGTTTAGACCCTGAGCATTTTGCGGCAATTTGTTTGCAAGCAAACGAAGAAGCACAGCACTAACCGAGACCTTGAAAAACAGATACTAAAAAGCGCTAATGGCTTGCCATTAGCGCTTTTTTATTGGCGGAATTTAGTGATATAAATATTAATTAATCGCGCTAAATCTGGCCGAGCTGAATTAAATCGAGGCTAAGCAAAAACCCGTTCGGCCCAGCGCGCTAAACCAACTGTAACACTGCCAAAATGATCGCCAACAATAAGTGGCGTATTCGGCATTTGGTCGGTTAAAAATTGGTTTAATACCGGCGATTTTGCTGTGCCGCCAGTAACAAATATAACATCAGGTTGGCAACCGGCTTGTGCTACCGCTTCATGCATCATTTGCGCAATTTGTTTTAATTGGCTGCTACTCGCTTCAAGCATCAGCTGGCGTGAAATATCTACCGATAAATTATCTGCAATATCGTCAAGGTTGATCGCTTGTTTATCAACGTCGGTTAATGCGATTTTTGCTTGCTCGGCGCCATTGACTAAACGGTGGCTTAATTTGTGGTCATGAACTTTAATTAAACGTGAAAACACCTCGTCTTCAACCGCATCACGTTGTAATTGTAATAAATCACGGCGATTCTTCTGACTATAAAATTCAGTTTGATCATTGAGGTTATTAATCGCTACCGCTTGGTTGAAACAGTTAACCGGCATAGGTTTACCGGTTTTTAACAAGCTGTTCATACCCAGGCTTGGCATAATGCCTTTTAACGCTAAGCGAATATCGAAGTCGTTACCACCAATGCGAATACCACTATGAGCTAGCAACTGCTCTTTGCGCGAGGTATTAGCAATATAATCCGGCCCCATTAACAGCATTGAGCAATCAGTAGTACCACCACCAATATCGACCACCAACACCCGTGTTTCTTGTGTTAATGACGCTTCGTATTCAAAGCCTGCTGCAACAGGTTCATATTGAAATTCAATCTCTTTAAAACCAACTCTTTTGGCGGCATTAGTTAACACTTGAATTGCTTGCCGGTTACTTGCTTCGCCTTTTAAGCCTTGAAAGTTAATTGGGCGGCCAATCACCGTTTTATTAATCTCACCTTGTTTGGCTTGCTCTGCGAGCGTTTTAATATTACTCATCATAGCGGCAACAATATCTTCAAACAAATTGATTTGTGCGTCGACCAAACCACTTGCACCTAAAAATGACTTAGGTGATTTAATATAATAACCTTCTTCAGGTTCTTCTAAATAGCGATCGAGGGCCGCTTTACCAAATGATAAATGAGTCGGTACTCCATCAAGGTTAAGTTCTCGTAAAGCGTTTTGGCCTTTTTGTAAGGCAAAGCTACGGGCTAATTTAAAACCAGGCTGTTCAGCTGTTGGTAATTGTTGATATAACCAATGACTAATAATATCGCGGCTTGGAGAATATAAGGTTGATGGAATAAAACGGCCGTGCTCACCTAACGATAAAATTTCAGGTTGGCCGTTGTTCATAACACCAACAGCACAATTTGAAGTACCATAATCAAAGCCAATAGCATCACAAACCATTATTTATTCTCGCCGTTTAATCGTCTAAAAAAGGCCGCGTAGAATACCTATCTCTAAGGCTTAGTGCAAGGGGACTTGGTCTAATTTACTTTGATTATCTGCTGAAATAGCGCAACAGAATCTTCTGGTGAATCAGCTTCGGTGATGGCAGTAACTACAGCAATGCTATCAACACTGGTTGTTAATACTTCAACAGCGCGCTGATGGTTAATACCGCCAATGGCCACCACTGGAATATGGCTGGCAAGCTGTAAGGTTTCGCTTAAGTTTTTAATGCCTTGAATTTGACCTGACATGTCTTTGGTTTTGGTCGGAAAGATTGCGCCAATAGCGAGATATGAGGGTTGTAATTGTTGCGCTAATAAAAATTCATAACAGCCGTGGGTACTAATACCTAAACGTAAACCCGCTTGTTGAATTTGTGTTAGATCGGCGGCCATTAAATCTTCTTGACCAATATGTACGCCATAAGCGCCGTGTTTAATTGCTAGTTGCCAATAATCATTAATAAATAATCGGGTTGCTGGGTATTGTTGGTTTAGCTCTACGGCTTGTTTGATGATGTCATCTAATTCTTCTGCTGTTTTATTTTTTACCCGTAGCTGAATAATATTGAGCTTGAGTGGTAACAAGCGTTCGAGCCAATAAAGTGAGTCGATAACAGGATATAAGCCCAATTTATCCACGGCTAAATTATTGTTATTTCGATCTAAACCCAGCGAGCTAAAAGCGGGTAAGTGTTGATATTTAGCGGTTAACTCGTTAGAAACACATGGGAAGTGATGAGCACTTGTTGGCCATGCGGTTTGCTCAAAAGCGCCATAATAATCAACGTTGTCGGTATTAGCGTATAAGCCTAGGTTGATAAACGCTTTGCTTAAAGTAAAAGCGTCGCGAACTAAATAACCGTGTGCGGTAAAAGCGGCGAGGGCGCTAGCAAAGCTGCAGCCACCACCATGACTATAATCTGTATTGATGCGCGGTGAACTAAGTCCATAGCCAATAGTTTCATCTTGGCTCATTTTACTTGAGTCGGCGTCAGTTAACGTATGCAAACAATAGTCTAAGCAGTTTGCTTGCTGATTGTTGGCTAACAAGGTTTCATCAGTGAGTGCATGACCACCTTTAATAATCACGGTATTTACGCCCAAATCTTGAATGTTTTCTGCGAGCGTTTGCGGCGTTAACGGATGATTATGTAAAGGCAGGTTTGCCAGTTGTTTCGCTTCAATAGTATTAGGGGTAATAATATCAATATAAGGAAATAGCGGTAATAAATCGGTTGCTTTTAATGCTGAAAACTTGCCGCCGACAGAAGCTTGGCCGACCGGATCATAAATCACTTTTAGCTCGGGCATATTTGCTTTACAGTTGGCAAGTAAATCGATTAACCAATGCACTTGCTCTAGGCTAGCGATTAAACCAATTTTTATCACTTGTGGACTTTTATCTGGTAATAAACATTGTGCTTGCTGCTGTAAAACATCAACGGCAACGGGGTTAACGGCGAGTAATTTTTGGGCGTTTTGTACCGTATTAGCAGTGATCAAATGACAAACTTCACAACCTAAGACATGACCGGTTTTAATATCAGCAGCGATGCCTGCGCCGCCAGAGCAATCACTGCCGGCAATGGTCCAAATAATGGGTTTGTTTACTTGTAGGTTAGTTGTCATTTAGTTAACGCTCTTAAAAAATGATAATTTTATTAATTCGCTTAATTCGCGATTATTCACTAAGTGAATTTTGTACTTCTATTCTGTTGCGACCGTTTCTTTTGGCTTGATATAAAGCATCGTCAGCGCGATTTAATAAGCAGTCTAATGCTTCATTCTCGCTATATTCGGTAATACCAAAACTGATGGTGACTTTCGGCTCAAGGTCATCGCGTAGTAAGCTTTTTTGAATACGCTCTGCGACATCTTTAGCACCTTCAATGGTAGTGTCAGCTAACATAATAATAAATTCTTCTCCGCCCCAGCGGCACACGGCATCGCAATCTCGGGTATTTAATTGACACGCTTTTGCCACCGATTGAATTACTTTGTCGCCCGTTAAATGGCCATAGTTATCGTTGACACTTTTAAAGTCATCAATGTCTAATAACATTAAAGCAAGCGGCTTAGTTTTTCTTTTACACTGCTCAATATTGTTTAATATTATCGGTTCGAATGCCTGCCGGTTCAGTAGACCTGATAATTTGTCGATACTAGCCATAGTGACTAAGTTACGTTGATATCGGCGAAAAGTAAGATGAGCAATTAGCAGCACCCCTGCGGTTACCAAAATACTGAGTAAAATATTAATGATAAAGGCTTGGGTCAGTTTTTTCTCACTGCTGATCACATCTTGTTCAACAATTAAATACCAATTAAATTCTTCAATAAAGCGGCTGTTGAGATAAATTTTATTACCAGCATTTGAATAAGATAAGGTGTTTTCTTTGCTGTTAAGAACATCGGTAGCTAGGTCAATATCTTTTAGACGCTGTGAAAGCTGACTTTGTTGATTAAACAGATCGCCGTGTAGGGTGATTTTACCGTTTTTATCGGTAAAATAAACGGTGCGTTGGTAGCGCTGTTGGTAACTTTCTATCAACTCTTTGACGGTATGTAATGCCAGCCCGACGCCGGTTATACCAATAAAATTATCGTCGTAATCATAAACTTTATAATTAACAAAAACCGCCATGATTTCTGGATTGGCCGTGTCTTGATCAATGTTAATTTCATATTGCTGTTCGGCGGGACTTTGCTTAAAAGCAAAGTACCAGTTATCTTTTGGGTCGTTCTTTGACACTTGTTTTAGCGTGCCATTAGGGTGGTAATAATTATGGCTGGCGTCACTAATAAAATAGCTGGTCAGGGTATTATATTTGATTTGTATTTCTTTTAAATATTTGACGACTTTTTCAGGTCTAGCTTCACCATTTATCTTCCAGTCACGAACAAAAGTATCTTGCGCCATTAGCGATGAAATAAAAATAGGCTTGAATAAATCTTGCTGAATTTCGGAATAAATATTATCGCCAGTCAAGGGCAGGGAATCGCTTGAAATATGCTGTTCTAATGAACTAATAGCGACTTGATAACTTAACCAACTCGTTACCATAAAGCCTGATAGCAGCAATAAAGCAAGCAGCGCGCTAAATTGTTTTTGCTCTTTTAGCATTGAAGTTAATCCCGTAGCGATTTAAATGCCGTTATTCTGAATGAATGAAACTTAAACACAAGATTTTAAATAAAAATAATTGTAAAACTGGAGTCTACTGGGTTGGTTTTAGCAAAATTAAACAAAGCTACAGCTTAATGTTAATATGCTAATTTAACATCTAACTTTGAACTTCCAGCCTCCAGCCTCCAGCTCTCAGCTTCCAGCCTCCAGCCTCCAGCCTCCAGCTTCCAGCTTCCAGCTTCCAGCTTCCAACTTCCAGCTCTCAGCTTTCAGCTTTCACCTCTCAGCTTCCAGCCTCCAGCTTCTAACCTGTCTCTTATACAAAAGTTTCTATTTTATTATATTCATGATCTAATAAATAAAAAAATTTAGGTCATGAATATGA
>JBPOFN010000036.1:0-43411 GCA_051251725.1 Thalassotalea sp. | reverse complement strand
TTTATTTTGAAGGACGTTTAGACAGTGTCCTCGATATTTAAAAAAAATTAAGCTGACACAGAATTTTGAACGCCCCCTTGAAAATTCGTTGTGTTTTGGCCTTTATACTCAAAACGGCCAGCAAGTTGGCTTTGCACGCATGATCACCGATAAAGCCACGTTTGCGTATTTATCAGATGTTTTTATTGCTCCTGCACATCAAGGGCAAGGTTTAGGTAAACTATTATTAGCTTTTATTTTTAACCATGATCAATTACAAGGTTTACGAAGAATAATGTTAGCGACCCAAGATGCTCACCACTTGTATCAGCAATTTGGTTTTGCTCAATTACATGAGGCCCAAATGTTTATGGAAACACGTGATTTTACCGGTTATTAATTAATAAAGTCGTTAATAAAAGCAAGTTCAAACTAAATTTTTTACCAATAACTAAGTAAGAGAAATAAATGACTCAGTGGTTAGCAGAAACGGTTTTAGAAGGTGAGTTAGTCACTTTAAGGCCACTTAGAAAATCAGACAAAACGGCACTACTGATTGCCGCGAAAGACGGTAACTTGTCATCACTTTGGTTTACCAGTGTGCCTAATGAAGACAATATTGATGCTTATCTCGAAAAAGCGTTACAACAAAAAGCACAAACACAGGCGATGCCTTTTGTTGTGATTGAAAAACAAAGTAATCGTATCATTGGCGCTACCCGTTTATATGAGGCTGATCCGGTCAATCGGCGTATTGAAATTGGCTATACTTGGTATGCTAAGTCTTATCAAAGAACAGGAGTAAACACCGAAACTAAATTACTTTTATTAACTTATGCTTTTGAGTCTTTAAAAACTATAGCTGTGGTGTTTCAAACCCATTGGCATAATCATAAATCAAGAGCTGCAATTGCTCGGATTGGCGCTAAACAAGAAGGCATAATTCGCAATCATAAAATCGACAAAGATGGGATTTATCGCGACTCTGTGCTTTTTTCAATTATCGACAATGAATGGCCGGCGGTGAAAAAGTCATTGCAATATAAACTAGTGTTATAAATTAACGTTGTAACATTACTGCTAATATCCACGGGACAAAATCAACAGTTCAGATATCAAGTGTACAAATATCGACAATAAAAGCATTAAGAGTCAAAGTATCAACGCGACTTGTAATCTTGCCAGTATTTAACGCCATAGATACTGGCATATTGTAACACCAAAAAATAACAGCAAAATAGTATTAGCCATTCTAAGGCTATCCAGCCAAATAAATCAGGCGCTGACATCAAAGTCGACATTAACGAGTCTTCATAATAAAAAAACCATTGATGATTATCTGGAAATATCAATTGATGAAACCAGTAAAAAACGGCGGTTGGCCCAATAATAAATAAAACGATTAATATCACGGCGATAAACACTGAAGTATTAATTAGTTGTTTGATCAGGCTAGGTAATTTTTGTTTGTTCTGCAAATAATAACGTAGACACCATAGCCAACCGATAATATTCATCAAAATCAGTAAATACAATACTTGAATGGTATTGGCGACATCATTGAGGTGTACGATTTCTCGTTGATGTAAAAGTGGTTTTGGCGTTGGTTTATCGGGGGATGTAAAAGTAATATTCGCCAGCGAGTCAGGAGCAAGGTGTACTGCATAACTGATCGCTTTAAATAATCTAATGTGCTCAGCTTTTGTGGTATTTTCAAAACCCTTGATATGAATGTTTTTTGGTGAAAAATAACTGATAGTGGCTGAAATTCCGCCATGTTGGTGCCAAAAACCATAAAAAAAGTTAGCTTTATAAAGGGTTAGCCAACAAAGTGCGATAACTAAAAATATACTACTAATACTATAAAGGTTATGCACTAACTTGATTTTGATCATGGAATAAATTTTTTGCCAAAGCACTAGAGTAACATCTTCATCATGCTATCTTTTTTTCGGTTTTAACGAAAGAAGTAAAAGCTAAAACTAGTGATTATTGATATGATTATTTTAATCTACATTGGTTAATTTATTGAAGGGTATAATAGGGATATGAGCGATATTAACGTCATTACATTGAACAACGATTCCGGTATGGAAGTCGATATTTTAAACTTAGGGGCGCGGGTGAGCTCAATTAAATTTCCTGTCAATGGCAAGTTGAAAGAGATGACAGCAACCTATCAAGCTGTGGAAGACTTTAAAACCGATCAATTTTATATTGGCGCAACGGCTGGTCGTTATGCTAATCGCATTGCCAAAGGCCAGTTTTCACTTGGCGATGAAACATTTCAGTTAACGACCAACAATGGTGAAAACTGTTTACATGGCGGTGTTGAAGGTTTTAGCCATCGTTATTGGCAAGTTGAAGCACAAAATAAACAAAGTGTTGTGTTAGTGTTGATTTCACCGGATGGCGATCAAGGTTTCCCTGGCGAAATGACAACAAAAGTTAAATACACCTTAACTGCGGATAATAGTTTAGATATTGAATTTAGCGCAACATCAACTAAAGACACGACGGTTAATTTATGTAATCACTGTTACTTTAATCTTGGTGAGCCTGATATCAATACACTTTCATTGATGATAAAAAGTGAGCACATCTTGCCGGTAAATGAAAACAGTATTCCAACTGGCGAATTACGCGCCATTACCAATACTGATTTCGACTTTAGTGAAGCCGTAGCTTTGTCTAAACGTCTGCCTAATATAAGCGATAAAATGCTTTCGGTGGCAACTGGCTTTGATCATTGTTATACCATTAACGGCGATATTAGCGAAGTGGTTGCTGAGCTGAGTTCAAAGCAAGTAAGTATGACGATTAAAACCGATCAACCGGGTTTACAGTTTTATACTGCGGCTTATTTATCAGGGGCGTTTAAACCCTTTGAAGCACTTTGTTTGGAAGCGCAAAACTACCCAGATGCTATTAACCAGCCTAAGTTTCCATCAGCTTTATTAAAAGCGGGTGATAGTTACCATAAAATGGTCAGTTATATCTTTTCAGAAAAGTAGATTTATCTGCTTATGGCCTAAGGTATTAGCAGATTAAACGCTGCTGATGCCACAGAATCACCATTTATCATTATTTCCACGGTATGAATACCTGGGTAATAAACACGAGTGGTGATTTTTTTTATCCGGTGTTTTTTGGTTATCTGTAAACTTTTGCCTGTATTTAACAGGCAAACCTTCCACTTAAAAGTTTTGGCTGACGTTTTGCCGTTCGCCTTTTGATGATGAATAACATAATCGATTAATAAGTTTTGCGCTTTGTGGGTTTTTTCAGCTTCGCTGGACTGTGCCGAACTGAGTTTAAGCGTGATCTCAATGGCTTCGCCAAATAGTAATTGATCGCTAGATAACTGTAATTCAACGTTAGTTAATTTTGCTTTAGTATAACCAAGTAAGCCTAAGGTTTGTTTATTGCCATTTTTAATTAACGTACGGCAGGCATGGCGTATTAACCGTTCGCGATTTTTATCTGCGTTAAATAGCCACTGCTTGCTAACCTCATTAACAAGGCTTGGGTGATCTTTGGCAATATCATTTAAATTATTGGCAACCGAGCGGCGTACATACGCTTCGTTATCGTCTTTTAGCGGCGTTATTAAGTTGATCACCGCTTGTGGGTTGTTAATAAACTTGGTTAACTGCATACCCCACGGCAAACGAGGACGCGAACCTTCTGATATCAATCGGCGCACATGCTGACAAGGATCGTTTATCCAAGTGGTTAAAATAGCGAGGGTTTGCTCAGGATAGCTATTTAATAAATAGCGAATACCAAATTCGGCACTAAAACGTTTAGTGACTTGCTTAAATAACGCCATCGCGGTGTTAATAACATCGGTTTGCAACGTTATGTTGTCAGGCTGCTCAGCAATATTAGCCAATGCTTGAATGCCAATATAGTCGGCGATCGGCATTATCGCCCAGCCATCAATGCCTGATTTTTTTTGTGTTTGTTGCTCAGAAAAGTCTTGTGAAAACAATACCTCGTCGGTGGTGTTTTTCGCGGGCGCTAAACTAGCTAATAGGGTGGTGGACGATTTTGACAGCTCACAAGGTAGGGTTTGCTGCATCGCTTTAATGATTTGGTTAGAGCGGGCTTTTAATTCCAGCTCGGCCAAATTATCGCTAGCAATAGCAATAAATCTTTCAGCAGAAAAATGGCTGTCGTGTTTGGAAAAGTGACTGGCCATATTATTTATCAGCGCAAGATTAAAAGCATTTTTAAAAGGTTCAGTCATCGGTTTATTTCCTTACTAGCGAGTATATCTTGTTGGCTATGATTGCGATTTAGTTGCGACAATAAAAAATAGGTAATAAAAAAGCAATGTTAAGGCGATCATTAACACCCTAAAATTGCTCTTGTCGTTATTAATAGTTAACGGCTTAAACCATTAACTAAAAGGTAATAGCTAAAACCGATAATTAACAATCATATCCTTAAACTAAACTAATTAAGCTTGTTTAGTTGCAGCTTTCATCGCACTAATAAATTTACTTAATTCAGTTAACATTTTTTCATAATCAGCTAAATTAGCTTCAATCACTTTAACCGTTGCAGAACCAGAAATAACGCCGGCAGCGCCTGATGCGGTTGCTTCTTTTACTTGCGCTGGCTCTGAAATACCAAAACCTAATACCGGCGGGGCAGCATTATATTCGGTTAATTTCGCAATTAAATTTTCTGCAGGCATCGTTGCTTTTACGTGCGTACCAGTAACACCTGCGCGGCTAAGTACATAAGTATAACCTTGGCCAAAAGCGGCTACGTCACGCAGGGTTTTATCACTGCCATTTGGCGGGGCGATAAAAATCTGGGCAATATTACTTTTTTCTGCTGCTTTTCTAAAAGGAGCACTTTCACGAATCGGTAAATCAGCAATTAAAATTGAATCAACACCGGCATTCGCCATATCTTGATAAAACTTCTCAATGCCGCGGGCAAAAACCAAGTTACCATAAAGTAATAAGCCAATTGGCATATCCGGTGCGTATTCACGAATTTGACGTAAAATATCAATACAAGTATCAGTATCAACCTTGGCTGATAAAGCGCGAATTCCTGCTTTTTGTAGCACAATGCCATCGGCACTTGGATCCGAAAATGGAATGCCTAATTCGAGAGCGTCTGCGCCTGCATCAATTAATGTTTTGATGATTTTCAGTGATTGCTCAGGTCCCGGATCGCCAATAGTAACAAAAGGAACAAATGCGCCTTCGTTCTTTGCTTTTAATTGCTCGAACGCATTTTGGTAACGGATCCCTTGGCTAGTTGGTGCTAATGAGCTAATTGATTCAGACATTATGCATCTCCTTGTGCAGCTAAAACCGAGTGTACATGGGCCAAGTCTTTATCGCCACGGCCTGATAAGTTCACTAAAAATATCGTTTCTTCAGTTACTTGCTCAGCCATTTTAAGCGCTTGTGCTAAAGCATGAGAAGACTCTAATGCCGGAATAATACCTTCATTACGTGATAATGCTTGGAATGCTGCTAATGCTTCATCATCATTAATAGCGACATATTGTGCACGACCTGTTTCTTTTAAAAATGCATGTTGAGGGCCAACACCTGGATAATCAAGACCTGCTGAGATTGAATAAGACTCTTCAATTTGGCCGGTTTTGGTTTGCATAATATAAGTATAATTACCGTGTAACATGCCTTTAGTACCAGCAACTAACGTAGCACCATGGTGCTCGGTTTCAATACCTTTACCACCAGGCTCAACGCCAATCAGTTTAACGCCTTCTTCTTGGATAAAATCGTTAAACATACCGATAGCATTTGAACCACCGCCAACACAAGCTAATACGTAATCAGGTAAACGGCCTTCAGCTTTGAGAATTTGCTGTTTTGCTTCTTCGCCGATCATTTTTTGAAATTCACGTACAATCGTTGGGAATGGATGAGGGCCTGCAGCGGTTCCTAAAAGGTAATGCGCTTTTTCGTAACTAGCAGACCAGTCACGTAATGCTTCATTTACTGCATCTTTTAAGGTGCCACTACCGGCAGTGACCGGAATTACTTCAGCGCCCATTAATTTCATACGAAATACATTTGGCTGTTGGCGCTCACAGTCTTTAGCGCCCATATAAATTTTACATTTTAAGTCTAATAATGAACAGGCAATAGCGGTGGCAACGCCGTGCTGACCGGCACCGGTTTCGGCAATTATTTCTTTTTTACCCATGCGTTTGGCTAAAAGTGCTTGGCCAAGTACTTGATTGGTTTTATGAGCGCCGCCGTGTAATAAATCTTCGCGTTTTAAATAAACTTTAGCGAGTGGATTTTTAACTAAGTTGCGGGTTAACGTTAGTGGCGTTGGTCGACCAGCATAGTTGGTTAATAAGTCGTTAAACTCGGCTAAAAATTCAGGATCTTGTTGTGACTCAATAAACGCTTGCTCTAGTTGCTCAAGCGCTGGTACTAATAGTTCACTGACAAACATACCGCCAAATTCACCAAAGTAGGGGCTTAGGGTTTTCTTTTCAGTTGTCATGGTTGTTTCCAATTTTATGGTTTTTGCTGTTGCTTTAGTTGTTTATTAAATTATCGTAATTTGGCCGATAAGGATTAATAACAACGTAACTTAGCAAAAACTTGATTTAATTTGTCTTCGCTTTTTATACCCGGACTTGATTCTACGCCTGAGTTTAAATCAACACCGTAGAGCGGTCTTTGAGTAAGTTGTTCAATCGCGTTGCTGATATTATCAATAGATAAGCCACCAGCAAGAAACGCGCTTGATAAGTCTTGCTCTGAACGAGCTAACAAACGCCAGTCAAATACTTGTCCGCTGCCGGCTCTTTTTCCGTCAAGGACGTGGTGAGCCACTTTTTTACTCAAAGTCGGGACCTCATCGATAACTGGGTAGGCTTGCCATATTTGACAATTTTCCGGTAGCACTTGTACTAATTGTTCAACATAGAAAGCGTCTTCATTGCCATGTAATTGCACCGCATATAAATTTAAATCACTGGCAAGTTTAGCAACTTCAATGATGCCATGATTAACAAATACCCCAACATAGTTAAGACTCGGGCTATTTGTGACAATATCTAAAGCTTGGCTTTCGGTGACATAACGCGGCGATTTTTCAGCAAAAATTAATCCGCCAAAGACTGCACCTGAGTTGATAGCCGCTTGGGCATATTCAGGCTTAGTTAAACCACATACCTTGTGATTTCCATAAATTAATTTTCGGCACGCTAAGTCAATATCAGCTTCTGACATCACTGAGCTGCCGACTAAAAAACCATTGACCGCAGGCGCTAACATTCGCACTTGCTCATTGGAATAAATGCCAGATTCTGAAATAACTAAGCGATCTTCTGGAATATGCGGGGTAAATTCAAAGGTTCGCATAATGTCAGTTGAAAGATCACGTAAGTTACGATTATTAATACCAATTAATTTAGCGTCTAAGGCGATGGCACGTTCCATTTCTTCATGAGTAGAAATTTCGGTTAAAATCGACAGATCATAACTTTTTGCCACTGCGGCAAGTTCATTATATTCATCATCAGAAAGTACACTTAACATTAATAAAATGGCATCGGCGCCATAATATCTCGCTAAATGCACTTGGTAAGTATCAAAGAAAAAGTCTTTGTTTAATACCGGGCAACTAACATTCTCTGATACTATTTTTAAATAGTCTAACTCGCCTTGAAAATACTTTTGTTCGGTTAAAACCGAAATTGCCGCGGCGTATTTATTGTAAATGGTACTAATTGCTTTGACATCAAAATCGGCACGTATCAAACCTTTTGAAGGTGACGCTTTTTTACACTCTAAAATAAAGCCGGCATTTTCTTCAGCTAATGCTGAATACATGCATTTGGTACTTGGTGTTAAGTCATCGATAAATTTATCAAGCGGAAACGATTGTTTCATTGCTTCGATAACCAGTCGTTTATCAGCGACTATTTGTTCTAAAATATTAGCCATTAGAAACCTCAACTAGTGTTGCTAACGTTTTTGCTGCTGCGCCAGATGCGAGAACTTCTGAGGCTAATGTTGCTGCAGCTTTCAAAGAATCAGCATTTCCGTGTAAATATAATAATGCGGCAGCGTTAATAATAACGGCAGCATTGTGTGCAGGTTTGCCGGTGCCGGCTAAAATTGCTTTTGAATAAGCAGCATTTTCTGCTGGTGTGCCGCCTTTAATATCAGCTAATTGATAACGCGTTAGACCAAAGTCTTCTGGCGTGATCGTGCGCTCGATAAATTCACCTTGTTTAATTTCAATGATTTGAGTCTCACCATGAATGGCGATTTCATCTAAGCCGCTGCCATGAACAATAAAAGCGCGTTCAACGCCAGTTAAAGCAACACTTTTGGCAATAGTAGTTAATAACTCAGGGCTATAAACACCTAACAACATCACTTTCGGTTTAGCTGGGTTCACTAACGGACCAAGTACATTAAACATGGTGCGAATACCCATGGCTTTACGAACCGGCCCGGCGTATTTAAAACCAGGGTGATAAGCGGGAGCATATAAAAAACAAATGTTGGCTTGTGCAATACACAGACTTGCCGTTTCAGGTGACATCATTAAATTAACGCCAAAAGCTTCTAATAAATCAGCTGAGCCAGACATTGATGAAACGCTACGATTACCGTGTTTTGCCATTTTTAAGCCACAAGCTGCCGCTAAAATTGCGGACGTTGTTGAAATGTTAATGGTATTAGCGCCATCGCCGCCAGTGCCAACACAATCAGCCACAGCATTTGACTGCAAAGGAAATTCAGTAGCAAAATCACGAACCGCTAAGGCGGCTCCGGCAATTTCTTGCGCGCTTTCGCCTTTAATTTTTAACGCTGTTAAGACACTACCCAATAATGCTTCAGGAATATCACCAGCCATAACTTGGCTGAAAAAAGCATGTGCTTGCTCCTGTGTTAATGACTGGCCATTAACCAAATGTTCAAGGATATTTTCCATGTTATAAACCTGTGTTTTTTTGCTCTGCTAAAGGTTGCTGACTTGCTGTTAGCGAATCAGTTGTCTTTTTATTATTTTTATCTAGCTTATCAGTGGGGGCATTAGCATGTAATTTCAACAAGTGCTCAATCCCTTGGGCCAATAAATGGCTACCATAAGTCGTTAAAATCGACTCTGGATGAAATTGAAAACCTAAGGCAGCATCTAAAGGATGTTCAATCGCCATCGGTAGGTTATTTACTTGGGCAATGCAATTTAACCCTTCAGGCATGGTAGCAGCAACTAAAGAATGATAACGCGCAACAGGTAATGGATTTTGAATGCCAGCAAAGGCGCCGGTACCTGTATGGCTAATGTTTGAAGATTTACCGTGGACAATCTCTGGGGCGCGCTCAATAATTCCGCCATAATGTTGTATTAATGCTTGATGACCTAAGCAAATGCCAAGAATTGGATATTTACCTGCTGTTTTTTCAATCAACGCCATTAAACAACCGGCTTGTGTCGGATTACCAGGGCCAGGTGATAATACAATTAAAGCATCACCATCATGCTGAGTAATTTGCTCAACAATAAAATCTGCCGATAAGGTATTACGATAAATAACCAGTTCAAAACCAAGATTGTAAAATTCATCTACTAGGTTGTAAGTAAATGAATCTAAATTGTCGAGCATGAATATTTTAGGTTTATTCAGCTTTGCGGCAGTTGTGTTAGCTATGTTAGTAGTCATTTTTGCCTCCTTGCAATTCTTGCGCGGAAACTTTCGCTTTTGCGCTTACATGTTTGATGGCGCTGATCACCGCTTGGGCTTTTTGCCTAGTTTCATCAGCTTCGGCTTGTGGCACAGAGTCATAAACAACACCAGCGCCAGCTTGTACTTGGGCGATGCCGTCTTTTACAAACGCTGAACGGATCACAATACAAGTATCCATTTCACCGTAGCCGGTAATATAACCAACAGCGCCGCCATAACTGCCGCGTCTTTTTCCTTCAAATTTACGAATAAGCTCTGTCGCTTTTACTTTTGGCGCGCCAGACAATGTCCCCATATTCATGCAGGCTTGATAAGCATGTAGGGCATCTAAGTCGATTGATAAGGTACCGCACACCCGCGATACCAAATGCATCACATGTGAATAACGATCAACTTTCAGTAAATCTGCGACATACCTTGAACCAGGCTGACTAACACGGGCGACATCATTACGGGCTAAATCAACTAGCATAATATGCTCAGCTAATTCTTTTTTATCTTGGCGTAATTCTAGCTCGATTCGGCTATCTAAATCTAAAGAGAAATTACCATTGGCATCAAAACCGCGTTTACGGGTGCCGGCAATTGGGTAAATTTCAACTTGGCGATTACTGGTTTGATATTTAAGCGCTGACTCAGGCGAAGCGCCAAACATAATAAAGTCTTCATCATGAAGATAAAACATATACGGACTTGGATTTGATATTTTCAAGGCTTGATACGCAGCAAGCGGCGCAGGGCAAGCGAGCGAGAAAGTACGTGAAGGCACTACTTGGAAAATATCACCGGCGCGAATATGCTCTTTTAACTCGTCGACTATTTGGCAAAAACTCTCATCAGAAATATCGGTACTGACTTCAACAGCAACTGAGGCAACCGCTTCATTATCAAGTTTAAAGGCGACATCACTCGCCAGTGCTGCTTGAATCGCTAATAAACGTTGTTCAATTTGCTGGGCGCAGTTTTGTTGCTCAGGGCCGGAAAATATATTCCCTATCACTTCGCTTGTTTTAAGTTCGTGATCAATCACAATCATAGTTTCAGCAAGATAATAAACATAGTCAGGACAAGTATTGTCACCGTCAGCCACCGCTGGTAATTGCTCACAGGTTGCCATCATGTCAAAAGCAAAAACACCACCAAGGAAAACGGCAAATGGATGTTGGTCATTATTTGTTAAGTTTTCAAATAAACGTAACGCTTGAAATGAATTTGTTGCTTTTAAACGTGTGTTTTCATCGAGTTCAGCACTTTGCTCGGGGAAAGTGGCGATTAAACTGCTTTTATCAAAGGTTAAACTCGCGCAGTTTTGTAATTGCTGCTGGGCAAATTCAAGCGCTGCTTGGCCATTTTGGCTAAGGGCAGTCATGGTGACTTGGCGACCATGACAGACAATTTTTAACGCGGTATCGGTTAATAACAAGCTTTTTAGTTGATGCTTTTTATCAATTTCAGCGGACTCTAATAACAGGCTGTTATTCTGTCCTGGGCATAAAAATTGATAAACTGCTAAGGGATCAGCTTGATAATGAGCAATTTTTGATAATGTATTTACCGAGCCAATTGACTGGTTTACTGAGTTATTCATGGTGATATTCCTGTTGGTAATTTAGTTAAAACGTCTTCATCCGGCATAAATAGGCTGAAGCCACCAAATAAACCAACTTTTTACTTTTGCATTATCCATAAATTTTACTTTTTCTCTGTCAGGTTTAATAGTATTTCTATTAAGTTTTTGAGGTTTTTAACGAAATAAAACGAAAAAACCCGCGAAAAGCGGGTTTTTGTAAATTTTTTGCCAACAAGCAACTACATAACCCACTTAGTTCGAGTTATGCCACCAATTTGAAGTTAACTGAGTTAACGTTGAATTGTTGAATAAGTTTGTCATTTTTAATCCGCTTGTTGAATTTAATGTTTGTATTTTTGTTATGGCTGCTGTTGAAATCCGTTAATCGCTACCGGCAATTTTATTGCTGTTACGCTTGTCAGGTTTGTTAGTCGCCATATTCTACTGTTTATATTTCATGATATACAGTAAACTGCTAGGCATATAGAAGACCGCAAAATGAACCTTATGTCAACCATTGCTTTTGACAATTTTCCTAATTCACGCATCGACTTGCATAGTCATACGACTTGCTCTGATGGCAAGCTTGAACCTGAACTGCTAATCGAACGGGCGGTAAATTATCAGCTAGACGTATTGGCCATTACCGATCACGACACCACCGCAGGGCTGGCAAGCGCACATCAATATATCAAAGATAAAGCTTATGGCCTTAAACTTATCAATGGCATTGAAATTTCTACCAACTGGAACGGTTTTGATATTCATATTGTTGGATTGAATATTGATACTGAAAATGAACAGTTAAAGCAGTTGATCACTGAGCAGCAATTAGCGCGAGAAGCGAGAGCGACTGCCATGGGTGAAAAGTTAACTAAATGTGGTTTTGAAGATGTTTACGACGATGCTAAACGACTCGCGGGTAAAGGTAGTATTACCCGTGCTCATTTTGCCCAAGTATTATTTAATCGCGGTGAAATTAACCATATGCAAGCGGCTTTTGATAAATATTTAGGTAAAGGTAAACGCGCTTTTGTTAAACCTAAATGGTGTTTAATTGCCGAGGCCATCGAAGTCATTCATCAAGCAGGAGGTGTGGCTGTTATTGCGCATCCAATTCGCTATGACTTATCAGGGAAATGGCTGCGAAAATTAGTTGTTGAATTTAAAGCGGCGGGTGGCGATGCCCTAGAAATAGTACTGCCGCAAATGAATGTTCAGCAAAAACAATTAATGCTGAGTTATTGCCAAGAATATGATTTACATGCGTCGATGGGCAGTGACTTTCATTACCCAAGTAAATGGAGTGATCTAGGGCGTAATTTAACATTACCAGACCAATGTCAGCCAGTTTGGCAATTGTTTTAATTAGCTATTTCGGATAAACGATAACTTAATGATTAACTAGAATGGAATAATACTTTGAGCCAATTTTTTTATGTTCACCCCGATAACCCACAAACGCGCTTGATGAAACAAGCGGTCGAAATCATTCATGCCGGTGGCGTTATTGTTTACCCAACAGATTCTGGCTATGCCTTAGGATGTCATATTGGTGATAAAAAAGCGTTAGAAAGAATCTGCCAAATTCGCGGTATTGAAATGGATCATGACTTTGCCTTAGTGTGCCGTGATTTATCTGAATTATCTGAATATGCCAAAGTTGATAATACTGCTTTTAGGTTAGTGAAAAACAATACGCCTGGTGCTTATACCTTTATTTTTAAAGGAACAAAAGAAGTGCCGAAGCGGTTACTTAATCCGAAGAAGAAAACCATAGGTATTCGAATTCCGAACAACAAAGTCGCGCAAGCTTTATTAGCCGAGTTAAATGAACCGTTAATTTCGACGACATTATTAATGCCAGGACAGCAAATGGCAGAGTATGATCCAGAACATATTCGTGACATTTTAGAAAAACGCGTTGATTTGATTTTAAATGGCGGTTATTTAGGCGAACAACCGACTACCATCATAGATTTCTCTGAAGGTGAAGTTAACATCATTCGTGAAGGCGAAGGTGATATTGAGCCATTCCAGTAAATTTATTACTGTGAATTAAGCGTTCAAAGCTTTGATTTTTAGCAATTCGTTAAATTTCGTGCTCTATAGTGTTTAGCACGTTATAATACGGCTAAGTTGTAGCTTTAAATTTAAAAAATATTTAAAGCGTTAAATTAATTTTAGAGTCAGCAGCATTGATTTTAACCTAGTGTTAAAACTACTGACGGACAAGAGTATTATTACCAATGTCAGAAAAATTACAGAAAGTATTAGCAAGAGCAGGGCGAGGCTCTCGTCGTGAAATGGAAACCTTTATCAGCGCTGGCCGCGTTAGCGTTGATGCTAAAATAGCTTATTTAGGTGACCGAGTTGAAGGCACGGAACAAATTCGTGTTGACGGGCATTTGATCAAAATTAAAAATCTTGAAGATAACTTTTGCCGTGTGCTTGTTTATAACAAGCCCGAAGGCGAAATGTGTACGCGTAAAGATCCTGAAGGGCGTCCGACCGTTTTTGACCGTTTACCACCTATTGAAGGTGCGCGCTGGGTTGCGGTTGGCCGTTTAGATATCAATACCTCAGGGATGTTGTTATTTACCACTGATGGTGAACTAGCAAACCGCCTAATGCATCCATCAAGAAAAGTTGAACGTGAATACGCTGTACGTATTTTTGGTGAGGTTGATGAAGCTATGCTTCAGCGCTTACGCCATGGTGTTAAGCTTGAAGATGGACCTGCGAAATTTAATAAAATTACTTATCGCGGCGGTGAAGGTCGAAACCATTGGTTTCATGTTGTTTTAACCGAAGGACGAAATCGTGAAGTACGTCGTCTTTGGGAAAGCCAAGAAGTACAAGTAAGTCGTTTGATCCGTGTTCGTTACGGCGATATGGACATGCCAAGACAGTTACCGCTTGGTGGCTGGGTTGAGTTAGGATTGAAAGAAGTTAACTATTATCGTAAGTTGGTGGAGCTACCGAATGAGGTGCAAAGCAAGATAAAAGTTGATGAAAAATCAATTGATAATGCGAAAAGTCGTCGTATTCGTCGTAGTGTTAAAAAACATCAAGTGCGTGTTACTCAGGCATCAAGAAAAAAACGTTCTTAATCGATTGGGGATTTTTTCTCATCGATTAAATAAGCCGTTACCCACAGGAATTTCAATTACAGGAAGAACAGTGCAAAATCATTTTATCGATGACAATTCAAGCTTAGTGAAAATTTGCGAACAATTGTCAAAAGCAAGTGTGTTAGCTATAGATACTGAATTTGTTCGAACCCGTACCTTATATCCCAAATTAGGTTTGCTGCAAGTAAGTGATGGTCAATCAATTGTTTTGATTGACCCAATTGCGGTTGACGATTTAGCGCCATTTTGGCAACTGTTAAGTTCACCGGATATTGTCAAAGTATTACATGCTTGTTCAGAAGATCTTGAGGTTTTCTTGCACGCCGGTAACTGTAAACCACAAAACTTAATTGATAGCCAAATTATGATGGCATTTTTAGGTCATGGCATTTCATTAGGTTATGCCGGTATGGTGCAGCACTTTCTTGATATTGAAGTTGATAAATCTGAATCTCGTACCGATTGGACAAAAAGGCCATTAACCGACAAACAATTAACTTATGCCAAAGCCGATGTTGAATATTTATATCAGTTATTTGAACAGTTGTTGCAACAAGTCACAGACGCTGGTTGGTTAGCAGCAGTTAAGCAAGAAAGTCAGTTAATGATTGAACGCAAGTTTACGCCGATTGATGAACAAAGCTTATACCAAAATGTAAAACTAGCCTCTCGTTTAAACGCTATTCAATTAAATCGTTTAAGTCATTTAGCCATTTGGCGATATCAACAAGCGAAACTGCGTGATTTACCATTAGGTTTTATTGCCAAAGATCATACGCTGATAGGTTTGGCCGAAATGAATCCCAAAAGTGTTGGTGCTATGGCCAGTATTGAGGGCGTTGAGGTTAATGACATCCGCCATAAAGGCAAAGCGATGTTACAAGTTTTAGCGACCGCAAATAAAGTTGAGCCAGAGCTGCATCCAGCCCGTATTGAACGTTTAGATCAATATCCAACTTACAAGCAAGTCTTTAAAAAAGTGAAAGATTACCTGACCGGTATTGCTAAAACCGCTAATGTTGGAATGGAAAACCTCGCCTCGAAAAAACAGATAAATCAATATTTAAGTTGGCATTTTAAAGTCAACAATACCGAAATAGCGCAAGTAGATTTATTAAATGGCTGGCGAAAAGACATTGTCGGCGATAAATTAGCAAAGTTTGCTCACAATAATTTTAAATAACGCTACGTTAACATCAGGTCATAACTCTGAGTAACTATATTTAGTTACAATTAATTCACTTTAAATACTGTTTATACCTGATATGATTTTTTTTAAGCCTAAACAAAAGTTAGGTAAACGAATAAGGTTTTTTTATGTTGACTGTGGTTTATAAAAGCCCGAAAAAACAATTTATGTATTTATTTGTCGAACAACGGGATGACTTTTCCAAAGTGCCTGAAGGATTAATGGCAACATTTGGTACTCCTCAATTGGTCACTATTGTGAATCTAGCGACGAAAGACAAGTTAGCTTTTGCTGATTTAGCGATTGTTAAACAAAGATTAACCGAAAATGGTTTTTATCTTCAATTACCCCCGCCAATCGAAGATTTGTTGGCTGATCATAAAAAGCAACAAAAGCTAAATACAGATAATTAATAGGATGGTTTCAATGAAGCTATTATCAAGAGTATTCAATCAGTTTAAATTTTTCAGTTCCGCCTCATTACTTTTGGTGGCGAGCAGCTCCGCGGTTTTTGCGAAAGAAGCGTTAACCGAGCAAGGTTTTCAAGCCTTTATTACTGAATTTAAACAAGAGTCATTAGCAAAAGGGTATAGCCAAACCTTGTTAGATCAAAGTTTTGCTGATGCGAAGTTTCATCAACGTGCCGTTAAACAAGACCGTAATCAACCCGAAGTAGTCGAAACGCTTGATACCTACTTACCTAAACGTGTGCCGCAATGGAAGGTTGATAAAGCGCGAAGCTTATATAAAGAGCACCAAACGCTGTTATTGGAAATTGCTCAAAAATATCAAGTACAGCCGCGTTTTATTGTCGCTTTATGGGGCCTAGAAACTAACTTTGGTAAATTTACCGGCGGTTATAATGTTATTTCGGCGTTAACAACCCTTGCCTATGAAGGGCGCCGACGTACTTTTTTCAAAAAACAATTATGGGCGGCGTTAACCATTTTGCAAGAAGGTCATATTGAGTTAAAAGACTTTAAAGGCTCTTGGGCTGGCGCTATGGGACAAAATCAATTTATGCCAACGTCCTTTTTAGCGTACGCCGTTGATGGTGATGGTGATGGTAAAAAAGATATTTGGCAAAATTATGCCGATGTTTTTTCTTCGATGGCTAATTACTTAAAAATGGAAGGTTGGAATGACAATTTAACTTGGGGCCGACAAGTGACTTTACCGGCCGGTTTTGATACTAGTTACGCGATCCCAAAAAATACCGGCAGTCGAAAAAATTGGTTAGCAGCTTGGCAGAAAACTGAAAAAACGTTAACACAATGGCAAGCGCTAGGAATACGCCGTGCCGATGGTACCGATTTACCGAAAGTGAATATTACCGCGGCGTTGGTTTTTCCTGATGATGAACATGGTCGCGCTTATTTAGCCTACAATAATTATAAAAGTTTAATGCATTGGAATTTATCTTATTATTTTGTCAGCTCTGTTGGCCATTTATCTGATCGCATTAAATTTCCACCGATTAGATAACATCATATGAAAGCTACTATAGCGCCTTTTTGGCAAACAAAATCGTTAGAAGAAATGAGCAGGCAAGAGTGGGAATCACTGTGTGATGGCTGCGCTAAATGTTGTCTTCATAAATTCATTGATGATGAAAGCACCACAGAAGAAACCGATTTTCAGCCAACAAGTCATATGCAAGAAGGCGAAGAGATGCTGTATTCAAGCATCGCGTGTCATTTATTAAACGATAAAACCTGTGCTTGCTCGAAATATGAAGAACGAACAACCTTAGTACCTGATTGTGTGCGTTTAACGCAAGATAATATCGATGAAGTGTTTTTTATGCCGCCGAGTTGTAGTTATCGGCGGTTAAAAGAAGGTCGCGGTTTACCGTCTTGGCATCCGTTATTAAATAAAGGTAAAAAATCAGCTATGCATAAAGCTGGGATGTCGGTGCGAGGAAAAACGGTTAAAGATAATGAAGTATCTATCGATGATTATGAAGATTATATAGTTATGTGGCCTTTAAACGATCTCGATTAGTTTGAACATTTTTTGTACATTTTTGTTGTTAACTATAGTAAATTTTTTTTAAATCTGTAAAAATAGATTTTTAAAGCGATATTATTTAAGTAGTCAATTGGATTAATTTGTACCAATGAAACGTTTCAAATACAGTTTTTCTCGAAAGTCATCAGGTTTTACCCTTATAGAATTAATGGTAACTATTACTATTGTTGGTATTCTTTATTCCGTCGCCATTCCTTCTTATGTTAGTTATATGCAAGATGCTCGGCGAAGTGAAGCACAATCTTATATGATGCAGCAAGTCGCAATTCTTGAAAGGCAATATACAAGATTAGGTGGCTACCCTGACAACCATAACTTCACCTCGTCTGATTCTTATACTTATAGTTACTCTTCCTCGGAAGCTGCCAGTGCAAGTGCTGCGACCAATGATTCTGGTACTTTTTTAATTCAGGCGACTCCCAAAGGCAGTCAATATGATGACAAGTGCGGTATCCTTGGATTGAATCACCAAGGGCAAACAACCGCTGCCGCTAGTAGTTGTTGGCTATAGAAATGAAAAATTATTGTAAAGGATTTACATTAATAGAGTTGATTATAGTAACTGCTATCATTGCTATTTTATCATTAGTGGCGATGCCCTCATTTGTGCAACAAGTTAAACAAAATAGAATTGTTAGTAATACGAATAAACTCCATAGCACTTATAAATTTGCCCGCAGTGAAGCTGCAAAGCGTGATCGCATTATAAATTTAGATGAATCAAGCGGTTTATGGCAGGTTAAATTAGAAGATGAAGTGTTATTTACCTTTTCCGCCAGTCATTCTTCTATTTCGGTTACCGGGCTCGCAGACCAAACTATTCAGGCAACGGGTGATACAACGAGTGCTAATTATTTAATTACCGATGGCGATAGCTCAACTTCCGATTATCGGTTATGTATTTATGTTAGTGGTCAAAGTTATACAACCGATGGAGCTTGTTAATGAAAGTTTTAGCCGTATCATTTTCGACATCATCGCAAGTAAATAAGGGCTTTACTCTTATTGAAGTGATGGTTGCTTTAATGCTTTCCGCCATTGCCTTATTAGGTTTAGCAGCAGCTCAAATTAAGTCATTGCAATATTCGACCAACAGCTTTCAATATACAGTGTCACTTATTCAAGCGAATAATACGGTGGAAAAATTCTGGGTTGATTTATGTGATATCCAGCAGGGCGTTATTGAATATAATGATGAATACAAGGCTATTTTGGCGCCAAACTTACCTAATTACTCCTTAACCTTACCAGCGGATTTTTCAAATAATTTTCAATTATCGGTTGAATGGAATGATGATCGGGTTACTGATGGGCTAGAAAATAAAATTCAGCTCAATGTTTCTTTTCCACAATTACCCGCTGATTGTTAAGTTGGGGCTGTTATGAGTTATCGTAATCAAAATGGATTTACCTTAGTCGAACTAATGATTGGCTTAGTGATCAGTATCATAGTGGTCTCAGGAACCATTATCGCTTATAGTTCAATAAGTTCAACAGTTTCAACGAGTAAAGAATTAGACAATGCCCAAGAAGTTTTACGCTATAGCTCACATGTTTTTAGCCGTAGTTTAAAACAAACCGGCGCACTACCGATTATTGACGGCGTTGATAAAATAACGATTAATCAAGACAGCGGGGTAGTTGCTTGTAATGGTGATACGCCGGTAGCAGATTATAGCGAAGAATATACTTTTATTAGACCTAATCTATTTTGTGATATAGGTAATGGACCTGAAGTATTGATCACTGGCGTGGATAATATTACTTATGCGCTTGCTACCAACAGTGTGTTAATTACCGTTACTCCCATTGGTTTACCTGAAAACTTCCCTGATGGTATTGATATTAATGTGGCCTTAATCAGAATTATATTTGAACAGGCGACCGCAGAATGATATTTAAACACCATAAACAACACGGCTTCACTATTATAACTGTGCTTATTATAGCCATGATGGGCAGTATTATTGTTATGCAATCGCTTAAAGACAGTATTTTACAAGAGCGAATGAGTGGCAACTTTCAAAAAAAAATGAACGCACGTTTATTATCTGAAAAAGGTGTTTTTGACGTGCATGACACCATTAATCAATTACTCAATGCTAATCCATCAATGACAATTGCAGATTTAATTGCTGCCAGTAACAATGGTGTGATGACTGGCACCGGTATTTTAGCCGGGAGTGAATACGCCGTTGCGATTAGTGAGTTAAGCGGTGGTGCTGGCATTGAATTGGCAAGTATAGGTGAACAATACGAAGGTGAAAATACCTTAAGAGCGACCTTTGAATTAATTCAAGGTAGTGGTGTTTCCCCTTTTAGCGATGCTGTAATCGGTTGTGAAGGTGTTACGCTCAATGGCAGTGGAACCGTCGATAGTTATGATTCTAGTGTTGGGACTTATAATGCGGCTACGGCTGAAAAAGAAGGTGATGTTTCAACAATCGAACCAAATTCTGATGTTACTCTTAATGGTCATTCTCCCATCTACGGTGATATTCAATCGACAGGTGAAGTATCGCTAGGTGGATCATCTCCCGTTTATGGCAATATATATGCGACCGGTGATGTTTCGATTAATCAATCTATCGTTGAAGGGTATGTGTGGACGGCGGGCAATTATAAAATGGCTAACGGTGGTACTATTTTCGAATATGTAAGAGCTAATGGCGATGCTGAAATGGGCTGGAGCGCCTTAATATTAAATCAAAATAATTTTGGTTTAGATATATTATACGGTGGCGGCGACAGATTTAAAGACACTAGCAATAATAGTCAGTATGGTGATGCACAATATAATGTTAATCCTAATATCGCTCCAGTGCCTGAATATGATCCTTCAGATACAAATTATGATCCGACCGATCCAGCAACTAATTGTGATCCTATTAATATTGCGAATGAGGTAACGTCAATTGATGATGGTGTTACCGGATTGCAACCTTTATCAGTAGGTGCTAATCAAGTATATGAACTAACACCTACATCAGGTCGATACACAGCTAATGGTAGTGGGGTTATCAGCCCAGTTAGCGCAACACTTTTTGGCAAACCTGTTAGCGTATATAAAATGGAGAGTTATACTTTAAATAGTAATTCGGCCATGAACATTACCGGTGGAGATGTTGTAATGTATGTCGATGGGGATTTTTCTCTTTCTGGTAGCGGTGTTTTCACCATTGAGGCTGATAGCAGCTTAACGCTAGTTGTTACAGGAAAATTTTCAGTTGGAGGCAGTGCTCGTATTATAGCGTCTCAACATGGCTTAACTGATACAGGTAAACCTGCTTTATCTATTTTTTCATCTAACAGTGATAATAATGGCGTCGCTATTTCAGGTTCTTCCGATATTTATGCTGCTATTTATGCCCCCTTAACCGATGTCAAAGTTGTTGGTAGTGGCACTGTTTATGGTGCTGTTAGGGCAAAAACTGCGACGGTATCAGGTGGCGGCGGCTTTCATTTTGATAAAGCCTTAAGAGACTCAACTAATGGTGCCATAGGTAATACCAATAGTCGTTTAGTTTTAAAAGCCCTTAAATATTATTAACCCTTCAAATAATCCTATCTCTATATAAAGTATTATTATTTCTACCTAAATTTACTATTAAGACTATTCTTAATAGTAAATTTGTCTTTAATCGTTACTCAACTACTGATTAACTGGAATTTCCAGCTCAAAAGAATTATTATGACTGTAATTGACCTATTTTGATTTTTTGGTTTTAATTAGGGTTATTCAATAAAGATATAATTTAGTTTTTTTTAAATGTGTTATTTTGGTTATAAAGTTGGTATAAATACATCTTACCAAATATAAAACCAATTTATTTTATTGGTAAGTTGTGAAGGTTTGGTGAAATTAAGACTATTAATACTGTTTTAGTTTGATAATCATTCATAGCTTTAAATTACGTGTTATTAGATCCTCATATAAAGGTGCCATATGATAATTGGAATACCCAAAGAGTCGCTCAGTGGAGAAAACAGAGTTGCCGCTTCGCCAACGTCGGTGAAAGCGCTTATAAAACTCGGCTTCGCAGTTCAGATAGAAAAAGGTGCTGGTAAAAAAGCCAGCTTTTCAGACGAAGAATATCTTGAAGCACAAGCGACGATTGTAGAATCGACCGACGCTTTGCAGTCAGACATTATTTTTAAAGTTAATTCGCCTACGTTAGACGAAGTTGATGCGATGAAGGTCGGAGCCAAGTTAGTGAGTTTTATTGCTCCTGCGCAAAGCCCTGAACTTTTAGAAGCGTTAAGAGCTAAGTCGATCACTACTTTGGCCATGGAAATGGTTCCTCGTATGACACGTTCGCAGTCAATGGATGCCTTAAGTTCAATGGCAAATATTGCGGGTTATCGCGCGGTGATTGAAGCTACGCATCATTTTGGCCGTTTTTTAACGGGTCAAATTACTGCTGCAGGTAACTTACCACCTGCAAAAGTGATGATTATTGGTGCTGGTGTTGCTGGCCTTGCTGCTATCGGTACTGCTGGTAGTTTAGGTGCGATTGTTCGCGCTTTTGATACGCGACCTGAAGTGAAAGAGCAAATCGAAAGCATGGGCGCTGAATTCCTCGAATTAGATTATGAAGAAGAGGAAGACACAGGCTCAGGTGACGGTTATGCGAAAGAAATGAGCAAAGCCTTTATTGACGCTGAAATGGCATTATTTGCTGCGCAAGCGAAAGAAGTCGATATCATTATCACTACCGCGATGATCCCTGGGCGTCCTGCGCCTAAATTGATCACGGCTGAAATGGTTGATTCAATGAAGTCAGGCAGTATTATTGTTGATTTAGCCGCTGCCGGCGGTGGTAACTGTGAATTAACGAAACCAGGTAAAGTCTCGAAAATTAAAGGCGTTACTATTATTGGTTATACTGATTTAGTGTCGCGATTACCTAATCAATCATCAATGTTATATGCCAATAATTTAGTTAATTTAACCAAATTATTATCACCAAATAAAGATGGTGAAGTGAATATAGATTTTGACGATGTTGTTATCCGTAACATGACTGTAGTCAAAGACGATGAAGTGACTTTTCCACCGCCTCCTATTCAAGTAAGTGCTGCCCCAGCTAAACCCGCTGCACCAGCTAAAATAGAAAAAGTAGAAGAAAAACCTGCTTCACCAGCTAAAAAGTATGTTGGAATGGCAATTGCTGCCGGTTTATTCGCTTGGGTTGCAAGTGTAGCACCAGCCGATTTCTTAGCACACTTTACGGTATTCGTTTTGTCTTGTGTTATTGGTTACAACGTTGTTTGGAATGTAAGCCATTCATTACATACACCATTAATGAGTGTAACAAATGCTATTTCAGGCATTATCGTAGTTGGCGCATTATTACAAATTGGTAATGATAGCTTAGTTATTCAAGTGTTAGCGGGTATTGCGGTACTCATTGCTACAATTAACATCGTTGGTGGCTTTGTTGTTACTAATCGTATGTTAAAAATGTTCCGTAAATAGGAGGGCTCTGATGGAATTTTCTACTGGCTTAATCAGTGCCGCATATTTAATCGCAGCATTATTGTTTATATTTAGTTTGTCTGGTTTGAGTAAACAAGAATCAGCTGAAGCAGGTAACTGGTACGGTATTACGGGTATGTCAATTGCGCTTATTGCGACAATTGCGGATCCACGTGTTGATAATGTTTATATCATTATTGGCGCTATGCTTGTTGGTTCAATTATAGGATTACGTTTAGCTAAAAAAGTTGAAATGACTGAAATGCCTGAGCTTGTTGCTATTCTTCATAGCTTCGTTGGTTTAGCGGCTGTTTTAGTCGGTTACAATAGCTACTTTGAAATCGGACACCATGCATTAATATTAACTGATGCACAGCAAATGAAATTAAACATTCATTTAGTTGAAGTGTTTTTAGGTGTCTTTATTGGTGCGGTTACGTTTACCGGTTCGATTATTGCTTTTGCTAAGTTACGTGGCTTAATTAATACTTCGGCGTTAATGTTACCACAGCGTCATAAAATGAACTTAGCAGCTGGTATTGCGAGTATTGTTTTAATGGTGTTATTTGTTCAAGGTAACGGCGCTGATGTAACATATTTATACATTATGACGGCGATTGCTTTAGTATTTGGTTGGCATTTAGTTGCTTCTATTGGCGGTGCAGATATGCCAGTAGTTGTGTCAATGTTGAACTCATACTCAGGTTGGGCAGCAGCAGCAGCAGGCTTTATGTTAAGTAACGATTTATTAATTGTTACCGGTGCATTAGTAGGCTCATCAGGTGCGATACTTTCTTATATCATGTGTAAAGCGATGAACCGTTCGTTTATTAGCGTAATAGCTGGTGGCTTTGGAACTAACGTTACTGTTAATGCTGATGTTGATTATGGCGATCATAAAGAAACTCAGGCTGACGGCGTTGCAGATTTATTATCAAATGCTCGTTCTGTTATCATCACGCCAGGTTATGGTATGGCGGTTGCGCAAGCACAATACCCAGTGTATGAATTAACGCAAAAGTTAATTGCTAAAGGGATTAAAGTTCGTTTTGGTATTCACCCTGTAGCGGGCCGTTTACCTGGGCATATGAATGTATTGTTAGCTGAAGCTAAAGTACCTTACGACATTGTTGAAGGTATGGATGAGATTAACGAAGACTTCCCTGAAACTGACGTAGTATTAGTTATTGGTGCCAATGATACAGTTAACCCGGCAGCGGCGGAAGATCCAACGAGTCCAATTGCAGGTATGCCAGTGTTAGAAGTTTGGAATGCTAAAAACGTTATTGTTTTTAAACGTTCAATGAGCACAGGTTATGCCGGAGTGCAAAACCCGTTATTCTTTAAAGAAAACACACAAATGTTATTTGGTGATGCTAAAACGTCGGTCGAAGATATTTCGAAAGCGTTATAATTGAGTCGCTAATTTTGCAAATTAAAAACCGAGCTTGCTCGGTTTTTTTATGCCTGAATTTTACGAGTTTTAGCTAGGATCATGGTTAATAAAAGTGGTCTTTTAAAATAGCTAATTATCGTGTTAATTATCAGGTATAATCACGGCGATTTTTATTATTGAGTGTATTTCATGAGTGTTGATTCAATTGGCTTTTCAAGCGAATTATTAAAAGCGGTAAAGGCCTGTGGTTATAAAAACTTAACGCCGATCCAACAAAAAGCTATTCCTATGGTTCGTAAAGGCTATGACTTATTAGCTAGTGCGCAAACGGGAACCGGTAAAACAGCCGCTTATTCACTGCCGATTATTGATTTAATTAGTCAGCAATACGACAGTAATAATAAAGCGATAAAAGCATTAATTCTGACTCCAACTCGTGAACTTGCGCTACAAGTTAAAGCGAATATAGCAAGTTATATCGAATTCTTACCGCTTAGTGTTGGTGTTGTTTCTGGTGGCGGCGCTATGCCTTCACAACAAAAAATGCTACACACCGGTGTTGATATATTAGTCGCTACTCCTGGGCGATTACTTGAGCATATGACATTACGTAATACGCAATTAAGCCATGTTAAATATTTAGTATTAGATGAAGCTGACCGTATGCTAGATATGGGGTTTTTAGCTGATATTGAACGCTTAAAGCAAATGATGAAGCAAAAGCTACAAACATTAATGTTTTCAGCAACGTTTTCTCATAAAGTGAAAATACTCGCCAATCAAATTCTACATACGCCCAAAACCATTGAAGTTTCTAAGCAAAATTCTACTTCGGGTAAAGTTAAGCAAGCGGTATATTTTGTTTCAGAAGATCGCAAACGTGAATTACTTTCTGAAATCATCGGTGTTAATAACTGGCAGCAAGTATTGGTTTTTGCCGGTACTAAAGAAAGTGCCAATATTCTCGCCAAAGAGCTTAAATTAGATGGTATAAAAGCGGCTATTTGTCATGGCGACAAAACCCAAGGTGCTAGAAATAAAGCGTTAAGTGACTTTACTGAAGGTAAGGTTAGGGTGCTAGTTGCGACTGATGTCGCTGCCCGTGGTTTAGATATTCCAGACCTACCTTACGTCGTTAATTTTCATTTGCCTTTTTTAGCCGAAGACTATGTTCACCGCATTGGCCGCACTGGCCGTGCAGGTAAAAGTGGTACGGCTATTTCGTTGGTTAGTCCTAAAGATGAAAAATTCTTAGGTAACATTGAAGAGTTAATTGGGCGTCAATTTGAGCGCGTAGTTTTACCTGGTTATGAAATTAAAAAAGATAACAGCGATCACAAAAAAGTTGTTGCGCTCGAGAAAGTCGCAAAAAATCGCTATGAAGCAACTAAATTAAAAAATCGAGCAATTAAGAATAAAACGCCAAATAAAGCGCCAACGACGACCAAATATTCAAAGTCGATAAAAAAGAAGCGATAGGATTTTACCTTGTCAGAGCAACTGAATATTGATGCACTTATTGAAGTGCCTTTTAAATTTCGTCATATTTGCTGGTTTTGTGGTGAACCGGCAAATAAAAAATTTTCGTTTCCCAACGATCAACATGTTGTTGCTGAATGTCCTCATCCGACATTGATTATTCCTGCTTGCCAAGAATGCACGCAATTAGCCCGCCAAAGTAAAGAAGATACTATTTGGTTAGTGCGTAGCAAAGTTAAAAAATTATTGATCTCGCTTTATCAAAAACATTTAGCGATTGGCCTTAACTGGACCAAAAAAGAGTTAGAAAATAGTGAATTTGAAGGTGGTAACTTCGAAGGTTTTAAAAAAAGCGCATGGTTTATGTACGAAGTCGCTAAAGATAGAGTTAATTTTAGTGGCTGGAAACTGGTGCTTGACGGCTTAAATATTGAAGAAGAATTTATCAAAGAAGGTTTTATTTTTGATGGCGTCATTTACCCAAATGTTGATGAAGCTATCGAATATTATACCTGCCATTATGCACTGCCTAGTGACTATTTAGCATTAGTGGTGGCGAGTATTGGCAGTGATTTGTTCTCTAAAGCCGTGAGTTTTTCACGCTTGATGGTAGGTACTACGCCTGCTGAGAGAAAACAGGCGTTAAGACAGATGTTGGTTGATCAATCGTCACAATGAAGCGGTTATTTGATCAACCTAAGCTCGGACGTTTTTTGTGTTTTTCTTTGGTACAGTACATCATCAGCGCGCGCAAAAAAGCTGTGCTCGTTATCTGCTCTATTCATAAATGTTGCCCCTAAACTACAATTTACCTGATATTTAGCTAAGACTGGGTCAACATTTAGTGCATGTTTTATTCTTGTCTCAATCAATACCAACGCATTGTCACTAGCTTGTTCAACCAAAATAACAAATTCATCACCGCCAAACCTAAAGGCACTATCAGAATCTCGAATACTAAACTGTAATGCTTTAGCAAAATGTTCAAGTATTTGATCGCCAACTTGATGTCCGTAAGTGTCATTAATAAATTTAAATTTATCTAGATCAGCGACTATAAGGCCAACATGACTTTGATGCCTGTTTGCTTGATGCATAGCACGTTTAAGTTGTTCATCAAAATAACGTCTATTACCCAAACCCGTTAATGCATCCTCCATCGCTAGTAGCATCGCTTGATGATACATAATGGCATTGCGTAATGGATAAGCGAGATAGGCATGTAACTGCTTTAATATTTCATGATTGGCTAAGCTTAATGGTGAATTTATCGCGTAATTTAAGACACCAATAAATTCGCCGTTAATTTTTATTTCAAACTTTCGTTCTTTTTTTGCCGGTCTACTGCCGCGCATGGCAACTTTTAACCCTGCTTTTTGAAAGTATAGACCACTAAAGTCAGCAAACTTAGCCGCTTCCATTGCAAATATATTTAATAATTGATCAATTTCAAGCGTACATTGAAGCTGTTCAAGTAATTGTTTTCCATGCTTAAAATTATTTTTTTCAGTTGAATCAAATAATCGAAAAGCATTAAATTGCGAAAACTCTTTGTCGAATATATTTAGTGTCTGCATATTGTCACCCAGATTAAGAATACATCCATTAAAAGCAATTAATATGCCCTTTATTTGTTATTAATTTCAAGTGTTAGTAAGTTATTGATTTTATATTGTAATTACCTATTTTGTAGTGAATAACTTGCTGTGGATGCTGTCAATATTACGTCAGCTAAATTATCTTAATTACTTGTAATTTGATGAAATAAATACAAAAATGAATTAAATGCTAAGATGTTTAGCCTAATGTAATAAAAGGTTGCTTGTGACTAGTAATTTTGAACTTCTCGCTATTTTAACCAGCGCTGTAATTATTGTTTTTTTCTTTCGAAAATTTAACTTGCCCGCTATTTTAGCTTATTTAGTTGCGGGGACACTCGTTGGCGAGCACGGCTTTGCTTGGGCGCATGATAATGTCGATTATGAACACTTTGCTGAGTTAGGTATTGTTTTTTTATTATTTACCCTTGGTTTGGAGTTTTCATTACCACGCTTGATTGCTATGCGACATTTAGTATTTAGTGTGGGCGGCAAGCAGGTGCTTTTTTCGCTAGTTACCTTCACCGTCATTGCTATGTTGCTTGGGCAAAGTTTTGCTAGTGCTTTTGTTATCGCGGGTATTCTAGCTTTGTCTTCAACTGCGATTGTTATTCGTCAGTTAAGCGAAACTGGCGCGATGAAACGTAAATCAGGGCAATTGGCTGTTGCGGTTTTATTATTTCAAGATATCGCTGTAGTGCCGCTATTAATTGTTATTCCAATGCTGGCACAAGAAGCTGGTACAGGGATGATTTATGAACTTCTCTTTGCTTTAATAAAAGGCATATTTGTTGTTGCTTTATTAATGTTTACCGGCAAATGGTTTTTGCCGCGTTTGTTTAATTTAATCGCGCAAGTAAGAACGGATGAGCTATTTGTTTTAACCACATTATTGGTAACCCTGGTCGCTTCTGCATTAACGCAATGGTTTGGACTTTCTATGGCCTTAGGTGCTTTCCTCGCTGGGATGATGTTAGGAGAGAGTCAATATAAACACCAACTAGAAGCCGACATTCGGCCATATCGTGATATTCTTTTAGGTCTATTTTTTATTACCGTTGGTATGAAATTAGATGTCGCTTATTTGATTAATTCGCCGTTATTAATTGTTGCGGTCATGTTAGGTTTTATGGCAATAAAAATATTGATCATAAAATTATTAGCGGTCAGCGCTGGTGAGCGTGCCAAAGACGGTTATGCCAGCGGTATTATGCTTGCGCAAATGGGGGAGTTTGGCTTTGTCTTGATCGCTTTAGCCAATCAAGTGAATGTTTTACCCGCAGAAATTGCATCATTATTATTAGGCGCTGGGATTTTAAGTATGGCGATCACCCCTTATATGGTTAATAAAGCAAGATCTTGGTCGTTAAAATTAACCAAAGCCGATGTCAAAGAAGATAATGAAATATTACAAACTTTACCAAGTAATACCCAGCTAACCGATCACGTGATTATTTGCGGATTCGGACGCATCGGGCAAACAGTCAGTCGATTTTTAAAACAAGATAATATTCCTTTTGTTGCGATTGATATTGATCCGTTACGAACAAGAAAGGCAAGAGAAGCCGGGGAAAATGTTTTATTTGGTTCATCGCGCCAGTCAGAATTATTGCATGCAGCTGAATTATCAAAAGCAAAATTAGTGGTTATCGCTTTTGGTGAAGACAAACAGTCCATTGAAGTTATTCAAAAAGTTCGCTCATTATCGCCTAACGTCCCTATTTTAGTTAGAACGCGTAATGATGACCATCTCGAAGCGTTAAAAGCGGCCGGTGCGAATGAAGTGGTACCTGAGAGTTTAGAAGGTAGTTTAATGTTAGTCTCGCAAGTTTTATCACTAACAGGCGTGCCATTTTCTCGGATTATCAAACGCGTACAAAATGAGCGTAAAAGTCATTACAATCATTTACATGGTTTTTTTCAAGGTGAGCATACCGACATGAGTCCTGATGCGATTGAGCGGTTAGAATTTGCTCATGGTACATTATTAACAGATGATTGTTATGCGGTTGGTAAAACCATTGCGCAATTAAATCTAGAACAGCGTAAAGTACATGTCATTGCGATGAAAAGAAATGGTATTGAGACTGAGATGCCAGTCACTGATATCATGTTAAAGGCACAAGACACTTTGATTTTTAGAGGTAAGCCGCACCGAGTTGAAAAAGCCGAGCGCTATATTCAGGAAGGCCCCAAAAAAATATAATCTGCTAATACTATAAATTTTAACTGCGATCAGCGAATAAAAACTTCCTGATCTCAGTTTCCTTTTCCATAGTATCTTCAAATCCTAATTTTATTAAATGCTGGCAAAATCTTTTTTCAAATAATAAGTAACTGACTAAACTTGAGTCCGAGTCATTAGTGATACCAATGGTGCGTAACAAAATTCTTATGGAAAGCGGTAAGTCGTAATAGTACTCAACGGCAATGTTATTAAAGTCATGGCTAGGATTGAGCAACAGACTGTCAATATGCTTTAAATTGTAGGCTTTTTTGGCATCACTCGACATTAAGGATAAAGTATCATTTATCCGTTCCATTCTTTCTAAATCACTTTGTAACGTATCAGCAAAAATTGTATCTAACAAATGACCCGCGATGGTTGAGGTTGTCGGCGGATGTGGATTGTTCTCCATAATATGAATTGGCTCTTTCGGCTGCTCGACACCAATAATTAATAATTTTTCAGCGCCAAGGTGTATTGCAGGGCTTAAGGGCGATAATTGATGAATAGAGCCATCACCGTAATGCTGCTGATTAATTTTAACGGAAGGAAATACCAGCGGAATAGCCGATGAAGCCATCAAAATATCACTGTTAATTGCTCTTCTTTGCCCTATGCGCTTAGCACGTTGCCAAGGTTCAAGGCCTTCTTTACCATGAAAAAAACTTATTGAGTCGCCGTTGGAATAATTTGAAGCTGTGATGGACAGGGCAGCTAAATAGCCTTTGGCAATATTTTCATCAATTTTTTTATAATTGATAACATAATTTAATAGCTCATGTAATGGCGCGTTATTTAATAAGCTGCGGGGGGATTTATTAGCATAATCGGCTTGAAAACTTGCCATGATCCCTGAAATGATATGACTAAAAGCTCGGATACTGTCGGAATGATAAATTTTGTTGGTTTTTAAGTTTTTCCAAAACCATTCTAATTTTTTTACCCCTAAATGAAAGCAACTGGCATAACAGGCGAGGCCTGTGGAATTTATTGCACCGGCGGAAGTTCCCGAAATAATAGGGAAAGGGATACCATGATTGCGCGGCATAAACTTAGTGATGGCTGAAAGTGCTCCTACTTGGTAAGCCGCTCTTGCGCCACCACCGGTAAGAATTAAACCATGTTTACTATTAAGGTAACTTTTATTATTAGCCATTAATGCTTTTATTTTTTATGTACTTACTATTAAGTTTAACAAATATCTTGACGAATAAAAGAAATTGAAGAGAACTTGAAGCACATTATTACAGGCAATAAAAAAGCCAGCTAAAGCTGGCTTTTTACTTTGACAAAATTATTAACTAGTAAAAACTATTACTAGAGTCTCCATAGTTAACAATTAGCTGCTTACGCGTTCGTTAGCAGCCTCAAATAAAGGTGTGCCTGTTTGAAGAAGCGCCAAGTTAGCTGAAACAACTTTCTTTGGTAATTTTGAAATCATCAAAGAACCCGTTTTAACCGAACCTGCAGTTTGCGCAAATTCTAACAAGTTCTGACCATTACATTGAATTCCACTAAAAATACTACGTATTTTTAATTTGTTCGATTTTAAGAATGAACGCATGCGTTTTTTATCATCTGCTGCAACATATTCACAAATGCTTTGGGCAATATTGTTAGCCTGTGCAACGGGTGCTATAAAAGCAGACGTTAAAGTTAAAACTGTCATGGTAGAAGCTAGTAATAATTTTTTCATTTTAATAACCTTAAATAATTAGTTAGGTAAAAAAAGAAAAAACCACAGTACCTTTTAACTTAAGTCCATTTATTTAGTAACATCCTGTCGGTTAGGTAACTCCGCTGTCATAGATTTATTAAAAAATCCTTAGACCGGTGGTTTTGCGTAACACGTTTTCGCGTGCCTTGCCTTTTCTTGTCAAATTTAATAGTACGCTATTTTTTTCAAATGACAACCTTTTTGTCTAAAAAAATTGCAAGGATATTGCCTGGATATAACGGTTTTTTCTTATGAGTTATATTTTTTAACTTGTTATAAGTTTATGTAAATCAGTTGTTTACTGTATTTTTTGATGAGCTATAGGGCGTAGGTAGGTGAATTTTTATAAGCTGTAATAAGTCGATTTATAGCGATTTTAAAATCATGAAGATGCTAAGAATTAAGCGGGTATTGTAGAAAAAAAATAAAGAAGTTGTTCATATAATGCCAGTTATTGAGATGTCGCTAGTTAAATTTCTTTATCTAATAATGTAAATAATGAATGTTTAACTAGCGATTTAAGGCGTGAAATTAACCGATACCTTTATTATACTTTTGGGATCGATATTTTCTTTTCAGTTGATTGACGGAAGATAATCAACGTTTTACCTATTACTTGAATCTTTGTTGCCGTCGCTTCACGACAAATTGCCTCAACGATTAAAGCTTTTGTTTCTTTATCATCAGTCGGGATTTTTACCTTAATTAGTTCATGATGGCTAAGTGCATAATCAATTTCTGCAATAACAGCTTCTGTTAAGCCATTATTACCTAATTGCACAACTGGTTTTAAAGAATGTGCTAAGCCTTTTAAGTGCTGAATTTGTTTTTTATTTAAGTTCATTAATAAATTTCGTTACAAGTTTCTTGAATTAGCACTATTTTACCCTCATCTACTCTGTAATACTATGCTCCTGTATTTGATTATGGGTAAATTTCTTTTCGTCATAAGGGTAATAGGTTGAGCAAAAAGAAGCATACCGCGAGTAGTGCTCGGTGGTTGAGTGAACATTTTGATGATGAATACGTGAAAAAAGCCAAAAAATTAGGCTTACGTTCTCGTGCAACTTTCAAAATTGAAGAAATAAATAATAAAGATAAACTGATCAAAGCGGGTATGAAAGTTGTAGATCTTGGAGCAGCCCCTGGAGGTTGGTCGGAATTTGCAACTAAAGTGGTTGGTGATACTGGTCAAGTAGTTGCCTGTGATATTTTACCTATGGACCCTATCGCTGGGGTAGACTTTTTACAAGGCGATTTTAGAGAAGAAGTGGTACTCGATGCTTTATTAACTAAAATTGATGGGAAAAATATTGATGTTGTGATGTCAGACATGGCAGCCAACTTCACTGGTAATGAAAGTGCTGATTCAGCAAGAAGTATGTATTTAGTTGAGTTAGCGTTTGAAATGTGCCATCACGTTTTGAAAAAAAATGGTGCTTTTGTCGTAAAAGTTTTTCAAGGTGAAGGCTTTGATCAATTTATGAAAGAGGTTAGAGGGGCTTTTAAAGTCGTCAAAACTCGAAAACCTGAATCATCAAGAGCAAGATCACGAGAAGTTTATTTAGTTGCTACCGGCTTTAAGTAGCTAGTACCGATAAATTATAGTAAATTAACGCTAATTAACTGGTCGCATCCAAAGTATTAGATAACAAGAGGTTGTTAAATTGAGCGATATGGCAAAAAATCTTATTTTATGGTTGGTAATTGCAGTTGTACTAATGTCTGTTTTCCAAAGCTTCAATCAAGGAAGTGGTAGAGAAGAGCAATTAGATTATACAACATTCATTTCGGATGTTCGTTCAGGACAAGTTCGTCAAGCAAGTATTGATAGAAACGGTGTAATTCAAGGTTCAATGAGTAATGGCGAAAGCTTTACTACAGTGATCCCTGGTGGTTATGACCGCGATCTCATTAATGATTTAGTAAAACAAGGCGTTAAAGCGTCAGGAAAGCAACCTGAAGAACAGAGCATTTTAACCTCTATTCTAATTTCATGGTTTCCAATGTTGTTACTTATTGGTGTTTGGATTTTCTTTATGCGCCAAATGCAAGGCGGTGGTGGTAAAGGCGCGATGTCTTTCGGCAAATCCAAAGCCCGCTTATTAAGTGAAGATCAAATTAAAACTACTTTTGCTGATGTTGCAGGTTGTGACGAAGCAAAAGAAGAAGTATCTGAATTAGTTGATTATTTAAGAGATCCTACACGTTTCCAAAAACTAGGTGGTCGAATCCCTTCTGGGGTATTAATGGTCGGTCAACCTGGTACAGGTAAAACATTATTAGCCAAAGCAATTGCTGGTGAAGCAAAAGTACCATTTTTCAGCATTTCAGGTTCTGACTTTGTTGAAATGTTCGTTGGTGTTGGTGCCTCGCGTGTACGTGATATGTTCGAACAAGCTAAAAAAGCAGCTCCTTGTATTATTTTCATTGATGAAATTGATGCTGTAGGTCGCCAACGTGGTGCTGGTATGGGGGGTGGTCATGATGAACGTGAGCAAACACTTAACCAAATGTTAGTTGAAATGGATGGTTTTGAAGGTAATGAAGGCGTAATTGTTATTGCTGCAACTAACCGTCCAGATGTTTTAGACCCTGCATTATTAAGACCGGGTCGTTTTGACCGTCAAGTAACCGTTGGTTTACCTGATATCCGCGGCCGTGAGCAAATCTTAAAAGTACATATGCGTAAAGTTCCATTAGGTGACGATGTTAAAGCTGAAGTGATCGCTCGTGGTACACCTGGTTTCTCTGGTGCTGACTTAGCGAACTTAGTTAACGAAGCTGCTTTGTTTGCTGCTCGTGGTGATCGTAAGCTAGTTTCGATGGAAGAGTTTGAAAAAGCGAAAGACAAAATCTTAATGGGCGCAGAACGTCGCTCTATGGTGATGGATGATGCTGAAAAAGAAATGACGGCATACCATGAAGCTGGTCACGCTATTGTTGGCCGCTTGGTACCAGAACATGATCCTGTTTATAAGGTATCTATTATTCCTCGTGGTCGTGCGCTAGGTGTAACTATGTATTTACCTGAAAAAGATCGTTTCAGTCATAGCAAACAGCATTTAGAAAGTAATATTTCTTCTTTATACGGTGGCCGTATTGCCGAAGAAATTATCTACGGCTTTGATAAAGTTTCTACTGGTGCATCAAACGACATTGAGCGTGCAACACAATTAGCGCGTAAAATGGTAACGCAATGGGGCTTATCTGAAAAAATGGGACCTATGCTTTTTGCTGAAGAAGAAGGCGAAGTGTTTTTAGGTCGAACTTCATCAAAATCATTAAATATGTCTGATGAAACAGCTCGAGCTATTGATGCTGAAATTAAAGAATTTGTTAATCGTAATTATGACCGTGCTGAAAAACTCCTAAAAGAAAATATGGATATTTTACACGCGATGAAAGATGCGTTAATGCATTATGAAACTATTGATGCTTTACAAATTGATGATCTAATGGCTCGACGTGAAGTGCGTCCACCTGCTGATTATCATGGTGACAACTTTAAAAATGAGCCACCAAAAGCATCAGGTAAAAAAGCAGCACCTAAAACAGACGTTAAACCTGATTTAGATACGCCAAGCGACGCTGCAGCTGAATAAATTTAGCTAAGCGTATAAAATAAAAAGCCCCGATTTATTGGGGCTTTATTTTAAGTTAAACAAAAATAATTACGACAAAATGTTAAATCACCAAAACTTATTTTCTAATGCGCCCAGCGTTATGGGGATCTTAAATGTAACGCCAGATTCTTTTTCAGATGGCGGTAAATTTACACACCTTGATAATGCCCTCAAACAAGTTGAAAAAATGATTGCAGAGGGCGTTGATATTATTGATATCGGCGGTGAGTCAACGCGGCCTGGCGCTGCGGAAGTTAATTTAAAAGACGAACTGTCGCGAGTTATCCCTCTGGTAAAAGCAATTAAATCGACTTTCGATATTCTTATCAGTGTTGATACCAGCAAAGCACAAGTTATGGCGGAAGCGTTAGCACACGGCGCCGATCTTATTAATGACGTGCGAGCATTACAAGACGACGGCTGTTTAGCTGTATTAAGCCAAAGTGACGCTCCTGTTTGTTTAATGCATATGCAAGGGCAACCACGAACAATGCAAAAAGCACCTCGCTATAACAATATTATCGAAGACATTTCGATATTTTTTGAACAGCGAATTAATGCTTGTCAGCAAGCAGGTATTGATAAAGCCCGCATTATTTTAGATCCAGGTTTTGGTTTTGGAAAATCGCTTGAACAAAACTACCATTTATTAGCGCATTTAAAGCAATTTAAAAAATTTAACCTGCCAATACTGTCAGGGACATCGCGTAAATCAATGATTGGTAATTTATTGAACAGAGACGTTACTGAACGGCTTGCTGGCAGCTTAGCCACTGCCATGTTTGCCGCCCAGCAAGGGGCAAATATTATTCGCGTTCATGATGTCAAAGAAACCGTTGATACATTAAAAATTTTACAGGCATTAACTAACAACAGTTAATGAAGAGAGGAAGTATGTCACAAAGAAAATATTTTGGTACAGATGGTGTTCGTGGTTTAGTAGGCAAAAGCCCTATTTCTCCTGAATTTGTTATGAAACTTGGTTATGCCGCTGGTAAGGTTTTAGCAGGTCAGGGCACCAAAAAAGTATTAATAGGTAAAGACACGCGTATATCTGGCTATATGTTGGAATCAGCATTAGAAGCAGGATTTTCAGCGGCAGGTATCGATATTGGTCTAATGGGCCCAATGCCAACACCTGCGGTTGCTTATTTAACCAAAACATTTCGTGCCGAAGCCGGTATTGTTATCAGCGCCTCACATAATCCTTATTATGATAACGGCATTAAGTTTTTCTCAACCAAAGGTGAAAAACTACCTGATGATGTTGAATTAGCGATTGAAGCCCAAATTGATGAAGACATGGAATGTGTACACTCGGCAAAATTAGGAAAAGCGGTACGCATAGATGATGCGGCGGGTCGATATATTGAATTTTGTAAAAGTAACTTCCCATCAGAACTTTCGCTAAATGGTTTAAAAGTTGTTGTTGATTGTGCCAACGGCGCAACGTATCACATAGCACCAAGTGTCTTTAGAGAACTCGGCGCTGAAGTTGTTGAATTCGCCTGTTCACCTAACGGCACTAATATCAATGATGACTGTGGTGCGACCTCAATGAAAAACATCAGCAAGTTGGTATTAGAGCATCAAGCTGATATGGGAATTGCCTTAGACGGCGATGGCGACAGATTAATGATGGTTGATCAAAATGGTGACGTTATCGACGGTGACGAAATTATTTTTATGATCGCTAAGCAAGCCCAAGAGCAAGGAACCCTAACAGGTGGTGTTGTTGGTACCCTAATGAGCAACATGGGCTTAGAATTGGCGCTTAAAGCGCTTAATATTGATTTTATTCGTGCCAACGTTGGCGACCGTTATGTTATGGAAAAACTAAAAGAACATGGCTGGCAGTTAGGTGCTGAGAACTCAGGCCATATTATTAATCTTGATTGTACGTCGACCGGCGATGGCATCATAGCCGCGCTTAATGTGTTAGAAACGGTTTGCCGTTCTGGTAAGTCGCTCGCACAACTCCGTAAAGGTATGGTTAAATTACCGCAAATTTTAGTTAATGTACGTTTTAATGGTGATGAAGATCCGTTACTAAATCAGCCAGTACTTGATAGTGTACAAGAAGTTGAAGCAGAGCTGGTTGGCAGAGGACGCGTACTTTTACGTAAGTCGGGTACTGAGCCGTTAATTCGAGTGATGGTAGAAGGTCCTACTGTTGAAGAAGTGACTCGTTTAGCGCATAAAATTGCCGATAAAGTAAAAGAAGTTTGCTGAACGCTTGATAATTAATCAAATAAACAAGTAATTAAGTGAAATGCTTGTAACTTGTTCTTAGGTTCGATAATATCTCGCCGCTTCAAAATAGGAAAGTTTAATGACAAGAAAGGCTATTGTTCTAGCTAATTGGAAAATGCATGGTAATCTAACTTTGCTCCAAAATATGTCAGAGCGTTTAAACCGTATAATTACACCATCAAATCTTGATGTAATTATTTGTCCAAGCTTTCCTTATTTAATGTCAGCAAAGCAAATGTTGATGCACGATAATATTGTTTTAGGCGCTCAAAATATGAGTGAATTTAAAGCAGGTGCATATACAGGTGAAGTTTCTGCTGACATGTTAAAAGAATTAGCAGTAAAATATGTTGTTTTAGGTCACTCAGAAAGAAGAAGTCTTTATCATGAGACAAACTCACTAGTGGCACTTAAAGTAGAAACAGCATTGAATGCACAACTAACGCCTATTTTTTGTATTGGCGAGCGAGAAGAAGACAGAACTTCAGGACAAACCGAAGCGTTTTTATCAGCTCAGATCCAAGCAGTGATTGATAAAATAGGCATTGAAAAATTTAACGATGTTGTTATCGCTTATGAACCATTATGGGCAATAGGCACAGGAAAAACAGCATCGCCAGAGTTAGCGCAAGAAACGCATCGATTTATTCGTGCTTTCTTAGCAGAATTAGACACAGATATCGCGCGAAAAATACCGATTATTTATGGTGGCAGCGTTAACGCGAATAACTGTGAGAAATTATTTCAGCAACCTGATATTGACGGTGGTCTTATCGGTGGAGCTAGTTTAAATGTTGACGAATTTGAGAGAATTTGTTTAACAATCAAAGGATAAACAAAATGTTATATCAAGTATTAATTATTGCATACGTATTAATCGCTATCAGCCTAGTTGGCTTAATCCTTATCCAGCAAGGTAAAGGTGCTGATATGGGCGCTTCATTTGGTGCCGGTTCATCGGCGACACTTTTTGGTTCAAGTGGTTCTGGTAACTTCTTAACTAAAACAACTACGTATTTAGCCGTTGGTTTCTTTATCATCAGTTTAGTATTAGGTAACCTTACGGCTAACCGAGTAAAAGCGACTGACGAATGGAATAATTTAGCCGATACTGCAGCGCAAACTACAGTAGGTAGTGCTGAGCCAGTAAATACTGATACGCTTGCTGTCAATGAAGATGTACCTGCTGCTGATAAAGCCGTGGCTGCTAAAGAAAACGACGTACCTGAGTAACAATTTAAAAAATTTGCGGATATGGTGGAATTGGTAGACACGCAGCCTTGAGGGGGCTGTGCTTCACGGCGTGAGAGTTCGAGTCTCTCTATCCGCACCACATACAGGTTCGTTAAGAACCAATAAAGACCGGAAAGCCTTTAAAAATAAAGGATTCCGGTTTTTTTATGTCCGTTACACTCCAATACGGGGTGATGACATCCGGTATTTTTAGTAGTACATTATGTAGTACAAAAGTAACAACAATAATTCTGTACTACATAGATGGCAAAAAAAACTACTCCACTGACTAATACTCAAGTCAAACAGGCTAAATCAACCGATAGCATTTATAAGTTATCTGATGGTGAAGGTTTACAATTAAGAATTATGCCAAGTGGTTCAAAACAATGGCTTCTTGATTACCTTAAGCCGATCAGCAGAAAACGAACATCTTTAAGTCTCGGAAATTTTCCTGCTGTTTCACTTGCTGATGCAAGAACTAAAAGAACACAAGCAAAAGAGTTATTAGCTAAAGGTGTCGACCCTAAAGAATATCGTGATGATATTGCCAGGGAAAATAAAATAGCTGCCGGTAATACTTTAATCAATGTTGCCAAAGTTTGGTTTGAAGTAAAGAAAACCAAAATTGCTGAAACAACATCAAAGTCGCTTTGGCGTAATTTCCAAAATCATGTATTCCCTCAACTAGGTCATCGACCAATTGATAAAATATCTGCACCAGAAACCATTCAAACGTTAAAAGTATTAGCGGCTCGTGGAAGTTTAGAAACAGTAGACAAAATTATTGGTCATTTAAATGAACTGATGAATTTTGCTGTAAACACCGGTGTTGTTCATGCTAACCCTTTATCAGGTATTAAAGCTGCTTTTCAATCACCTAAGTCAAAGAACATGGCGACATTAAAACCACAAGAATTGCCAGAGTTAATGAAAGAGCTCTCGTTTGCCAATATTAAAATTACAACGCGTTGTTTAATCGAGTTTCAGTTACATACGATGGTAAGGCCTGTAGAAGCTGCAGAAGCCCGTTGGGCTGAAATCGACTTTGAAAATAAGTTGTGGTCAATTCCTGGTACTAGAATGAAAAAAAATCGAGACCATATTGTCCCTTTGTCTAAGCAGGTACTAGAAATTCTTGAAAGAATGAAAATGATCAGTTTTCATTTAGAGTTTATCTTCCCCGCGGATAGAAGTAAGACCAAACCTTCTAATTCAGAAACTGCTAATAATGCTTTAAAAAAACGTATGCCATTCAAGAACAGATTAGTTGCTCATGGTATGCGTTCGCTTGCTAGTACAACCCTCAATGAGGAGCAGTGGGATGCACAATTAATTGAAGTAGCTTTAGCCCACGTAGATAAAAATACGGTAAGAAGCTCTTATAATCATGCTGCTTACATTGAACCACGTAGAAAAATGATGGATTGGTGGAGTGAACATATTGAAAAATGTTCTCGAAATGATCTTTCTATGCTTAAGCATTTAAATTAATAGCCCCTTATTCAATTTTCCACCTTTAATTAGTGAGTTAATATTTTGACTTTAAGTAAAAGAAGCGAAGCAAGAAATCAAAAACAATTAAATGATTTAAACGATCTAGCTAAATTTGTTCAACCTATACATTTCTCGATAATTTCTGATGCACACCCTGATAGCCTCGAATATATTGGGGAAAGTGAACAAATCAGAGAATTATCATTAAATTATCAACGGTTTAATTTTAAGGAAGAAAAAGAAGAATTAGATTATTTATATAACAAATTTTTTAAAGCCGAAGGTAATGAAAAGCAAATAATTGAACGTTTAATAGACGCGAAACTAGAACAGATTAAGGCTAACAAATTTGATTCATTACAGTTATTAGATTTAAAGTTAAAACGAAGCATTGATGGAAAGGCATACAAAGATAAGTTTTTGTTTAAAATGTTAGCCGATGAATTAAAAACGATTGGTCTACCCAGACTTAGCCAAGCTGTGGAGGCTCTTTCTAAGAAAACAGGGTTAGTTACTAGCATTAAGGATGTTTTTGTAAGTAAAAGAGCTAAATCTGGGGCTAAAAATAGAAATGTAAACATTAATCAGTCTTCAGTTAAAGAGTACGAAGAAGAACTTAAAACCTGGGCTAATCAAATGATGGTCATAGACATTGATAGTAGAAAATCAAAGAATTTAGCTCCAAGGCCTAAAAGATATAATGGAGATCATAAAAATAAAAGTTTTAAATCGGCAGATATACGAGAAGAAGATTATGATGATCTACCTATGAATATATTATTATTATCGATGGCAGAAACAGATAAGGATTATATGTCACTGCCTAAAGATGTCATGCTGGACGAAGCTTTTATGAATGAACTTACACCAGATATGAACCGATATGGAACTCCTGAATTACCAGATGGATTAGAAAAATATCAATATTCAGCATCTTTTTTTTATAAGTGTATAAAAAACCACCAGTAACCGGATCGGTTACTGGCGGATCGATCCACCCACAATCATCTAATAGTCATTCCTAATTTCCAACTCTAATTGATAAGGAATAGAAATGGCTGATAAAGTCCAACTTAAAATTAACCGATTACCTGAAGTACTTATTACCCTTGGCTTCAAAAAATCCACACTGTACACCCGCATAAAAGAAGGTTTAATGGTTCCGCCAATTTCTCTTGGCGATAGAGCTGTCGGATATCTAGAGCATGAAATTCAAATAGTGCTAGCAGCAATTTGTAGTGGTAAATCTGAAGAAGCTATCAAGCAGTTAGTTACTACGTTAATTGATAAACGTGCTGAGTTATTTGATGAGGATATGCTATGAATTTTCATCAGAAACCACAAGCGTTTGACTCTACTAAGATCACAACAGGATCATATCTACAGACAGTAATAAGCTATAAAGTTCATATTAACAATGAGTTATCCTATTCTTATTTAGAGTACTTAATTCAGACACATTGTCCAAGAATTGAGACTGTAGAAATGAAGTCTTTAATTGATTTACTTAAAGTAACTTTCACGTTTTCAAATAAAGAACTATTTAAAATAATTAAGTCATTGTTAAGCGATTGGCTATCAGTTATTGGCATTAGTATTTCCAAGATCAAAGCGACACTTAAATATCACAAACACGGCGTCAAACTTTTCCCTCTCGATAAAACGACAAGTTGTTGCGGTTCTATAAAGTGGGATTTTGATAAAGGTATTATTCAATTAGATCTTACCGGCCATGGTTGTAGTTATGTGAATAATGATGAGAAAAAATTTAGTGCAATATATGCCTTACTAATTCAATTTAATGGTGCGATAACTGAAGTAGATATTGCTGTTGATGATTATTCAGGCAAATTTAATCATCGTTATGTACAAAAAGCTTATTCTGCCGGTGATTATGATCCTAAAAGGGGACGTGGGCCTAAAAGAAACAGTAAAAATAATTATCCTGGTAGCTATTATATTGGTAATAACAGTTCCGTAAAATCAGTACTGATCTACGATAAACTAGCTCAAATGAATATCCCTAAAGGGTTAACATTCATCAATGGTTGGACTCGTCATGAGGTAACTCTACGTAAAAAAAATAAACATGTAATCCCAAACGATGTTTTATTTAATCCTGATGCCTATTTTGTTGGTGCATATCCAAAAATTCATCGGCGCATTATTAAAGGGGTTGAACCTCGAAATATCAAAAGAGAGAAGGCGTTAACGCATCTCAATTCTGTTGTTCGAAGTGCCGCATTTACAAAGTATCAGCATGGTCGAACCTACAATGCTTTGTATAAACTATTAAATGAAGATTCGGACGCAGTGTTTGATTTATTATCTCGTCCAGAGCTTTCGAAAAAACATGCTTTACCTAGTTATATTGATGAACTTGAGTTTTCTGAATATTTTGGTGTAGATGAAGACAATAAAAAGCTACTGATAAGTGAACTTCACGAAGCGCATTATTCCTCAATTCTCAGAGGGAGAAAATAATATGCCAATAAAATTGACGACTTTGAATAACAAAGCCATTCAACAATTTCAAGCCGACTTAACCGTTAATGCTATTCGAGATAAAAATGATTCTTTGATCTTTCGGTACAGTTCAATTAATAGAGCTAAAGGTTATTTTTATGCGCGTACATACATAAACGGTAAAGACAAATTTACCAAGCTAGGTAGTTATCCTATGGTGAGTGCACAAACTGCGCACCAGGCTTTAAAGCAAGTACATCATCAAAATGCATTTATCAATCATAATACGTTTAATACGATGAATGAACTTTGTGATTGGTATATAAATCGATTAAATAATGATTCAGATCTTAAGGTTAAAACCAAAAAACAAACAACCGCAATGATTGTGAATCATATTAAACCTTTATTGGGCGCATATCGTTTACGAGAGATAAATCATGCACTAATCGATGCAGAGTTTGTACAGGTAATTCGACGAAAGTTAGCTTTATCAACCGTTACATTATTACTTACAGTACTGAATGGAATGATAAAAAGGGCGAAAGCGTTAGGACTAATTTCAAAAAATTCGCAGATAGCCTCTGATATTTCAATATCAAAATACACCCGTAAGCGTGCTACGCCTAAGTTAACTCGGTTGAATAAACAACTGTTTTTAAAGATACCGAAATTACAGGCTAATCAGAAAAAGAGTCATCAAATGATCATTTTGATGTTAATCACCTTTGCAACCCGTGCTGGCGAAACTGCATCGGCTAAATGGCAAGATTTTGATTTTGAGAATTTGCTATGGCGTATACCTGGCAGCGAAAC
>JBPOFN010000035.1:0-45274 GCA_051251725.1 Thalassotalea sp. | reverse complement strand
AATGCTGAACTAACCGATCCTGATGATATCGACGCTTTATTAGCGGGTATTGAAGCTGATAAGGCACCTGAGCAAGAGTCTGAAGCCGCAGCAGAGCCAGAAGCTCAAACAGAAGATGACAATGCTGAGTTAACCGACCCTGATGATATTGACGCTTTATTAGCGGGTATTGAAGCTGATAAGGCGCCTGAGCAAGAGTCTGAAGCCGCAGCAGAGCCAGAAGCTCAAGCAGAAGATGACAATGCTGAGCTAACCGACCCTGATGATATCGACGCTTTATTAGCGGGTATTGAAGCTGAGCAAGCACCGGCATCTGATGCAGAACAAGGATCAGCCCCTGAAACCGCAGTCGATAGTGAATCTGAGCCAGAAGTTCAAGCAGAAGTTGACAATGCTGAGCTAACCGACCCAGATGATATCGATGCATTATTGGCTGATTTTGATGCCCCTCAAGCACCGTTATCGACTTCTGAGTCAACGGCTGAAAACAAAGCGCAATCAAATGATAAGATTGATGACAAGCCAGAAACAACAGCATTCGAAGGGCAGTATACTGAAGAAATTAATAATTTATCGGAAGAGCAGATAGCCCCTTTCTTAGCTATGGACTTTAGCGATATTACAACCGCTACCGATGAAAGCGAGCAATTAGTAGAGCCTGAAAGTGTTGATGATATTGATGACTTATTAGCCGAGTTTAGTGAAGCTACAAATAGCGAAGATACGATTGAAGACTTAGCGATTGGTGATGATTTTGACGATGTCGATGAAATAATTGAACTTGATGACACTGCGCTAGATGAAGAAATTACAGAAAACGATATTTCTGCATCAGTTAGTGATGATTCATTTGATGATGCTTTATTATCTGAAGAGTTTACAGAAGAAAACTTTGCAACATTGAATGATGAACCGGCTATTGAGCTATCACCAGATTTTACCGACAGCAATGTTTTAGCTGACTTACTAAACGACAGTGATCCTAAGAAAACCAAAGACGAAGTTGTGCAAGCAAATGAAATAGAAGATATACAAGAGCTAGACGATTTGGACTTTGACGAATTGCTGGCGAATATTGAAGAAGAAACAACAAAAGCTTCTACCGATTTAACTGATGAATTTGATATTGGTGATGATATTGATGATGAGTCTGAAATAGAGCAATTATTAGCTCAGCAAGACGCTAAGCATGATAAAGGAGAAGACTTTATTTCCGTCGATTCGTTATTATCAGACAGTTTAGAAATTAATATGGTTGATGAACCTTACGATCAAAAGAAAATTGATGTTGGTTTGTCTGATTTTCCTGAATTTGGAAGTGAGACCGATGATGTCGATGTTGATGACGACGATGAAAATGGCATTGCAGCGAAATTAGATTTATCGAAAGTTTATATAGAAATTGGTGATATCGATAACGCTGAAGTTATTTTATTAGATGTAGTCGATAAAGGTGATGCACAGCAGCAGTATGAAGCACAGCAACTTTTAGATAATTTAAAATAAATATTGTCTCTTTTAATTAGCCATCCTGTCATAAAAAGCCAACGTTTAAGCGTTGGCTTTTTTGTTAAAATTGTAGATAATGCGCCTCCAACTTTGAGAGGTAAAATATGCGTTATGCATTAGGTGTTGAATACGACGGTAAAAAATACTGTGGCTGGCAGCGACAGAAAAATGTTATTGGTGTTCAACAGCGGCTAGAAGAAGCACTTTCAAAAATAGCGAATGAAACGATTGAAGTTATTTGTGCTGGTCGCACCGATACGGGTGTCAATGCAACGAATCAAATAGTCCATTTTGAAACGGATAAAATCAGAAAAGACGTCGCGTGGACATTAGGTGTTAATACCAATATGCCTAATGATATTGCCGTTCGTTGGGTTAAAAAAGTGCCTGATGATTTTCATGCTAGGTTTTCAGCAACGGCAAGGCGTTACCGATATATTATCAATAACGCACGTTTACGGCCGGCCATTTTAGCGTCAGGGATCAGCTTTTGTCAGCATCCTTTGGATGAAAACTTAATGCATCAAGCTGCGCAATTTTTAGTTGGGGAGCATGACTTTACTTCCTTTCGAACGGTGCACTGTCAATCGCACTCACCGGTGAGAACATTGAGCCATTGTCATGTTTCTCGCCAAGGTAATTATGTGATCATAGATGTTAAAGGCAATGCTTTTTTACACCATATGGTCAGAAATATTGCAGGGAGTTTAATGCGCGTTGGTCAAGCCATTGAAACTGTTCAGTGGATGAAAGATGTATTAGATGCGAAGAACCGTTGCTTGGCAGGAATGACGGCAGCTGCTGGCGGATTATATTTTGTCGCAGTCGATTATCCCAAGCATTTTGATTTACCGAAACATGCAATGGGACCACTTTTTTTAGCAGATTAAAGCTATAATCACGTTTACATTTAACAGAGCCGACCAGTTTTTAGTATTAAAATATCACTAAATTATGGTTAAATCTTCGGTTATATTTGTTTTCATTATCTAATTGACCTAAAATGCGCGCTCTCACCGATTAGATTCGCGTGTTCATATTTTAAGTTAAGCTACAGGCTACAGGCAAAAAATACTATGAGCTGGATAGAAAAAATTCTCCCAAAAGCAAAATCGACTCAAAAGCGCAATATCCCTGAAGGCGTTTGGGTTAAATGTTCTTCTTGTGATGCTGTGTTGTATCAAGCAGAAGTTGATCGACAAATGTCAGTGTGTCCTAAATGTGACCATCATATGCGTATTAGCGCACGTAAACGCATTGAAGGATTTTTAGATCAAGGTGAGCGACTTGAACTAGGTAGCGAATTTGAAGCCCAAGACATTTTAAAGTTTAAAGACTCTAAGCGTTACAAAGACCGTCTTTCTGCTGCACAAAAAAATACCGGTGAAAAAGACGCGTTAGTGGTAATGAAAGGCGAAGTTAAAGGTATTCCTGTTGTTGTTGCTGCATTTGAATTTGCGTTTTTAGGTGGTTCAATGGCTTCGGTTGTTGGTGCTCGTTTTGTCGCTGGTGTTGAATATTGTTTAAAACATAACTTACCGTTTGTGTGTTTTTCAGCAAGTGGTGGTGCCCGTATGCAAGAAGCATTGTTCTCTTTAATGCAAATGGCTAAAACCAGTGCTGCATTAGCGAAAATGAGCGAAAAAGGTTTGCCTTATATTTCAGTATTAACAGATCCAACAATGGGTGGGGTTTCTGCCAGTTTAGCGATGTTAGGTGATTTAAACATCGCTGAACCGAAAGCATTAATTGGTTTTGCCGGCCCACGTGTTATTGAGCAAACAGTACGTGAAAAATTACCTGAAGGTTTTCAGCGTAGTGAATTCTTATTAGAAAAAGGTGCGATTGATATTATTGTTGATCGCCGCGATATGCGTGATACCTTAGCGCGAAATATCTCAAAATTTATGGGATTGCCGCCAAGCGTAGCGTAATTTAATTAGTAGTAATATAAATTAAAATGACAAAACCATTTGATCAAAGCCATTCAATTAAGCAAACGCTTAATGAATGGCTTTTTTATTTAGAGAACCTTCATTCGACAGAAATAGAATTAGGGTTAACTCGTATTGGGCAAGTTGCGAAGCAGCTTAATATTGATTTAAGTTTTGCTGCGGTGATCACAGTCGCGGGTACGAATGGCAAAGGCACAACTTGTGCATTTTTAGAAAATGCCTTGTTAGCCGAACATAAAACGGTCGCTGTTTATTCTTCTCCGCATATTGAAAAATTTAATGAACGTTTACGTATCAATAAAACAGATATTGATGATCAATCGTTAATTACTGCCTTTGAAGCCATAGAAGCTGCTCGTGGCGATATTTCACTTACTTACTACGAATACACCACCTTAGCTGCTTTTCTAGTCTTACAGACGGTTAGGCCTGATGTTATTATTCTTGAAGTTGGTTTAGGTGGGCGATTAGATGCAACCAACCTTATTGATGCTGATATTGCCGTCGTTACTACTATTGATTTAGATCACCAAGCATTTCTAGGTGATACTCGCGAAAAAATTGGTTTTGAAAAAGCGGGCATTATGCGTGCCGATAAATTTTCCGTAGTAGGGTGCCTTGATGCCCCGAAAAGTGTCATTGATCATGCTAATAAGATAAAAAGTCGTTTGAAGTGTCGTCATATAGATTTTCATACGGCGGAAGTTAGTATGGATAACAGCTGGCAATGGCAATCAGACAAACAAAATTTTACCCACTTGATTCAGCCTTTTATTCCAAAAGCGAATATTGCAACCGCGTTAATGGTGCTTGAGTTATTAAATATTGAGTTAACTACTCCAAAAATAAATCGGTTAATTGAGCAGACAAAAGTGCCAGGTCGTACTGAAATATTTCCTTTACCTGGCAATCGTCAATTAATGCTTGATGTCGGCCATAATCCGCAAGCGGCTAGATATCTTGCAGATTTTTTAACGCAGCGCGAACATCGCCAGGGTAAGCAAAATATTCATGCGGTACTTGGTATGATGGCGGATAAAGATATCGCCAATGCGATTAAACCTTTACTGAAAATTGTAAAACATTGGTATTTAGGTGGTTTAGACATAACGAGAGCGGCAACTCCAGCGCAATTGCAATCATTCTTCCCTGATGACAGTAATAATATTAATTGCTTTGATAATGTTCGTGAGGGCTATAAACTAGCCCTCGATAACTCAGAACCAACTGATTTAATTTTAGTTTTTGGTTCTTTTTTCACTGTTGCTGAAATTAGGCGACAACTTGTTTAGGAGTTAATTTTGTCTACACCTTTTCAAAACCGATTAGTCGGTACGGTAATGGTTGCCGCTGCAGCCGTGATATTTTTGCCCGATTTATTAGATGGTAAAAAAGCAGAGTTACACGCCGACTTCGAAGGTATACCGCAAGCGCCCGTGGTGATCGACAAGCCAGAAAGCAAGCCTTTTCCAAAAGAAAAACTAGCACAAATATCGAAACAAAAAATCGATAAAGAGCAGGCCATGGCTGATGTTTTTGAAAAACAACCTTACCATCAAGAAACACTTAATAATAACAGCGCACAAGCTATTGATACGTCAAAAATTAAAATTACCACCTTAACTAAGCCCAGTGATAGTAAACCAGCGAGTGAAGCTGCACAGGTAGAAAATACAGTGAAAACTGTGGAGCCTGAGGAGCATTGGGTGGTTCAGCTAGGTAGCTTTCGTCATGAAAAAAATGTTATTGCACTGGTCGCTAAATTAGAAGCAAATGACTTTAACGTATTCACTAAACCAATCAAAACTAAAAACGGCACCTTAACCAAAGTTTTTGTCGGCCCTGAATTAGTAAAAAGTGTCTTAGAAAAAAAATTACCTAAACTCAAAGAGTTGACAAAATTTCAAGGTAAGGTTACTCGTTATAAAGTAACAAAACCGTAAAAAAAATTAGGTAACTAATGCTCGCTTCTGTTAGAATGCGCGCCTCTAAATAATGAGAATGTTCTACATATGGTTTGGATAGATTATGCCATTTTAACGGTGATTGGTATATCAACGTTAATTAGTTTAGTGAGGGGTTTCGTCAAAGAGGCGGTATCACTCGTGATCTGGATCGGTGCGTTTTTTATTGCCAGTACTTTTTACGCTAATCTAGCAACTTTGTTAACGAACATTTCTGATCAATTCTTACGTAATGCTGCTGCCGTCGCTATTCTTTTTATCACCACTCTTATTTTAGGTGCTTTGATTAATTACCTGATTGGACAACTTGTTTCGAAAACAGGTTTATCAGGTACTGATCGCCTTCTAGGATTAGTTTTTGGTGCCTTAAGAGGCGTATTAGTGACGAGCGCGTTATTGTTTTTTATGGATGCATTTACCCCTGCTGGCTCTAGTACTTGGTGGCAAGCATCCTTATTAGTTCCTGAATTTACATTAGTTATTGAATGGTTTTTTGAGTATCTCAAACAATCATCCAATTTTTTATCCTAACCAAGCTTAGGCGGAGAATATTTCATGTGTGGTATTGTTGGTATCGTGGGTCAATCATCAGTTAGTCAGGCTCTTTATGATGGCTTAACTGTTTTACAACATCGAGGCCAGGATGCCGCTGGTATCGTTACTATTAACGATAATACTTTTCGTTTACGTAAAGATAATGGCTTAGTGAAAGATGTATTTCACACGCGTCATATGCTGCGTTTACAAGGCAACATTGGTATCGGTCATATTCGCTATCCTACCGCCGGTTCATCGAGCTGTTCAGAAGCACAACCTTTTTATACCAGTGCACCTTTTGGTATTGCGTTAGCGCATAACGGTAACTTAACCAATGCTGAAGAGTTACAAGAATGGTTATTTAACACTGCTCGTCGTCATGTAAATACCACTTCTGATTCAGAAGTCTTAATGAACATTTTAGGTTACGAATTACAAAATAGTGAATCATTAGAATTAACGCCTCGCGATATTTTTAATGCGATCAGAAATGTCCATAAACGTGTCCGTGGTGGTTATGCCACGGTAGCACTTATTATCGGCCATGGTATGGTGGCATTTCGAGATCCAAACGGTATTCGCCCACTGGTATTTGGTAAGCGTGAAACTGAAAAGGGTGTTGAGTACATGGTTGCCTCAGAATCTGTGGCACTTGATGCTTGTGACTTTAAATTTGTTCGTGATGTGGCGCCAGGCGAAGCGATATTCTTCGGCGAAAATGGTTCTATTCATAGCGAACAGTGTGCTGAAAATCCTACTTTTAGCCCATGTATTTTTGAATTTGTTTACTTTGCTCGCCCGGACTCAACCATCGATAAAATGTCGGTTTATGCTTCTCGTGTTGAAATGGGTAACAAGCTGGCAGAGAAAATTTCAAAAGAATGGGCTGATGAAGAAATTGACGTTATCATTCCTATTCCAGAAACGTCATGTGACATCGCGTTACAAATTGCTAACCATCTTGATATTCCGTACCGTCAAGGTTTTGTTAAAAACCGTTACATTGGCCGTACTTTTATTATGCCGGGTCAAGAGCAGCGTAAAAAATCAGTACGCCGTAAATTAAATGCAATTGGCGCTGAATTTAAAGGGAAAAATGTACTGTTAGTTGATGACTCAATTGTTCGCGGTACTACCTCTGAACAGATCATTGATATGGCAAGATCATCAGGCGCTAAAAAAGTGTATTTTGCTTCAGCGGCACCAGAAATCCGTTTCCCTAATGTTTATGGGATTGATATGCCAAGCGCTAATGAATTAATCGCACATGGTCGTGATCTTGATGACATATGTGAAATGATTGGCGCTGATAAATTGATTTATCAATCAATTGAAGATTTAGTTGAAGCGGTTGGTAAAGCTAACCCAGAAGTTAAACGTTTTGAAACCTCAGTGTTTGATGGTCAATATATCACTAATGATATTAATCAAGAATATCTTGAAAGATTAGATGCGAAGCGTAATAACGAAACCAAAGAAAATTCTGATAAAAATGCCGAATCAATTATTGATTTGTATAATGAAGGCTAGTTTTACTAGTTTATAAAAAATACCGCTGCCTTATTAATGGGTTAGCGGTATTTTTTTATCCCTTATTTTATATTTTATAAGCCATTTTAATAAATAATTAGGCATTTCTTTGTAAAATATTCTACCTTAGCTATTAAATTTATCTATAAAGTCGATTATGATGACGCGAAAATAGCGATATTCAGTCAATTGATAACAATTTTACTGACAATTTAAATAATTACTTGTTAAGTCATTAAATTGCAGATATATCTAAATAAAGACAATTAATGCATTAATATTTTGTACCTTCCGTAGGCTAAGCAGCAAATTACGGCGCATTTAAGGTTTGGTACAGCAATATTGGGCAAGTGCCCATCTTCATCAGGAAACGAAAAACCTATGGCAAAATCTCTAGTAATAGTAGAGTCACCAGCAAAAGCGAAAACCATCAACAAATATCTTGGAAAAGATTTTGTGGTTAAATCTAGTGTCGGTCATGTGCGTGATCTTCCGACCAGCAGTACCGGTAAAAAGGTTGCTACTAAGCCACCTGCTGAGGTGAGAAAAATGTCGCCTGAGGTTAAAGCCAAATATAAAGCTAAGCGTGATCGGCAATCACTGGTTAATCGAATGGGTATTGACCCAGAGAATAACTGGCAAGCTGAATATCATATTTTGCCAGGCAAAGAAAAAGTTGTCGCTGAATTACAAAAACTTGCCGAAAATGCTGACACCATCTATCTCGCAACCGATTTGGATAGAGAAGGGGAAGCTATCGCATGGCACCTAAAAGAAATTATTGGTGGTGATGACGCTAAGTACAAACGTGTTGTTTTTAACGAAATTACTCAAAATGCAATTCAACAAGCATTCTCAACACCTGGCGAATTAAGTATTCCAGGGGTTAATGCCCAGCAAGCGCGTCGATTTTTAGATCGCGTTGTTGGATTTATGGTCAGCCCATTATTGTGGAAAAAAATAGCCCGTGGTTTATCTGCCGGTCGTGTTCAGTCAGTCGCTGTTAAATTAGTGGTTGAACGCGAACGTGAAATTAAAGCGTTCGTGCCAGAAGAATATTGGGATATTAGCGCTGAAACAACGACCGAAGCTAAAACGCCACTAACCCTAGCGGTTACACATGAAGCGGGTAAAGCTTTTAAACCGACCAATGAAACTGATGCTATGGCAGCAGTTAATACTTTACAGTCGGCTAATTACGCGGTTAGCAAGCGTGAAGATAAACCTTCAAAAAGCACGCCGTCAGCGCCATTTATTACTTCTACTTTGCAACAAGCTGCCAGTACCCGTTTAGGTTTTGGCGTGAAACGTACTATGGGCTTAGCTCAGCGTTTATATGAAGCGGGGCATATAACTTATATGCGTACCGATTCAACGAACTTGAGTAAAGATGCGGTTGAAATGTGTCGTGGTTATATCAATGACAATTTTGGCGCTGATTATTTACCTGAAAAAGCAAAATTATATGGCAGCAAAGCTAATGCACAAGAGGCGCATGAAGCTATTCGTCCGTCTAATGTAAAATTAGAAGCTGCTTTATTAGATGGTATGGAAGCCGATGCCCGTAAATTATATGAGTTAATTTGGCGTCAATTTGTTGCTTGTCAAATGACCGCAGCACGCTATGACGTTTCAACATTAACGGTTGCGGCTGACAAATTTGAATTAAAAGCCAAAGGGCGAGTGATGAAATTTGATGGTTGGACACGAGTTCACCCACAATTATTAAAAGATGACACCCATTTACCAGATTTAAGTGTGGGTGACAAAATCACGCTTGAAAAGCTAGAACCAGCTCAGCACTTCACTAAGCCGATTGCGCGCTTTGGTGAAGCCTCACTAGTAAAAGAGTTAGAAAAACGCTCTATCGGTCGCCCATCGACTTATGCGTCAATCATTTCGACTATTCAAGATCGCGGTTATGTTCGATTAGAGAAAAAACGCTTTTATGCAGAAAAAATGGGTGAAATTGTTACCGATAGCCTGTTTGCTAGTTTTCCTAAGTTGATGAGTTATGATTACACCACCAACATGGAAAACTCGCTTGATGAGATCGCCGAAGGAAAAATTGACTGGAAAGCGGTTCTTGATAAGTTTTATGAAAATTTCAGCAAAAAATTAGCTTTAGCTGATTCTCCTGCTGAAGATGGCGGCATGCCAAGCAATGAAATGGTATTAACTGATATTGATTGCCCTACATGTAGCCGTAAAATGGGGGTTCGTACCGCATCAACCGGTGTGTTTTTAGGTTGTTCTGGTTATGCTTTACCGCCAAAAGAACGCTGTACTCAAACCTTGAATTTAACGCCTGGTGAAGAAGCGGTTAGTGTTTTAGCGGAAGATCAAGAAACAGAAGCATTACGTGCGATGCATCGTTGTGACAAATGTGGCACCGCGATGGATAGTTATCTAATCGATGAAACGCGTAAATTACATGTTTGTGGTAATAACCCACACTGTGAAGGGATTGAACTCGAAAAAGGTACCTTTAAAATTAAAGGTTACGACGGACCTATTTTAGAATGTGACCGTTGTGAGTCTGAAATGGAGCTGAAAAACGGCCGTTTCGGAAAATACTTTGATTGTACCAATAGCGAATGTAAAAACACCCGTAAGTTATTAGCGAGCGGAGAAGCTGCGCCACCAAAAGAAGATCCAGTTCAATTACCAGAATTGGCTTGTGAAAAATCTGAGGCGCACTTTGTGTTACGTGATGGCGCGGCAGGGATATTCCTTGCTGCTAATACTTTCCCGCGCTCAAGAGAAACTCGAGCGCCGAAAGTTGCCGAGTTACAACGCTTTAGAGACAGAATATCATCTAAGTTTTATTATTTAGCTGACGCACCAGCACAAGACCCTAGTGGTAATGAAGCTATCGTGCGTTACAGCCGTAAAACCAAAGAACAGTATGTAATGACTGAGATTGATGGTAAAGCGAGTGGCTGGTCGGCACGGGTTGTTGATGGTAAATGGGTAGAAGAGTTACCTAAACCGAAAAAGAAAGCGGCAGCCAAAAAGAAACCAGCAGCGAAGAAAAAAGTAGCGACGAAAAAGAAAGCTGAAACTGAGTAGTCGAGCTTATCTTCACTCATAATATATGAGTAAGCTAAATTAAAAAACGCCACTATTTAGTGGCGTTTTTGATAAGCGCTGAAAACCAGTATATATTTTCAAATATTCGTCATGGGATTTTAGTCGTGAAGTTTCAGCGGCTATGGCCTTTTGTATATTAGCCAAGAAAAAGTTTGCAGATTCGTGATCAAAGCTTTCATCATGAAACTGTTGGTAGCTGCTTAAATATTCTTGTCCCATTAATACTTGAAACCAACTTTCAAAAGCAAATAAACTGTTTTTAGGTAATGTTATAAAACCAGTTTGTTCAAATTCAGCTAATTTATTTTGTAAACTTGCTGGAATTTTCATATTTTTGCAATGAGTCCAAAACTGAGTATCTTCCCGTTTAGTCGTATTGTAATGTAAGACCAAAAAATCTCTTATCATGGTTGAGTCTGCAAAAAAGTCGTTATTAAACTTAGTCGCTTCCTCTTCCATATTTTCACCAAACCTAAAGGCATTCATAAGCTCTATTGCGTACTTATGTGTCATATGGATACTAGTTGACTCTAACGGCTCTAAAAAGCCACTCGCTAGCCCTAAGGCAATACAATTCTTATTCCATGGATTCTTTAAACAACCGGTTGAAAAGTGAATGGTTCTTAAATCAGTAATTTTTTCTGCTGTGCCAAGCGCTTGAATAAATTCATCTTCAGCGTTTTGCTGCTGACAAAATTCACTGGCAAAAACATAACCATTGCCCGTGCGGTGCTGCAAAGGTATTTGCCAACGCCAACCGGCATTCATAGCGATTGATTTGGTATACGGGGGAATAGGTGCATCATCATTTTTAGTCTGAACTGCGATTGCTCTATCGCAAGGTAAGTATTCTTGCCATGAAACAAACTCACTTTTAAGCGTTTGTTTACTTAATAAACCTTTAGCGCCACTGCAATCGATAAAATAATCGCCTGAAATAAGTGCGTTGTTACTTAACGTTAATGATTGAATATTACCCTGAGGATCTTGAGTTACCTTATTTACCGTTGCTGGAATAAAATTTATACCAGCTTTTATTGCATATTCTTTTAAGTAATTTGCGAGTAAGCCGGCATCAAATTGATAGGCGTAATGCAAATTTGTTAATGGAAAATACAATGTTGAATTTGTTCCTTTTGGCAGGATTTGTGGGTGGTTAAATAACCCTTTATAAGCTGCTATCGCTGTAGGAGAAAAATCATTTAACTTGTATGGGGCATTTAAGTTAGTTAACTCTAATTCAGCCTTATACTTTAACCACAATTGGGGAAAGCTAAAGTTTTTATGTGTTTTACCTAAGTAACCGAAAGCATGCATATAGCTTTGGTTTTTATCATGCCAGCCTTCAAAATGAATACCATATTTAAACGTTCCTGATATCTTTGTTAGCATATCTGCTTCATCTATTTCTAAAAACCTTGTTAATTGCACTATTGGTGGAATAGTAGCTTCGCCAACACCGACAGTAGGAATGTCAGGGCTTTCAATCAGGGTAATATTATATTCTTCTAAATTTAAGCCTTTTGAAAGTATTGAGGCGGTAATCCAGCCTGCAGTTCCTCCGCCTAAAATAACAATGTTTTTTTTCATGATAGATTCTTTGAGTTTATGCTACTAACGTGATTTTCATAGGATATATTATCTTATTGTATATATAAAAGCCTGAAACAAATGTTTCAGGCTTTTTAATTTCATCTTAAAAAGTAATTAAAATGAATACTATTTAACTTCTTCTACGCGGATATTATCTATTTGAACATCAATACCATCAGCATGTTTATTTACATATAAATCTAAACGTGCGAGGTCAGCAGACCAGTCTTTTGATGGTTTAGTAAACTCAATCGTTGTCCATTCCGTAGTAATAGCAAACCAAGAGTCTAAACGCTGCGCCCATCCATTTGGCTCATAAAGCATACGGAACCAACCTGAACGGTCACCATTATTTGATTTTACATCAAAACTAATTTTCCACATTGTTCCATCATTTTTACCTGGATCTTGAGGCGTTAGTGATTTATCTAATACTATACCGGTATGGTTTGAGCCATCTGATTGAATATGTAGACCAAAACCATCCCAGCTATCAGGAACTCCAGCGGTATTGCTAACCGTTAAATTATCAAGTCCTAAAGGATTTGCCCAAAAAGCGCCCCATGGAGCTAATTCACCTGTTTCAAAATCTGGATTTGCATCAGCATTCAAAAGAATATTTGGTGAGTCAACTACTAATAAATCAACAGTTTGCGTTAATTCAAGAGAAGGGATGTAAGCCGTTAATGTAACTTGCTCGCCGTGCACTAAACCGACAACCATACCATCCTCACTAACTGTAACTGAGCTAGCGTCTGCTGATGACCATTCAACTGGGTAGTCGTCAGCTTCAAATAAGCCATCAGGAATTAATAAAGAATTAATTTGTATCGTATCTCTTAATCCAACTTCCACAACTCCCTTAGATACTCCATTACCATTAAAAGTAATATCTACAGCAACAGGTTCAGTTGGAAATTCGATAATGCTAACAACAGTTGTACCGGTTACTAGTCCGTCTGCAGATGTTGCCGTAATATCAACTGATTGGTCAATACCAGCAGTTAATGCCGTAACATTGCCATTTTGATCTACTGTTGCATATTCAGGGTTAGACGATGCCCAAGTAATCGTTTTAAATGTCGCGTTAGCTGGCGTGATTGCCGCATTTAAAGGAATAGCATAACCAACAGGTGCTGATAACGTAGCAGAGCTCATACTTATTTCTTCGACTTTATCTTCCACACCATTTACGGTTACTGAAAAGTTTCTTTTAATGATCGTTTCAGAACCATTATCTAAAAGGTATGAAAACTGATAAACACCTTGAGAGAATAATTCAGCAGGCACTTCAACCCATTCTTCTTCAGGATGTGTTGCATTCCATTCTTCTGCTTCAACAATTTCTAGTCGGCGAATTTCAACTGTCTCAGGATGAACTAAAGAATTTGTCCAATATTCTGGATCTAATCCCACCACATCTTGAGACTTTATGACTGCGCCTTGAGGTAATTCAGGACCAACATATAATTCTTCACGTTCACCTGTTTCAGGATCTGTCCAAGGCGTACCATCAGAATTTAAGCGAATACGGTAATAAGTAAAGTCACGAGGGAATACTTCTGTATTTTCTGGGTTATGTGCGTCTGTTAATAAACTCCAGACAAACGGACTATCATTTTCATTAAATTCGAAGGCAAAGTCTAAATCCCCGGTAATTTCTACAGGTTTTAGATTGTCCGGATAGGTTTCAAGATCTTCTCTTATATCACAAGCAGTAATAGAAGCGATCAATGTTGTACTTAATAGCACTTTAGTAAGTAAGTTAAGTTTCATCTTACCATTTCTCCAATTTGTTCTTTGTATTTTGTTGAATAAATCAACAAAGCAAATAATTAATTTAACAACTCTAGAAGTTAATTCGCGCACTCAAACGGAATTGACGACCCGTTTTATATTGGCCAATCGTTCTACCTTCATTAACGTTATCATCTAACGGATTACCTTCATCAAAAATAATAGGTTCATCTTCTGTACCCAAATTCATTGTTGTCGAAGTAAAGTAAGTTCGAGTTACGTCATCGGTTAGATTAAGTGCGTGGAAAGTAAACGTAATATTTTGATCCCACTTATAGGTAGCACTAAAGTCTAACTTGGTTGTTGAATCCTGCCATGCCGCACCATCAACTAAACCACGGTCAACTAATTGATCTGAGTTGAATCTATGAGTTAAACGTAATTGGTGGCCATTTTTTTCCCAGTAAAGGGTGGTATTAGCTGAATGCTTAGGCGTATAAGCTTGAGGTAAAGCTTTTAACTCTCTGCCTGTCAATTCAAGTATTTCAGCATCTGACTCTGAGTCAGCATAGGTATAGTTAAAGTTAGTTCCTAAACCAGATAAAACACCTGGTAAAAAGTCATAAGCTTGGCTATAAGAAAATTCAATACCTTCAGTCAAAGCACCTTTACCATTACGTTTAATAGTTGCTTCAAGGATGTCACAATCAAAAAGAAATTCATTTTGGACACGATCTTGAACTACACGATTTGGATGACAGTTACTGTTTAGTGGGGTCATACCTTCTTCAATTGGAATTGCGTAATCTTCCCAATTTAAGCTCGCTAAGTCATAATCGTGGCGAATATCTGTAAAGTAGACTCTATCTTTTACTTCTTCTTCAAAGTCGGTCATGTCTTTACGGAAATAGGCTAGTGATAATAAACCTGTTTTATCAAAATACCATTCAATTGAAAGATCAATATTGTTAGATTTTAGTGGCTGTAGATCAGGGTTGTTAACCGATGCGCGACTGAAGTCACCCCAGACATTTTCTGTTGAAGAAAAACCAGGTCGTAAAGAATCAAAACGCGGTCTCGCCATTGTTCTTGATGTCGCAAAACGGCCAATTAATTCATCAGAAAATTGATAGTTTAAGTTTAAGCTTGGTAACCAAATTTCAGATTCACCATAACCAGTGGCAGAAAACTCACGACGATAAATATCAGTCGCTTTATCAATCACACCGGCATCGACTAATTCATCGCCCCATTGTTTTTGTGTACTCGGATCTGCATGACGGTATAACCACCACCAACTTCTTGAGCCACCTTCATTTCGAATTATTTCATCGACGGTTCCGCCCTCAGCTCCACCAGTGTAATCAACTTCTAAAATATCATCAGCAGTTAAGCGGAATTCATAACAAGGATATAAATTAGGAGTGTCTGAACCAGGAGGGAAACCGTCAATACGGTCAGCTTGACCAGCAGGGCAATCAGCTAAATTCTTATTTGCAAGTTGATTTTCATAAACCATTTCATGTGGTGTGAATATTCTGTCACCGTCAAAAAAGCTAGCAGTAGGGTGGCCATAGGTATCAACTTCTGTTTTAACATATCGAGTACCAATGTTACCGGTTAGGCGGCCATCCAAATATTCAAAGTTAACTTTAGCATAAGCAGATACATTCTCTTGTTCAACTTTACGGCTACCGGTTGTATTACTATTTAATGATACTTTTTCAACCTGAAAAATTTCATTAAAAGCTTTTTCAGGGTCTAAAATTCCCCAACCATTCAAATACTCAGTATTATAAGCTGAAGTAGCTGGAATTAAATCTGCCATAAAATCACTAACAGGTAAGCCTTTGCCTACTAATACGTCAACCATACCTATGTTGGCGACACCTTCACCAGTAACAGGTCGTCCTGTTAGTGGATCAAATGCAGTTTCACCACTACCTTGGAAGGTTTGATAATCAGTAAAAACATCTTTAACACGATTTGATAGTTTAAAACCAAATTCAACAGAAGTAGTCCCCATGAATTCTAGTTGGTAATCAAAATCAACAAATAATGATTTATTGGTATCTGAAGTTTCCTCTTCATTTTTAGCGACATAACCTAAATGTGAAGCATATGGGTCTAATGGATTAAAACCAGATGTAGAATAGTTGTTTAAGTTATTATTTACACCTTCAGGTACATAAATATATGGTTTTGTCCCAGCAACTATAGAACATAATCCTGTTTCGCAATCATAACCAACCGGTTCTAAAACGTTACCTAAAACATCAGGTTCAGTTGCAGGCATAGTTTCTAAAATATTTAAAGGGATACTTAACCAGTTTGCGGTAGACAATGTCGCATTGGGTAGTGAAACATAATCAGTATTTGAATAACCAGCAGTAATATCCATTGATAAATCATCAGTGATTTCCTGCGTAATTTTCAATGTTGCTACTTGGTTTTCTGTTTCATTTCCACCCACACGGCGGTTAAAACCACCAGAGCCATAGCGGTTTAAAGATTTAGTTAATGTGTGGTTTTCTTCATCTAATGTCCACCACAAGTGTTGAGGATCACTTGGCAGGTTAAGGTTTCTTGGTTGTTTAAAGTCTGGTTTTCTAATACTCATGGAATGTGTGTCAAATTCCACATGTTGTTTTGAGTAACTCAGATCAAGTTGAACATCAGTAGTATCCGTTGGTAAAAATTGAATACCTGCTGTAATCGTATCACGTTCCCGATAGTTGACGTCGGTATTGTAAGATGTTCCGCGACTGACAATGGCCTTTTGAGCACCAGCAAGTTCGCCAGTTGTTGTGGTTGCGCCGCCTTCACGAACATCAACCGCTTCATAAGGTGCTAGCCAGTCACCGCCAACAGAATCTTTACGAGAATCTTGTGTTTCTTTTGATGCGGTAACAATGATACCAAGGTTTTCATCTAAAAACTTTTCGGAAATCGTTCCGCTAATTTTATAATTGTCTTTTTGCGCATATTCGTTATAACGGCCTTGGATTTCTAAAGATCGTTTGTTTTTATCTAAAAGTAATGGCTTAACAGTACGTAATATAACATTTGCACCTAAAGAACCTTCATCATGATCAGCTGATGCTGTTTTAATAACATTAATAGAAGATAATATATCTGACGAGAAAGTACTTAAATCAACTGATTGATCAGAAGTAGAACCACTGCCACCAGCACCATTCAAACTTGATGTTAACGCAACACCATTTAATGATATTTGGTTAAGATTTGAGTTTGCACCACGTACAGAAATACGTGTACCTTCACCATCAGACTCTTGAACGGTAACACCGGTAATACGTGATAGTGCATCGGCAATGTTTTGGTCAGTCGATTTACCAATATCTTCGGCGAAGATTGAATCTTGTACGCCGTCGGCTAATCGCTTTGCATTGATTGAGCGTTGGATACTCCCTTTATACCCAACGACTTCTATTACTTCTACATTAGCTTGTTCTTCTTTTTTCTTGTCAGCTTTACTTACGCTATCTTCTTCGGCGAAAGCAACATTAGTGCCGCCAGCAAATAAGATAGGGATCATAGCTAGTGCTATTGGTTTTAACTTAAAATTTGCAGTCATTTCTCGTCTCTCCTAGTTAATACTATAAATGAAGCGTTTATATATTTATCAACAAATCACTTCTATCTGTATTAATGTTTTTTTATTGTATTTATATAAAAATATACTTTTATATATTTTCAGTCTATTTCGATAAGTAATTTTTGTAAAGTAAAATTAAATATAAAAACTGCTTTTTACATGGGGTTTTGTTGTTTGATTGTTATATCTCTACTGAAAATTTTATGGTTTTGTGTAAAAGCTCTAATTTAAATCACTGTGTGTTTTTGTTATTTACTTTATTTTCAATTACTTGTGTTTTTAATTGTATAATGTGCTTTGTTAACTAAATGGGTTTTACATCTTTTTTTTTATCGTGATTAAGATTTATTTGACGATTAAAATGCATTTACATTACTTTTTATTTGAATTAAATATAAAAAATGATGAGTGGATGCGAATAATTGTTATTTAAAACGGCTACGTAATTAATCGTATTTTTAATACATGGTGCTAATTTTATTTTTTTCTTACCTAAAATAGTGATATTAGCTACGGTTTTTATATTTAAACCTATTAACTTGTATTTAATTTATTGTGTTTGTTTACATCCTCTTATAACATCGAAATCATGCTTATATATAGGAAGATAAAATGAAAATCATCAATAACAGGAAAATTAAATTACTGAGTGCTGGTTTGACCGCGCTATTTATTGTTGCTTGTAGCCAAACGGCTAACAAGCAATCGACAAGTGAGCAATCGGCAAGTGAGCCGTGGCAGTATTTATTAGATAGCCAATTAAGCCAATGGGAGAAATGGAATGGCGTGCCGCATACTAGTGTTAAAGACTTACCTGAAGGCACATTTACTGCCGACAATTTAAATGTTGGCGGTGACCCTAGTAATGCGATGGGGCTTAACAACGATATTAAAAATGTATTTTCGATGACCGAAGAAAATGGCGAGCCAGTATTACATATCAGTGGTGAAATATATGGCGGCTTAACCAGTAAAGCAGAATTTGAAAATTATCATCTCTCACTTGAAGTGAAATGGGGCGAGAAAAAATGGGCACCAAGATTAAAAGCTAAACGTGATAGTGGTTTGTTATATCATTGTAAAGGTCCTCATGGTGCGTTTTGGAAAGTATGGAAGGCGTGCCAAGAATTACAAATACAAGAATCAGACTTTGGTGACTACATCCCTTTAGCGGGTCCTAGTGGTAAAATCAGATCTAATAGCCTAGAGGGTAAATTCGCTTATGATCCAAAAGGTGAACATTTAAGGTTTATTGATGGTTATGCTGATGCGTATATCGAACCTGATCGGCCACACGGCCAGTGGAACACGGTTGAGCTTTTAGTGTTAAATGACGATGCAATTTTTGTTGTTAACGGACAGGTGGTGATGGTGGTGGAAGAATCGCGTGATAAAGCGGGTAAGCCATTAACCTCAGGACAAATTCAGTTGCAATCTGAAGGCGCAGAATTGTTCTATAAAAATGTTAAAGTGAAAGCTATTACTTCATTTCCTGAAAATACCCGTGTTGCGGCCGGGCTATAACCATTAATACCATACAGTTATTTCAGTTTTCATCTGGGTAATTGGAGTAACTGTATCTTTCAATAAATATCATATCAGTCTATATTATAAAATCGGTTTGTTGTGCGACAAATTCGGCGTCTGTGTTTATGTCTAGGTTATTTTTTGCATAATTAAAAGGGTGTTTTTATTAATAAATTAACTAAGATGCAAAAGCATTATATAGACGATTTGGTTCATCAATTCGGCGTTCAGCAAATTATTACTATGTTTGATTTAATGCCAGACGTGCTTTTTTGGGTCAAAAATAAACAAGGCGATTTTGTTTATGCTAATGCCAACTTTGTTGAGCATTTAGGCGCTAAATCATTAAAGCAAGTCATTGGTTTTACTGACTTTGATTTTTCGCCTGAGCATATGGCGAAACAGTTTTGGGTTGATGATTTAAAAGTTTTGCAGGGTGAGTCTGTCACTAACCGACTTGAGTTAAATCACACTATCACCGGCGAAAATGCCTGGTTTATTACCTCTAAACGCGCTTTATATAGTGAACAGGGAGAGGTAATAGGCTCTTATGGCGTCTCCAGACATGTTGAAAAAACCTCGGTGGCAATTTCAGGGATGGAAGCGGTAAAAACGCCGGTTGATTATATTCGACAATATTATATGAATGATATTTCAATGCAAAAGCTAGCGGATGTTGCACATTTATCCATTTCAGCATTAGAGCGGCGATTTAAAAAGTATCTAGCGAAAACTCCTAAGCAATTTATTAATGAATTTCGACTAGAAATGGCAAGAAAATTATTACTGGAAACTAACTTGTCTGTTGCGGTAGTGGCGAGTGAAGTAGGTTTTGTCGATCATAGTTATTTTAGTAAAAAATTTAAGACTTTGTTTGGTCAGTTGCCAACAGAGTTTAGGCAAACCTATATCTTACCTGATGATATTGCTCAGGAAGATAAAGAGCAGTAGAGAAACAATATTTCTTTATTACTGATACATCACAATATTAAGCTAGGCATTAAAATGAAAAAAATTATTATAATAAGTGCATTAACGGCTATTGGTAGCTGCAACCTTGTCTTTGCTAACAAGCAAGATAATTTACCGGATCCTAAATTAACCGAAGTATGGCAAGATCTTAAAAGGGTTGATACAAGTTCAGGTGTGCCTTCTGATGCGATTGTGTTATTTGATGGCCATAATCTGTCACAGTGGCAGCATAATGATGGTAGTGAAGTTAAATGGACAGTTGCTGATAATGTGATGACTGTTAAACCTGGTAGTAAAGGTATTCGAACGAAAGAATCTTTTTGTGATATGCAACTGCATATTGAATGGCGTTCACCAGAAAAAGTAGCTGGCCGAACGGGTCAAAGCGATGGTAATAGTGGTGTTTTTATTCAAGGGCGCTACGAAGTACAAGTGCTAAATTCTTTTGATAACGAAACCTATGCCAATGGTCAAGCGGGCTCGGTTTACAAACAAAGTATTCCTTTAGTTAATGCCAGCAAGCCGCGTTTAACTTGGCAAACTTATGACATTATTTATCAAGCGCCAACCTTCGATGATAAGGGCAGTGTACAAACCAAAGCCAATGTTACAGTTTTACATAATGGTGTTTTAATTCAAAATGCTACCGAAATTCAAGGGCCGACAACTTATCGCGGCAAACCAGCCTACAAAGCACATGGCTGTGCCCCTATTCATTTACAAGATCATGGCTCGTTAGTGAGTTATCGCAATATTTGGGCGCGCAAGCTTTAGCACTATTAAGCGGTACCTTTAGCTTCTGTTATTACCTTTAAAATATTTGAAAAAGTGTCATTCTAGTAGTTAGGGGGTCTAGGCTCTTGCATGACACTAGCGGCTCACCGTGTTTAAAAACGGCTATCGAAAAAACGTATAAGTGCCTTGCTTGTTGGTTTAAGTACTGCTGCATTTGCAACTGACATTAATAGCTCTAGTTAAAAATAAAATCTATCAAAGATAGTTTTATGACTTTTCCAATTACTGCCCGGTTTGTCGGGCTTGCTATCTTTAGCTCTGCAATTTTTACCCTTGCTGCTTGTAATAGCCCACAAACAGAATTTAGCTCGAAGGTTGAAAAGTCGAAGAGCTTTAATAACAGTTATCACTTTAATGGTATTGAATTTAAGCCGAATACTTCATGGCAAGAAGTTGGTAATGCGAAAATTTCGGCGGATGAAAAATATTTTGATTTTCAACCGGGCACTGACGTGTTAACTAGCCAGCCAGTGGTTGGACATAAAGGTGACAGCAGCTTTCTTGAAACAGCAAAAGCCTATCAAGATGTTACTTTGTCTTTAGCTGTTAATGTCAATAAAAGCACCAATTCAGGTGTTTATTTTCAAGGCTTGTATCGTATTAATTTTTCCGATATCTATGGCCGAAAACGCTGGTGGGCGAATACCATGGGCGGCTTATTTCCGCGTTATGATGAAAATCGAGAATTTAAGCAATTTGATGGTAAAGCAGCAAAAGTTAATAATGCTAAACCACCCGGCGAGTGGCAGCAGGTTGAAATTGACTTTAGAGCACCTCGTTTCGATAAAAACGGTTTAAAAACCGCTTATGCGCAATTTGTCAGTGTAAAAATTAATGATGTAGAAGTGATGGCAAATCAAATAGCAACAGGCCCAAGCCGCTTTGCTATTGCCAAACATGAAAGCGCCAAAGCGCCGATGTTCTTTGTTGGTAATGGTAATAAAGTTGCTTTCAAAGATATTAAAATAACACCAAAAGACTTCTCGGCTGTAGCGCCTGCCCAGAAAGTGAAAGACATTGATAAAATTCCTTTAGGGCCTAAATTAGGTAAGCCAATGTTTAATTTAGTTGAGCAGGGTAAAAAAACCTTTGCCGCTAAAGGCTGTAAAGAATGCCATGAAGTAAATAAAGATGCGGTGTCGGTAAAAACCGGCCCTAGTTTATTTGGTATATTCGCCCCCAAAAGCAAATCAATAACGGTTTACGATGTTGCTGAGCAGCACAATACGGTAATGAAAGCGGATGATAAATATTTATTAGATTCATTACGCCGTTCAACTTTGCATTTAGCGGTACGTAAAATAGCGAATGGAAAAGAAAAACAGTTCTTACCTATTATGCCGTCTTTTAACGCCGAAGCGGTGAGTGAAAGTGAAGTGCAAGCGCTATCCGCGTATTTACAATCGTTAAATGATGATGAAAATAAAGGCGCTGATTATATTTGGCAGGAGCATCCAGAAAAACCCTATGTTTTAGTTGAAGACTTAAAAGCTGAATTGGTCAGTGATCAGCCAAGAATCGTTCGTGTTAATATTGGCGATTTAGTGTCAGGCCGCGCTTATCATGTGGGGTTACCGAGTCAGGTTAATTATAGTTTTGATCCAAGAACCTTAGCGATTGAAATGATCTGGTCTGGCCGTTTTCTATCATTAAAAAATGAAAAACTTGGCCGTGCAGACGAAGCAAGTGCTATAGGGCGTGGCGCTAAATTATGGCCTAAGAAATCAGTTAGTCATTTATTTCAGCCGATATTGTCTGGTGGTAATAAAGTTGACTTCTTTTTCAAAGAGCCTAATAAACTTGATGGAGACATTTCTGAGAAATTTTTAACTAATACAACTGATTTTGCCAGTCAACTCAATAGCATTGACGCTAAGTTTATTGGTGTTGATACGCCGGCCGGAGCAATTCCAAGATTTAATTATCAAGTTAATGCTAATAACATCTCGATGCAACTTGATATTGTTGCCGGTAATACCATTAAAGCGAACTTTAATTTTGATAATAAAACCGCGCAGGTATTAAGCTTTTCAGACAGTAAATTAACCAACATTAAGGTGTCGCATGGTGAAATTAAGCAAGGGCAGTGGTTATTACCGATAGGTAAATACGCCAATGTTACTTTTACCGCCGAAGTTGAAAAGGCGCCAAAAGTTAGCACTATTGATGATGGTGTGGTTGCGCAAAGTAATAAACCGCAAGCATTAATCTGGACAGCAGCAACTGATGATAAACATACATTGCCGGCCGGTTATCGTATCGAAAACGCATTAGCCCCGACCGATAAATTTGGCCGTACCGTTTTGTTTGAACCCTTAGGTATTGATTTTACCAATAGCGGTAATGCTTATGTTAGTACACGTACTGCTGGCGTTTGGAAAATAACCGATAATAAGTGGCAACAGTTTGCGGAAGGTACTTTTGATTCGCTCGGGCTGAAAGTTGAAAATGAACATAGCATTATGGTGGGTGAGAAACCGGGCTTAACCCGAATGCTTGATAGCGATCAAGACGGTTGGGCTGAAAAACGTTTGAACGTCTCTGACGGTTTTCGTTTTAACGCCAATTATCATGAATACTTACATGGCCCAGTAAAGCTACCGAATAATGAGTATTTATATACCTTAAATTTAGGTCATGGTGTTCCTAATGGTTACGGTGGCGGTGGTATGAAAACTACCGGTGGCTATCGTGGCTGGGCAATAAAAGTTGACGCAAAAGGTAACGAAAGCTTGTTTGCCTATGGTTTACGGAGCCCTGCCGGTGTTGAATTAAGCCCTGATGGCAAACTTTATTACACTGAAAACCAAGGTGACTTCCAAGGAACATCAAAACTTTATGTCTTAGCAAAAGATAATTATTATGGCCATGCCGCGAGCTTGGTTGATTTACCTAATATGACACAAGCGAGTAAAGCAATTGAATGGCAAAACTATAAAGCTAAGCGTGAGTTACCCGTTGCTTTATTACCGCATGGCCGCGCAATGAACTCGCCGGGTCATCCGGTTTGGGATGAAAGCAAAGGCAGCTTTGGCCCATACCAGGGACAAATGTTTGTGGGCGATCAATCCAAATCAAATATTTTTAGAGTGCAGAGTGAAACGGTTAATGGGGTTGAGCAAGCTGCTTTATTACCTTTTATGGCGTTTACTTCATCTGGGGCGATGCGTTTAGCTTTCTCACCGCTAGATAATAGTATGTGGATTGGCCAAACAGGCCGAGGTTGGTGGGCACAAGGTGGTAATTTAAGCTCACTTCAACGTATTGTTTGGGACGGTAAAACAACGCCACAATCAATCTACACTATCTCAGTCACCCATACGGGTTACCGTGTTAGCTTTACTCAGCCGGTGAATAAAACCGTGAGAGCAAGTTTCGATAAACTTGCCATCAGCTCTTGGTATTATCAAGAAGACACGAATTATGGCTCGGAAGAGTATGATGTTAGAAATGAAAATGTCACTGAGCAAACATGGTCAAAAGATGGTAAAACGCTAAACTTGTCATTAGCAAACTTTAGCGCTGAACAGCCAGTGAAAGAAGAGTTTACTAGCCGAGTGTATGAACTTGATTTAACCAAAACACAATTTGCTCAGCAGCAAAGTGCTTTTCATAAAAAAGCTTGGTATACCTTGCACCAAGTACCAAAAAAGTAATTTATTTCTGAACTAATAATTTTGCTAGTGCTGAGTTAGTGCTGAGTGAGTTATTAGTGAATTAAATAACAGGAAAATATTAGAAAAGCTGAGTTGTTGCAACTCGGCTTTTTTATGCCGGTAGAAATAAGACTAAGGTTAATCTTAGTCTTATTTCTGTTCGGGCTAATAGGGATTATAATTCTAAAGGAAAAGTATCTACCGATTTAACCGAGAGAAAGTGTAATTGTTAACAAAATAAAATTTTCAAGCTTGATATTGTTATTTTGTTTATGAATAATAAAGGAGGATATAAAAATAAAAAATCAAATAAAAGGATGTTGTTATGAAATTCAAATGCAGGCTAATTGCGCTCGCAATTTCGCTTAACTTTTCTGCCCATGCTAATTTATTTAAAGCCAATGCGGCTATTGTTGATGAAAATTATCAAGTTGCGGCGACTGAGCTGAACGCATCGGCGACAATAGGTAATGCCGAAGCGCAGTTTTTATTGGGGGTGCTTAATTATCAGGGGAATATCGGTGAAATTAATAAAATTGAAGCCGTCGCTTGGTTTTTTATGGCGGCAGAATATCAATACCCCAATGCGATAGAATACGCAAAACAGGCCTACTCTGAGTTAGATGAAGAGCAGCAAGCCCAAGCAAGATTATTAGCAGCAAAGCTTAAAAAGCAATATGGCCTCGCTCAGTTAGAGGCAGACTTATTACCAACAGTGCATGAAGAGCCGGTTGAGTCACAAAAGCTTAAAAAACCAGCGAAAATGCTCGTTAGAGGTGATCTTCATTACGTTAGAGGAACTGCGCATGCACGAAATCAATCAGCGATAAACGCTATGATTAGAAATGGCTCTAGTCCGAGTAACTTATCAAAAATGCTAGTGAATGATGATACTGGGCGAGTGATCGTTCAATATGACGTCGGTCAAGATGGTCGCTCCCGCGATCCGGAAGTTTTGTTTTCATGGCCTATGGGGCGATTTAATAAAGTCTCTATCGAGTCAGTATTAACTTCTAAATTCAAGCCTGCGATTAATACCGAGGGTAAACAAGAACAATATGGCTTAATTGCATATTCTGGTTTTGGTTTTAGAGACTCGGGCACGTTAAAAAGCGATTACCCTCATCAATACAAACGTTTTAAAAAGCTGCGTAATCAAGCGGATGACAATGCTAAAGCAAAATATTTATATGCTTGTTTTTTAAGAGCGTATGGTAATTTTCTCCCTGAAACTGATGTTGAATCATTTGAAATGGTTTTACTCAACGCCGCTGAAGATGGCTTTCCTCAAGCACAGTATGACTACGCTTTACAGCAAATATTTATTAATGACGATATTGATACCGGCTTGCCATGGTTGATCAAAGCCGCTAAAAATGGTTTTGCGCCAGCGGAATATCGATTAGGTGATTTATTATATCAATCGCCATCGGCTTATTTAGAACAAGACCACTCAAAGGCGGAAAAGTGGTTAAGTTTAGCTGCTGAACAAGGGCATCCTAGAGCGCAGCAAAAATTAGCCGAGCTTTGGCTAGCTAATGCGAGTGGGCAGAATCCAAGTAACAATACACTTTCTGATGAAACGTTGAGTAAAGTGATCACTTGGTTAAATGAAATAAATGAAACTGAAGCCAGTGATGCAGACACTCAATTTTTATTAGCCAAGGCTTATCAAATCAAAGGTGATAAAACACAGGCCGAAAAATTTATTGATGAGGCGATAGACCAAGCTGAAAACCTGAAATGGGATATCAGTGCTTGGCAAAGCTTTAAAACAGCATTAAAGGATCCAGCCGACTCTTCAACTAACGCAGACCGAAAAACTTCAGAATGATGCTGTTCCGAAAGGCATTAATGGCAGTTTGTTTAACTGCCATTTTTTCATGTGCCAGCACCATTAAACCGATCCCTGCAGCTAAGCCAATAAAGCCTGAACAGCAGAAAACCACCTTAGCAAGCCAAGCAGCACCAGATAACATGACGGATAATAGCGTGGGAAAAACCTATCTGCTTTTTGCTATTGATAGTGATGATCTAGTGAAAGAAGTCTCAATTAGTGGCTGGCGTTCTTTGTCTTTTGAACCTGAATATAACGAGCAAAAAATTAGTTATGTTTTAGCTGAAATTAAGCCGGGTGACTATGAGTTTTCTACCATTGAAACGGGCTTACTTAACAATCACCTAGATGATGAAATTGACTGGAGTTTTACTATAGAACAAGGGAAAGTGAACTATGTTGGCCATCTTGAAATAAATCAAGAGTTGCTTGGCGGTGCTTATTTTTCGCATTCTAAAATTGAACTAGTGAATAAATCATCGTTCGCAATTGAATATTTACAAGCTCATCATCCGGCGCTATTTACGCATAATCCGTTGACATACCAAGGCCCAGGGCAAGATGACTTTATTGGTTATTATTATTTTCTCCTGTTAAATGGAGCGAGCCATGAATAAGTCATTTTTAGCTAAATTCAGTTTCGCTAGTTTGATTGTTGTTTTTCTATTTAATTGTGCATTTTTAGTCAAGGCCAATGATCAACAAAGTAAAATTGATCGGCTTATCCCTATTAAGCGGTTGTTAAATTCACCGAAAATATCACAAGTGAAATTAAACCCGCAAGGTAACTATATTGCCATGGCAGGTTATACCAGCGGTCGCTTTAATTTTTCACTTGTCGATATGGAGCAAGCAACATTTACGGAAGTTATTAACGCTAAAAAGGGTGAAAATATCTTTTTAAAAACCGTGCAATGGATTGATGATAAACATGTTTTACTTGAAACTTATAATAAAAATAATTATTTAAAAAAGCACAATAAATGGTTAGTTAGCATTACTAATCAGCAGCCGCTACAACATAAGTTAACCCGAATAAACTCACCAGGTTATGTGATTGATACTTTACCTAATGAGCCGAATAAATTGCTCTATTCGGTTTATAAAGGTAAGGGTTCAGCCAAGCAAAGGATCTATAAAACGGATATTGATGCGCTGATCAGAAATAACTTTAAAAACCAAGAAAAATTTGATGAAAAATTATCACAGGGCTATCGCTATAAAACTGATCATCAACATCAAATTAGGTTTGCCGCGACTTATGATGAAGATCAGAGCACGGTCAGCCATTGGTATTTAGATAAAAAAAATGACTGGCAAAAATATTTCGAACACGATCCATCAGAAGTTGAATTTTCACCGGTAGGTTTTTTACCTAATGGAAAATTAGCCGTTATTACCAATGCTGATGTTGAGTTTGTGTCATTATTTGAGTTTGATGTTGAGCAAGTCGCATTAGGAAAAGTGCTTTATCAGCACCCCCGTTATGATATTACCGGCGTTGAATATAATAAAAATAGTGCTGTTCTTAAATCCGTCAGTTTTATTGAAAATGGCGAATGGCAAACAGAATATTTTGCTTTTAAAAATGAGCAAATCAATCAATTACTTCAGCAAACATTTGAGCAGCAGTATCGTGTAGTGTCCTCGACGCCAGATGATAAGGTACAAATAATTAAGACCTTTTCTGCTAGCGACTCTGGCAAGTATTATTATTTTGAACAAGCAAAAAAGCGAGCGAAGTTCATTGGCAATCGGGATGATTTTATCGATAACTATCCGCTAGCTGAGATTGAATCTTTGAGTGTTAGTGGCAAAGAAGGTCATGTTATTGAAGCTCTACTGACCAAGCCGCCACCGCAATTTGACAATAATACTCTGTTAGTGATGCCGCATGGTGGGCCTATCGGTGTGCGCAACGTCAAAAACTTTAATGCCGAAAGCCAATATTTTTCATCCCGTGGTTACAGTGTTTTACAGGTTAATTTTCGAGGTTCAAAAGGTTTTGGCAAAGGTTATAAAGACAGCGGTCGAGGACAGTTTGGTAAAGTGATTGAAGAAGACATTAGCACAGTTGTTGAAAGTGTTTTACAAAATCGTCACTTTAGCAATATTTGCGCAATTGGCGCGAGTTACGGCGGTTATTCTTCTGTCATGTTAGCGATTAAACATCCTGATTTATACCAATGCGTTATTGCCCGTTTTGGCGTTTTTGATTTGCCGTTAATTTTTAATGACCGAAATACCATGATGACAGGAGATGTTATTGAAGAAATAGAAAAAGTGGTGGGTGAAAATAACAAGCAGTTAAACCAAGTATCACCTGTTTATTTTGCTGACAAACTCAAAGCGCCTATTTTAATTACAGCAGGGGTCAAAGATACGCGAGCAAGTTTTGAGCATAGCAATCGCATGAAATTGGTATTAGAGGCTAATAAGGCGGATGTTGAACATTTATATTATCCACACTCAGCGCACGGCCATAGTAAATATCTAGAAGTGTGGCACGAGCTCGCTTATATTGATGACTTTATTCGCCGCAAGTTAAACTTGCCGTTACCGAAAGGCAATAACGCTAAGCATATCAAGCAAAACGAACTTGAGCTGATCGCTGATGGTTTTATTAATGATAATATTATTGGTAAGTTACCTGAACAAGCCAAGCTTTTTAATGCTAGGGCACAAGCGTTAAAAAAAAGTAATAAAACGGCTAATCTAACAGAAAAGTAGCATTGGCCGCTTTATCATTTTTAAGGTTAAATCAAAGTATTAGCCTGAAAGATCTGTCAGCTTAGGTAAGGCAGTAAATGCGCCTTTTTTTTGACATGTAAAAGCGCCACAACTTGCGGCAAAAGCAACCGCGTTTGCGATTAATCCTTCTTGCTCAATAAGCTTTAATAAGCTTTTAGCGTTCGCTTGTTGATTAAAATAAAACAGTAAGCCGGCAATAAAACTATCGCCGGCAGCTGTGGTATCAACAGGCGTAATACTCGGAACGTCTATCATCAGACAATTGTTATTCGTCATAACTTGTATGGTATTGGCGCCGTCAGTGATCACCATAAGTTTAGCGCCTAGTGTTAGCACAAAATGGTAATACGCGGCTAAACCTAACTGCATAGCGTTGGCTAAATATTGCGCTTCATCTTTACTGAATTTAATGATGTCGCTTTTTTCAAGACATGCTGTTACTCGAGTTGGCAATAGCGATAAATCAGGCCAAAGTTGCTGACGTAAGTTCACATCAAAACTTATGACCGTATTATTTTCTTTAGCGCGTTTAATGGCATAAAGTGTATCAAGGTACATAGCATCACTAGTTAGTGTATTAGAGCAAAAATGAAACACCCCAATATCTTGCCAATAAGCTTCGTCAACTTGTGTGCTGTCATATTGTGTGTCGGCACTGTCATGACGGTAAAAGTTAAATGAGCGCTCACCACTTTCATCTAAACTAACTAACACGACTGCGGTATTGGAGTTTTTTATCCGTTGAACCAATGCCGTGTTAACATTTTCCTGTACTAATTGCTGCATTAACATCGCGCCAAAATTATCTTCGCTAATACCACCGGCAAAATAACTGTTAGCGCCTAACTTCGCATAGGCAACCGCGACATTGGCTGGTGCGCCTCCTGCTAATGGATGATAACTTACCGCTTCGTTTTGGTTAGCTAATCCATTGATGGGTAAAAAATCGACTAATACTTCGCCATAACTCAATAAAGAAAACATAAATTCACCTTGTAAAAAAGCCCATTAAAATGGGCTTTTGTTAGCTTGTATTAACGTAAATTAAAACTCATATTTAAGCGTAATACTTGTTGTTCTACCGTTAATACTTCTAGCTCTGATAATGTCATTCGCTGGAATTGAACCTTCTTCGGCTTCGGTAATACCAACCGTATCGAAGAGGTTATTAACGTTTAACGCAACACTAAAAGTATCTGATAACATATATTGAGCAAAAGCATTCACTTGCGTGTAAGCATCAAATTTTAAGATGTCATTGGCATTTTGATCGCCACCGTCTTGGGCATATGCTTCAGTTGTTCCTATTAAGCTAACCCCAGCTGATCCTTGATCAAAGTTGTAACGGGTGATCAGTGAATATACTAAATCGGCTTGTCTTCTTGGTGTATTGCCTACCGAAGCTGCATTTAACCCATCTTTGGTTATTTCGGCATCAGTCCAGGTTAAGTTACCGCGAATATCAAAATCCCCAATGTAATAAGCACCTTCTAATTCAAGCCCTTTTGATTGATAAACGCGGTCAAAAAACTTTTGACTGGTCGCTTCAAAATTCTGCTCTTCAGTTTCAGCAAAGAAGCCGGTGGCGAACACCGACAAGTTATCTTTTCGATATTTCACCCCGATTTCAAATTGATCTACTTCATCCACCGCATCTTGTTTTGCGACTGTGCCGTCAGCTGCAATTTTACCAAATGCAAGGCGATCGGCATTGGCGGTACCACCGTGACTTAATCGGCCGAATACCGCTAAATCTTTATTTAGCGTGTAGTTTGCGCCAAGCGAGTATGAGGTGTAGCTCCAATCATAGTTAACAATTGAAGGGGCGGAATTGTTAACTGATGAAACACTCATTTCTGGAATTGATATTTCGCCATCACGGTTCATATCTATTTGAGATTGTACGGCACCCGCATAAGAGCCTGTTGCTTTACCGCTATCGTGGCGAACACTGGCATCGATAACCCAATCATCAACTGAAGTGTTAATCGCAAGGTAAGGGGCACTGACGGTATAGGCTAGATCATAATTTCGGGTACAACAGTTCCCCCAAAAAGGAACACCAAAAGCATACAAGCCGTTTTCTGAATAACTCGTACCATCTGCGGCATTAATATTTAGTAAAGCGGCATTGTCACCTTTAGCTTCTAATAAATATGAATTCCAAAGCCAAGATTGCTCTATATTTTGTGAAGAGTTGTAATAACCCATCGTGATATCAGTAGTATCAAATGATTTCATCAATTTTAAATCATTGACCATAAAGTCTAAATTACTCATTTCAACATCAAAGGTGTGAATACGCATAATATTTTCACTACCGTTAACGGTTTCACCGGCTTTCGGGCCATTTGCATAACTTATTGTTGCGCCATCACCAGCAGCTAAAACTGCGGCTGCACTTAACTCTGACTTTTCTGCATCAGATAAACTTGCGTACATAGGATCGTCGGCGTTAAAAGTACTACGATCATTACCTACATGATTAACGGCAATATTCGAAGCTGTACCAATTTCGGCAGGGAATGGCGCGCTAAAGCTGCCCTTCGTTTTTGATATTCTAAATCTATTTTCGATAGTCCAGTTATTACCCAGATCAAATGATGCTTCAGCGCCGATGGAATCAACCGTTGGGTTCATGCCATCACGCATATCAGCACGGCGTAAATTTCCATCGCCATCCGTACTTAATAATGAAGTAAAGTAGGCTGAATGTGGGGTGTCTGATGAAGCATTAAAACCGGCTAATGAATCGCCATTTGATTTCATTGGCATAGGTAAATAAGCAACCGTTTTATCATCTAAATGTTTGTAGTAAAGTCTGATATAACCTTGATCGAATTCTTTTGTGATATTTGCTTTGATTTGCCCGCCTTTATTACCGTTATAGCCTGTATCTCTTGGGCCTTCACCTTGGCGATAAAAACCACCGACATGGAAATACATGCTATTGCTAATTTCGCTACCAAACTCAAAGTCAGTGCGTGTATGGTCGTAATCTAACCCTATGGTTTGAGAGACACTGCCTGATTCTGACTCACCATTTTTACTGATGATATTAATAATACCGCCGGGAGCATTGGTCGTTAACGTTGAAGAAGAACCACCGCGAATTGATTCAATTGAAGACATAGTACTATCTAAACGCAGAAAAATATCAGCGTTACCAAAAGCAATATCACCAAATTGTAATAAGGGTAAACCGTCTTCTTGTAGTTGTAAGAATTTTGCGCCACCAGCAGCAACGGGTAAGCCGCGGACGGCAATATTGGCATTCCCTTCACCACCAGACGATTCTGCGCGAATACCAGGAATAGAGCGAAACGCTTCAGCAGAGCTTCTTGGTGTTGTTATTTCAATTTCAGCAGCTTGTAAGCTACTAACTGAAACACTCGACGCCATTACTGTGGTACCTCGACCGACGGATCCTGTTACCACAATACGTTCAAAGTCGAGTCCCTTTTGCGCTGACGGTACTTTATTTTCATCGTTGATTTCTGCCGCATTAATGCCTGAACATATTGCCATGGTCATTGTGCTAAGTAGGAACTTTTTATATGTTGCTGGTTTCATTTTCTCACCCCGTGTTTTTTAATATAGTTGTAAATTTACGATAAAGTATTTATCTGATGTAATGACAGATAATTAAGCTTAATCGATTAAGTAATATTATTGCAAAAAAAACATGATATGCAAGTTATTTTTGAAAAGTTATATTTATTAATTTTATTTTCTAATAAATACAGACGTTTAGTGATTTTCTATGTGTTTGGTTGGATTGACAATTAAGTTATAAATAGTGCCTAACACTAAAACCGCAGCGAAAAAGGTTGCGAGATAAAAGCCATAAGCAACATGACCAAATAGATCACTGATAATCCCCATTAACAGTGGCGACACGGCTGCAGAAACGGCAGTGAAAAAGAGAATAACACCTGCGACAGCGCCATGTTTAGCTGGATGAAAGCAGCTAATGCCTTTTGAATTTAGTGTTGGGTAAATCATCGACATAAATAAACCGGACAAGGGTAATAACACAACAGCTGCTTTGACGCCCCAGATGGCGGTTCCTAAATAACAAAAAAATACCGCAAGTGAAAACCAAAACATCACTTTTTGCCAGCTAAAATGTTTTAACATCCAAACGCCCAAAAATCGGCCGCCAGCGCGTAATGCAAAAAAGATTGTTAAGGCATAGGTCGCTAACCAAATAAGAGAGCCGTTGTAATCGGCTAATAGGGTAGGCATCCAAACATAGATAGCAACTTCAGTCGCAACATATAATGCTATCGCTAATGAGAAACCTATAGCGTAAGGGTCTTTCATCACTTTAAGTGAGTTTTTTAAACTAATATTTCCGACAGGATTTTTCTTAGTTTCAGGATATTTTGTTTTTATAGCGACAAGGCACAACAACACGCACAAGACACCAGCGCTAATGTATAAATACTTCCAAGATACGCCGGACACCAGTAAATAACTTACAATTGCAGGGCCCACCATAGCGCCAATGCCAAAGAAACCTTCAACTTTATTCATCGTGGCCGTATGTTCTTTATTCGATGATGAAATATCACCGATCAGGGCAAGGGCGCCAGTTTTAAATAAGCCTATTGCAATACCTACGAGTGCGAGTAGCGAGAGAAAATATTCAAAAGAGCTACCGGCAGAAAACAAAAAGCAGGCTAAGGAGAACATTAACAAGCCAATCACTATCGTGGCTTTTCGCCCCCACTTATCAGCAAGATAGCCAAGAAATAAACCACTGATAGCGATAAAAACCATCGGGATATAATGAAAGGCGCTGGCTTGGGTTAGATTTAAATTATAGTTTTTTATTAACTCTGGAATGATCACACCAACAGCGTCAGATGTCATCGCAAAAACAAAAAACATCATATATGTCAAAAATTTTATTTTGGTTACTGTGGGATCTTCCGCGATATAGGCGCTAGGTGTTACGTTACTTGTTTGTTTCATTATATTACCTCATTAAGGTCATTTTTAGTTATTTGGCATTAATTGTTTGATATTCCAAGTAATTTATAACTCTTTAACTGTAGACGGTTAATTTTTACTTGAGTAACTTAAATAAAAATAAAATTATTCTTGATTAAAATTACATTGTGTATGAATATATATCTTAATCGATTAAGTCGCAACTTAAATTTTAAAGGTAACGAGATGAAAAATAATGTCCAGCTAATCACCTATGTTGATAGGTTAACAGGTTCTGGTGTTCAAACATTAACCCAGGTTTTAAATGAGCAGCTGTCAGGTTTATTCTCTGGGGTGCACTTATTACCCTTTTATTATCCGATTGATGGAAGCGACGCTGGTTTTGATCCGATTGACCATAATCAGGTTGATCACCGCTTAGGAAATTGGCACGATATAAAACAATTAGGTGAAGGGCATGAATTAATGGCAGATCTAATTGTCAATCATATGTCTGCTCAGTCGGTAGAATTTAAAGATGTATTAGCTCATGGCAAAGACTCGCCTTATTGGGAGCTATTTCTCACTAAAGATAAAGTTTTTCCAAACGGCTTAACTAAGGCCGATCAGGAACTCATATATCGGCCAAGACCCGGTAGTTGTTTTACTCGTTTCGATTTACCCAATAACGAAAGTGCTGAATTTTGGACAACCTTTACGGATAATCAAATCGATATCGATATTAATTCGGTGATCGGTCAAGACTATTTATTACGCATTTTAAAAACCTTCTCGGAAAATAATATCAAAATGATCCGTTTAGATGCCGCCGGTTATGCCATTAAAAAGGCCGGAACTCGCTGCTTTATGCTGGATGAAACCTTTGATTTTATTGATGACTTGACGCAAAAAGCCAATAAATTAGGTATTGAAACATTAGTAGAAATCCATTCGTATTATCAAACACAAATAGAAATTGCTAAGCGGGTCGATCAAGTTTATGATTTTGCGCTGCCACCATTGATTTTACACAGTCTTTTTAGTGGTAACTTTACGGCATTAACTAAATGGTTAAGTATTTCACCAAGAAACTGTATAACAGTGTTAGATACTCACGACGGTATCGGTATTATTGATGTTGGGCCTATGGATGAGCAACCTGGTTTACTTACTAATAGTGAAATTGACAACTTAGTGGAAACTATTCATTTAAAAAGCGCTGGCGAAAGTAAAAAAGCGACAGGTGGCGCGGCCAATAATGTCGATTTATACCAAGTAAATTGTACTTATTACGATGCGCTTGGCGGCAATGACCTAGAGTATTTAATTGCGCGGGCTATTCAGTTTTTCGCCCCAGGTACGCCTCAAGTTTATTATGCGGGTTTATTCGCTGAAAAAAATGCGATGAGCTTATTAGCTAAGACAAATATTGGTAGAGATATCAACCGACCATATTTAGATACCGCAGGTATTGAACAAGCATTAAGTAAACCTTTTAGTAAGGCCATGGTACAACTTATTCAATTGCGTAACGGCTGTGATGCTTTTGATGGTGAATTTACCGTATTACATTCTAAGTCAGTGTTACAAATGGGTTGGCAAAACAATGATAACCGTGCAACCTTAATTGTTGATTTAAGTGAGCAGACTGCATTTATTGAAATTAATGAAAGTGCTAATATTCGTATTATTAACTTAGCAACGTTGTTAAGTGAAGCTTAATTATGGGGTTAGCTCAGTGAAATTTTAAACTGACTAACAGTAAGATTAAGTTGTTAAGGCAGTTAAGAAATACAATAAAAAGGTAAATATGACAGATAAGAAAGTATGGACGTTAAAAAGTGTTGCTCAGGAACTTGGTGTTTCAAATGCAACGGTTTCCAATGCGTTTAATCGACCTGATCAACTATCTCAAAAGCGTCGGGAAGATATTCTAGCGTCATGTAAACTCTTAGGGTATTCAGGCCCTAATAAAGCAGCTCAATCGTTAAGAAAAGGGCTGTTTAATATTGTTGCTTTGGTACTGCCGGATAACGTTGAATATATGATAACTGACCCTGTTGCCGTTGATTTTGTTAAAGGGGTTTCACAAGTTTTAGAGAAAAATAAAGTGAATTTATTATTGTTCTCTGGCATGTCAGATAATATCAACGCGGTCGCTGATTTTGTTGATGGTTTTATTTGCTATGGTAGCCCGCGTAATCCTGAACTTATCGAGCAATTAAAAACAACTACCAAAAAAGTAGTTACCGCTGACTTTGATATTGATCGCAAAGCATCAGTGGGTATTAATAATGAACTAGCCGCTTACGACATTGCTAAGTTGGCAATTAACTCCAAAGCTGATGATATCGCCATTATTGGTTTAAGGTTACTTGACTCAGATCTAACTTGTCGCGTGTATGAATTACCTGAACCCAATAACCTTTGCTCCATTTCTCGCCAACGCTTAACGGGTTACAAGCGAGCTATTGAAGAAAGTGGTGTAGAATTGAGAGCAGATAGAGTGTGGAATATTCCTCAAAGTAATCATCATTTTGCAATGATTGCGGTTAAAGAGGCGTTAACGTCTACACCGCGGCCAAATGTATTACTTTGTATGAGTGATGTGATCGCCTTAGCCGCGATAAAAGAAATTCATCAGATGGGGCTTAACATTCCAGAGGATATTCGGGTTGTTGGTTTTGACGGTATCGGTGAAGCATTACGGTCAACACCTGCAATCACGACAGTGCATCAAAACAGCGAAGAAAAAGGAATAAAAGCAGCAGAACTTTTTATTAATAGAGCAAGCGATGCGGTGATTATTCCTTATCATATTGAACATGGCGGTAGCTGTTAATTTTAGCTAGAAGCTAGAAGTTGAAAGCAAAACCTGAAATTATAGTTTTTACTTCAAGCATGTTTTCAACCATCGAGCAATATTAAGCTAATATATCTTTAATTACATGGCCATGAACATCCGTTAAACGGAAACGGCGGCCTTGATATTTGTAGGTTAATTTTTCATGATTAACACCCATTAAGTGCAGTAATGTCGCTTGAAAGTCATGCACGTGTACTGGGTCTTTCACTATATTGTAGCCAAACTCATCGGTTTCACCATAAACGCCGGGTTTAGTGCCGCCACCTGCCATCCACATTGAGAAACAACCTGGGTGATGATCTCGGCCATAGTTTGTTGGCGTTAATTTACCTTGAGAGTAATTTGTTCGGCCAAATTCACCGCCCCAAATTACGAGAGTGTCGTCTAATAAACCGCGTTGTTTTAAATCTTTTACTAATGCAGCTGATGCTTGATCGGTATTCTTACATTGGTTTTTAATACCGCCAGGTAAATTGTCATGCTGATCCCAGCCTTGATGATAAAGCTGGGTAAATTTAACGTTACGTTCAGCTAAGCGGCGAGCTAATAAACAGTTGGCGGCATAAGTCCCCGGTTTTCTTGAGTCAGGCCCGTACATGTCAAATACCCAGTCTGGCTCGTCACTTAAATCGGTCACGCCAGGCACTGACGCTTGCATACGCTCAGCCATTTCGTACTGCGCCATACGTGATTTAATTTCTTCATCCATCCACTGTTCATGCTGTAAGGTTTGTAGCTTTTTAAAATGGTGAAAAAGTTTTTTACGATCCATCGTGCCCAGCCCTTTCGGGTTATTAAGGTATAATACGGGATCTTGACCGCCGCGAAATTGCACCCCTTGATGAATTGAGGGTAAAAAGCCATTGCCCCATAAGCGAGAATAAAGCGGCTGGCCACCACCATTGCTTGATACCATGACAATAAACGGCGGTAAATTCGGATTGTCGGTGCCTAAACCGTAACTTAACCAAGCGCCAATACTCGGACGGCCAGCAATAGGGAAACCGGTTTGTAAAAAAGTAATCGCCGGATCATGATTGATTTGATCAGTATGCATAGAGCGAACAATGGTTAAATCATCAACTATTTCAGCGGTATGCGGTAATAATTCACTGATCCAAGCGCCGGACTCGCCATATTGTTTAAAGTCGTAAACCGAACGGGCCAGTGGTAATGACGTTTGCTGTGCACTCATGCCCGTTAATACTTGCTCACCACGTACTTCGGCCGGTAACTGTTGGCCGTGGCGCTTATCTAAGGTGGGTTTATAGTCAAAAGTTTCCAGTTGTGACGGACCGCCACTTTGAAATAAATAGATAACCCGTTTAGCTTTTGCTGGGATATCGGGCGCGCCTAAAACTCCATCTAATGCAGGCGCTAAATCACGGGCTTGGGCAAGGTTAGGAATGCCGGCTAATTGCGCAGCGCCTAAACCATACATTGAACTTTTTAAGAAATTTCTTCTATTCATCATAATACTAACCTGCTTTTATCGCTTAATAACACTAGCGTCGTGGTTGATTAAAATATTGGCGACTGAACTTAGCGCGGCTAATTTTATTGGGTCTAACGACTCATCAATAGGGTATTCGCCCGTTGAGATAAAATCTTTTGCATCAGCGGGAGATTCAGTAAAACTTGCGACCATATCGCTATACATGTCATTGATCAGTGCATATTCGTGCTCGTTTGGTATCCGGCTAGTTAAGCGGCGATAAACACTGGTTAACTGGGCCTTAACATCAGTATTAGCTTTCATAACATTACTTGAAAGTACTCGTGTTGCTTCAACAATTTGCGGATCGTTTAACAATGCTAAAGACTGTAATGGTGTGCTGGTTTCTTGTCGAACGCCGACACTGTAACTACGCATTGGCGCGTCAAAGGCGGTCATATTTGGCGGCGGCACCGAACGTTTATAAATGGTGTACATACTACGGCGATATAAATCGTCGCCACTGCCTTGGTGATAATCCATATTATTCATTCGCCAAATATCTTTAGGCTGATAAGGATTCACACTTTTCCCGCCAACTTTATCGACCAATAAACCACTGGCCGCTAGTGCTAAGTCGCGGATCATTTCTGCTGATAAACGGCCTGACGGACCGCGAGCAAATAAACGATTCTCAGGATCTTTTTCATTTAATATTGCAGTCGTTTTTGATGATTGCTGATACGTTGCCGAGGTGACCATTAATTGCACCATGTGATTAACGTCCCAACCTGACTCAACAAATTCACGTGCTAACCAATCTAATAGCGCCGGATGTGTTGGCAATTGTCCTTGGTTACCAAAATCTTCTGGAGTACGCACTAAGCCATTGCCGAACAACATTTGCCAATAACGATTAACAATAACGCGCGGCACTAACGGATGTTTAGGATCCGTTAACCAGCGGGCTAAACCAAGACGGTTATCACCCCATGACTCATCGTAAGGTAAAATATTTTCAGGCACGCCAGGGTAAACTTTTTCACCTAACATGGTATAACTACCGCGTTTTAATAAATAAGCTTGGCGCGGCTCAGGTAATTCTTTCATTACCATAATTTCTTGAATTTGCTCTGCTAGGCTATTTTTCTCTTTGCGCAGGGCAGTTAGTTTGCTGAAATCATTTTGATAAGCTTTGTTATAACGTTGATTGTACAAAGCTAAATAATCTTCAGTGCTGGCGCCATCAAGTGCTTGGGTAAATTCAATAGCGGTTAAAGCGCGATCGTAAACCTTAATATTATCCACTAAAGTATTTGGAACGCCTCGGCTACGCCATCTAGCGCCAACTTTTAAGCCAATTTCTTTTAACACGCCTTCACGGTTGTGTTTAATTTCTTTATATAAATTATCACGCTCGACCTGCATTTCAACCGCTTGGCCGTCAAGGTAGAAGTTAATCCCTGCTGCTTCACCTGAGCCGTTGTAACTCATGGCAATATTTTGCCATTGCTCGCGTTGTACCGGTGTTTTAGATTTTAAAACGATAGCGTTATACGGGTAAGTATGGGCAAAACGCACTAACCAATGGTTGTTTTCAATGCCAATATCAAAACCTTTAAAGTTATATAAAATACCGGCTTTGTTGTAATGCATTAATACGCCGTCAGTGATCTCGGTTGGAATTTTGGCATCAATACTTAATGAAAATGCCGTCGCTGTTTCAAAACCTTTAACGGTTGGGAAATAAAGTGGGTCATCACCATTTAACTTAATCGCTTCACGGCCTTCTTCAACAACGTGCACCATAGGGTCACCTTGTTTTTTCTTCGGGTTTGAACCGTAAATTATTTTGCCGTTCGCTGCTTTATCTAAGGCACTGGCAACTAGCTTGTTTCTGTCGCTTTTACTCAGCGGATAATAAGCCATTAACGCCGAGGTGTCTTCTTTCACTTTGGTGGTTTTATTGTTCGCTAACCAAGTTTTAAAGGCTTGATTATCTGCTGAATATTTACTGCTAAGTAATGACTGTTGGGCGTTAATTTGCGCGTTAATGTCAGCTAATTTTGCTTCTTGCTCTGGGGTTGGCAATAACAACGTCGGCACCGGAATGTCGTTGGGATCGTAAGATATTTGGCCAGAGTCATCAATGCTATTAAAAAACGCATTCATTGAATAATAATCTTTCGCCGAAATGGGGTCATATTTATGATCATGACACTGAGCACAATGCAGGGTTAAACCTAACAAACCGGTACCAACAGTTTGCACGCGATCTTTTACATACTCGATGCGAAACTCTTCATTAACAATACCGCCTTCACCATTTTGCGCATGGATACGATTAAATGCGGTTGCTAATTTTTGTTCTTTAGTGCTGTTAGGTAATAAATCACCCGCAATTTGCCAAGTGATAAATTCATCAAACGGGCGGTTTTGATTAAAGGATTCAATGACCCAATCACGGTACGGCGACATATCACGATAATAGTCAGTACTGTAACCGTGCGTATCAGCGTAACGGGCGACATCTAACCACTCCACCGCCATGCGTTCACCATAAGCAGGAGTTGCCATTAAACGCTCAACAAGTGTTTGGTAAGCATTTGGGCGTTGGTCTGAGAGAAAATTATCTAACTCGGCAATCGTTGGCGGTAGGCCGGTTAAGTCAAAAGTAACACGGCGGATCAGTGATTCTTTGTCTGCGCGTTCATTGGGGGTTAAACCTTTGTCTTCAATTTTTTTAGCAATAAAGGCATCAACAGTATTCAGTGGCCAAGCGCTATTTTTTAATGTTGGCGTAGCTGATTTTTCAGGGGTGATCAAAGCCCAATGTTTTTTATACACAGCGCCTTGGTCGATCCACTTTTTGATGATTGCTTTTTCTCGAGCTGATAACACCAAGTTAGCATCTGGTGGTGGCATCATGTAATTTTCGTCATCAGAAATTAAGCGCATGTACGCTTCACTGTCGTCGGCATTACCTGGAATTACCGCAGCTAAACCGTTGTCAGTGACATGCTTAGTGGCATCAGCAAAGTTTGATAAAGTTAAACCGCCACGGGCATTTTCTTTATCTGGTCCATGACATAAATAACAGGTGTCAGATAAAATCGGTTTAACGTCGTAATTAAAGTCAACCACATCAGGAATTGGCTCAGCAAAGCTTTGCGTTGCTTGATGATCTGAACAGCCAGCAGTAATAACTGAGCTAATAACGGCATAAAGATAAAATCGGGATATTTTCGCATTCATATTAGACACGCTCTAATTTAATTGGATACATTTGGTTGGCATTCCATTGACCGACATAAAGATTGTCATCGTCATCAACACACACGGCATGACAATGATTGAAAACATCAAATGTGCTTTGCATTGGCATCAACTTGCCATTTTCGTAATAAGGTTCAGTGCCACCAGGGTTAGCAATAACCTGATTGTTTTTATCTACTATGGTAATAAAACCTGAATTTGGCGTCATTTTGCCATCAATATGCGACCAACAAACAGGCGCATAAAAGTTATCGCCTTTAAAAATTGGGCCGCCGGCATAAGCGCCAGTTAATTCAAGCTCACCGGTTAACTCTCCCGCTAGGGTATATTGTTTAATTTTTTGTTCGCCGCGCGAGCTCACCAATAATTGATGATTATTCGCATCACGGGTATCAATTGCAACGCCATGGGTATTTTTCAGGTTGAGAGACTTGTCTTGATTATGCCAGCCGCCAAAATGACGAATATATTTGCCGTTGTTATCGTAGTGAATAACATAATCTGAGCCATAACCGTCTGTAACATATAAATCACCATTGGGTGCAATGGTAATATCCGTCGGCTGAAAACGCATCTCAGGGGTATAGATGCCAATCGTGACCGGATGGCCAATGGTATAAACTAATTTTCCATCTAAGGTCAGTTTGGAAATAAAACCGTTTTGGCGATACCACTTATTCTGCCACTGGTTGTCAGGGCGGTTTCTGTCTAATACCCAACCACAATCAACAACATATAAAAAGTCTTCACCATTTTCAGTGTTTAATTTTACCGAATGCGCGCCGGGGTATTGGCTGCCCCATGCTTCTAATAACTTGCCGTCTTTGTTGTAAACAACAAAGTTATTTATGTCACTATCGGTGAACATGATAATGCGGCCTTTAGAGTCAATCGTTAAGCCGTGACAGTTTTCAACCGGCACTTTTGCTGTTTCCAAATGACGTTTGCCCCAGAGGTAGTCAACTTTGTATTTAAAGTCACCATGGCCAACAATTTTTCCATGTGGGTTTCTATCCGCTTTGGGTAACGGTTTTGGTGGTGGTTGATGAGCACTAACATTGCTGCTCATACCGGCCATTAATAAGGTTGCGCCGAGCGAGGTCGAGTGCTGTAAAAACTTGCGCTTGTCGTGATTAACTAAGTCTGACTCTGTTTGATTAAATTCTTGTTCTAACATAATTAATTCCTATTATTTGGCAGATTTAACGCTGTCAGGTAAAACATAATTCACTTTAATTTGTGATGATTTTAAAAATTCAGCAACAGCAGTAACCGCGACGTTTGTTTGGGTTAAATAAACTTGTTTTAACGCTTTAAACTCAGTTAATTGCGCCAATAAACTGTCATCGACTTGAGTGCTATAAAGATTTAAATAGCCTAATTTGGGCAGGGCTGATAACGGCAAAATGTCTTGTGTTGTTAACGGATTATATTCAAGGCGTAATTTCATTAAATTCGGTAGTTCAGCTAACTTAGCTAACTGCGCAGGGCTAATATTTGATTTAGCTAAATTAAGCCAGACAATATGTTCTTTAATCGTTAACAGATAATTGATCATTTCATCGGTAACCGGTTGACCTGATATCGACAAGTCTAAATCTAAATAGTTAATGTTTTTGGCAATATTTTTAACGACAAAACCTTGTGTCACTAAAGAGGCTGCTTGCTCGTTACTGATATTGGCAATTTTCGGTAATGCTTTTAGACTGTTTTGATCATGGAGATTTAATAAGGCTCGCATTGTTGTGCTGTCGTCAGGTGAGCTAATAAAGCTAGCAACAGTGCCTTGGCTTGGCGCGCCTGCTTTGATCCACCAAGCGATGGCTTTAACTTGTTGCTCGGTAAACGGCGTTTTACCTTCGGCCGGCATAAACTTTTTCTCGTTATGTGCCATGGTAATACGTTGATATAATTCGCTTTCATTTGGCTTACCAGCAACAATCGTATGACCAGAGCGGCCGCCTTTAGTTAAGCCATTAATATTCGCTAAATTTAATTTACCTTTTTGTTTGCTGTCGTTATGACAACCAGTACAGCGCTGTTTCATCATTGGTGCTATCACATCTAAATAAACATCAGCATCGGCTAACGACTCAATAGGTGGGCGCGGCGTTGGGTGTGGCGCTAGCCCGATAACAACACGCACTAAGTCAGGCGCCTTATCAACCAAATAGGTTTCGCCATGGGTCATATTGGCGCCATAGTGGCCGGTCGAAAAAAGTAACAGTAATTGTATGCTAGCAAAACTTGCCCCTAACACGCGGTTGATTTTGTTCGAGCTTTTAACTTGTTTAAAATACAGCCAACAAATAAAAGCGGTAACCGCAACTGAAATACCAAAGCTGCGATGAATAAATACCGCTTCAGCTGTGTAGCCTTCGCCTTGTGACAACATCCAGCCTAAAACACAAGCGCCGGTTGCGGAAATGCCGCCCCAAAACCAAATCCAATTAATTAAAGGATTATGTACTGATTTTTTATAAAGGGTGTGCAGCTCCAGTAGTGCCGAGAGCATTAAGATGCCAATCGGCAAATGCAGCACTAAAACATGAAAGCGACCGAAGAATTGAATAAGATCCATATTTATTATCATTTTATTGATGGTGAATAAATAATAGCTAGAATTTCACCATAAAGGTATTGATAGAATTGACCTCTGTTTGTATAAAATTGATTTTATTCTTCTGCAAGGCTTAATTTTGTTTGATTTATTTGTTATATTTTGATTATCACTAACAAGCTGATGTTTATTTAGCTTGCTGTTCCATTCGCTGTGTCGATATATATGAAAGGTAAAATAAGGTATGCAACCAGAACGTTTTGAAACCGGATCCGGTGGTTTTGTGTGGGAAAATATAACCCCTGATGAACTTTTTAGTCGTGTGCAGTTTCATGTGTATATGGCGTTTGATATGCATATTGATAAAACGTGGGCGGGTAATGAGTTTATTAATCATTACAACCGCATCTATTATGTTAAGTCAGGTACTGCCGAGCTTACTTTTAAAGATCAAACCATAGAGATGAAGCCGGGGCATTTATATATTATCCCGCCATATCAGCTGGTTTCTCATAAAAGCCATGGCGATTTACATTTCTATTGGACCCATTTCCAAGCGAGTTTAGACCCTGGTGTTGATTTGTTTATGTTTTATGGTAAAGCAACGGAAATTGACTGTCGGGCACTACCAAATATTGAAACTGATTTTTTATCTTTAATTGAGCATACCAAACAAAAAACTGCCAGCGCTATTTTTGAACGCAATCGCTTGATTTTAAGCTTGTTGCATCCGTTTATGGTTAATTTCGATCAGTCAAAAGACAGTATTTCATCGTTTCGCCATCAGTCATTATTACCGGCATTAACCATGATCAATCAGCATATTTCTAATCCGCCTGACATCAAATCGTTGGCAAAAGCTGCCGGTATGTCGCCAGAGCATTTTTCTCGTAAATTTAAAAGTGCGTTTAGTATTTCGCCAAAACGTTATATTTTGCAAAAACGCATCGCGCTCGCCAAACAGCGTTTATTATTAGACGATGAAAGCATTGACCGGATTGCAGAGAAGTGTGGTTTTTGCGATATTTTTCATTTTTCACGCACTTTTAAACAAGAAACCGGTATTTCACCGTCATTGTTTCGAAAAGAATACGATCTAACCCAGTTATTGTCTCAAACGTAAA
>JBPOFN010000034.1:0-47749 GCA_051251725.1 Thalassotalea sp. | reverse complement strand
TACAAACCGTTTATTGCAGCAACTGCTACCGCAGAGCTATAAAGTAACTGTGTTGCTGTCGCCCATAAATCGATGTTTGAGGTATAGTCTGAATTTAATGGCACTACAATAGTATCACCTGGCTTAATAGAAGCTTCTGCACTGCTAAACCAGCTGCTATTATTTAATAATTTAATGCTGCCATTAGCTGCTACTACATAGATACGACCTTCATCTGCGCGTTTTTTAATTCCGCCACTGGCTGCTATATAATCAAAGGCTTCTAACTGTTTTTGATAAATATGTGAAGAGGTTACCTGCACTTGCCCAATAACATTCACTGAATTTTTAAGTGACGGAATAAACAAGCTATCACCGCTTTCTAACGCTATTTTATAATCATTATCTGCTAGCACCTTATCTAATTCTATTACTAGTCTACCTACAGGTGCTAATCGCGATATATCAGCAATTAATTGCTGTGATTCAACATATGAAACTGAGGTGTTTTCAGCTAATGATTTTGAGGCTAAATCAACCCGCAAATGTTCAGCGACTTTTGCGATATTTTTAGCTTCTAAGCTTTTTAAACTTTCACGGGTAAATACTGAAGCTGGTATATGGGCATATTTTGTTAAACCGCCTGCACGTTCAATTAATTCACCTAAGGTTTCACCGCGTTGAAAAGCATAAACCCCAGGGAATAAAAATTCACCACTTAATTGAATTGTTTGATTTTCAGACCAAGCCGGTATTTTATGTACATTTATGCGGTCTTTACTTTTTAATGCAATATTATCGGTTGGGCTGTCGTTTAAGGCATGCAATAAATTAATATGTAAATTTTCTTTATAAGCTTCAGTGTTAGTTAATGCGCTGTTTTGATAATTACCTTCATCAACATTCACTAAGCTACGGGTTAAATCAGCGCGTTGTAAATAGGCTGATTCAATAACACCACCAGCCGCCACTACTAAGTCTTTAACCGTACCATTTTTAGGCAGTGGATAAGTCCCAGGAAATTGCACTTGGCCGCTAATTTCAACAATTTGTAAAGGTTGGCCGGCATCACTTTGGCTGATCAATTGATTATTAATCGGCCCTAAAAGTTTTTGACGAGAAAATAACGATTTTTCTGCCACACTTAAACGCTTATCACTTTCATTATTAGCTAGTGAGTTAACCGATTTATCAAATAAGTCAGCGGTATTATCTTCACTTACTTTCGCCATTTTACTTGAGGCATTATATTTACGCCAAAATGCCGCTTCGTTATAATCAGTTTTTGCTTGTTGTCTGCGCTTTAAAAGTAAATCGTCTTGGGTAAAAGCTAAATTGTCTAGCGTGACTTTTTCGGCTAATACACTTTCCACGCGAGAAAACACCACTATTTTGTCACGCGGTTGAATAGTTAAGTTATCATCACCATTTGGTTGTGCTAACGCATTAGCTAACGAGAATTGATAAACTTCAACATCTCTAGCAATGTTTATTTCTCTTACTAATAAACTATAAGTAAAGTCAGCGTGGTTTAATAAACTGGTTTCAATGTTCGGAATAATATCAGTTATTTTTAAACCTTCCGTCCATTGGTATTTACCTGGTCGGGTTACCGCGCCTAATAACGTTAAAGAGTCACCATATTGCAATGACTTTTCCATAACATTTAAATAGTCACCGTCTTTAACTTTTGTGACTAAGTCTTTAGCGTTAGTTAAATCAATGTTTAGTACGGTTCTTAAGCTATTATTGTAACGCTCAATACTGGCTTGTTCTTTATGGGCGTTGGGTAAAATCCCTCCGGCCATGCTTAACAAGTTTTGTATTGTTTCACCTTGTGCTATTTCATATATCGCTGGTCTTAATACTTCGCCAGCAATAGAGGCAGTTACGCCTTTAGTTGTAATAAAAACCACATCGCCCGATTGCAATAATACATCTTTACTTGAGTCACCTTTAATTAATAGATCATACAAGTCGAAGGTTTGAATTAATTTACCCGAACGTTTTAATTGAATATTACGCAGCGAGCCAATATCACTGACACCACCGGCAGTAAAAAGTGCATGGGTAATACTTGATAAAGAGCTAATAGTATAAGGGCCTGGTTTATAAGCCGCGCCTAAAACAAACACTCGAATTGATTTGAGTTGCGACAAACTAACAACAGCATCAACACCAATAATACGTTTTTTAATTTGTCTAACTAACAGGCGTTTAACTTCATTAAACGACAAACCAGCTACTTGTAACGGCCCTAAGTCAGGGATTATTACTTGCCCTTCACGCGAAACATCAAGACTGTATTGGTTATTCTCTTTACCAAAAATTTGTAATGATATTTGATCGCCTACCCCTAAAATATAACCTTCTGGAATTGGAATATCGTTAGTTGGGTTAAATGTGGACGGCGCATTTGAGAAAATGTTGTAACCAAAAGCTTTAAGTTTTTTCTGTGTCGTTATTTCGGTGAATTCATTTGGCTCTGCCGTTGTAGTTTCAACCCGTTGAACTGGCGCAGTAATTGGCGCATTGTTATTACTTGATTGAGCACTTGAGGTACCACCATTAATTAAACCGTTAATGGTAGACATATCTACGCCCATTTGTTTTGCCAGCATTTGTTGCTGAGCAGCTGGCATACTTTTGAATTGTGCTATTTGTGCTTGGCTGACTTGCGCAGAAAATACAGCGGAAGAAAATACAACTGAAATTAAGGTAAAGGTGCTTAGGAGTGTATTGCGAAGGTTGCTAAGAAAAAGTTGTTTCATACGGCCTAACGAAATCCTGTGTTATGCAATTTTTAGCGCAGTTATTTATCGTCTAATAAATATCTAGAACGGCACTATATTTATAATGCCGCAGATTCTAGCAGTATTTGGTTATATAGCAAAGCGCTATTTATTAGATTTTAAATCAAACTAAGAATTAATTCGTAACTGTAATTTTAGGTAAATTTATGTATCAATATGTAATTGATATTTGCCCAAATATAAACAAAATCCGGTTGGACTGTTTTTGTTTATATAATAACATTTTAGGTAATTCACCTTGCCATTAAAAATTAGCAACGGTATAACTTAGTTGCGGTGGCCTCCTCTACCTCAAATTTTGATCATTGTTTAATTAAGCATGTTAGGTATTTTATGACTTCACCTTCTGAACACACTGATTCTGCTGAACCTGTTTCTGCAGATGTTAATTCTAGTAGCCAAGCTTCCGTTTATGCCCAATCTTCTGCCAATTTTTTTGGCCACCCGCTGGGCTTAAAAACTCTATTCTTTACTGAAATGTGGGAGCGCATGAGCTATTACGGTATGCGGGCATTGTTAGTTTTATTTATGACTGCAACCTTGCAAGAAGGCGGTTTAGAGTTAACGGTGATTTCAGCCACAGCCATTTATGGCTTATATACGGGTACGGTTTATTTTATGGGTTTGCCCGGCGGTTGGATAGCCGATCGCTTAATTGGTGGGCAAAAAGCGGTGTGGTATGGCGGTATTATTATTATGCTAGGCCATATTATTTTAGCCATACCTAACGATAAAACCTTTTTTGTTGGTTTGATTTTTGTCACTTTAGGTACCGGCTTATTAAAACCGAATATTAGTGCGTTAGTGGGGCAGCTATATGCTGATAACGACACCCGCCGCGACAGCGGTTATGTACTTTATTATATGGGCATTAATATTGGCGCAATTATTGGTTATACGGTTACCGGCTGGCTAGCACAAGATTATGGCTGGCATTATGCCTTTGGCGCAGCTGCTATTGGTATGGCGGCGGGACTTGTTCAATATAAACTTAGCACTGGTGCGTTAAATGGTATTGCGGCAATTGCTCCGTCGCCATTATCAGCGAAAGCGGCTAAAACTAGCTGGTCGATAATTGTCGGCTGTTTATTATTAATAGCCATTGTTACAAGTTTAGTTTTTAATGGTTCACTTACCTTAGACCCACGTATTGTCGCTGAAAATGTCGCTTATATTTTTACTAGTATTTTTGTACTTTATTATGCGCTCATTTATTTTAAAGGCGCGTTAACACCCAATGAGAAAAAACGCTTATTAGCGCTATTATTAGTGTGTATTGCTTCTGCCTGTTTTTGGTCGGGCTTTGAACAAGCGGGTTCGTCATTAAATTTATTTGCGCAAGACTATACCAACAGAATGATTGCCGATTTTGAAATACCCGTGCCTTGGTTTCAAACCACTAACTCTTTATTTATTATTATTTTATCGCCATTTTTAGCCGCCTTTTGGATAAACCTCGCTAAACGTATGGTGACACCTGCGTACGGTATTAAATGTGCCGTGGGTATTATTATTATGGCACTAGGTTTTGTGGTGATGTTTTTTGCCGCGCAACATGCCGCTAGTGGTTTACAAGTAGCCCCTATGTGGTTAGTTACTACTTACTTTTTACATACCGTAGGTGAATTATGCTTAAGCCCAATAGCATTAAGTGCTGTTAGTAAACTTTCGCCAAAACGTTTTGCTGGCCAAATGATGGGGATTTTTGTTTTAACCTATTCTATTGGTAATATTATTTCGGGTTTATTAGCGGGTAGTTATGACCCAAATAATGTTGAGCAAATACCGGCATTATATTTACAAATTTCGTTATTCAGTATTGGCATTGCTATTGTTATTTTATTAGTTGCGTTGAAAACTCGATATTGGGAAGCGCTGTCTGATGACACTGCTGAACTAAAAAGTAACAGCTAAAATATAAAGGCTATACAAAAAATACAGACCATACAGACTATGAATACTTCGAACAGTCGAGCTGAAATACGCCAAGCAAGCCGTTTGCAGCGCCAAGCATTAACCAAGCAAGAGCAACAGGCAAGTGCGCTTGCTTTGGTTCGTCAGCTACAAAATAAGTTGGCAAGGCTAATAAAAACAAATGCCAAGCAAATTACACAACAAACTACAAAACCAATAACAAAATCAATTACAAAACATAACACCCCGAAAAATAGCGTAAAAAATAGCGTAAATAGTGCGATAGCTAAAACCTTTGATGCACTCAAAATTGCGCTTTATTTACCTAACGACAGTGAACTTGACACCACGCCCTTTATTCATTGGTGTTGGCAACAGAATATCGAAGTTTATCTGCCGGTTGTTCACCCTTTTAGCCCTGGTTATTTATTGTTTTTTCGTTATCAGCAAAACACCCAAATGATCAATAACCGCTTCGGTATTCCTGAGCCTAAACTTAATATTTCAACGTTAGCCTTAATTGATGAACTCGATATTATTTTTACGCCTTTAGTCGCTTTTGATCACAGCGGAAATCGCTTAGGTATGGGCGGCGGCTTTTACGACCGTACGCTCGCCAATGTTAATTGTGGCAATACTGCGATTATTGGCCTAGCCCATGACTGTCAGCAAGTGCCGTTATTGCCAATTGAAGCTTGGGACATTCCCCTGCCAGAAATTATCACGCCAAGCCATCATTATGTTTTTCAACAATAATTTATTAGTTTAATCTCGCCACTTATATTCTTACTATTACAGTTACTTATTGGCTGAAAATTATTGTTTAAATATTTAGCAAATTATTTAAAAGATTAATCAACACCAAGCAAGATCGCTGGTATACTTGCGCACCTTAAAATTGGTTGAATAATTATTGCGCATCATCTTCATTAAAAGCGCGAAATAAGGTTTACAATGACTCAAGATGAAATGAAAAAAGCGGCTGCAGTTAAGGCGCTAGAATTTGTAACCTCCGACAGCATTATTGGTGTTGGCACGGGCTCAACAGTTAATCACTTTATTGATGCTTTAGCGTCAGTCAAAGACAAAATTAGAGGGGCTGTTTCTAGCTCTGATGAATCAAGTAAGCGATTAGCCGCATTAGGCATTGAAGTATTTGATTTAAATTCAGTCGATGTATTAGATGTTTATGTTGATGGCGCTGATGAAATTACGCCTCATATGGCAATGATTAAAGGCGGCGGCGCGGCATTAACCCGTGAAAAAATCGTCGCTGCGGTCGCCAAACAGTTTATCTGCATTGCTGATAGTTCAAAACAAGTGAGAGTACTTGGTAATTTTCCACTGCCCGTTGAAGTTATTCCAATGGCCAGAAGTTATGTTGCCAGAGAAATCGTAAAACTTGGTGGTGATCCGGTTTATCGCCAAGGTGTTATTACCGATAACGGTAACGTAATTTTAGACGTTCACAATTTATCGATAATTGATCCGAAAAAATTAGAAGAACAACTCAACGCCATCGTCGGTGTTGTAACCAATGGTTTGTTCGCAAATAGAGGCGCTGATGTATTGATCATCGGCAATGAAAACGGTGCTGAAATTGTTAAATAAAACTTTAGAGTTACCACTCTATATGTTATTTTAGCAATCTAGCCATCTAAAAGGGTAAAGTTTATTATGAGTAAGAATTCGTTAGCGAAAGATAAAATTAAAGTCTTATTGCTAGAAGGTTTGCATCAGAGCTCTGTTGAAACCTTTAAAAATCAAGGTTATAGCAACATTGAATACTTAAAAACGTCACTTTCTGACGAGCAATTAAAAGAAAAAATTGCTGATGTTCATTTTGTTGGCATACGTTCGCGTACACAACTAACTGATGATGTTCTTGCTCATGCGAAGAAATTAGTTGCCATTGGTTGTTTTTGTATTGGTACTAACCAAGTAGAAATTAAAGCGGCACAAAAGCGCGGTATTCCCGTATTTAATGCACCGTTTTCAAATACTCGTTCAGTTGCTGAACTTGTTATTGGTGAATTATTGTTATTACTTCGTGGCATTCCTGATAAAAGCGCTAAAGCGCATCGCGGTATTTGGAACAAATCAGCCGTTGGTTCAGTTGAAGCTCGTGGTAAAACCTTAGGTATTATTGGTTACGGTCATATTGGTATGCAGTTAGGTATTTTAGCTGAAACTATTGGTATGAGAGTTAGATTCTACGACGTAGAAACTAAATTGCCTTTAGGTAATGCCAGCCAAGTAACGAGCTTAACTCAGCTTTTTAGTGAAGCTGACGTAGTAAGTTTGCATGTGCCTGAAACGCCGCAAACTAAAAACATGATCGGCACTGCTGAATTTGATGCAATGAAAGATGGTGTTATCTTTATTAATGCATCACGCGGTACTGTGGTAGATATTCCAGCATTAGCTGAAGCATTAGAAAGCAAAAAAGTTGCTGGTGCAGCGATTGATGTTTTCCCTGTTGAGCCAAAGGGTAATGACGAAGAGTTTGTTTCACCATTACGTGGTTTTGACAATGTTATTTTAACGCCGCATATTGGTGGTTCAACGAAAGAAGCACAAGAAAACATAGGTTTAGAAGTAGCAAGTAAGCTTGTTAAATATTCTGATAATGGCTCTACGCTTTCAGCAGTTAACTTCCCTGAGGTTTCATTACCAGGTCATCACGGTACCAGCCGCTTGTTACATATTCATAAAAACCAACCAGGTATTATGACTAAGATTAACCAAGCGTTTGCTGATAACAACGTTAATATTGCTGCTCAATATTTACAAACCGATGCTGAAATTGGTTATGTAGTTATTGATATTGAAAGTGAAAACAGTGCTCAAGCACTTAAAAACTTAAAAGCAATTGAAGGTACTATTCGCGCGAGAATATTGCACTAGGTTTTAAGCTGGAAGCTGGAAGGCTTGAAGCTAGAAGCTAGAAGCTAGAAGCTGGAAGGCTTGAAGCTAGAAGGCTTGAAGCTAGAAGCTGGAAGGCTTGAAGCTAGAAGCTGGAAGCTGGAAGCTGGAAGGCTTGAAGCTAGAAGCTAGAAGCTAGAAGCTAGAAGCTGGAAGGCTGGAAGCTAGAAGCTAGAAGCTAGAAGCTAGAAGCTGGAAGCTGGAAGGCTTGAAGCTAGAAGCGAATTTAACTTGCAGGTTTAGGTTTAACGACTTGCTAGTTTCTGACTTCAGTTCTGAACATTAAAAAACGCAGCTTAACGGCTGCGTTTTTTGTTTGTAAAGGTTTTATGCTGGAGGCTTGAAGCGAGTTTAACGGACATATACTGGAAAGCTTGAAGCCTGAGGCTTATTTAACTGGCAGGATTAAAGCTTATTTCCTGTTACAAGTTGAAAGATACAAAAACCTAGTTTGTCACCTAATATTGGCTTCTCTTATTTCTAAATACAAAAAACGCAGCTTAATCGCTGCGTTTTTTGTTTTAATGTCGAAGATACAAGGCCCTACGTTCTATTTTAGCAATAACCTGCTGACTTAATACTTGTAGCTTATAGCTTATAGCTTATAGCTTATAGCTTATAGCTTCAGGCTTCTAGCTTCAGGCCTCAGGCCTTTAGCCTACTTCTTATCTTCAGCTGGCTTAACTTGTTCAGTGGTTTCAGTTTGAACTTCGTCAGCTGGCTCATTTTTAGCGGCTTTAGCGCTTGTCGCTGTTTCTCTAAAATCAGCATCTTCGTCGTCGCCAACAACATGTTCTAATTTTAGCTTTTTCACGCTTCGAATTGTTGTTACTGGGCCTGAGAATGCATACAAAGTAAAAATAACTAATAACACATTTTCAGGGCTAGAAGCGACAATAACAAAAACCAGTACAATTAATAACACCACTAAAAAGTTAACTTTACCTTTCCAGTCAACTTCTTTAAAGCTGTTATAACGGAAGTTACTCACCATAAATAAGCCCATAACTATGGTTAATAGACCAATAACTAAACCAAAGCTTTGACCATCAACGTCATATGCAGCGCCTACCCAAACTAAACTGGCAATGACACCAGCAGCAGCAGGACTTGCTAAACCTTGGAAGAAACGCTTGTCTGCCACGCCAATTTGCGTATTAAAGCGCGCTAAACGTAAAGCTGCACAAGCAACAAAAACAAAAGCAGCTAGCCAACCAAATTTCCCCATACCAGAAAGCGCAAAGTTATATGCAACTAATCCTGGGGCAATACCAAATGAAACCATGTCAGCCATGCTGTCGTATTCAGCACCGAATTCACTTTGGGTATTCGTAATTCGTGCAACCCGACCGTCTAAGCCATCAAAAATCATCGCGATAAAAATCGCAATCGCTGCACTTTCAAAATGACCATTCATCGACGAAACAACCGCGTAAAAACCAGAGAATAAGCCGGCAGTGGTCAATAAGTTAGGTAAAAGGTATATACCTCGAGTTGGTGAACCGTCATTTTTTTGTGTATCTGTCATTAATTAAACCAGTGTTTATACAGTTGAAATTATGCGTAATTTATCATATTCGGCGGTAATGGCATATGAATTTGCTGTTAAAATTTGTCAATAGTCAGTTATGTTGTTATAAAAGTGTAAGTAGTTATGCTATTTCATCGTTTAACTAAATTGAAGCGCGACTAATCTATAACCTATTTATCACTGTGTGGTGAGTTTATAGCGAATAAAGTATCGTAATATTATTTATCTAAACTTGTGCCGAAAAATTAAACTTGGATCTTTTTATATGGAAAATTTATTGCTCTCTCGCCTCATATTACCGCTGTCGGTAATGTTAGTTAGTTTTACCAGCATAGCTCAAGATATTGTTTATCGTTGGGTCGATGAAAATAATGTTGTCCACTTTAGCCAACACCAACCTAGCCATGATAATTACACCACGTTGAGTGTCAGCGGAAATAGTAAGAAACGCGATAACAACAAACCAGCAGAAGATGCTAACCAAGCAGCAGAAAAAAGCAGTGAGGAAGAGAAAAAATCAACAATAGAAACAGTGATGAATAAACGCTGTGAAGAAGTAAAGGCCAATAAAGAAACCTTAACCTCGTTTGAAAAAGTACAGTTTAAAAGTGCCGATGGTGAACTAACCTTACTGTCTGATGAAGAAAAGACCCAGCAAATAGCCATCGCAGATAAACAAATAGAAGTTTATTGTAAATAAACCGCTATTAACAGCTACTTAATTTAACAGCATACTTAATTAACTCTGGATAATTACTAAATCAGTGCTCAGTTATACAATAACTTAATAAAAATAGTTAATTTAATAACCGAGCCGTTAAATTTCAGCTCGGTCACTTAACTAATACAACTAATAACTTAGTTTTGTCCTTAATAAAAGTTTAAGTAACAAATTAAGTAAAACTTAACTTTCCGTCACTCACACTTACTTTTATTTCACTTTTATCTTCAAACTCGCCCGACAATATTTTGTGTGCCAGTGGGTTTTCAATCCCTTGCTGAATAGCGCGTTTTAATGGTCTTGCGCCAAACAATGGATCAAACCCCGCTTCTGCAATTAACGCCAGCGCTTCATCTGAAACACTAAGTGCTAAATCACGTTGCGCTAATCGTTTAGTCAGCATGTCAATTTGAATTGCCGCAATCGACTGAATTTGTTCTGCTACCAATGGATGGAAAACAACAGACTCATCAATGCGATTTATAAACTCAGGTTTAAAGTGATTTGACACTTCAGCCATAACCCCTGTTTTCATAGCATCGTAATCTTTATCACCAGCAAAGGTTTGAATAATGTCTGAGCCAATGTTGGAGGTCATAATGATAACGGTATTTTTAAAATCAACGGTTCTACCTTGTCCATCAGTTAAACGGCCGTCGTCTAATACTTGTAGTAAAATATTAAAAACATCAGGATGCGCTTTTTCAACTTCATCAAGTAACACCACTGAATAAGGTTTACGGCGAACAGCTTCTGTTAGATAACCGCCCTCTTCATAACCAACATAGCCTGGAGGCGCACCAACTAAACGTGAAACCGAATGCTTTTCCATAAATTCTGACATATCAATGCGGATCAAGGCATCTTCAGAATCAAAGAGAAAATTAGCAAGCGCTTTAGTCAATTCTGTTTTACCAACCCCTGTTGGGCCTAAAAACAAAAACGAGCCGATTGGTTGATTAGGATCAGACAAGCCTGCACGTGAACGTCTAATCGCGTGACAAACAGCAGAAACCGCTTCTGACTGGCCAATAACACGGCTATGCAACACAGACTCCATCGCTAGCAGTTTGTCTCGCTCTTGCTCTAACATTTTCGCAACGGGAATGCCGGTCGCGCGGCTTAATACATCTGCAATTTCAACATCAGTTACTTTGTTTTTCAACAAGGTCATTTCTTGCATTTCTGCTTGGCTAGCAAGATCGAGCTGTTTCTCTAATGAAGGAATACGGCTGTATTGTAATTCAGCCATCGCATTTAAATTACCCGAACGTGATTCCACTTCCAACTGTTTACGCGCTTGGTCTAACTCTTCTTTAATCGTTTGAGAGCCATGTAACGCGGCTTTTTCAGTGGTCCAAATTTCATCAAGCTCATTATAATGTTTTTGCTTTTCTGCTATTTCTTGTTCAATTAATGCTAAACGAGACTGTGATGAGGCATCTTTTTGTAACTCTAAAGATTTTTGTTCAAGCTTAAGCTGAATTAATCGGCGTTCAAGTTTATCAAGATCTTCCGGTTTAGAGTCCATTTGTAAGCGAATACTAGAGGCCGCTTCATCAATTAAATCAATCGCTTTATCTGGTAATTGGCGATCACTAATATAACGGTGCGACATAGTCGCTGCCGCAACAATCGCCGGATCAGTTATTTCAACATTATGATGCAGCTCGTAGCGCTCTTTTAAACCGCGTAGAATAGCAATAGTATCTTCAACGCTAGGTTCGTCGATTAATACTTTTTGAAAACGGCGTTCTAAAGCTGCATCTTTTTCAATATATTGGCGATATTCATCTAACGTGGTAGCGCCTACACAATGTAAATCACCACGTGCTAACGCGGGTTTTAACATGTTGCCAGCATCCATGGCGCCGTCACCTTTACCAGCACCTACCATGGTATGTAATTCATCAATGAATAAGATCACTTGCCCTTCTAATTGTGCAAGTTCACTTAATACCGATTTTAAACGTTCTTCAAATTCGCCGCGATATTTAGCGCCTGCAACCAGTGAGCCCATATCGAGTGATAAAACTCTTTTGTTTTTTAAGCCTTCTGGTACTTCACCATTAATAATACGTTGGGCAAGCCCTTCAGCTATTGCGGTTTTACCCACCCCTGGTTGGCCAATTAAAACCGGATTATTTTTGGTTCTGCGCTGTAATACTTGAATGGTTCGGCGAATTTCATCATCACGACCGATCACCGGATCAAGTTTACCTTGCTCAGCACGTTCAGTTAGATCTATGGTGAACTTTTCCAGCGCTTGACGCTTTTCTTCAGCATTTTGATCATCGACTTTTTTACCGCCGCGAATATGTTCAATGCCATCTTTTATCCGCTGCTCTGATGCCCCTAAAGATTTAAGTGTTTGCCCTAAAGCGCCTTTATCTTGTAATGCGACCAGAATAAATAATTCCGATGATATAAAGCTGTCACCCATTTTTTGGGCAAATTTATCACATAAATTGAGTAAATTACCCGTTGCGGCTGATAGTTGAACATCACCACCGGCACCTTCAACTTTGGCTAATTCATCTAGTGTCGCTTCAACTTTTTTACGTAAAGTATAAAGGTCGACCCCTGCACTTTTTAATAATGGGATCACTGAACTTTGATTTTGATTCAGCAATGCCATCATAATATGAGAGGGTTCAATAAATTGGTGATCTTTACCTAATGCAATGGTTTGTGCATCAGATATCGCTATTTGAAAAGCTTGGGTAAAACGGTCTAAACGCATGTTAATCTCCTACTGCCATATTACTGGTCTTACGAATATTCTACTTATGAGATAGGGATGTTTTTTTGATAATTCAACTGTAGTGAACAATAAACTTTGCCGCAAATTGAATTACCTAAGACAATTCACCAAAATTTATAGCTTACAGCCGACAAATAACTGAAGCCATGCGGCCGGTAATATTGTCGCGTCGATAAGAAAAGTAATGTTCTGGATTGTTAAAGGTACAATCGTTATTTTCTATGATCTTAGTAACGCCGAGTTGGCGTAATTGTAATTTTGCAATAAAGGCAAGATCGCAATAATAATGTGATGAGTGCTTAGCGGGGATAAAAGCTGAAGAAAACTGCTTATTAATGGCGATAAAAATATCATAAACATCTTGGCCAACTTCAAATGCTGTTGCGCCAATACACGGGCCCAACCAAGCAACAAGCTGTTCAGGCTTACTATTAAAATGCTGTAAGGTTTTGTGAATAATATTTTGTGCTATCGGTCGCCAGCCACCGTGAATAGCGGCAATTTCTTCACCATTTGCCGAGCTTACTAATATCGGTAAACAATCAGCTGTCATGATCGCTAGCGCAATATTATGGGCTTGCGAATAAGCAGCGTCAGCCGTTACCGGTAAAACACTGACAGTTTTGGCAATATGAACATCGCTACCATGAACTTGTTCTAACCATTGAATTTGAGTATTGCTCGGTAGCACTTGGCTAAGATTATGACGATTTTTTAGTACTTGCTTGTTATCGTCGCCAACATGTAACCCTAAATTAAAATCGTTGTACGGATTTTGGCTGCTTGGCTGAGCTACAAAAGCATGACGAGTAGTAGAAATGGCCAAGATATGTTTGCTTGGCCAGTTTATTGATTGAATAGCTTGCTTAGTATTCTTCAACAGCGTTAAGTTTGTTATCAGCTTGTAACAAGGTAACCAATTTTTTGAAATCATCAGGTGCTTCTGCACGCCATGTCATTTCTTCACCAGTAATTGGATGAAATAACGATAACATTGCCGCATGTAGCGCCTGGCGTTTAAAGCTACGAATATAATCTAATAATTCTGGCGAAGCATTTTTAGGTGGACGCGGACGACCGCCATAAACCTGATCGCCAACAAGCGGATGAGTAATATGCGACATATGCACACGAATTTGATGAGTACGGCCCGTTTCTAAACGCAAACGTAAACGCGTGTGTAAACGATATTTTTCCATTACCCGATAATGAGTCACTGACGGGCGACCAAATGGCGATACGGCCATATGAGTACGCTTAGTGCTATGACGACCAATAGGCTCATCTACAACACCACCGGCGGTCATAATACCGTTAGCTACTGCTTCGTATTCACGGGTAATTTCACGTAATTGTAATGCTTCAACCAAATTAGTTTGGGCCGCGATTGTTTTCGCCACTACCATTAATCCGGTTGTATCTTTATCTAATCGATGCACAATACCTGCACGCGGAACCACATCAAGTTGTGGACAATAATGTAATAAGGCGTTTAACACCGTGCCGTCAGGATTGCCTGCCCCTGGGTGAACTACTAAACCCGCAGGTTTGTTGATCACTAAAATATCGTCGTCTTCATAAACAATAGTCAATGGGATATTTTGTGCTTCAAAGCGAATTTCTGCTTCTACTTCGGCGTCAATCGTTATACTTTCGCCACCATAAACTTTATCTCGTGCTTTGGTGATAATATTACCGTCAACGGTAACTTTACCGTCTAATATCCAATCTTTTAATCGCGATCTGGAATAATCTGGAAACATTTCTGCTATTGCTTGGTCTAAACGTTTGCCCATACAAGATTCTGGGACAAGGTCGGTGTGTTGAATAATTTCAGCCATTAAATTCTCATTAATACCATGTTACAGAAAACTCTGTGCAAGGCAGGTTTGCTAGGTTAGAATGCCTGAGTTATTTTACCCCTTATACCTTGGGTTTCATATTTATTTTAACGAAAACAAAGCAGTGATTCTGACATTTATGGAAAATTTGACTACTAAAGTACTATTAATCGCCCTCGTATTAGGCTTATCAGCATGTTCTTCTACGGGAGATGATATTGAGAAAGTACCAGATCGCTCAGCTCAATCTTTATTTGTTGAAGCCCGCAGCCATCTCGATAAAGGGATGTATCAAAAAGCGATTCAAGTGTTATCAGCCATAGACTCTCGTTTTCCTTATGGCCCTATTTCTCATCAAGTGCAACTTGATTTAATTTACGCTTATTATAAAAGCGGCGATACTGCCCAAGGCGTTGCTTTAACAGAGCGTTTTTTAAAGCTTAACCCTGATCATCCAAGCATTGATTATGTTTATTATATGCGCGGCTTGATTCGTTTATCAGAAGAAAAAAATCTCTTTCAAGAATTTGCCGGGATTGACCGCACCGATAGAGATCCTAAGCCGGCGTTAAATGCCTTTAATGATTTTAAAACTATTTTATCGGATTTCCCTGAAAGCAAATATGCGGCTGATGCACGTCAGCGTATGGTAGGGATTAAATCGCGTTTAGCGCAATACGAAATTAAAGTAGCACGTTATTATATGAAACGTGAAGCTTGGGCTTCCGCTGCTAATAGAGGCCGCTATATTGTAGAATATTTTGCCCCTATCGCTGAAATGGAAGAAGCTCTTGAAATTATGATCGAGTGTTACAGCCAGTTAGGTTTAAACGACTTACTTACAAATGCCAAACAAGTAATGGCGGTTAATTACCCTAAAAACAAATTACTTCGATAACCGTTTGTTCGCATTACAGCCAAGTTAAAAGTTATCTTGGCTAAAATTAATGATATAAAGTTATCGAGACAAAAAAGCCTAATTAAATTAGGCTTTTTTTATGTCTAATTTTCGAGCGGTATTTTATCTACAATTTACGATCAGCTCCGCCGTGTTAAATTAGTTTAGATAGCAGATTCGTTTTCTTCACCCGTTCTAATTCTGATCACGCGCTCAACATCAGTAACAAATATTTTACCATCACCTATTTTTTTAGTATTGGCCGATGCTAAAATAGCTTCAATACATTGATCAACAACTTCCGTAGCAACAACTATTTCTAGTTTTACTTTCGGTAAAAAATCAACTTGATATTCAGCACCTCGATATAGTTCGGTATGCCCTTTTTGACGGCCAAAACCTTTGACTTCAGATAACGTCATACCTGTGATCCCAATCTCACTAAGAGCTTCACGAACATCATCCATTTTAAACGGTTTTATAATTGCTTCGATTTTTTTCATTTTTCACCACGCTGCTATATTTTGATCACCGTAGAACATTAAGCCCGCTAGACCACATCTTCAACATTGGTAATTAGCGTTTAATATATTCCATTATTTTATTTACCTATTAAAGTTAAAGACTTAAATATAATAAATCAATATAAACCGTTTTTTAAATGCCCTATTAGGGTCTGTTTATCTTTGTTTAATAATTCAGCTGAGAGATAAAACCGTTTTAATCAAGGTTGAAATTATGTCGTTTAGACATCTAAACTAATAATTTTTAACGCCCAGTAAAGCGATTTTAGCCTCAGCCCACAGGGCAATGGCTATTTTTTGCGCTAGCTGCATTAGAATTTCACTCATTTGGAATAACCAAACAACGTTCATTCTGCTTTGCTATCACTAAAAATAGCCTATTGCTGAAAATATAAACAAAGATCAACAGACCCTAGGGTATATCAATAAAATAGCCTTTTCGGTAAACTACAGAAAAGTTTCAATTTGTAAAATATTCTCAAGGGAAGACTCATGGATTCAAGTGCTATCATCGCCGAAATGAAAGTATTACCAGCTATTGATGTTGATGTTGAAATTAACCGCCGCGTTAATTTTATCAAACAACAACTTACTGCATCAGGGCTTAAAAACCTCGTTTTAGGTATTAGCGGTGGTGTTGATTCATCAACCTGCGGCCGTTTAGCGCAGCTGGCAATTGATGAACTGAATCAAGCTGACCCTAGTAACAGTTACAAGTTTATCGCCGTTCGTTTACCTTTTGATGTGCAAGCGGACGAAGACGATGCCCAACTTGCTTTAAGCTTTATTCAGCCAACGGTGTCGGTAAGTACCAATATTCAAGCCGGCGCTGACGGTATTCATCAGGAAACCTTGAAAGCACTTGCTGAGCAATCATTGTTAACCGCCGATAAAGCCAAAATTGACTTTTCAAAAGGTAATGTTAAAGCTCGAACCCGTATGGTAGCGCAATATCATATCGCTGGTATTGTTGGTGGCTTAGTTTTAGGCACAGATCATTCAGCAGAAAACATTACCGGATTTTTCACTAAATGGGGCGATGGCGCCTGTGATTTAGCGCCTTTATTTGGCTTGTCAAAACGCCAAGTACGCGCGTTAGCACAAAAGTTAGGTGCGCCAGATTTATTAATCAACAAAGCACCAACGGCTGATCTTGAAGAATTAGATCCCGGTAAAAAAGATGAAGATGCGTTAGGACTTTCTTATGACGAGCTTGATGATTTTCTTGAAGGGAAAACTGTTACACAAGCGGTTAACGATAAGATAGTTAATATTTACTTACGCACTCAACATAAGCGTGCTGCAATTCCAACCATTTACGATTAGTATTAGTATTAAAGCAGCTATGCCTTCCTCTTTAATTATTTAATAATAAAGAGGAAGGCTTTAACTTAATTAAGGATTTTCTGACATTTGGGCTGAGTCAGTTGTATCAGTTGAAATAGCGCTATAAATATAATCACTTTGTGCAAAGGTAAAGCCGGCATTAGATAATTTAATTACCCCACTCCAATTTTCCGGTACCGCGCTACAACCTAAAAATGCTGTACTACTGCCTCGTTGCGGGGAATAAACACAACTAATTGATGTCGAAGAAATAATAGAAAAATTAACCCCTTCACTATCGGCATTTTTACACGCTGCTAAAACCCCTTTATTGTTAAAAGCGAGACAATTAATTTCAATAGTCAAGCTATACGTAGAAGCACCTATGCCCCCGCCAGAGTTATTATCCACAACAACATTTATAGAGTCATTTAATGGTGTGATCGAAGGAGCTATCTGAGCAGTACCAGTAACGCCAGTATTATCAGGAAAAACTGAAACACTTACTTCAGAGCTATCAACAACAGACAAAGCATTAATTCGCCCCCTCGAATAGGTGCCGTAATAATTATTATCAACATCAACAATGGTATTAATATCTTCATTTGTCACCGTTACAGCGCTTTCATTTGCACTTGCCCACGAGCCGAATAAAGATAAATTAACTTCATAAAAGGGCACATACTCCAACCAATTGGCTTTAGTTGAAACATAACCTTTAATGGTTGCCAGATCAGTAGAATTTAACGATGCGGTATCAACATAAATTCCACGGGCAATTAGCTGTTGCGCTCCTGGTGCTATGGTTAAATCGCGATTAGGCAATAAGGTTAATTTTTCGTCTTCGGTAGGTAAAGCATTACCTAACATATAAGACTTAACAATACTTTTTACATAACCAACATATTCATTAACATTAGCGGGTGAATTAAAATAACTAATTGGCATCACCACCACATCGATTAAATTCCAATCGGGTACCACTTTGTAAAAACCGTCAACACGACGTAACCGACATGCTTCAATATAACTACCTGAATTCGACTCATCTAAGCCAGCGTTATAATGCGAATGATTAACAGATGGAGAAGAAAGTGACGAATATTTTGTCGTCACGCTAGTGCTGTCATGGTGATCTCGGCAACAAGTATCACATAAAGCAGGCTGTTTAGAACCAACGGCTGTACCTACAGCTTTAGTGACCATTTCACCTGATGTTTCATCATTAACAAGACTACCACCATCATCAGATATTCGATAAGTGGTGGGCGCAGCGCCTGAACCAGTGCCGTTATGGGTACATGAGCAATTTACCGTAGCAAAATCTTCTAATGTTTGTGTATCTGAGCTAGGATCATAAACCGCAGTTTCAAATTGAATAACATTATTATCTTCAAAACCATACACTGTCGGTATTGGCTTAGAAGTTTCTTTACTATTACCAACACCTTCATAAACAAAAGAATCATCAATTAATTCTATAGGCGGACTTTCAGGCGTTTGGTTGGCATCAAACGGGACTTTAGGCGTCGTTTTATCGCCAATATCATTGGTACTTGAATCACTATCATGTAGCGATATTTTTGAAAAAAATTGGGTTTGATAAATAGATTGGCGATTACCTTTAATATCAGTCCAAGCAACAGTAACCTTTAATGATTTACCTGATAAACGATTAGTACTTGTTGAGGTATTACCCCAAGCGCCTGAGCCACTATCATAATAATAGTCAGTAGCTGCTGCCGAGCGAGTAAAGTTATAGTTACTTTTGTCTACTGTCGATGTTGACGCTGCAATTGTTGTAAAATCATCAACGGCTTTCACTGCATCAAATTTTTCTCGAATAAGTTGCATAGCAATAGCCCGAGCGTTTACTTCATTTCCTGAAGTAATAAACTTCTTTTGAAGCTCAACAACACCAACTACGCCTACTGCCGCAATAGCGACACCAACCAAAACTTCAATTAGGCTAAAGCCTAACCCCTTTCTTTTATAGGTATTCGATTTTATGCGTTTCATTACTACCTCCGCTTAAAAATCTTTCCAACTGCCAGGAATAATTTCTACTCTCATAAACACAGAATTAGAACCGTTAACAATATTCTCAAGTACATCAGGCGAATAACGTAAATCATAAGTCCCGTTGACTTTACCAATACTATGATCCGAAATAAAAGCACCAAATAATTTCGCGCCCCCATTCATTTGCACTTCACCACCACCAGCATTGCCAGGAGCATCAAACGTATAAATCACGCCATTGACAGTATCATTCGCATTCATTTTTAAATTTGCATTTTCTAACACAATAAACGCGGGCGCTGCTGTTGTACCAATAACACTCGGCGTATCACAATCGCCCGTGACCCAAATTAATCCAGTGCTAGCCGCACTTAATGAATTACAATTTGCCACCACCATAGTTGCTTGATCTTTTATTGATTGAAACTCGTCTCTTGGCACACCAAAAGTATGTTCAAATAGGTCATCGGGAAAAGTTCCTCCAGCTGAGACTAAATCATCAAGAAAAATGTCATCACCACGGTTAGTTTTATCTGAGTAACTAAATGTTCCACACTCGTTATTATCAAACTCTTCTAGGCCACAAGTATCGCCACTACCAGTTACTGCAGCTGCATTGTTAGACCACACAGACAAAGGCACACCTAAACCGCCGCCATTAGGCGCAGCTCCTATACGAAAGTTACCACCAACTTCGATAGTGCCATCAATTGTCATCGCTGAGTCTGGAACACTTCTAGCAATCGGATGAATCCAGACTTTTTGCTCCATTACTTTAATACCGGTTGAGTCATCACTGATCCCCGTAGAGGTTATGGTAACTATGCGATCATTGTCCCAATTTGGGTGGCCCACATTCACGCCAAATGCATCTAATATGGGTGTAAAATCGACTGTATATTGATTTTCATCTACTTTTTCATCAACAAGTGAAGTAGTGGTTGCTGGTAGTACATCTAATTGTGCTATACCTCGCTGTAAACCGGCTTCAGCTGAAATTACCGCCTGATTTTTTCTTAATTCACTATTGGCAATTCTAATGTCTAACAACTTAGTTTTTACGGTATAGAGTGCGCCAATCAGTGAAAGTCCTAACAACAGTAAAGATACCGTGATAGTTATCACGCCTCGGCTAAGCTTTTTGCTTTTAAATGGTTTAATTATAGAATGCATTTCTCACCGTCACTGTTTCTGATGTTGATAAGGAAACACTTGGATCATCCACTAAAGTGGCAACAAATGAGAGGCCAATGGTTACCACTACTGAACCGCCAGCCGGAGCCGGAGGTGGTAAATTGGCAACAGTACAGTCTTCAATAACAACCGCTCCTGAGCCATCGAGCTTTTTGGTTCCATCAACTTCCAAGGCTTCTTTCTGACAAGTAAACACTAGCTCACTAATGGTGACAAAGTTAGTATCTGTTAAATCCTCCCAGCCGCCAATGGTACAACTGTTACCTCCTTGACGAACCTCTAAAGCACCATCATTTAAACGATAACCAAATTCTTCACTGGTATTTAATATTCCATCATCAAAGACGCCATCATCGTTATAGTCGTAGGCAAATAAAATACAACTATTAGCCGCTTCGCTGCCATATTGAGCGATTGTAATATCTCTAAAGTTAATATCAGAACAGCCTGAAGTGTCAGGTAAACACCGACTTGTATTCGTTGGGAGAAATTCTACTGAAATTAAATCTTCTGAATTATTTACATATCCCGCTCTTTTAATATCTTCAACGAGTAATACTTGAATAGCATTAACTTCATCCATCAACCTTGAAAAACGTATTGTTTTCGTATCTATGGTAAAACTTGTGATATAGATGGAAGTGACTGCTAAAATAGCAGCTAAACTAAGAGATATGCCGATTATAAATTCAGAAAGTCCAATTCCTAATTGCTTTGAGGGACGTCTTGTTAGCTGGTACATTTTTCAAACCTCAAGCTATTACCGGACGGTGAGCAAACGATTACTCGGCCCATTTTGCTACGTTTAATTTTTAAATCTTTTTTAGTACCACCAGAAGAAACTGAAAAATTTAGCTGACCAGCATCAGAGCGCCCACGGGTTGAGCCAATTGATACTTTGTTATCATTGAATGTTAAACTGTCAAAGGAAACATCTTTGTAATCAGTGCTTGAGATCACTCTTTCTATTTCATCAACAGTGCATAGTTTAGTACTACTAGTGCAGTCGCACTCGTCTGATATATTATCCCCATCCTCATCATCACCACTCATACCTATGCACCAACTGGTCGCTGAGCTTTTGGTGATATAAATAAGAATATCGCGATTTTTTTTAGCGGCTTCTGAACGAGCTAGTTTAAAGAAGTAGTTCGTGTTGTCACCAACACTTTCTAACCGTTTTCGTTCGAATGACTCAAGAAAGGAAGGAATAGCGATAGTCGCAAATATTCCCACTAATGCTACAACAACCATTAGTTCAATAAGGGTAAAACCCTTGTATTTAGAGGCGTTCCTTTGTATAAATTGCATAACATCCCATTTCACAATTACAACTTTACTTGATTCAGTATATAGTAAGCTAAGCGTTTGTGAACTAAAGAGTACAAATAAAATGGAAAAAATGTACAAAAAAGCAGCAGGATTTACCCTAGTAGAGCTATTGGTTGCGATTGCAATAATTGGCATACTGAGCACAATTGCAATTCCATCTTACCAAGAAGCGGTAAGAAAAAGTCGACGTGCAGATGCTCATGCCGGTTTAACAAGCATGGCTTTAGAACAAGAGAATTTTAGAATGATTAATGCCGCTTATGCCTCAGCGACTGGCAGCGACAGTAATGATGTTAAGTTACCAAGCAGTGAATATTATAGTTTTGCTATTTCGGGTACTTCAGCATCTGCTTTTACTATTAAAGCAACAGCTAAGACTGGTACATCGCAAATTAAAGATACTGGCTGTACTGAACTAACCATCAATCAAACCGCGACTAAATCACCCCCGGCTTGTTGGTAACAAGGGTAGCTTTCTTATAGAAATATTTAACCATGCATATACAAAAATATAAAAGTAAAAAACCGTATTGCTCTAGCCAACACGGTTTTGTATCTTGTATCTTGTATCTTGTATCTATCAGCGTAATTCAATTGGTAGGGAAAATACAATATTTTCTTCTCTGCCTGGGTGTTCAACCGCTTCTTTACCGCCTTTCTCCTTTAGCTTAGCGATAACTTGTTTAACTAAGACTTCAGGCGCTGAAGCCCCCGCGGTAACGCCTACACGCTCAACACCTTGCAACCAGCTATCTTCAATATTATCAGCGGTATCAATAAGATGAGAGGTTGTGCCAATCTTTTCCGCGAGCTCTCTTAAACGATTCGAATTAGAGCTATTTTTAGCGCCAACGACCAATAATAAATCGACTTGCGAAGCAATTGATCGCACTGCATCTTGACGATTTTGTGTCGCGTAACAGATATCGTCTTTACGTGGCCCTTTGATATTAGGGAATTTTTTCTGTAATGCGTCGATAACATCACTGGTATCATCTACTGACAAAGTAGTTTGACTACAAAAATAAAGCTCATCAGCATTTTTCACTTGTAAAACGGCAACATCTTCAGCCGATTCAACTAAATAAATACCACCTTCAAGGCTTTCATATTGCCCCATAGTGCCTTCGACTTCAGGGTGTCCGGCGTGGCCAATCAACACACATTCAGTATTTTTTCGGCTCGCGCGTGATACTTCCATATGGACTTTAGTCACTAAAGGACAAGTAGCATCAAAAACTTTTAAGCCGCGCTCTTTAGCTTGATTTCTAACTGCTTTCGAAACGCCATGGGCACTAAAAATAACCGTACAGTCGTCAGGCACTTCATGCAGTTCATCAACAAATACCGCACCGCGATCTTTTAAGCCATTAACCACAAACTTGTTATGAACGACTTCGTGACGAACATAAATAGGAGCATCGAATAAATCTAATGCACGATCAACAATGCTAATTGCTCTATCGACGCCGGCACAAAAACCTCGAGGGTTCGCTAAAATAATATCCATGGTGTTACTCTGTTTATTCGTTGATTAGTTATCTAGTTCGGTTATTTGACTAAGATGATGATTAAATTGCTAGTAAATTATTAAGTACCAACTAGTTAATTTCTACCACATCAATAACAAAAGTGACCGCTTGCCCAGCCAATGGGTGATTAAAATCAACCGTTACTGACGAGCCTGAAACTTCTTTGATCATTCCTGGTAATTCAATACCACCAGGCTGGGTAAAGGTAACAATATTACCGATTTTAGCAGGTACTTCGAGTGAAAACTTATCGGCATCAACATAATGAAGATTGTCAGGGTTCGTTTCACCAAAAGCATCAACAGCTTGCAGGGTAAATTCTTTTGAGTCGCCGACCGCCAAACCTAATATTTGCGCTTCAAAGGCAGGTGAAATACTTTCATCGCCCATAATAATTTTAGCCGGTTTATTATTTACTTTTGTACTATCTGCCGCTGAGCCATCGGCTAGCTTCATGGTGATATGGACAATTATCGTTGAGTCTGGTGCTATAACCTTGGTCATATTATTTCTCTACCGAGTCGCTAACATTAAGTTAGCGCAACTCTGTTAAATTTAGTTAATTGAGCAGTGCTTAGTTTAATTAAGCTGACTTTTTAGCTTTATCTGAGTCTGTTGATTTTTCAGTATCATCTGATTTAAATGAATCTAAAATCATTAAACCTGCGCCAATTAAAATCACACTATCCGCGACATTAAATGCAGGCCAGTGCGAACTACCGACATAAAAATCTAAAAAATCAATTACGTAGCCAAATAACACACGGTCAATCAAGTTACCTAAGGCGCCACTTAACATTAACGAAAATCCGACAGATAATATTTTATTGCTTTTCGGAGTTTTAGCTAACCAAACGACAAAAACGATACTAGCAATACTTGCAATAGCCGTGAAAAACCAACGTTGCCAACCGGGCTGATCTGCTAAAAAGCTAAACGCAGCCCCAGGGTTATGAACATAAGTTAAATTGAAAAACGGCATTACCGCTACGGTTTCTCGATAATCAAAGCTTTGTGCCACCCATTGTTTAGTAATTTGATCTAGGATCAAAAAAACAGCAGTTAGCCAAAGCCAAGTTAAACCGGATTCTTTAAAAGTAAGTTTCATTTTTAAATATTTACCACGTTAAAACGAACGTTTAAGCAAACGATCGTGTTTCACCTTCGCCATCAACATTAGTAATACAGCGGCCGCATAATAATGGATGCACTTCGCTGGCACCTACATCTTCAGTGACATGCCAACAGCGATCACATTTAGTACCATTTGCAGGTGCTACTTTTAACCAAAGCCCTTCGACTTCAGTTGCTTGTGCATCATCTGGTGCGCTCGTTACTACTTCCACAGCGGCAGCTGAGGTAATTAAAACAAAACGTAACTCTTCTCCTAACGCAGTTAAGTTTTTCGCTAAGTCTTGAGTTGCATAAAGAGTTACTTGCGCTTCAAGTGCTTTACCTACTTGTTTCTCTTTGCGTGCAAGCTCTAACGCTTTGTTGACTTCGGCGCGAACAGTTAATAACTGCGCCCAAAAATCATTATTTAATTCATCACTATTTTCAGCAGTACTTAAACCGTCAAACCAAACACCGGTAAAAACAAATTCATCACGCGCTTCGCCAACTGGTGCTGGTAAAGCTTGCCAAATTTCTTGGGCGGTGAAAGATAAAATTGGTGCCATCCAACGCGTCATAGCTTCGGCAATAATGTACATCGCCGTTTGACATGAACGACGAGCAACACTGTCATTTTTGGCTGTGTACTGACGATCTTTAATAATATCTAAATAAAATCCGCCAAGCTCAGTCGTACAGAAGTTCATTAACTTATGCACCACTTGATGAAATTCATACTCATCATAAGCGGTGATAATTTCTTGCTGTAATTGAGCTGCACGGCCAACAATCCATTTATCTAACGCGATTAAGTCATCAAACGCCACTTGGTGCTGCGCTGGTTCAAAACCATTAAGGTTAGATAATAAGAAACGCGAGGTGTTACGAATACGGCGATAAGCATCTGCTTGGCGCTTAAATATTTCATCACCTGCGGTAATCTCTTGCGTGTAATTTACTGACGCAGTCCATAAACGTAGAATATCAGCACCTAAGTTATTGGTAATTTCTTTTGGTGTGATGACATTGCCTAACGACTTAGACATTTTATGACCTTTAGCGTCAACGACAAAACCATGAGTTAACACTTGTTTGTATGGCGCTTTACCATTCATGGCAACAGAAGACATCATTGACGACATAAACCAGCCGCGATGTTGATCTGAACCTTCAAGGTATAAATCAGCGATGCCATCAAATTCTTCACGGGCAGCAATAACAGAATAATGGGTGGTACCAGAGTCAAACCAAACATCTAACGTATCAGGAACCTTGATGTACTCTTTCGCGTCATCACCAATTAATTCTTGTGCTTCTAAATCAAACCAAGCTTGAATACCTGATTGTTCTACTCGCTTGGCGACTTCTTCAATCAATTCAATGCTACGCGGATGCAAAGCGCCGGTATCTTGATGAATAAATAAAGCCATTGGCACGCCCCACGTTCTTTGACGTGAGATACACCAATCTGGACGACCTTCGACCATAGATTCGATACGGCGTTGACCCCAATCAGGGATCCACTGGGTTTTTTCAATTTCGTTTAATGAATCTTGACGTAAACCTTTGTTGTCCATGCTGATAAACCACTGCGGCGTGGCACGGAAAATCAATGGTGTTTTGTGACGCCAGCAATGCGGATAAGAATGTTCTAAGGCGTGGTGATGTACTAATGTGCCCTGCTCTTTTAAGGTTTCAACAACACTGGCATTCGCTTTAAAGACATGCTGGCCGGCAAATAATTCAGTGTCTTCTAGATAAACACCGTTAGCGCCAACAGGGTTAGCCACTTCTAAGTTATAAAGTTTACCAACGACAAAATCTTCTACACCATGACCTGGCGCTGTATGGACACAACCAGTACCAGAATCGGTAGTAACGTGTTCACCTAAAATCATTGGCACGGTAAAGTCATAAAACGGGTGTTTAAGTTGTGCTAATTCTAAATCAGCACCTTTACAAAAACCTAAGGCATGATATTTATCAATACCAAATCTGTCCATACATGAGGCGACTAAATCAGAAGCTAAAATAAAGCGTTCTTGCCCTTGCTCTGTTTGACATTGTACTAAGGTGTATTCAACGTCAGCATGCACTGCAACAGCGCGGTTAGCTGGCAGTGTCCAAGGAGTAGTGGTCCAGATAACGGCAGAAATAGCACCTTCACCTTGATGATTTTCAGGGTGATCAAATTTATCCGCAATGTTTTGATCGACGGCGGTAAACTTGACATCGATGGCTGGCGATTGTTTGTCTTTGTATTCAACTTCTGCTTCCGCCAAAGAAGAACCACAATCTGTACACCAATGCACAGGTTTGAAACCTTGATGTAAATGGCCGTTTTCAGCAATTTTACCTAAAGAACGAATAATATTCGCTTCGGTCCCAAAGTCCATGGTCCGGTAAGGATTTTCCCAATCAGCAAACACACCTAAACGCTTAAAGTCTTCACGCTGGCCGGCAACTTGTTTCGCTGCATATTCGCGACATTTTTCGCGAAAAACACTGGCCGAAACTTTATGGCCTGGCTTGCCAACTTTTTTCTCAACCATTAATTCAATCGGTAAACCATGACAATCCCAGCCTGGCACGTATGGCGCATTGAAATCAGATAAGGTTTTTGACTTAACAATAATATCTTTAAGAATTTTATTTACCGCATGACCAATATGAATATCACCATTGGCGTACGGAGGGCCGTCATGCAAAATGAATGATTTTTTACCTTTTTTAGCCGCTCTAATTTGGCCATAAAGATCTTTTTCTGCCCACGCTTTTAACATTTGTGGTTCACGATTCGCCATATTGCCTTTCATAGCAAATGTCGTATCAGGCAAATTCAACGTATGTTTGTAATCACTCATTTCAATCATTATCCGTTATAGTTAATCGTTTGTGGCTTAATTATTTATGACAAACTGTTAGAGTTTGTTAATAAATAATCGAGCTTGCTCACTATCTTTTTGTATCTGGCTAATTAATGCATCAATTGACTCAAACTTCTTTTCAGCTCGGATCTTTTTCAACATTGTCACTTCAATCTGTTGGCCATAAAGGTTTTGATTGAAGTCAAAAATATGTACTTCTAATTGCTGGCGAATACCATGTAAGGTTGGTCGGCAGCCAATATTTGCAACACCATAATGTTGCTGCTGATTAATCATTACGCTAACGGCATAAACACCGGCCACCGGTGATACCAAACGTTTTAATAAAACATTCGCCGTTGGAAAACCAAATTTCCGACCATTTTTTTCGCCATGTATTACCCGGCCAGTAATCGCATATGGCCGACCTAACATAGCTTCTGCCGTAGTTAAGTCGTCTTTTTCTAATGCTTTACGAATTTCTGTGCTGCTAATGCGGCAATCCGACATTTTATAACTTTTTGTGTCGGTCACAGCAAAGTTAAAACGCTGGCCATAAGCATTTAACATAGTGAAATCACCGATGCGATTTTGGCCAAAACGAAAATCATCACCAATGATTAAATGTTTAATACCGAGCTTATTCACTAACAATTTTTCGATAAACTGTTCAGCTGACTGACGCGCAAACTCTTCATTAAAATTGACACAAATTAAGCGCTGCACACCTAATTTTTGCAATAAGTTATATTTGTCACGTAATCGGGTTAGCCTTGCTGGCGAGTTTTCTTTTGCAAATACTTCTTGCGGCTGCGGTTCAAACACCATCACGGCGGCAACAGTATTCAACTGACGAGCTTGCTCGACTAGGGCTTCTAACACACGTTTGTGACCTAAATGCACCCCATCAAAGTTACCAATCGTCAATACGCAACCGTGATCGGTTGGCTGTATATTTTGAAGACCTCGAACAAGCTGCATTTACAAACTAACCCTGCATTATAAAAATCAAATTAATTGGCACCCAAATATCAAATAATATCGGATAAAAAACCGACGGATTATATATTACTCGTCAAGAAGAATCAGCAACGTTAAACAATTTAACGAAAATTTCTGTTTAATTGTTGATAAATTGAACTTCAAAGATAAATTTCACCGAATAAAACTGAACAATTTAAAATTTAGTTATGGGTTTAACCCACCACTTTAACTTTTAAATCGCTTGGACGAATACCCGTTAACAAGGCAAAAGCAAAAAATGAAATAACGCCTGCAGTGATATAAAGACTTAGGCGCCAGACACTTTCAAAAAAACTAAAGCTTAACCATTGCTCAAAGTTTGGCGACAACGTCCAAACAACAGCCGCCATCACTGACGCTGAGATCACCAACTTAATAATCGCTGCTTTCGCGGACAAAGACATGCGATAAACTCCTAAGCTTTTTAAACCGCGATATAACAAAAAGGCGTTCAAAGTTGCTGACATTGTGGTTGCCATCGCTAAGCCGACATAACCAAAAAAGGGTGCCAACATTAAATTAAACACCATATTTGCAACCATAGCGATGATGCCTATTTTAACCGGCGTTTTAGTATCTTGACGCGAATAATAGCCCGGCGCTAAAACCTTGATAAACATAAAGCTCATTAAGCCCGAAAGGTAAGCAAATAACGCATAAGAGACTTGTGTCACCTCGTTTACATCAAACTCTCCGCGCATAAATAACACCATAATAATCGGCTGTGCTAACACCATTAGGCCAGCCAGCGCCGGCAAACCAAAAAAGCAGACAATTTTAATCGCCCAATCAATAGTATTATCAAAAGCTTGAGTACTTTTTTGGCTATGCAGTTTTGACAAGCTCGGTAAAATTACGGTGGCAATACCAATACCAAAAATACCAAGCGGAAACTCCAATAAGCGATCAGCGTAATAGAGCCAACTAATTGAGCCGGTCACTAAAAAACTGGCAATCAAGGTATCAAGCAATAAATTAATTTGTGTTACCGAAACACCAAACAAGGCCGGCACAATTAATTTACGAATTTTAGTAACCCCTGCCCCATGCCATGCCCACTTAGGTTTAACTAACACTTTCGCTTTAATTAAAAATGGAATTTGAAACAGAAACTGCGCTAAACCACCTAAAAATACCCCCCAAGCTAACGCATAAGCCGGATTATCAAAACTATCAGCGCCATAAATCGCCATCGAAATAATACAAACATTGAGCAAAACAGGGGTAAACGACGACGCGCCAAATTTACCTAAGGTATTTAACGCCGCGCCAGAAAGTGCCGTTAACGAGACAAACCATAAATACGGAAAAGTAATTTTTAATAAACTCGACGCCAAATCAAATTTTTCCGCTGCCGGCCCATCATTTAGCCAATCAACAAACCAGCCAAAACCAAATAACATTACAAACACCGGCGAAGCGATCATGCCAATTAATGTCATTATGGTGACCAACACACCTAAAGTACCTGCAACTTGCGCTATCAATAAACGAGTTTGATCTAAGCCTGTGCCATCGAGTTCATCTTGATGTTTATATTCACTTAGTACCGGCACAAACGCTTGGGCAAAAGCGCCCTCGGCAAATAATCGACGCAAGAAGTTAGGTATTTTATTGGCAAAGAAAAAAACATCGGCCGCCGCCCCCGCGCCCATAATATTTGCAATAACTACATCTCGAACTAAACCAAGCACACGTGAAATAAAGGTCATAAGGGTAACAATTAGACCTGATTTGATAAGTTTTTTACTCAATGGAATTCCAATAAAAAATATTTAATTGCAGTAGTATCAATACCTTTTATTATGCAGTGAAAAACGGCTCGCACTCAACCTAAACTTAACGTTAAAATTATTATCGGTCACAACAGGTAAATTCGATTATTTTACAAAGATTGTTGATTAAACCTGCAAATAAGTAGAAAATCCCGATTAACTGAGAAAATAAACACGAAAGCATTTGACAATCTTTCGAAAAAAAGGCATATTTCGTCGCCTTAAATTTAAGCTATATATATCAACTTTTAGGAGTTCACCTTGGCTAATTCAAAGCAAGCTAAGAAACGCGCAGTTCAATCAGAAAAGCGTCGTCAGAATAATGCAAGCCGTCGCTCAATGATGCGTACTTTAGTTAAAAAAGTAATCGCTGCTATTGAAGCCGGTGACAAAGACACAGCTACAAAAGAATTTGCTGCTGCAACACCGATCTTAGATCGTTACGCAAGCAAAGGTCTTATCCACAAAAACAAAGCTGCTCGTAGCAAAAGCCGTATTAACGCTGCTATTAAAGCTCTTTAATTTTTGTTTTAGTTTTAAAAAACCAGCTTCGGCTGGTTTTTTTTTATTTGAAATTTACCGACTCCAAAGCCAAGCCCCAAAACATTAGCCCTTGCTTAATGAAACACTTTTCCTTACTCTTTTTGACATCTAAACAAGGGTAATTATCAAGATGTTCAGTAAAATCATTCCACTACTCGCATTATTATTTTTAAGTAGCTGCCAACCTGCAGACGACGATTCAGCCTCGGCAATCACTTTACTTGCAACAGCAAAGCCACGCCTTAATATTTATAAAGAAGTGCCGCTTAACGTCGATTTAACGGCATTATCAAAACAACAACAGCAATTGATAGTTTTATTAATTGAAGCTGCTGAAATTATGGATGACTTATTTTGGCAACAATCATTTGGGCAAAATAAAACTACTTTTTTAAAACGTATCAAGGATCTGCAGGCGAGAAACTTTGCAGAAATTAATTATGGCCCTTGGGATCGTCTCAACAACAACCAAGTATTTCTCACCGGCTTTGAACAAAAACCCTTAGGTGCGCAGTTTTATCCAAACGATTTTAATAAAGCTGACATTCAATCTGCTGATATTACCGATCCTAAAGGCTTGTATTCAAAAGTCATCAAAACTAAAAATGGCCAGTTACAAAGTATCGCCTACTCTGAGCTTTATGCTGATGAACTTAACCGTGCAGCCGCTATTTTAGAAAAAGCCGCAACCCTTGCCAGCGACAGCGAATTTGCACAGTATTTAAACTTAAGAGCACTGGCGCTGAAAACGGATCAATATCAAGCCTCAGACATTGCTTGGATGGAGATGAAAAACAACTTGATTGATGTTGTTATCGGCCCGATTGAAACCTATGAAGATCAGTTGTTTGGTTATCGCGCTGCGTTTGAAGCTTATGTTTTACTGAAAGATAAAAGCTGGAGTGAAAAGCTCAGTAAATACACCCAGTTATTGCCTCAACTACAAAAAGACTTACCAGTCGCTAAAAAATATAAACAAGAACAACCTGGCAGCAATGCCGATTTAAACGCCTACGATGTCCTTTATTATGCCGGCCATGCTAATGCTGGCAGTAAAACGATTGCCATCAATTTGCCTAATGATGAAGCGGTGCAATTGAGCAAAGGCACTAGGCGCTTACAATTAAAAAATGCCTTACAAGCAAAGTTTGATCATATTCTAGTGCCGATTGCTGACCAGCTTATTGCCGAGTCACAACGACAGTTTATTAACTTTAACGCCTTTTTCGCTAATACGATGTTTCACGAAATTGCCCATGGCTTAGGAATTAAAAACACCATCAATGGCAAAGGCAGCGTCAGAGAAGCCTTAAAAGAGCATGCATCAGCCCTTGAAGAAGGTAAAGCCGATGTTTTAGGGCTACATATGATTTCACAGCTTATTGAGCAAGGTGAGCTCACAGAAGGCACTGTCGAGGAATATTACACCACGTTTCTCGCTGGCATATTTCGTTCGGTTAGATTTGGCGCAAGCTCCGCCCATGGCAAAGCCAATATGATCCGCTTTAATTATTTTGCTGAGCAACAAGCCTTTCAACGTGACGAGCAAGGTTTTTATCACGTTAACGTCGCTAATATGGCGAAAGCCATAAAGTCACTTTCGGCAAAAATTCTAACTTTACAAGGTGACGGGGATTACGAGGAAGTAACTAACTTATTTCAAACTATGGGTAACATCAGCCCGCAACTGCAAAGCGATTTGAATAAATTAACACAAGCTGACATTCCCGTTGATATAGTTTTTAAACAAGGAAAAAAGGTCTTGGGATTGTGATTATGGTTATGGTTATGGTTATGGTGAAAGCTACGGATAAAGTCGGCAGGTTAAAAAGAATAAATTGGCCGGCTAGATAATAACCTAAACACTTTTCATTCTAAGTCGCTGTATAGCTTGTCACAGGCTTAACCGACACAAGTACAGGGTTAGACTGTTAAAACACTAAAGTAGCAACCTAAACGATATCATCAAGCTTAATGGCGACAATACTTTACTAACACATACTCGTTAGCATTACTGATAGATATTTAAAACTCAAATGCCACGCAGGCAAGTTAATAATTTAGAGGTTAAATTATTAAGGCAGCTTTAAAAATAATGACAACGAATGTCAGTTTTTTTTAAAGCGCCTGCGGTTAGAGCTGCATTGGTTTTATTAACAATTATTCTTCAGTGTTATTCTTCAGTATAAGGGCTTGATTTTTCTGAACTCTCTGATGGCTTAAAACGCTGTCCTTCAAAATATGCAAAAGCGGCTAAAAAGGCAGTTTCTTGAAAGTTTTTCAAACCTGTATCACGAAAGTCGATGTTAACTAAACTTTTCGCTAAGGCATTTTTAATAAATGTTGCTGAAAGAATTTCTACTTCTAGCTCGGCAATTAGTTGGATCGCCGCTTCCAATTTAAAACCAACATGACCGCCAGCAAATTTTCCTTTAACGGCGCGCCCTTTAATGACCACTTTTTCGATTTGGTAATCAGACATTAATTTCGAAAAATCAAATTGAAATTTTCGCATTGCTTCGGCATCACTGGCGTTATCCATCGATAATTTTGGCACGCGGATTTTAGGTAAGTCATACAAACCATTCTGTAACGACATCACACTTACTATCGCATCGCTGCCTTTTAATTCTACACCGCAAACTCTCATATTCTTACCCCAATATTAAATTGCCGTTATTATAAAAAACTTTTCAGTTAAATGCTTGTTAACACGAAAATAAAATTAATGAAACTGGTTGAGCATGCGCGTATCATTAATTGCTATCAGCAGCTAAAGATAATAGAACGATAAAAAACATGACAAAAACGTGCGTGATAACAGGCGGCAGCTCAGGGATCGGCTTAAGCATAGCGAAACTATTTCAACACTCAGGCTACCAAGTGTTTAACTTAGACATTCAAGCAGGCAATTACGGCCGCTTTATTAAATGCGATGTCAGCCAAGTATCACAGGTTGAGCAAGCGATTACCGCCATAACTTCACAGCATAATATTGATGTCTTAGTATCTAATGCCGGTAAACATTATTCGGCGAGTATTGAAAACACTTCGGAAGCAACACTCGACCAACTTTTTAACTTAAATGTTAAAGGCGCTTACGCGGCGATTAAAGCGGTGCTGCCAAATATGAAAGCCAATAAAAATGGCGCCATTATTCTAATCTCGTCTGAACAAGCTTTAGTTGGCAAGCGTAATTCATTTGCTTATAGCTTGACTAAAACAGCCCTTGCTTCAATGGCAAAAACTACTGCGCTTGATTATGCTGAATTTAATATTCGCGCTAATGCTGTTTGTCCTGGCACTATAGAAACCCCGCTTTATCATCAAGCGATTAATAATTACTGTGAAAGATCTGGTGCAGATAAAACACAGGTTCATCAAGAAGAAGCGTCATTACAGCCATTAGGGCGTTTAGGACAACCTGAAGAAGTAGCGGAATTAGTGTTATTTTTAGCGTCAGATAAAGCTAAGTTTATCACCGGTAGTTTGCAAGTTATCGACGGCGGTTATACGGCGCAATAGCCGTACTCGATACTGATGAAAATAATTGATCCACATCTTCATTTATTCGATTTAAGCCAAGGTGAATATCAGTGGCTAAAACCTGAAAATCCGCCCTTTTGGCCAGATAAAGCTAAAATTCATCAAAACTTTACTGAAGGTGATTTACAACTAACAAAGCCCTACACTTTAGCAGGCTTTGTTCATATTGAAGCCGGCTTTGATAACGAGCAACCTTGGCGAGAACTTCAATGGTTAGAGCAAAATTGTCAACAAGCTTTTCGTAGTGTTGCTTATATTGATATAACCAACAGCCCGATTAACTTTGCGCTTGAATTAAGCAAATTAACTCAGTTTTCAACTGTCGTTGGTGTTCGTTATATCTTTGACGAAGACAATATAATCAATGAACTCAATAGTGAGCAACTACTTACCAACTTACAAAAATTAGCTGAACATCAACTTATCTTTGAATTACAAATATCGTTTGATCATATTGAAGCCGTAAATCTTGTTTGTCAGTTATTAACCCGCTTACCAAACTTAACCATTATTATTAATCACGCCGGTTTTCCTGAGCAGGACAATCAATTTGAACAATGGCAAAGCGCGATTAAAAAATTCAGCCTATTTGAGCATTGCGCACTTAAATGTTCGGGCTGGGAAATGGTAAATCGAGATTACTCCGTACAATGGCAACAAAAAGTGGTTTCACATTGCCTTGCTTGTTTTGGTGAAGATAGAGTGATGTTAGCCAGTAACTTTCCTCTGACTTTATTTAGTGTTGATTATCAAGGATATTGGCAAAATTATATTGAAAACTTAAAGTTAACGAGTAAACAACGTGAGAAAGTGTGTTTTGAAAATAGTTATCGTTGGTATCAGTTTGATACGGTATTCGATAATTAATATCAAATACCGTTAAGTAAAGATAACGGTTAAAACCTCACATCAAATTGATAATAAGCTAATTACAATTCATTTGACAATGAGGTCAGCAACGCCAAAAATGCTTCCACTGAAGCAATCGCCGCTGACTCTTGCATGGTGTGATAGCCAATCGTTGGTATTTGTATGGTTGTGCCATCAACTAAGCCATTTGAAGCCGCTATAATTCGCCCTAACTCTGTACTTCCTAACGAATGAGGGCTTTGTCCACGACTAATAAGCAACTCATTATTAGCCTCAACATATTTATCCTTAAAAATATAACTTAAGTTGTTTTTTTGACATAAACCAGCAATAAATTTTGTCGAATCTTTATTAAACTCAGCGGTAGCGTCTTTTTCTCTTAACACTAATAGCTGTTTATTTGCCGCTTGAAGATCAGGAAAAGGGCTAGTATCCACAACAAAAAGTTTATTGGTATTACCGCCAAATCGACGAAACCACTCAAGCAAATAACGCCAACTTTTCCCGGCTTCCTCTTGCGCGGTAAAAAAAGCAGTTCCTTGGAAGCCTTGGCTAAATAAATGTACTAATGCGGCCGCAGTTAACACGTTATCTAATTGTCCCGTTAATCTATCTTCACTAATGCTTAATTTATCATTAAAAGCAATGGGGGTTCCGGCAACCACATCTTCAAGGCCATCAATTTCAAAAATAAGGTTATTACGAAATTCACATTTATATGAATTTTTAATCGTACCACTACCTCGATAAACCCCAGACCAAGGTTCATAGGCAAATACTTGCTCCGACTGGAAACGCTGAGTGACTTTCATCATTAACTCTTCAGAAACAGAAGTATTAAGTAGATCCGTTCTATTGGCTGAAATAAAAGCCGCGTATTGAAATTCATTAGGCCCAGTACAAACAAGCCCATGACGGTCAATATGAGCAGAAAACATCGCACTAAAAGGTTTTGTTCCTTGCGCGACTAGCAGCCCCTCGTACCATGTAACTTTAGCGCCACGTTCTTCAAGTTCTCGTTGTAAAACCCTGAAAAATGAATGCTCAGCGCCAACGACACTTGGGTGACGAATAAGTATTTTTAAAAGATCAATAAATTCACTATCTAGCATAGAGTTAAGGTACCAAGGTAATTTTCATAAATAACAAACAGTTAAGCTTCCCACAAGCATTACAGCCATAGAGTATTTGATGAGCAACTTGAATTGAGTATGTTACTTGAACTCGCAATAAGCAATAACACACAGCAACGCGATTTTAGCTCGTTATTAGGATTCATCCTATTTATTTACATAACAAACCAAATGCACACAAAAAAGCTGATTTATATTTCACTATAAATCAGCTTGTTAATATGGTTAAAGTAACTCGTTTAGTTAAACTATTTTACCGTAATATTGGGTGAACGTTTTACCACATCGTCGTTCAATTCAATACCAATACCTGGCGTTTCTGATACTTTAAAAATACCATTTTTAGGCTGCGGATCTTGAATACATAACTCGCGGTTCCAAGCTTTTATAGCATAGGTATGGTGTTCATGAATTAAGAAGTTAGGAATAGCCGTTTCTAAATGTAATGACGCAGCTGTTGCAACTGGCCCACCACAAACATGGGCTTGCACACGAATATCGTAAACATCAGCATAATCACAAACTTTTTTCGCTTCGGTAAAACCACCACATAAACCAACATCAGGTTGTAGAACGTCAATGCTTTGATCTTCAAAGTACTGACGCACATCCCAGCGATGATACAAACGTTCGCCACCAGCAATTGGTACATTAACGCGATCAGAGACTTTTTTATGTACTTTAGGGTTTAAATAATTCACTGGCTCTTCGTACATCATACAGCCAACTTCTTCAACAATAGCGCCCATTTGTATTGCTGAGGCCGCGCCCATTAATGAATGCGATTCAAAAATAATATCGACATCTTCACCAACGGCATCGCGAATTGCACGTAACCTGTCACCAAATAAACGCATTTGCGGTTTGGTAAATAATTTGGTGCGATCAAACGATGAATCACCATTAGCATCATAAACAATAGGATCAACTTTTACCGCGTCATAACCTTCAGCAACAGCTTTTAATGCCGCTTCCGCATATTCTTCAGGAAGTAATAGTTTTTTACATTCTTTATCCCAATCAAACTGTAATTGGCTGGCATAAGTGCGTAATTCATCATTCACTTTACCACCTAATAATTGGTAAACAGGTACACCTAAGGCTTTACCTTTAATATCCCAAAGTGCGGTATCAATCGCGCTCATCGCGGCATATAACACAGGCCCACCACCTAAGCCCCAAAAACTTTCACGTAACATCCGTGACCATAATTTTTCAGTTTGAAATGGGTCATAACCAATTAATACCGCTTCAACAATTTCTTTGATCATGGCTGCTGCAGCGCTATGACCCCAATCGTAAGCAAGACCTGCCTCACCAACACCGGTAATACCTTCATCGGTATGAACACGAATAAACACCGGGTTCCATGGTGGACGTTCGGGACAATGAATATCAAAAATTTCTACGTGGGTAACTTTCATATTTTTCTCTTTGGTCTTGATTCAGTCGTTTATTTAGCTATGGATATAACGGCTAAAGGATAAATTAATTATTCAGCAAAGGATGGATCGGCCTTATACACTTTACGTAACATCGCAGGCCATGATTTTTGGCCGCCGGTTAAGCCGGTATGAACCACCGCCGCTTGTGCTTTAATGCCATCGACAATACTTTGATCAACAATGACAGGTTTCATGCCTGTCGCCATAATTTGCAATTGTACTTGGCAAGCACGGGTTAAGTCGTACATATGCATAAATGCATCACCTACGGTTTTACCAACCGTTAAACCGCCATGGTTTCTTAATAACATGAAATTTTTATCGCCTAAGTCAGCTTGCAAACGTAAACGTTCACTGTGATCTACCGCTAAACCTTCATAATCATGGTAGCTCATCGATGCTAACGCAAACATGGCGTATTGGCTTAATGGCAATAAGCCTTCTGCTAAACTGGCGACGGCTATGGTTTCATTAGTATGCAGATGTAAAACGCACATGGCATCATGACGCGCTTGATGGACCGCACTATGAATCGTAAAACCAGCTGGGTTAATTTCAAACGGGCTGTTTTTATCAAGCACATTACCGTCGATATCAATTTTCACTAAATTAGAAGCGGTGATCTCATCAAAGGTTAAGCCAAACGCGTTAATTAAATATTCATCGGTCTGAGGAATACGCACTGAGATATGGGTATAAATCATATCGTCCCAGCCATACATAGCAACTAAACGATAACAAGCCGCTAAATCAACACGTGCTTGCCATTCTATGTCGGAAACTTTGCCGTTAAGATCACAATGCGGCAGTTCAAAATTATGAGACATGGTACTTATTTGCCAATAATAAATAAGAAAAAAGAATTATAAAGGATTTCAAGCTGTCACTAAACCCAAAATAACAGATCAGTCATTGAGCTAATACGCAGTTACATTATTTGTTTAAAAATAGCGACTATGATCAAGACAAAAACTAATACTGCAGCAATTTTACTTAATTTAGCTTGTTGCTCAGCTTCCATCGGCTTGCCATGTTTTTCACCAAAAAACACCATCAGGCCAACACCTAAAAAAACACATGCCAGTATCCCTAATAAAACCACCGTTCATTCCTCAATGCACTAATTACCTGCCTTGATGTTAACATTACCTCTTGTTGTTAACAGCTAGAAAAATAAAATATTACTAAAAAGCAGTTATTTACAAAAACAGGCTATGGTATAACTTTATTATTATTTGTTAAAAACTACGGTAACCACTTAATGTTTCAACTAAAGTTAAAAGCTATTATTGCCACCGCAGCCTGTTCATCATTATTATTTATTGCGGGCTGTGCCGATAATAACGTACAAAACGCAGCAAGCTCACCAGAAAAAGTCCTGCAAACAGGGATTGATTTAACCAATATCGACCCGAATGTTCGGCCACAAGATAATTTTTATCGCTATGTTAACGGTGGCTGGATTAATCGCACGGCTATCCCTGCCGATAAAACTTCAGTTGGCGCTTTTTACGACTTACGTGACGAAGCCGATGATAACGTAAAAAAAATCATTGAAGAACTCGCCGCTAGGCAATATTTAGTCGCCGGCTCAGACGAGCAAAAAGTGGGCGATTTATATAACTCTTACATGGATCAAGCAACCCGTGACAGCTTAGGGTTAGCACCTATAGCTGAGCTTTTAGCTGAAATTAAAACCTTAAAATCTAAAACTGATTTAATGGCATTTTTTGCCAAAAATCAGGCTAAAGGTATTACTACGCCGATTTATTTATACGTTAGTGTTGACGCTAAAGACTCAGAAAATTACGCCGCGCATATTTGGCAACATGGCTTAGCCTTACCTGATAGAGATTATTATTTCGATCAAACTGAGCGTTATCAAACCATTCGCGCAGGTTATTTACAGCATATTGAAAACATTTATAGCCTAGTCGGTTTGCCAAACGGTAAAGCCGCCGCGCAAACAATTTTAGCGTTAGAAACCCAACTGGCACAACACCATTGGACCAAAGTGCAAACCCGAGACAGTGTTAAACGCTACAACAAATATCCGGTTGGTGAATTATCACAATTAACCGATGCAATTGATTGGTCACAATATCTAGCGTTACAAGGCGTAAGTGAAGAACAAGCGATTATTATTAACCAGCCAGATTTTATCCAAGGTTTTGGCCAAGTATTAACGGCGACTAGCCTCGAAGACTGGCAAAGCTATTTAACCTTTCACACCATTAGCACTTATGCGAGTTATTTAACCAGCGAAATAGACGCTGAAAACTTTGACTTTTTTGCTAAGCAACTGGACGGGTTAGAACAGCAAAAACCGCAGTGGAAAAGAGCGGTTAAGTTAGTAAACTCTCACTTAGGAGAAGTAATAGGCAAGGTCTATGTTAGCCGCCATTTTTCACCTGAAGCCAAAACAAGGATGGTGACTTTAGTTGAAAACTTACGTAATGCTTATGGCGACAGTATTGATAATTTAGCTTGGATGACGCCCGCCACGAAAAAACAGGCTCATGTTAAGTTAGCGGCATTTACCCCTAAAATCGGTTACCCAGATAAATGGCAAGATTATTCAACCCTGAACATTGCCAGAAATACTTTAGTTGCTAATGTGATTAACTCTGGGCTAATTTCACATCAAAAAGATGTCGCTAAATTAGGTGGACCAATTCAAAAATGGGAATGGCATATGACGCCACAAACGGTCAATGCTTATTATAATCCGACCGTGAATGAAATTGTTTTCCCAGCAGCAATATTACAACCGCCATTTTTCAATATGGCAGCTGATGACGCAGCTAATTATGGCGGAATTGGCGCCGTCATCGGCCATGAAATGGGCCACGGTTTTGACGACCAAGGCAGTAAATATGATCATCAAGGTAATTTAAAAAATTGGTGGACCGAGCAAGACTTAGCTGAATTTACCCGCCGCGGCAAAAATCTAGTAACTCAATTTAACCAATATCAAGTATTTGATGGACTGAACGTAAATGGCGAGCTGACTTTAGGAGAGAATATTGGTGACTTATCCGGTGTAACTATTGCTTATAAAGCTTACCAAGCTTCATTAAACGGGAAAGCCGCTCCGGTGATCAATGGCTTAACGGGCGATCAACGATTCTTCTTAGGGTTCGCTCAAATTTGGCGTTCGAAAAAAGTAGAAAAATCGGTTCGTAATGCAATAGCAACCGATCCTCATGCGCCAGGCGAATTTAGAGCTTTGGGAGCACTGTCAAATATTGATGCTTTCTATCAAGCTTTTGATGTTAAAGAAGGTGATGCTATGTATATCGCGCCAGCCCAAAGAGTGAAAATTTGGTAATTATTCTCAATTATTAAGCAGCTGAATTAACTAAAAATTTAGCTGCTTATTATTATTTTCAACACCAGTAATTTAATTTCTTTTTAACGCCTCGAAATACAATCCTTCTTCTATACTCAAATAAGATATTAATAAGGATAATTCTTACCTATGATCTCAGCCCCGATAACAACGGATGAAAAAGAACGCCTACAAGCGCTTTATGGTTACAATATTCTTGATACCGAAGCCGAAAAAGTATTTGATGATTTAACCTTATTAGCCTCAGAAATATGTGAAACACCCATTGCTTTAATTAGCTTAATTGACCCAAACAGACAATGGTTTAAAGCAAAGGTTGGTATTGATGCTGAAGAAACAGGCCGTGAAATTGCCTTTTGCGCCCATGCAATACACGAAAGTGATATCTTTGAAATTGTTGACGCCAGTAAAGATGAGCGTTTTTTCGATAATCCTTTAGTTACTGGCGGGCCAAAAATTCGCTTTTATGCCGGTGCCCAACTCGTGACCCCAAGTGGTTATGCCATTGGCACACTTTGCACAATTAGTGATAAACCTAACAAGCTCACTGAACGACAACGCAATGCTCTCACCATTTTATCACGTGAAGTCATTTCGCAAATGGAGCTCAGAAAAAACTTAAAACAAGCAGAAATAGCCAATAATTTTAAAACTGAATTCCTCTCTTCGATGTCGCACGAAATCAGAACACCGTTAAACGCGATCATTGGTTTTAGCCAAATATGTTTAGAAAAAAGTCAAACAATGCACCTACCGGCAGAATTTAAGGGTTACCTCGAAGATATCGATTTCAGCTCACAGCATCTCTTAGGTATCATTAATTCAGTACTCGATCTCAGTAAGATTGAAGCCGGCCAAATGGAGATTAATAACTCTTGGTTCAGGCTCAATACTTTTATCGCAAAAATTTGTACTATGCTACAAGTCAAAGCCGATGATAAAGGCATAGACTTAAGTTTTACTGTTGATAAGGAATTACCTGAATACTTATACCTAGACGAAAGAAAGCTCAGTCAAACCTTGATCAACTTGCTTAATAACAGCATAAAATTTACGAGTTCAGGTAAAAAAATTACGTTAAGCGCGAACTTAAACGTTCAAGCGCTTGAAATTATCGTTGAAGACCAGGGCATTGGTATTGCTAAACATGAGCAAACGCATTTATTTAATAAGTTTAAGCAAGTCGGTAACGCACATTCTGAAGGCACGGGCCTCGGTTTATCTATCACTAAAAGCTTAGTTGAATTAATGCAGGGGGAAATACACCTCAGCAGCGAATTAAACCTTGGTACCACGGTTAATATTATTATTCCAATCAATAATCCAGCTTTACCAGAAGAACTTATTACGCCAATACCAACAACTGAATCTGTTAATAACCAAGAGCTGATATCACCAGAAATACTAATTGTCGAAGACAATGCTATCAACCGTAAACTAGCCAATTTAATGTTTAATAGTATTGGCCATCAAGTTGACTTTGCTGAAGATGGCGAAATATCATTGCAAAAAGTAGATAGTAAAAATTACGATATTATTTTTATGGATATTCATATGCCGGGCATAAATGGCGTTGAGGCCGCGAAACAGATCCGCAATAAACACCCTCACATTCCAATAATCGCCTTAACGGCTGATGTTTTTGAAATACAGAAAAAAGGTCCTGACAGTTTTAATTTTAGCGCTTATTTAAGTAAGCCAATGTTAAAAGATGACTTAATACAAACCCTCAAGGACATAATGCAGACATAAAAAAAGGGCTAAATGCCCTTTGATTTTTTATGTTTTATGCCGGAAAAATTGAAACTTACAGGCTATTATTTAATAAAATAAAACAGCGCTTTAGTGTTACGAAAACCAAAAAATAACTAACTTATTTTAATTAGCTTTTTTAATTAGATGATTAGTTTTAAATAACATTTGAGAAGCGGGAATAATACGTTCACCGAGTTTATTTAAAATTTCAATTTGACCATCACAAACCGCAATAATTGATTTTCCTCGTTTGTATTGTTCAGGAATACAGACACGGCCTTGGCCATTTTGAGGAAAAGATTTCACGTCATGCATCAACTCCATCGAATGATCACTATAATAAATAATGGTTACTTCTTTCGACGCTAATATATTGATTGAATCGGTATTCTCGTTATTCTTCATAGGTACAACTCATCAGGGATAACTCAATAAGCATACGCTTATTATCCACTCATTTAAACTAAGACAATTATTTGAAACATCCTTCTTCAAATGCGAATACACAAAGGGGAATGATGCCGTTATAAACTACGAAAAGCAACCTAGTAATAATTCAACGTTTTACACGCATCTAACACAAATTTAGCCTAACAAGAACGAGACAGGTAAATGAAATTTCTCGTTCAAAAAGTACAGGTATGATTAAACATCAAGTAAGCGAATCGAAATAGCGGCGGCTGAAGTACGATTATCAACCCCGAGTTTTTTATAAATTTGCTCTAGATGTTTATTAACCGTGCGCGGACTCATAGTTAATATTTGTGATATTTCCCAACTGGTTTTGCCATATGAAAGCCAATATAACACTTCCGATTCTCGTTTGGTGATTGGTAGATTAGCTTGTAAGTCTTGCGGCGTTTTTTGAATTTTGGCTTCAATAATGCGCAGTAAATGTAAATCATTTTCCTGACGTTCATAAAAAATACTGATCGGCTTAGCAAAACAAGTCACTTCCAAATTTATTTTATTGTCACGACAAGTTAACAGCCAACGTTTAAATTGTTCCGCCAACGTCGCCCAAGGACTTAAATCATCACCTGAAACTTCGGCTAATAATTCATGAACATAAGGTGTCGCCCAAGATAAGCGTCCTTCACCGCTAACGCAAAAAACATTATTACCGGCATGATCTAATGCGGTTTGTGCACTTAACGCTAATTTAGCGGTTTGAATATGCGTTTTTATTCGAGCAATAACTTCATCAGGTGAAATCGGTTTAGTGACATAATCGACCCCGCCCGCTTCAAAACCTTTAACCACATCTTCAACATCGGTTAAGCCCGTCATAAAAATAATCGGCGTATTGGGCAATTGTTGTTTCAAACGTTTACAGGTTTCAAAACCGTCCATTTCTGGCATTAAGGCATCGAGTAAGACTACGTCAGGCACCACTTTTTCAGCGATGGCTAACGCTTGCACACCGTTTAATGCGACTAAAGCTGTGTATCCTTGAGTGTTTAACGCAACATTTAACATCCCTAAAGACTCTGGCGAGTCGTCGACTACTAAAACAACATCGCTCATTTTACTACTCATGGATTAACTCTCTTAAATACTCAATGACTTTCGGGAAGTTGCACAGTTCAATGTACTCTTCGATTTGTGACTTCACATCAGCAGGAAAGTAATAACGCTGATTAATTTCAGCGAACTTGTCTTTAAATCCTGATAAGTAACCAATTTCAGCAAGCGCTATCAGCTCTAAATAATGCTCATTTTGCACTAAGCTTTTATCAAAAGCATTATTAGCCGAAACATTCGCCGGATCCTTTTTCTGATCGGCGCTTTTATATTGCCACTGAATTTTGAGTAAATTACCTATTTTACCTAAGAGCGCATCTAAATTAACCGGTTTGGCGATATAGCCGTTATGAAAACCTTCTGCGGCTAAATCAAACTCAGTATCACGGGCATTGGCCGACACCATTAATACAGGGAGATGACAGCCTTGCTCTCTTAACATTTTCACCATTTGCCAGCCGTCAATATCCGGCATTCTGACATCAAGAATAATTAAATCAATGGTTTGTTGTTTAATCAAGACAAAACCTTGATTAGCATCATTCGCTTGTAAAACATTAAAACCTAACGGCGAAAGTAAATCTGACAACAGCCGATGTTGATTAACATCATCGTCGACCACTAAAATTGTTTTTTGCTCACCTTGATAAGCAATCACATGATTACTTTCTTGCTCAGGCGAGTTATTGTCTTGATATAACTTAGGTAGCATTAAACGTAGGTTAAAAGTACTGCCCTGCCCTAGAGTACTTTTCAAGCTGATTTCACCGCCCATCAATTCGGTTAATGAGCGCGAGATAGTTAACCCTAAACCGGTCCCGCCAATCGCTTGGGTATGGGTATTTCTAATTTGCTCAAACGGCTGAAAAATAATGTCTTGGTTATCTTTTGAAATACCAACACCGGTATCAATCACGCTAAAGCTTGCGACTTCATTACGGTAATTCACCTTAAAAGTAACACTGCCGTTTTCTGTGTATTTAATGGCATTGGATATTAAATTAATCAATATTTGCCGAAAGCGCTGTTTATCAGCGGCGACAATATCAGGCAAATGCTCACTTGGCTGATAATAAAACTTTAAGCTCTTTTGATTCGCCTGCATTTGAAACATATCAACCAGTTGCTGCAATATTGCTTTTAAATTAAATTCATCGCGATGAAGAGTTAAGCGCCCAGCTTCGATTTTTGATATTTCTAACAAGCCTTCAATTAAATCCGCTAAATGCTCGCCATTTTTTCTGACGATACCTAAGGTTTCACGTTGGCGTTCAGGCAGTTCCTCATCTCGGCTTAAGAGTTGCGCATAACCTAATAATACATTGAGTGGCGTTCGAAGTTCATGACTTAATCCGGCTAAATAACGGCTTTTCGCTTCATTGGCTGACTCAGCTATTTCTTTGGCATCTTGCAACGCTTGTGAGGTTTTGGTGTGAGCATCCATCTCTTTTGCTAGGGCATTGGTTTGTGAACGTAATTCTTTTAGTGCCAAGCGATTACCGCTACGGGCAAGAATAAATAACCAACTGATAATGCCGATAATAATTAATAACAAAAAGAATATTTTAATCAGGGTACTAGCAAAAACTTGTTTTACATTACCGTCTAACGGCACCTGCAGATAAATAAGAAACAAAATCCCCGCACCAACTAAACTTAACCCCAATGTTACTGAGATAAATTGTGCCATTGGCGTGGTCATAACACTTAATAATTCTGTGGTTAAAAAGCGTTTAAAAAAGTGATGAGATTGTTTTGATAACGTCGCTTCTGGCCGGCATAAATCACCACAGCGCACATCTAAAGAACAGCATAACGAACAAATTGGTTTTTGATAAGCCGGACAAAAAGTCATATCTTCGTGCTCAAAACTATTTTCGCAAATATGGCACTTACTGATCTCAGGTAACTCAGGGATGTCGCGTTCAACCAAATAATATTTTCCTTTGGTTAAATAGCCGATCAGCGGCACAGTGATGAAAGGTAAAAAACAAGCGAGAAATGACGCTAACGCTTCAATAGTAGCGCCATACCATCCAAAGTGAGCAGTAAAACCGAAAAAAGAAGCGATCAGCATAGAGCCGACCCCGACCGGATTAATATCGTATAAATGCGAGCGTTTAAATTCGATATGCTTGGGACTGATACCTAAAGGTTTATTAATGATCAGATCAGCCACTACCGAACTCAACCAAGCCAAAACGATAACCGAATAAACTGACAGCATGCTTTCAATGGTCTGGTAAATACCAAGCTCCATTAATAATAACGCAATACCAACATTAAAAATCATCCATACCACACGGCCAGGATGATTATGTGTAACACGGGAAAAGAAGTTAGACCATGCTAATGAGCCCGCGTAGGCATTAGCGACATTAATTTTTAATTGCGAGATAACAACAAAACTACAAGCAACAATCACACTTATGGTCGGATTTTCAAAGACATAACTAAAGGCAAGGTTATACATATGAGCGGGGTCGCCAGCCAGTTCAATATCAACCCCTTGCTGTAAAGCAAAATAAGCTAAGAATGAACCCAGAAACAGCTTTAAAGCGCCGAATATAATCCAACCGGGGCCGGCAGATACTAACGCAACCCACCAACGCCATTGCCCAGTTTTTGGTTTTTCAGGTAAAAATCGTAAAAAATCGACCTGCTCACCAATTTGCGCAACTAATGACAATAACACGGCTGAGGCCGCGCCAAATAACACCAAGTTAAATTGTGAGCCACTATCACCCGCGGCGCCGGTAAAACTTACCCATTCATTAAAATTAGCATCAGGGTGTGAAAAAACATAAAAAAGCGGTAATAGCTGTAAGGCAATCCAAATAGGTTGTGTCCATACTTGAAAACGGCTGATATAAGAAATGCCGTGCGTTACCAAGGGTAAAACAATCAGCGCACTAAAAACATAGCCAATCGACAACGGCAAACCAAATAATATTTGCAGCGCCATTGACATAATGGCCGCTTCTAAGGCAAAAAAGATAAAAGTAAACGAGGCATAAATTAGCGAAGCTATGGTTGAGCCAATATAACCAAAACCGGCACCGCGGCTTAACAGGTCAATATCAACCCCGTATTTAGCGGCATAATAGCTAATGGGCAAACCAGTAAAAAACACCACCAGCGTAACCGCTAAAATTGCCCATGCGGCATTTTCAAAACCAAAATTAAGGGTGATCGCCCCGCCAATAGCTTCTAAAACTAAAAATGACACGATACCAAGTGCGGTACAAGCAATACGATTAAGCGACCACTGGCGAGAACGTTTCGGGGTAAAGCGCAGGGCAAAATCTTCCATCATCTCGTTGGCAACGAGTTTATTGTAAGTTCGGCGAGTAGGTAATATTTTTTGGTTTGAATGCATGGATGACTTACGGCTATTGATATTTTTCGGCTTTCGGCTTTCGGCTTTCGGCTTTCGGCTTTCGGCTTTCGGCTTTCGGCTTTCGGCTTTCGGCTTTCGGCTTTCGGC
>JBPOFN010000033.1:0-48019 GCA_051251725.1 Thalassotalea sp. | reverse complement strand
TTTGGTGAATCTGCACCGGGCGCTGACTTATACAAGCACTTCGGTTTCACTGTTGAAAACGTGGTAGCGAAAGTAAAAGCGCTTTAATGAAAGCTATATATTAACGCTATTTATTTAACATAATCGCATATGATTTATTTAAGTCTTCAAGTTAATATCAAGCATTATTGATACGACTTGAAGACTTTTTAGTTTTTGGAGATAAAAATGTGTTGCTTTCAATTATTACGATTAACTAGCACAGCGCTAGCAGTATGTTTAACTATGTTGACAGCCCAAGCCGCAACGATTGATTTAATTATTGGTACTTATTCGAAAGAAAAGAGTGAAGGTGTTTATACCAGCAGTTTAGATTTAGCAACCGGTCAGCTTTCACCCGCTAAACTAGCGTTCAAAAGTAAAGACCCAACTTACTTAGCCGTAAGTAATAAAAATATAATATATGGCGCCATGCGTGAATCAACGGGGCTTGTCACAGCATTAACTGCTGATAGTAACAAGCAGTTTAACGTGTTAAATCAGCAAGCAATTCATGGCAAAGATCCCTGTTATATCAGTTTAAGCTTTGATGAAAAATATCTTGCAACCGCAAATTATAACGGCGCGAACGTCAGTATTTTTACCTTATCCCCAAGCGGTGAAATTCAAAATAACCCAAAGATTTTAGCGCATACCGGCAGCAGTATTAACCCTAAACGCCAAGCATCTCCTCATCCTCATTGGGTAAAGTGGTCACCGCATAATGAGCAATTTATCTATGTCATCGACTTAGGCTTAGATCAAGTGATTAAATATACTTTTGATGCGAATAAAGGGCAAGTTACTGACACCTCGATTGCTTATAACAGTCAAGCAGGTTCGGGCCCTAGACACTTAGTTTTTCACCCAAGTAAAAAGCTTGCTTATATTTTGAATGAAATCACTAATTCTGTTGATTTAGTTAACATTGAAGACAATGGCAGTTTTACTCTGCTTAAGCAAAAATCTACCTTACCTGATGGCTATTCACGCCCTAATCAGGCCGCGCATATTGCCATTAATAAAGCGGGAACAAAGCTTTATACTTCAAACCGCGGTTTAAATAGTATTGCTGTTTTTAATCTAGATAACGAAGGAGATATGAGCTTAGCAGAAAATGTTAGTACAGGTGGTGACTGGCCTAGATTTTTCACCTTGTTGGAACAAGAAGGCTATTTATTGGTTGCTAATAAGAAGAGTAATAATATTGCCGTTTTTAAATTAACAGCTGATGGCAGCTTATTAACTATGCCTTATAAGCTTTCAGTTGCTCAGCCAACATTTATTGCAAAGTACCCAGTTAAAGATAATAAAAAGTACTCACTTAAAGAATAATAAATAGTCGGTTTAGCTAAGATATCAGCTAATAAACGGTTAACTTAAGTGCTTAAGTTAACCGTTTTTTCGTCAAGGAAATTAAGCTTCAAGCTGAGCTTTTAGCATGACTTCTAGCTTGTCTTGATCAATAGCAAAGTTACGAATACCTTCAGCTAGTTTTTCAACGGCCATGGCATCTTGGCTATGATCCCAGCGGAACTCAGGCTCAGTTAACGCAGCTGGTTGAGCTTTCACTTCACCTTGATAAGCCAATTTTACTGGTGCATCGTCAGTTGATGCGGCTAATTGCTCTAATAACCCGGGGCCTATTGTTAAGCGATCACAACCAGCAAGTTCTAAAATTTCATCAATATTACGAAAGCTTGCGCCCATAACAACTGTGTTATAACCATGCTGTTTGTAATAGTTATATATTTCTGTGACTGATACCACTCCTGGATCTTCAGCAGGCAAGTAGCTGTCTTTGCCTTCTGCTTTTTTGTACCAATCTAAAATTCGGCCAACAAAAGGCGAAATTAAATATACACCCGCTTCTGCGCAGGCTCTTGCTTGGGCAAAACTAAATAACAAAGTTAAGTTACAGTTAATGCCTTCTTTTTCTAACGTGGCAGCAGCGCGAATACCTTCCCATGTTGACGCTAATTTAATTAGCACACGGTCATTAGTAATACCGGCATCGTTATATAATTTGATGAGTTTACGCGCTTTCACTAAAGATGAGGTTTCATCGTAAGATAAACGAGCGTCAACTTCGGTCGAGATGCGGCCAGGCACTGACTTTAAAATTTCTAAGCCGATATTAACGGATAATTTGTCACCTGCATCAATGATTTGCTGGGTTAGATCGCCTGACTGGCTTTTTGCCCAAGCAACAGCATCGGCAATTAATGGTTGATACTCAGGGATATCCGCCGCTTTTAATAATAAGCTTGGGTTAGTGGTTGCATCTTGTGGTGCATATTTTTTAATTTCAGCAATGTCGCCAGTATCAGCAACAACGGTCGTTAAACTACGTAATTTTTCTAATTGAGTGGTCATGAGTTGATCCTCGTTTTAACATTTTTTAATAATGTACTAAAAATAAACGCGACTAAAGCTAGAGAAATCCGAATACAAATACAAAGGCATATATTCGGATTTTAGCGCTCAAAGCTCGCTTTATCTAGCTTTTAATTTAGCCATATACTTAGCCGTGCACTTAGCCAGGTAATGCGTTTATAGCTAGCTGACTAAGATGTACTAGCCGTACTAATAGTACTAAGACAGATTAATAGTGTAAAACACCTAACTAAACGTCATAAGTTGTTGATGCGGTATCACCACCACGGCCGGTCCAGTTGGTGTGGAAAAATTCACCACGTGGTTTATCCGTACGTTCATAAGTGTGGGCACCAAAATAATCACGTTGTGCTTGTAATAAGTTTGCGGGTAAACGTGCGGTTCTAAAACCATCAAAATACGTTAACGCCGAGCTTAAACAAGGAACAGGAATACCATTAGCAACAGCAGTACCAACCACGTTTCTCCAACCTGATTGCGAACTAGCAACCGTGTCACGGAAATAAGGCGTTAATAATAAGTTTTCTAATTTTGGCTCCGCATCATAGGCTTCTTTAATTTTACCTAAAAAAGCAGAGCGGATAATACAACCGCCGCGCCACATTAAAGCAATAGCGCCGTAGTTTAATTCCCAGCCAAATTCTTTCGCGGCTTCTTGCATCAACATATAACCTTGTGCGTAAGAAACAATTTTAGCAGCTAAAACAGCTTGTCTTAAGTTTTCGATAAACTCAGCTTTGTCACCGGTAAAGTTTATCTCTGGACCTGATATAACTTTAGCCGCAGCAACACGCTGTTCTTTTTTCGCTGAAATACAACGGGCAAATACTGAATCAGCAATTAAGGTTAATGGCACACCTAAATCAAGTGCCGTTACGCCCGTCCATTTACCCGTACCTTTTTGGCCTGCGGTATCAAGAATTTTTTCAACTAATGCTTCACCGTTTTCATCTTTATAAGCAAAAATATCTTTGGTGATGTCAATTAAGTAGCTATCTAATTCAGTCGTGTTCCAATGAGCAAATACCTTTTGAATTTCATCTGAGTCTAAACCTAATACCACTTTCATTAATTGATAGGCTTCACAAATTAATTGCATATCACCGTATTCAATACCGTTGTGTACCATTTTAACAAAATGACCGGCACCGGCATCACCGACCCAATCACAACATGGCACAACTTCATTGCCGTTTTCATCAGCTACTTTGGCTGAAATAGATTGGAAAATATCTTTAACAAATGGCCACGCTTCTTTAGCGCCACCAGGCATAATTGAAGGCCCTTTTAAAGCACCTTCTTCACCGCCAGATACACCAGTGCCAATATATAAAAGCCCTTGCGCTGCTAAATATTCTGTTCTTCTGTTTGAGTCTGGGTAATGAGTATTACCACCATCAATAATAATGTCGCCTTTATCAAGAAAAGGAATTAACTGTTCAATAAAGTCATCAACGGCTTGGCCAGCTTTAACCATTAACATAACTTTACGCGGCGTTGCTAATGACTCAACTAGACTTTGAATACTGTCAGCACCACGGATGTTTTTGCCTGCCGCACGGCCAGCAATAAATTTTTCTACTTTCGAGTAACTTCTGTTATACGCGCTAACGGTAAAACCTTTCGACTCCATATTAAGAATTAAATTCTCACCCATTACTGCTAAACCAACTAAACCTATATCCGACTTGCTTTTCATACTATTTCCATTACTGATTAATTAATAACAAAAGTTTTTGGTTTACCCTGCCCTGAGATGGCGACTTTTAATAAAAAGTAAGGCAACCTAATGTCATACCACAAGCGGTAAATATTATACTTAAACAGTCAATTTGTAAAGTTGCCTTACCAATTATAGGTGTGCATTGAATTAATCTGCATTGTGATTTGCTAGCGAAGTAATAAAGCAGAAATTGCTACGCTGAAATGAGCATATTAAAAAGAGTACGTTGAGATTAGCATTGGCGTTATGTTCTTGGCGTTAGCGTTCTGTTCTTGGCATTAGCGTTAGCGTAAAAGATAAAATCCCACTGGCGCATGCAGTGGGATTAATTTTTTTCAGCTTACTTACACTTTATTTTAGCTTATTCCATTAACCACATCCGTGCTTTACGGCCGGGTAAATAAAACTTATGCCATTGCGTATTAACCCTTTGTACATCAACTGATAACGTATCTCGATAGTCTTTATTCCACCATAAATTATGCTCTGCGGTATCGACCCAAACGTCCTGACCATCATTACATTTGTTAATACCGACAACACCAACATGTTCGCGTTTAAATAACAGTATGCAGTCGTTATTATTCATTATTTGCATGCTTTTGCCTTTAACACCGTTATGAAACTTTAACATGCCCTTAATATCTTCACGTTTGTACATATCGACCCAACGTGCGCCGTCATTGCTTTCGTTATGATCAGAGTAAATCATCGGCACACCACCATCACGTCCCATGATATAGGCTGTGGCTAAATGCTCATCGGTGGCATTCATTATTTGATACCGAAAGCCATCATTAGTCGGAATGTCGTGAGTAATGGTAAAAGTCACCGCACGTGCTCCATCAAGTGCCTGACCATAGGCCGCGGGATCAACGAGTTGACTCATTGAACCGCCAAGACTCAACGCCCCGCGCATCGAAGCAAATAAGGGAAAGTCGTAGGCGCTATGATCGCTATCATTTAAATAAGGTGCAAGAAAAGCATCATAACTACCATCACCGGCTCCGCCTGAGGTAATAATCTCGCCAAAGACATGTACACCATTTTTAATTTCAGGAGTAAAAACCGAATTGATATGATAGTTACTCATATGTTTCGCGGCATCAACACGAAAACCTGTTACACCAAGCGCTTTCAGTGCAGTTAAATAAGATTTTTGTTGCGCCACAACCCACTGGTTCGGATCCAAATCTGGTAAGCCGGTATCACCGCTGCCACCACATAAGCGCCAATATTGCACATGGCCTGGATTGCCCCAATCAGTAATACAGCCTGCCGGATGAAAATCGTTTGCACCTAACCAACCGTTTTGTAAATCGCCAAATAAGGTGATTGAATTATAGTAACTAGCATTGCTCGCGTAGTCTGACAGTACTTCGCTGCCTGGATAATTTAAATCGGCGCGTTTCCATGATTCATTGGCCATATGATTAAGCACAATGTCGGCATAGGTTTCGAGCCCTTTAGCATTGAGCTCTGCCACCATCGCTTTAAAATCATTGGTATCTCCTAACGGACTCTCGATAAGACGTAAATCTTGTGGTTGATAGCGTGCCCACCATTCATTACCTGATGATTTATAAGCCGGCGAAACCAGCACTTTATCGTAGCCTAAATCGGCGATTTCTTGTGCTTTGGCGGCAACATCATTGTAATTCCAGTTAAAGGCGTGAAGGATTGTCTCTGCAGCTGCATTTTGACTGAACATTAGTGTCGCAACGATAATTGTCGACTTAACATTTTTTATTAATTTCATTACTTTCCCCATTTTTTAGCTATTTATTATTATATTTTGCCTCTCTATTAATCATAAAATTAGCCGGTAAGCCTACTAAAATACCGGATTAAAATGGTGAATACGTATTCACTCTAATAGTTATATATTTACGTTGACTTGTTGCCTGTATGTTTTCTAAGCCGCCATTAAAACTTACCAAGCTCAACAATTACCGGTATTTTCGTTAATTTTTAACCACCTAGTGTCTATAGCAATAAAATAAAACCGCACAAAATTTATTGACTGCCTTACTTTTTTTTAAGTTTGTTAACTTCAACTGGCTAACTAGGACAGATAGTGGTTGCAAGAGAGTTTTAACGAAGCTTAGAATTTAAGTTCAGCTCAATTGAATTAAATAAATTGGTAAAATTGAATGAATGGACTTTTTATACTTTGCTTGCAAATGGAATAACTTAACGATGCGCTGTGATTTTATTTTCCCCATGATGTGCAAGTAGAAGCGGTAAGCTGAAAGCTATAAAATAGTATTTCCGCCACCGATACTGTCATAAAGCTTCAACCAATATTCAGCTGCCTGCAAATAAGCTAAGCAAAAGCAATATTCAGTACTTCACAAAATGGGGCTAAATAACCGGTTAAACACTTATCGGCAATAAGTGTTTAACCTAAAACCCCTACCGAGGTAAAAATTCAATCGCCCAAACGGTGCTAATAACGTCAACGTCTTCCTCACCGAAATTAATCGACTTCAAGATACTCATCAAGCGTTTTTCTAGCGCTTGATCGGCTAACTCACTTGATTGAATAATGACATTGCTGACCCGGCCGTTCGGCTGAATTTCAATTTCAAACAGTACTTTACCTTTTAAAAATGGATTTTTACGTAAAGCACGATTGTACAATGAATATAATCGCGCTTTGTTAGCTTCAAGCGTTTGCCTTAGTTTCATTTCTGAACGAACATTAGCAAGGCTATCTTCCCCGACCTCACTTCCAGCCGAGTCGGCTAATATTTCTTCTTCAGCTAAACGCACTGTTTGTGTTTGATGCGAGCTTAATTCATCACTTGCCACCGTTTTGGTGGCTTGAGCTGCAACTATACTTTGACTTTGCTCGTTAGCTTTGGCCGCCAATAATTTACGTTTTACCACCGCAGCTTCAGCTGCTTTAGCTTTAATTAATTCCCCTTGTTTGGGTTTAACAACAAAAGCTTCACGGAGCGAGAACAGCTCATCTTTCATTGCCGCTAAACCTGAGCTTTTGGCTTTTTCTTTCGCCGCTTCTCGTTTGGTTTTAGGCGGCTCTTTCGGTTTTTCTTCCTCGATTGGTTCCGGCTCTGGCTCTGGCTCTTCTTCAATCACCTTGGGCGGCACAACTTCCTTTTCTTTTTCTTGTAATAACACCCGGGTTAATTGCACGGGTACTTTTTCTTGGATCGCACGAGGAACTTCAACGCGCTCAAACATTGGCACAATCACACCAAAAACCAAATACAAAGCTAATAAAGCAATTAGGATACGGCTGAATAATTTGTCTTGTTTGTTTTCACCAACCAGTTCAGTTTCATCAATTAAAAAACTATTGGCAGAGAAAGTTATGGTGGCCATTACACGCCTCCGTTATTAACATCTTTAACGGCAATTTGCTCAACCGCTAATGACATATTTCGGTAATCTGCCTCAGCACATATCGCCATTATTTGTTTTAAAATATCGTATTCAATGCTGGCATCGCCAATAATAGTAACCGCCCGACCATTTATTTTTTCTTGCTCAGTCAGTTCAGGTCGTTTATTCGTTTGATAAGTTAATTCAACTTTCAACGCGGCCACTAACTGCTTGATGGCACTGGCCGTTAGCTGCGCGCCTGATGGCTGTTCAACTTGTTGCCATATTAAACGCTCTTGCACCAAAATTGAGTCTTTAAGCACAGAAATAACAATGTTTTCATGTGGCAGTTGCTCAGCAATAGAAACAGGTAATTTCAGCTCTTTGGTATTTTGTAAAACCCGAACTTCTGACTGATTTACCATTAAGAAAAAAACCAGAATAGTAAAAATATCCATCAATGAAACTAAGTTTAGTTTGCCACCCGCGCCTAAACGTTTATGGTGCCTTGCTTTACGCTTTGCTCTAAGTGATTGTTTCATTTAGCGGTTCCTTCAACTTGAACGGCATTTACTGGGGCATCACCTAAAGAGATATTAGGGAATAACTCTGCATTAACCAAATTAGCGGCCACCACAGTTTTAAACGAGCGAACAGTATCCATCGCAGTCACTATCACTTGATAATTAACATCAGGTGCTAATAGGATCACTATGTCGCTTTTATCGATCTTTTTTTGTTGAAAAGTCAGTTTTAAATCTTGTAGAAAACTCGATAATGCCGCGAAATCGTAAACATTATTGTCCTGTGTGTTATCACCGCTAATGAACGACTTTAATAACACACCTTCAGGATAGTTAATCGCTAAACTGTTTTTTGTGATCACTAATTCTAATTGCTTTTCTTGTTCATTTTCAGTTTGTTCAACAGAGTCACCCGTCGCCGAAATTGGCAACTGTAAATTTAAAATTCGCACTTGTGAAAAAACTAAACTCAATAGGAGTACCGGAACTAATACAATCATCAAATTCATAAATGATGTGATATCAAGTTCTGCGTCTTCACCTCTGTGACGTCTTAAGCGTCTCATAAGCTTAGCCTCGAGTTGTGTTTGATGCTTGTGCTGGTTGTTCTGACTGGCTTTTTGAATACGACAAAGAGTTTAATAATTTACGGCCAACCATCTCTAGTGAATCAACAATATTCATGGTTTTGGTTTGTAAATTAGAATGGAATAAAATTAATGGAATAGCAGTAATTAAACCAAAAGCTGTGGTGTTCATGGCAACTGAAATACTGGCCGATAATAAATTAGCTTTGTCTGCTGGATCTGCTGTTGCTACCGCAGAGAATGCAGCAATAAGGCCCATAATAGTACCTAAAAGACCTAATAATGTCGCGATATTAGCTAACGTTGCTAAAAACGGCGTACGTTTTTCTAATTGCAGCATATGTTCCATTAACGTGTCTTCCATCGCGTGCTCAATATCTTCACGGCGTTTTACTTGCGAAAGACGGGTAATGCCTGACGATAATACATCCGCAATTGGCGATTTATCTGTTTGGGTAATAGTGATAATTTGTTTTAAATCACCTGAAGCTAAATAGGGTTGTATTTGTTTCATCACCCTTTTATTGGCGTTTAATGTCGACGTTAAATAAATCCAGCGTTCGATAGTAATGGCTAAACCAATAACTAACACCAAAGCAATAGGATAAATAAAGCTGCCGCCGTCTTGTAAAAACGTAATAATAGTATCGATAAAATTCATGGTATTTCCTTTTAAATTTTTATATATTTCTAGCGCTTTTAGTTTGCTTTAAATATAGTTTTTGAAAAATGTCATCATCGAGTCTAAGATAAACTAGGTGATACAAAATAAATACGTGAATTATTTATTATAAATCAAACTGTTATAAAACCCATCAACCCGAGTTCAAATTAACTAGTTGTTACTGATAATAACGGTGTAATTTTTTCTTAAATGCTTTCGGGTTTACTGGTGTTAATTCAGGTAGTGATATTTGCAGCGACTGACCTTCAATGGTCACCGTTTTTTCTTGTTCTTGCCAAGGGGTGATATAAATTACATTAGGCTGCTCTTGTGAACCTTGTACTAAGGTTTCAATAACGTAAGCGGTTTTTTTAGTGCTCTTTTTAGCGGTTAGTTCATTGTCATTTTTTTCTTGAGCTAAAACAACAGACGATGTAAATAGGAGTGTTAATACCCCTATTAAACGAAGTCCGCTAAGTAAACATTCTTTAGTTTTCAGCATTGATAAAAAGTCCGTCATCTTAATTCACCTGCCGTGATGCTAATTTAATCTCTAAGCCCGCCAACCAATTTTTACTTAGTTGATCGTTCGGGTTTAACATTATATATACTTGGTAGTGTTTTTTAGCCTGAGCAAAATCACCGCGATATAACTCATATAAAACCGCCATATTAAGATGTGCGGCGGCGTAATCAGGCCAAATAGCAAGCGCCTGTTGGTAATGTTTTTCCGCAGCTTCAAACAGGCCTTGCTCACGGGCTAAAACCCCTTGAAGGTTATAAATATAAGGATTGTTATCACTGTGTTGCTTAGCCTTTTGTAATGAAGTTAAGGCTAAATTGACTTGTTTTAGGTGATAATGAGCTAATGTTTTATTAACATAAGCGCCGGAAAAGTCGGGCTGTTGCTCAATAATACTAGTCAGTAAAGTCAAAGCGCCCGACCAGTTTTTAGCTGTTAATTCAGCTAGCGCTATTTGGTACTGTTGTTTGATGTCAGCAGGTAAAACTGCTTTAAAGGCTAGTTGCTGTGCTAAAAACTGCTGATAAGGGTTTGCTGTATTAATCCCTCTTTGCTCAGCTGCTATTGTATTTTCCGGTGAAGCGCTTTGATTGCCATGTGGTTCTGCTGTCTTGTTACTTTTTGTCAGTTCAAGTGGAATATCAGCCATATCTTGGCCTAGTGTTTTAATTTCCTCGTTGGCGTTTGCTGTTGTTTCACGAGTGTTATCATCGACAGTTGATGAACAAGCAGATACCAATAAAGTGAGCAATAATATGGCGGTGTAGTTAAAAAATATCATTAATCACCTCAGGAACTGTTTCAAATTTATGATATTTCGCAGGCTCTATTTCAGCTAACACTGCTAAGCTTTTTTTCACCCATTGATCATAAACATTCTGCCAAGCGCGTTCAGCATTGGCTTGATGTACTTCAATCGCTTTTTCTTCAAACGGATAAGCGATTTCTTCCAATATAAATTCATATTCTTCTAAAGCTAATTCATCTAAGCCACTAGGGCGTTCTGATTTCATCACATCGGCAGCCAAATTACGGTATATCTGTCCGATAGCATAATTCGCTTGCGGGACAAATTCCGCTAATTGCCAGCCAAATACCAACTGATAATAATGAATGGCTTCTTTCATTGCTGCTTGTTTACGTTTTAAGCTGTTATTTAAAGGTGCCTTTAGCTTGGTCCAATTAAAAGTTTGCTGATGTGCTTGGCCTAAATGAAAAGCGGCATATGATGCTAAATAAGTAGAACGTTCAAGTGCAATAACGGCAGTTTTTTTAACTTGCTGCTGATGATGTTTGATGATTTTACGATACCAAAAGTAGCGTTTATTCGGCTCTTTGCTTTGAAGATAAAACTCACTTAATTTAAAACGTACCTCTTGCGCGACAGCAAAAGGCTCAGGGTATTGATGGGCATAAGCACGAAAGTTAATGCGCGCATTATCGGTATCACCCGCTTTTAAATAATATTGTGCCGCTGTGTATTGGGCTTCACGTTTTAGGTTAATATCCTGCTCTGTTGTTACCATTACTAACAACTGTTTCGCCGCTTGTGACCAATCTTCTAGTTGCTCATAACATAAAGCTAGTTTCGCTGGGATTGCCGCGCTGTATTGATGATGTTTAAATTGCTGTTGAAATTTCCCTAAAACAGTAATGGATCTTGACCACAGTTTGTTCGCAATTAACAAGTTAGCCGCGTCAAATTCTGCATTAGCGCGATATTTAGAATTAGGAACCTGCTGGCCTAAACGTAAATAATGGCCAATGGCTAATTCAATATTTAGTGGTTTTTGCGCTTTCGCTTGTTCAAAAATAGACGATGCGATCAACTCATTCAGTTGCTGTGTTTTTACTTTATCGCTGACAAAGGCTAATGCTAATAAATAATCCTGCTCGGCTAAGTCATATTGCTTAGCTTGATAACGAATGTTCGCTTTCAGTTGGCTGACAATTTTGATTTGTTTTAACGCGATATTATCGAGTTTAGCGATAGTTGCTATTCGATGATCGCGGATATTAGCCGAATTAATTTGATAGCTGGATAAAACAAAATCAGCATAACGAATAACATCATCAAGTTTTTCTTTACTAAAGGCATATTCTGCGGCTTTCACGGCGATTAATTTAGCCCGTCTGTCGTCACCATAATGAGCAATAAATAAGTCATCAAGGGTTTGGCGCTGTTCAAGTAAATGTTGATATTTATTTTCTGCCTGTGCAACCAGTTTCATTTTTTCAGTAGCGTTAATTGCTCGATTATTATCGAGCTGAGTAAGTTCGTTATCAAATTCAGCCATCATGGCATTTAAGGTGATGATGGCGGCGTATGCTGATTCATTATTAATGTAACTAAGGGGTAATTGCTCGCCTGCACTGCTGTTAGAACTGTCAGTTTTAGCCGCTAAACTATACGCAGGGTCATAAGCAAGCATTTGATAGCTAGCCAATGCTGGTTGATAGTGCTGCGCTTCAAAACTGGCTTCAGCAAAAAGGAAATGTTCTTGTGGCGCTAAATTCACAACCTCGATTTGTTGGTTGTTATAAGCGACAAGATCTAAATAGGTTTTTAACCAAGCGGCGGTTTCAACAAACGCATGTTGACGCGCCACATCACTTTCTAATATTTGTGCATTAGCATATAACCGTCGGCTATGACCTAAGCTAAAGTCAGTTAAATAAGGTAACACTTCATTTTTTTGCTGATGAGTAGCCTGTTGCCAAAAAGTTGAGTTTAAACCGTAAGTATTAACAAAACGCGCTTTTAATTGTTTGAGCGCAACAAACTGATTATTTTGTTGATGTAGCGCCATTAACGCTAAGCTAAACCTGGCCGCTGCCATGGTATTAGGGGCGTAATCTAAATAAGCTTGGTAAGTTAATATCGCGTCATGTTTAAGTTTTTTTTCTAACAAAAACTTGGCTAAATTATCAAATAACAAATGGTCAAACTTGATATTTTCACTTTCAAGTTCAGTTCGGTTTAACAGTTCAATTAAGCTTTTTACTTGTTGCTGCTGACTCAATGAAATACTTAACACCCGCTGAGTATCCATCGCCAAACTTTTGGCAGAACTTGATACTTGGACAAAGGTAAAGGCTGAGTCCGTGTCTTCATCTTCAATTAACGACGCACCAACAATGTGTTGTAACACCGCAATAAATTTATCATCAGCTGCGCTCAAGCGGTTTAGTTTAAACAAGCTCCAACCTGACATATATAAACTATTGAGACGATAATTTTCATTATTATTGGCTGCTAATACCGCCTGATAAGCGGTTAACGCTAGCGGATATTGTTGTAAATTATAATATAATTCTGCGCGGCGAAATTGCGATTCGACATAGTATTGTGTATCTGGGTAATTTTTTAATAACGCTTCGAGGGTAAGAATGCTGGCTTTTGCGTCTCCCAATAAATCATAGGTTTTGGCTAATTGGTATTGAATCTCTTCATTTTCGACGCGGTTGGGATAAATGCTTAACAAGTTTTGATACTTAGCGGCTAACTCGGTCAGCACTTCTTTATTTTCAAAAACGTCGGCTTTTTCATATTTTTCAATATCAAGTTGCACCATGCGGTGCTGTATTTGTGCGCGCACTTGCTTATTAGGCTCTAAGGTTAAAATAGAGCGGTATATTTGCGTGAGTTTTTCACTACGCTGCTGGCGGGTTAGCAGCTGTATTTTTAATGTTTCTTTTATTTTAGCGGGATCAGTCTGCCCTAGAACGTCAGTATTTTGTAATAACCCTGCTAAGGTTTTTGCATTACCGTTATTGCGAGAGTTATCTCCGCTGCCATTATCGCTTTGATTAAAAACAGAGCAGCTGCTAATAACAAGGGTTAACACTAGTGATAAGCAGATAACGCTGAGGCGTTGATATAATAACTTCATTATAACGCCTCCTGATGATTCAGACGTTCAATCACATTCGCCATCGCGCGTTGATTAAAGAGTAAAAACGCTTGTATTTGTCTTTGCTGCTGCGCAATAAACTGGCGGTTTTCTGCTAATAACTGTTGCTCTAGTTTTATTTTTAGCTGATAGGTTTTCTCGCCTAATAATGAATTTCTTTGTTTTAACCCTTGTTGCTTATCGGCAAAAACCATGAGCGCTGTATTCGCTTGCTCTGTTGGCTGTGCTCCATGATGCGTAGTGCTATCATCACTTAATAAACGAGTGTTGACCTGAACAGGTGAACTGCCTTGAAGTAGTCGTTCAACATTTTGATATTGTTGTTGAGCATTAAGATAGCTTGTTTGAAATTCATTTAATGCTTGCTGTGTTTGCCAATAGCGAACCGGAAACTGCTGCTGTAACTGCCAAGCCAGCACTCCTTGCACACGTGTTAGCCGCGCTTGATACTCAAGCGTTGAAGCCTTTGTCGCCGGTTTATTACCATTAATAAAAGCTAAAGACTGCTCACTATTGCTGATCCGTTGCAACAATTTTGCCTCTTCTTGATTTGCAAACAACTCGCCATTAGCGCTGATTTTTGCCTGCGCTAATAGCGCTGACAAGTGTACTTTTTTATTCGCTAACCGAGTTAATATTTCAGGATAATTAGCATTTTTTTGCTGAGCTCGAATGTTATTTTGTCGCGTAACATTAAGCGCAATGGTGGTTGCTAACCAATCCCCTTTTTGCGCTTGCGCCTGTAACTGTTGGTTTAAGTCTTTAACAACTGTTAACTGCTGATATAAGGTTGAAATGTCGGTTTGTTGTAATGATAACTTTAACCATGCGTTATGGGCTTTATCATTGTTATCTTTATCGACCTTTTGATAAAAAGATAAAAAATCTTGTTGCTCAGTCAAGCTCGTTGCAAACTCAGCCAACTCTTGTTGTTTGTGCTGATAAAAAAGCTCAATTTTTAAATACCGGTCAAGCGCCAGGTTCAGTTGCTCTTGAGCAAGATATTGCTCAGCACTTAATGCCCATGCCTGCTGCGTATAAGATGAATATGGGTAGCTGGTGATTAATGTTTCTAAGACCACAGCCGAGGCAGAATAATTTTTTAATTTAAAAGCGGAATAAGCAAATAAAAACAAAGCTTGCTCGCTAAAGGGCGTATTATTAGGAAAGCTTTGTAATTGTTGATAGCTTTGTTGGAATAAACCTTGCTCGATATAAACCTGCGCTAATAATAACTGAGCATACTGATTAAGACCTTTTTGCTCTATGATTTTTAATTCAGTTTCACTAAATGTAGATGTTGTTAATGCCTTACTTTGCTGTGACGTGGTTTTCGGTGCCGAGCTTTCCTGCCAAGTTTGGCTTGTTTGATCAGCAAATAACCGCTGCCAAAAGCCCGTGTTTTTTTCTGACCAAATAAACGTCTGTAACACTTTCAATTTTTTTTCTGCTAATGAATACTGCTGTAAACTCATCGCACTTAATGCTTCATTTAACACTAAATATGGTGCTTGGTGCGTATTCAGTAACTCGTTTAAATGTTTTTTATTGCTTGGCGTTAAATTAAAATCATCAAGTTTTGGCTGCTCTGGCCATGCGAGCAATTGTTGTAATAAATAATAATGCGGTAAATAAGCCGCCGGAATCGCGCTAATATTTGCTAAAACACTTTTCGCTTGTTGCATTTCTTGCTGGCCAATTTTTTGCTCAGCCAGCTGTAGATAAACTATCACCAATAATTCTGTTTTTTGTAACTGGCTGATAGCCGTTTGCTGCTCAGGGTTATTCGCCAACTGCTTTGAAACATCTTGCGATAATTGTGCTAATAATTGCTGCGCGTCTTGATGTAAGTCTTGTGATATTTGCAAACCCGCTTGAAATAATGACGCATTAACTTCAGTCTTAGCAAAGTAGTCTTGATTTAAACTCAACTGCCGAAGCGCAGCTTGTGGTTTGTTTTGAAAATAAAAATACAGCGCCTGGCGGTAAAACTTATCGGCTAAATGTGCCGGCAATAACGCTTTGTTAGTTTCGGGCTGCGTTGCTGCTGATGATAATGTTGCAGGTGACGTTAAACGCTGTGTTAATAAAAGCTTGGCTTGGCTCAGTTTATGTTCTTGTGCGTTTGTCATAGTACTTAATAAAGCACTAATTAAGACGCTGAGCAAAACCTTATTAACAGCTAATTTTACCATTAACTTATTTAAGGCCAATAACATGTTTAGCTTGTGAGTTTTAAATGAATTTTTACGCAACATCAATGGCATATTAATTTATAGGATCCATTCTTCAACTTTAACTTCCGTTTGAAACTTACGGGTATTATCTTCGAGCTTTAATTCAATCATTACAGCGTCATCTTCTTTTTCAAATTGATAAGTTATCGCTCTTTTTACTCTTCTTTGCTCTTGATCAATACCGATAAAGATCGCGGTAAGTTCATGCGACCCTGTTTTAATATTGCCTTTAAATAAACGCTGAATGCCACCTTGCTCTAACGATTGACGTTGCCTTAACGTATATAAAAAACCAGCGACTTCTTCATTATTGAGCTTTAATTCAACGCTATCTAAGCTAAAAAATCGGCCGATATCAACAGAAACAAAAACCGCCACTTGCGTACTGGCAGGAAATAACAAATCTTCTTCGAGAATAAAAAGTTCGCGGTTAAGCTTTAAGACTTCTTTTTTAATCTCGGCAATCTCATTCGCTATTTCACTAGCGTCTTGCGCCGCTAAGTGATTGCTTATTAACACACTCGTTAACATGACACAGCTTAATGTCGCCACTTTCACAACACGAATAAAGTGGTTAACTATTGGGTTTATTGCCATTGGCTTTCTCTTATTGCTAATCAAAAAATTCATTAAAAATAGACACTAATAAACGCGCGAATAACATCGGCGTCAAAACTGTATAAAGGTTCTTCACCGAGTGGCGCATCAACGGTGCGGTCACGGAAATTATGATAATCAAAACTAATACGATCCCATTGCAGACTGACTTCCGAGCTCATATTCTTTAAGATATACTTTTTCGGGATATGATAAGTAACACCTAAACCAAGGGTAACGTCATCAAAGTCACTTAACTCTTTATCTCGAGCTAAAAAGTTCTGGGCATTACGATGGCTAAATAAATCACTGTAAAAATTAGCCTGTGTTTGCTGGTATTGTCGGTACTTAACTTCGAAAACAAAGCTATCTCCTAGTGGGTGGCGATAAGTCAGTTCGATATCATGGGCTTCAATATCCCAACTGTCGGAAAAATAGCGATAGTGGCCAAATAAAGCGGCGCGATACGGTAAGTAATAACTGCTTGAAAGTTTGATGGCAAAAGAATTACGGGTATTGGGGTAAACTTCGGTTTGTGAACCAAAACCAGCCTCGACACTTTGATCGAGATAACGAACGGTGCGATAAGGATTATTTAAATACCCTTCGTCGGTCACCCCTTCAATATTTAAACTTGCGGTTAAGTTACGGGTTAATATTTGGCTAATACCAGAGCGCACGCGATATTGCTTACTTTTTTCTAAAAAGTTTTCATCGCCATTACGCATTACATCATTATCACCGTAACTGATACCAAAATTAACATTGGTTAAGTCACCAAATAAATCATGGGAGATATTAAAACTCAGCGATTGTGCTAAATAGTCATCTTCATCACTTTTGCTGACAGCAACTGATAAAATAGTTTTATCGTGCAAATACTCAAGACCTAGCGAGCCTTCTTGGCGCTCTTCGCTATAAGGGCTAGCATTACTTAAGACATCAACCGAGGCCGAAGAAATGGTATCAACATAATAATAGGCAGAAACCGCGACAGATTCGGTAATTTTTTTTCGCAGCAATAACGCTGGCCCGTCTATTTTCATACCACCGCCTTCGTAGCTATGATATAAAACATCTGCTTTGTCGGCCTCTAATACCGCAGCATTAAGCGCTAAGGATTGCAGCATAATAAGGCCAATAAAAATAGCCGAAGCAATTTTCATTGTGGTATTAAGCAAGTTAGTTACAACCACAACCGCCGCCTCCTGTTCCTTCTGCGCCGCGGCCAGCTTCTCTTGCTTCTGACACATGGGCAGCATGTTTGTTCGCAATAAGGTGTCTGCCCTGGTTCATTATTGGGTCTGACAAATTTTGCCTTTCGTAGGGTTTAACCCAAGGTTCAATCCCTAGTTGCGCACAACCCGATAACAAGACAGTAAGCAGCACTAACAAACTTTTAAAAAGATGAACGTTCATAACATTTTCCAACTAAGCATTAACTTTATTCACGAATGAGCTTTTTGATCGCTTTTGCATATTTCTTTTCATAACCGTCTTTGTAACCGCGAAAAACGTATCTTACCTGACCATTACGATCGACAATCACGGTCGTTGGCATGGCATCAACTTGATAAAGTGCTGATAAGGTATTTTTGGCATCAAATAAAATCGGGAAATCGACTTTGATATTATTGATAAAGTCTCGGCCAGCTTGGTTTTCTTGTTCGACATTAATACCCCAAACTTGAACCCCTAAGTAGGTATATTTATCGTGAAACTCTTGCAGAATTGGCATTTCTTTTCGGCACGGACCGCACCATGAAGCCCAAAAGTTAAGAACAATAATATTTCCGCGCTGCTCGGTTAAATTTAGGTTTTCACCCGCCATACTTTTTAAGGTGAAATCAGGTGCTGTGGTATTAATTAATTCATTGGCAACACTTGGCAATGTGCAACATGATAAGGCCACTAGAGTGATACATAAGAGGCGTTGAGGTATTTTTCTTAAACTATTGAACAACATAATATTCCTTATTAATTTCATTTTTGTTCTAAACCACATGTGATAACGGCTTAGTTACTTAAGTGTCTAGGCCAAGCGTTAGAAGTCATTAAAAGTAAAACGCAAAACCGGTAGTAAAATTAAGATTGTGTGTCGTTTTAGTTTCACCGGTTATCGTGGTATCAAAAACATAATCACTAACGCCAATATCCCATGCCGCCCAATCGTTTAAAAAAACACGAAAGTTAGTCGACAGGTTGACAGTAAAGTTATCGTCACCAGCAAACTCTATTGTGCCTGCTCCCAGTTCAATAGAAAAAGCACTATTAAAAGCGAGATCTTTACCGAGGAAAATCTCCCCCGGCATTAAGTTATAACCAACACTTAAACCGTAATAGGTTAACTCTCGCTGTTCATCAGTTAATAAAGGCGAGGTGTTAGATAGTTTTTCGAAACTCGTTTGACCGGCTTCTGCTACGCCATAACGCGCTTTTAAGTAAAAATATTCGGTAATATGATAGCTTATATGAGCACTGAGCCACTGACTATTTTCAAAGTCTTCAATACTCAGCAGTCCGGCTTGAACGCCAATTTCAAAATTTTCGGTATCCAGCACATCATCTAAAACTTCTTTGCGATCAATAATAGGTTTTATTATCACCTCATCAGCTGCTACTGCGAAACTATGAGTGCTAGCTAGCACCATAGTTAATCCCGCGATCATCAATGTTTTTATTAACATCATGGTTAACTGTACCTGTTTTAAAAAAATACGCTGAAACCTAATTTCCATAATTTGATCTCTTCATTGTTATCTCTATCCGTTAATACTAACGAATATTTATATTCGGCCCGTAAGACAAAATTGCGCGCTAGGTAATATTTACCGCCAAACGCTGTACTGAGTAAGGTATGCTCGCGTGTTTTGGCATCCGCTAAAACGCTATGCGGTTCAGTATTGATCAAGCCAACACCGACTGAAAAATAAGGACTAAGAGTTAAATCAGGAAAAGGTTGGCCAAGTAAAGCGACTTCATAAATATCACTATCTGAGATATCACCTTGCGATTTTGCTAACGACACTTCGGTACTAATAACAGGGCTGAAAACATACCCTAAAGCGATATTATAAAAGTTGGCACCATTAAAATCGCCAAACATCACACTGCCTTCCCAAGTGCGCTGTTGGTAATCATGATATTCAATTTCACTTAATTTTACTTGTTCACCCGAGTGACTAACGTTTAATAATGCGTCTTGATGCAACCAACCTTGATTACCACGTTTATCCGCTACTTTTATCCAGCTGGTACGTTTAACTAAAACATTCACCAAATCATCTTTTTCGATAACATTAATAACTGGATAGCCGATACCCGGCCCTGAATGTAATTCAACAAAAGGTACTTCAATTAATAATTGCGGCCCCAGCGCTGATGGCGATTGGGCTAATGTTTGCTGGCTCAGTAATAAAAATGCGATAAAACAACAAGTCGCAATTATTGTATGTTGCCGAAACGGTGTTAGAAACGTTGGCAACATTAAGTTATCTTACCCATTTTATTTGTCTGCATAATAATCGTTATTCCTTTAAATTTTATTGTTACTTTGCTGCTCTGGGCTAGTTACTTAAATGATCCGGTTAACTAAAGCGTCTAGTTACCTAAATTTTCAACTGACATAAACGGTAACTAGGGCTGTTGATAAAAAGGTGTATTGTAATATTGGCCGCCAATATCTAACCATTCACTTAATAATTTAATTTCAGTGGCTGATAACATATCTTGGTGGTCTAAACGCTCAAAGACCTCAAAAAAACGATTGCTTGCGCGCGCGCCATTAGGCGACATAACGGGTGTTACCGGTACGGTTGTTAGCTGCGGAATAGGTAAACCATCCTCATCTAAAATTAATTCGCCTTCGCTATCAACTTCAAAAACGATATTTCCTTGATTGTCTGTTACTTCAATTAATCGGTTAGTTAAAATGCCGTCAACAACCGCTTGTTCAACATCGTTAAAGAATAACTCCCGGTAACTTACTATATGTGCCGGCTGTTCAGACGGTATTGCTGAGAGATCAAGCTGACCGGCAGGAACTTGAGCTAGATTGTCAATATCGTAAGCTTGGTGACAAGACACACAGGTATTGTCTTGAATAAGCTCATTGCTTAGGACATCAACTACTTGCCGCTCTAATTGCCACAGCGGCGCTATATGCTCAAGATAATTAATTTGAATACGGCAATAAGCTGACCAGTTGTCAAAACATGTACCGCCATTAGGGATTGGCGTTGCTAACTTGCTATATAACAATGCAATTGATGGATTTAACGTAGATTGTTCACTGTCAGACCAAATATCTTGATAAAACAAATCACTGGATAGCTCAGCTAAGCCAAAGCTTTGCTCCGCCGCTTCAGCCATGGTTTGTCCGGCATCTGGAATTATGGCACTGCTCGTATTGGGAAATGGCATACCGCCAGAAACCGCGCCGCTATTAATACTGGCAGGCTCGGCATCAATACGGCCATGTGGCATAGTATTATTATTGGTATGACAGCCATGGCATTCTAGGGTTTCCCCTGCTTTGATGGTGATCCACTGGCGATGACGACCACCAATACGTTTGCCATTTTGATCTAAAACACTTAACGCTAAAGGGACATTGGCCGGCACTTTTATTTTAACTGAACCATCTGGCTGAATGGGGCTATAACCAATAATTTCACGCATTAATTGTTGATTACTGCGGCCAAAGTCCGTATTGGCTACTTGCCGAACATCGTTTGAAGGCATAGGCACACCACGTAATACGCGAATAAATCTTGCTGGTCGCTCGGCCGCTGTTGTTTGTGTCGGATCTTTTAATGCTGTGATACCTCGAGTACTAGTATCTACGCCGCCAATATCGTAGACGCTGCGAATATGCAAAGCCGCTGATTGCTGATTATATAATTCTGTATCGAGTTCATTACCGACAATTTTGTCTGCAATAAACTCAACGGTAATATCGCTCGGTTGTAAAATGGCGGCTTCGGTGATTATTTGATCGACAGCATTTGGCCGCGCTACTAATTTTTGAGTATTTTCAAGCTGATTATATAGCCATAATTCATACGCGGGATCCGCTGCGGTAAGATTTTCATCGCCGCGCTGTGCATCGGTTAATTGGCTACAAGCAAGTAAGCGTTCATCGATAATCACTCGACATAAATCTAAGCTTAATAAATAACGTTTGCTGTGATCGGGGAGTGGGTATAAATACGTTAAGCGGCCAGCAGGATTAAGCTGCTCAGAAAAACTGTAATTAAACGCCTGCTCTGTAAATAAGATGCTCACCGCTGAATCGGAAACAGCCGTATTATTAGCTATCGCTTGGTTTTCATCGATAAAATCAGTGATATTAATAATCATCGGCCGTTTTTGGTAACCGCTATCATTATCAGCCGATAACATTAACAAAATATCACCATTAGGCAATTGCTGGGGCTTAACAAAATTAATATTAACGTTAATATTTTCATTTTGTTCATTAACCGTTAATTGGTGTGAGTGCCAACCATAAACAAGCTGATTTTCCGTGCCATCAGGTAACATTTGATACAAGTTAATTTTATTAACACCGCCCATAGCATCCCAGCGGCTATAGAGAATTTTACCGTTTTGTAACACTAAAGGATAAAAGTCGTGACTTAAGTTATACGTTAACTGCTTTATCGATGACCCGTCCGCCTGCATAATATGAAGATTAAAAACCCCGCTGCGTTGACGTTCATTTTGCCCTTGGTATTGTGATTTACCTTCATCTAATAAAATCGCTTTTGATAAACGCTGACGATTAGAGGCAAAAATAATTCGGCCATCAGGTAAAAATGATGCCATTAAGTCATCGCCCTGCTCTGCCTGTGTGTCATCAACCATTAAACGGGCTAATTTTTTGACTGCGTGATTATAATGCCAAATATTCCAACTTGGTTGTTCATCATCATCAGCATTAGTGATTTGCGGCGCACGAATAGAAATAAGGAATTGCTGACCATCGGCTGAAACACTTAAGTCGCGAATATCAATACGGGGATCAGACTCACTTTCAGTTGTTAAGTCAGCACTTGAAAATATTGCTTGGGTTAAGTTAATTGCTTGAGATTCAGCAAAAGCATTACTTTTTAGAAAAAGATTGGCGCCAGGATTAAAGCGGGTCGGATCTGTTAAAGAAAAACTCGCCATTTCAAGCGGTTCATCGTCAGCATTGATATAAATGTCACGTTCGATATAAACAACAGGGTATTCTACTAATACAGGATCAGCACTTTCATCTTTGTTTGCAACCCCACTGTTACATCCCGTTAAGAGGAATAAAACCAACGCAAGTCCGCTACAGCTTATCTTCGGATCCATGCAAATATCCATATTAAAATTGATTAAAGAGAATAAAACGTCACTATTCTATTTTTGCTAACCTTAATCAGATCACAACAAAATGTCCATTTTTTTTACATAAAAACATTAAAAAGCTCATTTTTAATACAATAGTTAAGATAAACCATCAGTTAACTGCCCTTTTCATCCTTTATTTACGGTTTTTACCGGTAATTAGTGTCAGATATTTTTACAAAAAAACAGAAATAAGTTTATTTTTAGCGCTAAATCCTTTATAAGATAGCAAGATATTATGGAATTAATTATCGCATTTATTAATCACTGATAATTAATGATGTCGTCATAACTTAGGTTTGTTACCTCGCCTGCCCTATGACTCAAATAAACTAGCAGTTAAGTTAGTTTCAACATCTTCAAGGAGGCTGTATGAGGATGTTACTTTTAAAAAAAGTAATCGGCATTGTGTTAAACAATCACATCAAAGTCACTTCAACTAATTCGGTTGAAAAATACCAAACGTTAAAAAAACCAAAAACTCTACAGCAATCAATTACTCGCTATAGTTTGTTAATATCATTAGCTGCGAGTTGTTTTTTACCAAATCATGCAGGTACGTTAGAACAAGCTAAACGCTTACATGAGCGCATTGCTGGCGTTCCTGCTGATGAAGCAACACTTATCACGATGACCAGTCTACTCGATGATAACGAAGCGATTCTTGCCGCTTATGAAGCGATGAAATCACCCGACTTTTATCGCACCACCTTAAAGCTCTTTGCCACCCCTTGGACAAATAAAGAACAAGATCTATTTTTGCCGTTAAATGATTACAGCGCCACCATCATTGGCATGGTTCGAGATGACATAGACTTTAGAGAAATATTACAAGCAGATATGACTTATGTTGGTGACACTCGTTTAGGTTTACCGGCAATTAGCTTAACCAACAATCTTCATTACCAAACCCTTGATGAAAATTTTACTGACTTAGCCGCTAATTTAGTGCAAACATCTCAGTCGAGTGTTAATGGTTTACCCAGTGATGCAACCGCTGGTGTTTTAACTAGTCGCGCCGCAGCACAAGCTTTCTTTTATTTAGGCACAAACAGAGCAATGTTACGATTCACACTAATGAATCATTTATGTACTGATTTAGAACCATTAAAAGATAATACCCTACCGCCGGACAGGATCCGACAAGACATCAGCCGAAGTCCAGGCGGAGACAGCCGTTTATTTCTCAATAATTGTATTGCTTGCCATAGCGGCATGGATCCACTGGCACAAGCATTTGCCTATTATGAATATCAATTTGATCGGGATAATGATCCAACCGGTCTGAGCGGCCAGCTGAGCTACAATGGCCAAGGGCAAATTAATAGCCAAACGGGGACTCGAGTTCAATCAAAATATCATAACAACAACACTACTTTTCCTTATGGTTATATTACCACTGACGACAAATGGGATAACTACTGGCGCACCGGCGCAAATACCAAATTAGGTTGGAGTAATAGCCTAGCCGGCAAAGGCCAAGGGGCGAAATCTCTTGGGGAAGAATTAGCCAATAGTGAAGCATTTGCCCAATGCCAGGTGAAAAAAGTATTTAAAGATGTTTGTTTACGTGAGCCCGAAAGCGCCAACGATATTGCTGCGGTTACTGCAACCACGGCCTCATTCAAACAGCATGCTTATCAACTAAAACGTGTTTTTGCCGAAGTTGGCAATTATTGCATGGGAGAATAAGCATGAAAAACTTAGCTCAAATTATTTTATTCTCATTATTATTAAGCGCTTGTGGCGAAAGCACAGTTGAAAGTAAACCTGAAGTACAAAACGAAGTTTTATCAAACGTTTATACTGGACCGGCAGCGCAAACAGATGATATTCAACGTTACAAAACCTATTTATGGGATAATATCTCAAGCAGCGATAAATGCGGCGGTTGTCACCGTTTAGATAATCAAGCGCCTTATTTTACTCGCCATGATGACGTTAATTTAGCGTATGCCGCCACCACATCGTTGGTTAATCTTAGTAACCCCGAATTATCGAGACTGGTTAATAAAGTTTCCTCAGGCCATAACTGCTGGTTAGGTAGCGACCTTGCCTGCGGCGAAACTATGAGCCAATGGATAAAACTTTGGGCTGATGAGCAAGTGAGTGTTGCCAATACTGTTGAGCTAAAAGCGCCCATCATTCGAGATGCCGGAGCCAGCAAAAGCTTTCCACAATCAGCGAGTTTATTTGGCAGCCATGTCTACCCTGTCGTACAAACTTATTGCGCTAATTGTCATCAAGAATCGGCTGCCAATGCACAATCGCCCTTTTTTGCCAGTCAAGATATTGAACAAGCGTATTTAGCTAGCCAAAGAGTGATGAATATTGATAATCCAACACAATCTCGTTTAGTGATCAGGTTAGGCTCAGAATTTCATAATTGCTGGAGTAATTGTCAAAGTAATAGTAATGAAATGCTCACCGCTATCACAGCGTTAAGTGAAGCTTTAGAGACTAATACTATTGCAGAAGAAATGGTTATTTCAAAAGCATTAAAATTAACCGATGGTGTGGTCGCTTCTAGTGGCGGACGGTTTGAAACTGACGTTATTGCACTTTATCAATTTAAAACTGGCGAAAGTAATACTGCTTACGACACCTCAGGCATCAGCCCCGCAGCTAATTTAACCTTAAGCGGGGATTATCAATGGTTAGGAAGTTGGGGCATACAGTTCAATAATGGCAAAGCGCAAGCAAGTACTGCGACCAGTAAAAAACTACATGACTTAATCACAGCGACCGGAAAATTTTCGCTCGAAGCTTGGGTAACACCCAACAATGTCGTACAAGAAGGTCCCGCTCGAATTGTTAGCTATTCCGCCAGTGCTGGTGAGCGTAATTTCACTTTAGGGCAAACGCAATACAACTATGATTTTATGTTGCGTAATGAGCTAACCTCAGCAAACGGTATTCCCGCACTGAGCACACCAGACGACGATGAAATATTACAGGCGACACTACAACATGTGGTATTAACTTATGACGCGATAACTGGCCGACGACTTTATGTTAACGGGCAATTGATTGAAGTAACCGATAACGAAATTGCGCCATTAGCCGCTTGGGATGATAGTTTTGCTTTAATTCTCGGCCAAGAAGCCAGTAATAATTTTATTTGGCAAGGCAGTATTCGCCTGCTCGCGATTTATAATACCGTATTAACCCAAGCGCAAATTCAACAAAATTATGATATTGGCGTGGGTGAAAAATTCTATTTATTATTTTCAATTAGTGAACAAGTTAACCTAGCGAATACTTATATCGTTTTTGAAGTCAGTCAGTTCGATAATTACAGTTATCTTTTTAATAGCCCGGCAATTGTTAATTTAGACAATAACACCTTAGCTGAAAATATTACTATCTCCGGTATTAAACTTGGCTTAAATGGTAAAGAAAACCCGCAGGGACAAGCGTTTAGTAATGTCGATGTTACTATTTCATCAACCCAAGATATTGCCACACCATTTCCTATTTCAACACTGGGTACTATTATCGGAATTGATAAAAGCGCAGAAAATGACGAATTTTTTCTTTCTTTTGAAACATTAGGACAATTCAGTAATATCACGGTTGCTGGCGAAATTATTACAGCCGCTGAGTTACCATCAAACACTAGCACGGCAGATATTGGCATTAAAAATTTCGCTGAATTAAATGCTACCATGAGTGCCTTAACAGCCGTACCTGCGCAAACTGAAAAAGTAAAAAACACCTATCAACTCGTGCAACGACAGCTTCCTAGTATTGATAATATTGAAACTTTTATCTCAGCCCAGCAAATGGGAGTAACTCAGCTAGCGATTGCTTATTGTGATAGCGCGATTGAAAATAACACTATTCGCAGCAGTTGGTTCCCCGCGGTCGACTTTGATCAAGCCCCTACCGCCGTTTACGACACTGATAATCGCGCGGCATTTATCACGTTATTAATCGATAAGTTAATGCCGTTAGATATTTCTTCCCAACCCAATAAAGCGACGGTAGAAACTGAAATAAGTGCCTTGATCACCCGTTTATCGTCATGCGCTGATAATTGTGAAAGCGAGCGCAGTAAAACCATTGCGAAAGCATCATGTACTGCGATATTGGCCAGCGCGGCCGTATTAGTGCAATAACCAAGACACTAACTTTGCATAAGCTAAATAAAAATTTAATTGGATGTCATTTATGAAAAAGCCAACGCACTTTCACCCTAATAGCCCATTGCTCTTTGCCGATCATAGTAAACCCATGACTCGTCGTGATTTTATCGCTTCTGGCTTACGCACCGGTGGTAGTGTTGTTGCTGGTTTGTCTATTGCTAGCCTATTGGCAGCGCCGAACCAAGCAAACGCCGCATTATCATCAGATATACAAGCGTTGCGCGACAGTTGCGGCATTGCCGTTCAAGGTGCAGGTAAAGTTCCTTTTATTGCATTTGATCTTGCTGGCGGTGCTAACATTGCGGGCTCAAATGTTTTAGTTGGCGGTTTAGGGGGGCAGCAAGACTTTCTCTCAACAGCCGGTTATAACAAACTCGGTTTACCCGGTGATATGGCCCCTGCCTTTGCCAACCCTGATTCCGGTATGTCTGATTTTATTAATACCGATCTCGGCTTAGCTTTTCATTCCGACTCCGCTTTTTTACGGGGTATTTTAGAAAAAGTATCGCCACAAACCGCTGAAAAAATCAATGGTGCTGTCATTCCAAGCCGCTCAGATAACGATACCAGTAATAATCCCCATAATCCTATGTATGCTATTGCGCATGCAGGTGCCAACGGTTCATTAATGCCGTTAGTGGGTTCTAGAAATACTGACTCTGGTGGTAATTCGATGGCCTCACAAACATTTCTTGATCTTAATAAACGGCCAACAAAAATTGACCGACCAACCGATGTTACCGGTCTAGTTGATGTCGGTGATTTATTTAACTTATTATCGCAAGAAGATGCGGTCACTGTTATGGAAAGTATTCAACGGATCAGCGCGCAAAAAATGTCGCAAGTAAATACCCAAGTAACCCGTGATGAAGTGATCAAAGATTTAATTAATTGCGGTTATGTTAAAAGTGCAGATATTGCCGATCGCTTTGGCGACCCTTCAACACTTAATCCTATTGCCGATCCAGATATTGTTGGCCCTGCTGGTATTTTTAACTTAGCGGAATTTGACGCTGAACGGGAATTTCAAAAAACAGCTTCAATTATGAAACTTGTAGTCAATGGATTTTCAGGTGCCGGCACTGTCACTATGGGCGGATTCGATTACCATACCGGCGATCGAGGAACTGGCGAATTAAGAGATTTACGAGCTGGCCGTTGCATGGGAGCGTGTTTAGAGTATGCCGCCAGAAAGAATATACCGCTGATGATGTATGTGTTCAGCGATGGCTCAGTTGCCAGTAACGGTCGAATAGATGAATCAATGGAAGGTCGCGGAAAAGGTCAATGGACTGGTGATAATTCATCGACAGGCGCGGCATTTATCTTGGTATTTAATCCTAATGGCAAACCACAATTAATCGGTGCCAATGAAGATCAAATGGCGCGTAATCAGCAAATAGGTTTTATGCGCCCTGACGCATCAGTTGACACCGCGTCTGCGCCATCAGCAAATAATGTGAATTTATTAGTGGAAACCGTGTTATTAAATTATTTAGCCTTGCATGGTGAGCAAGGACAATTTAATAACTTAGTGCCCAGACAAGGTTTAGGTAATTCCACCATGTTAGACTCGTTAACGGCATTTCAACCGATAGTGACAGGGACTATGAATCAAGCCTAACGCTGCGCTGACTTCATATTGGCCTTGATAACTGAATATCTCAAGGTCATTACTATTACTATAGCTAGGCGGCTATCTGGCTATTGCGTTAACCCTGTTGAGAAATGCAGTCTTTGCTGTTTATCTATAATAATGGCTTCATAACCAGCTAATGAATCGATCAATGCCATTGCCGGTTTTAGCCCTAAAACAAATAAAGTGGTCGACAGCGCATCAACCATGGTCGGGTCTTTGCCAATCACAGAAACACTAACCACGGCTTGCGCCGACTTACCCGTTTTAGGATTGAGAATATGATGATAACGCTCGCCGTCTTCAATAAAATAGCGTTCGTAATCGCCAGATGTTGATATTGCTTCATCTGTTAAAGGTAAATGTACCGCGGTTTTATCTGCCGCGCGCGGATGTTTAATACCAACAATCCACGGACGCCCCCGCCTATCACCTAATAAACCAGTATCACCACCCGCACTTACTAAACCATGGTTAACACCTGCTGTTTTCAATATTTTTAAACAATTATCGACCGCATAACCTTTCGCTATGCCGCCCAAATCAATTTTCATTCCGGCTTTAGTAAAAAACACGGTTTCTTTAACATTATCAAGCTTAATACCTTGATAATTGATTTTGTTTAAACTTTGGCTGATTGTTTGCTCATTCGGTTTTACCTTGTTGCGATACTGATATTTATAACCAATAGAGGCATAAGTAATATCGAAAGCGCCCTGACTCAGCTCAGAAATCTGGTTTGCGACCGTGATTAAATTAAATAATTCAGTACTTATAACAACTGGAGCGAGTGCTGCACTTTTATTGATTTTAGCCAGTTCGCTGGTTTCAATATAAGGACTCATCAACTGATTAATCCGTTCCATTTCCGCTTCAACTGCGCGGATCAAATTTAATGACGTAGCTTGGTCGTGATGCCAAAACTCAACATTAGCCGCTGTTCCCATGACATGAAAAGTCTTCTGGTGCCAGTTGGCATAAGCACTATTAATCGGTAATAAAAAATATAACAGCCAACAAACAAAATATTTCATAAAATTTTTACGTAAATAAGAAAACACCTAGAACGATAATAACAAAACATTCACGATAAAAAGTGCTAATTTTTTTATTCCATCATATTTTAAATAAAGCACGGTAATACAACCTGATTTAACCCGCTATCCGTTGTTATAAGCCAAACCAAACCAAACCCGTCTGTGGCTGTATTTAGCAACCACACACTTGCCGGTAATTTCGTTAATTTTTAACCACCTAGTGTCAGTAATAATAAAATAAATCAGCACAAAAATAATTTACTACTATTCTTTTAATAAGCGGTTAATTTAAATAGATTTTGGAAACGGTACCAATATGTTGCAGGAGTCACATAAGTTATTACATGCTAATCCTTTCCCAATGTTATTAGTGAAACAAGATGGTCTGATCCAAGCGGTAAACAGTCCCTTGACTCGCTTACTAAATATTTCTGCCCATGAAATAGAGCATCAATATTTATTAGAATATTTTCATCCGTTAGAAAATAATCATGTAAAAAATATATCTAACGGCTCAAAAATCTACGTATACCGTCATAAAAGTAAAAATATTAATAACATCATGCGCTTAAATATTAACACCAGCGAGCTTGATGAATATTATTGGGTCTTAGTTACTAAAGAAAAAAATTGGCAACATGACTACTGGGAAATAGAAAATTCACTATCTCGGCTAACAAATACTATAGCTGCGACCAACTTTGGTATTTGGGAATATAATATTGCCAATAAAGCAGCGACATTTTCCAATAAATTTAAAGAAATTATCCAAATAAATATTGAGCAACAACTCACTTGGCAAATGTTTATTGATGCAATTTATATCGAAGACAAAGAGCTATTTAAAAATTACCTCAATGTTCATATCAGCTCGTTAATTCCTTTAGATTTTGAATTTCGTATGGTGCTTAATAGTGAAATTCACTGGTTTAGTATCAAAGGAGAAACCTTTCTTAATAAGAATAATAACCCCATCTGCACTATGGGCACGTTATCAGATTGTTCACATACTAAGAAGATATTACAAGAGCTAACCAATGCCATTGAAAGTAATAATATAGCCATGGATATCGGAAAAATTGGCAAATGGCACGCGGAGTTAAATTTACAAAACGACTGGGTTTGGGGCTGGGACATTTTAACCAGTAAAATGTTTGGACTAAACCATGATGACGCAGGTGACTTTGATAAATGGTCAAGTTGCTTGCACGAAGAAGACGAAATGCGGGTTAGCTCAACGTTATTAAACTCACTTGAAACCGGCAAAATGTTTTCACAAAGCTTTCGAGCAATATCGCCTAAAGGTAGAATAAGATATTTTATTGGCAAGGGTCGCGTGCGACAAAATGATGCCGGTAATAATTATCGCATCGATGGAATTTTTTTTGATGAAACACCGATCCAAAGTACGCAAACAAAATTAAAAAAACTTAACTCAGAATTAGAAGGCCGAGTACAAAAGCGTACTCTAGAGTTAGAGCAAGCAAAGATACGGGCTGAAAAAGCCAGTCAGATAAAAACTGAATTCCTGTCAATGATGAGCCATGAATTACGCACGCCGATGAACGCCGTCATTGGCTCTTTAGATTTATTACAATCAACCAAGCAAAACTACGAAGCAAAAGATTTAATTGATACCGCCAAAACGTCAGCAGAAAACTTGGTTTTTATTCTTAATGATATTTTAGACATTAATAAAATCGAAGCGGGCAAATTAGATATTGAAGAACTGACGTTTTCGATATCAGAAATAGTTGATAACGTTATTAAAGTATACATTCCTGTGGCGATTAAAAAGAAGATCACCCTTAATGTCATTGAGTCACCGTTTTTACCTTCGTTTGTCAAAGGCGATGCCATGCGTGTTCGCCAAATTTTATTTAACTTACTCGGTAACGCCTTAAAATTCACCAGTACAAGCAAAGAAAAAAAAGGGGTTGTAACACTCCTTATTGAAGAATTAGAAAAAAACAATTATGTCAGTAACATCAATTTTAAAATAAGCGATACCGGTATTGGTATCGATAAGGTTAATCAAAAGAATTTATTCAAACCTTTTATGCAGGCCGAGCGTTCAACCACCAGAAAATATGGCGGCACCGGTTTAGGGTTAGCTATTTGCGGTAAGCTCTCGGAAATGATGGGCGGCAGAATAGGTTTAACCAGTGAATTAAATGTTGGCACCACCTTTGATGTGGATATCCCTTTTTGGAAATCTCAAGAAACCCGCGCGATGGACATTACCGAGCTCGATTCTATCAACGTTAAATTAGTCAGCTTCTCTGGCCATAATAACAAACGTAAAGAACGTATCATTGACCACTTAAAACGCGAAGGCGCGCATGTAAGTTCCGTTATTGCCCCATCCGCCGAGCTGTTTAACGAAAAAAATGATGCCATTTTTATTATTATTGATGAGCTCGCACAAGAAATAAAAAGCTTAACAACGCTTTTAGACGCGACTACCCGTTATCAAAATCTCATCCTCGCCTTTTCAACACAAGATATCGAACAAGGTCGCCAGCAATTTAATAAAGTCCGTATTGTTAATATCGAATCACTAACGCGCATGCAATTAATTGACAATATTTATCAAGCCAAACAACAAAACTTAGAAATAGATATTGGTGATTTAGATCTAGATTTAGACTTTGGTTTGGATCTAGATTTAGATGAATTAACGGCGTCATTAGATAATCCGTCCAGCGCTAAGGTCGAAGCTAGCCAAAGCAATAAATTAAAAGGTGGCATATTAGTCGTAGAAGATAACCCGATGAACCAAAAGTTAATAGCGATGCAATTGAAAAATATAGGTTATCACTGTGATGTTGCCGATGACGGCGAGGACGGTAAAACCAAATGGTTAAATGGCGATTACAAACTAATATTAACTGATTGCCATATGCCGATGATGGACGGTTATGAAATGACCCGAGCTATCAGAGTATTAGAGGCGGCGGCTAACAAGAAAAAAGTTCCCATTATTGCGGTTACTGGCGCTGCAATGACCGGCGATTCACAACATTGTTACGACTCTGGAATGGACGATTTTGTTAGTAAACCGATCCAACAAAGTGATTTAAGAACAATTTTAAAAAAGTGGTACCCGCATGCGTAATTCCCCATCTGAAATATTAAATAAAAACGTGATGGTTGACTTGATTGGTAACGAGCCTGAAACCATTAGAAAGTTTGAAGTTGAATTCATTAAACAAGCGCATGCATCAATGAAAAGCATTATTGCGCAATACAAGCAAGACGACTTTAACCAAATAAAAGAAACCGCACACTTTTTAAAAACCTCTGCCCGCGCTGTTGGCGCAGAGCAAACCGGCGACTTATTAGAATCACTTGAAAAGATCGCTTTAATGAAAGATAAGGCACAATGTAAAGAGCATATTATTTTGATAAATAATGCAATAAAGCAAGTATACGAGGTTATTATCAATGAAAACTAAATCAACCCAGCTTTCGAATAGACACCCGCAAGTAGTGATGATTTTTGAGAAAGAAGAGGATATCTCCGGCGTCTCTGCCATTATTTCAAATAATATTGAGGAATACAGAGCCGTTCCCTTAAACGATGATACCAACGATTTTCTAGATGAAAGTAAACCTTCTATTTTGATTTTTGCTTTATCAAGTGTGGATAAATGTATTGAATATTATTCTGAATTATTAGCTGAAAAAAGGTTAATAACGCCACATTTTGCAATTTTACTTTGTCGTAATAGAGAATCAGCACTTGCTTTTCGTTGCTGCATGAAAGGCCTTTTTGATAACTACTTTATCTTTCAACCCTTGTTTGAAAAGTTAAGATTATTGATGATAATCCAAAATGGCTTAGTACAGTGTAATTTAAAAGGCTCGATTGAAGAGTTTAATCACACAACCTTTGAACAATTTGATGACGATCTTAAAAAATTAATCGATCAAAGCAGTCACTGTAAACGCCAATTATTGGACAAAATAGACAATAGTAAAGAGCAACTTAGCCAAGTAACCGCAGTTGAAGATGATGTTGAACAACCTGTTGAACAAACCGCTGAAACAGAGTCAAATACAGAACAATTAGGCACAGAACCAGAAGATTTATTATCTGCAATTAAGCAAAACTGTGTTACCCCGTTATTGAAACATTTAGAAGAAGACATTAAAAATAGCTTAGACGACATTATTCAACAACTGCTAGAGCAACAACTTGCGATAAAAACAGCGGCCACTAAATCTAAAGGCTTAATTCATCATGTCCCTTCCATTAAAAACAGAGAAAAAATAAAAGCAGGATTAATTGTTGATCAGGACAATGAGCACATCGAGCCGGAAATCATCGAACCTGAAGCGTCTGAGCAAAAAAGCAATAAAAACAAAGTGCTGATTGTAGAAGATAATGCCTTATATCGAGAAATGTTAAGCAGTGTCTTAGCGAAAGAAAACTTTGAGATAACAGAAGCAGAAGATGGTTTGCGCGCACTTAGTATCATCAAAGATAACTCATTTGACCTTATTATAATGGATTTATATATGCCAAATCTTGATGGCTTAAATGCCACCAAACAAATACGGCAATTATCAGGCGGCGTAGATATTCCAGTGATTGCGTTAACCGGCAATAAAAATAAAGAGAATGTAAAAAAATGGGCTCACTATGGCTTAAAAGGTTATATCCTCAAACCATCCAATAAAGAACAAATTCTAAAAACGGTCAAAGCCGCGTTAGCTTAATTGTAGATGGTTGTTTTAGCGCCAACTACAACTTGTAACTCACCTCAAAAGTTGAGAGTTAATCATTTGATTTAAAGTATAAACCTTAAAGCTAAGAGTAACTCTCATCATATTATTAACAACCAGTCATTAAAACTGTCGGAATATAATCAGCGCTCTACCAAACCTTGTAGATAGCGCTATCTTTTTTTATGATTTCAAATGGGCCGGGTGACGGTTTGTTGTTAACTCTAGTTTTACCCCAATAGTCAGTATCTAACACATAAGGAGACTCATCCGGGTTTTCAAACATAGCTTCGGAGATAAATGTTGTCCCCAATATTTCGGTAGTAACTATGTTGGTAAACACATCAGAAGTAAAATCATCTAATGTAAGTTCAAGATAAACCTCATCTCCTTTTTTCTTTATTTTTATAGCGGGATTAAATCGTGATTTTTCAAGAAAATTAACCTCGTCGACTTGCGGCTTTGCGCCATTTAAATAAATATTTCCTGAAGATATATTTGGGTACTTTGCAATTTTATAGCCGTGTAATCCGTAAGATTGATTCTCTTTTTCTTTTGCGGATTCTTCACCCTTTTCAGCTTTTATAAAAATATTATTAAAAAAACGATTATCGCCAGAATTAATATCGCTTACCCCTGCAACCTTAGTAGAATGCGGTAAATGATACGGCGTAAAACGTCCTGTCGAGTGCCTTACTTCAATTTTACCGGCAACTAAATTATGAGCATAAGCACCGCCTTGTGACCAATCTCTAATGGCTAATTCTGATAAAAATATATTATTATCTACTAAGTATGGGCCATGGTTTACTTCTATATGGATGTCGTCGGTAGTATTGTCATATAATAAATTACCGGTAACCCTTGCGCCTTGTGTCATCCAATCAAGCCAAATACCTCGCCCAGTATTGTGGACATGATTATTTTTGATCAGCATATCAATGGGTGCATGGATTTTGATGCCAGCCATTTCTGCGCCTTTAAAAATTCTTTTTGTCCAAATATCGTAGATATGGTTATTAGAAATTTCACTAAAAATCGCGCCTAAACTACCAACAATCCCTGCTTGACCGCAGTCAAAAACCACATTATTACGCACTAAATGAGAACCTATTTTTTCTTTCGACCAACCAATATCAAGCGCTTTGAAAATAACTTCATTGTAATGTGTAGCGCCACCTTTAGCCCGGTTATGTAGCCAAACATTGTGTCCGGTGCTTCTGTCTTTTCCTAAAGTAATACCGACTGATTTTGAATTACTGACCCTATTATTTTCAATTATCCAACCTTTACTCCAATGAGTACCAATTAAGCCTATTTGTTCAGCCGTTGGTGCTGCCCATTGTGTCGCAGCTTGTGACATAGTAAACCCACGTACTGTGATGTAATTAATACCGGGTTGCTTGGGATAAAAACAGCTTGCTCGTACGTTGATTTCAACCAATTCTTTATTGGGATTAAACGCTTGGAAGTTCGCCCAGATGGTTGTGTTTTCTTGCGTAACTTCAGCGTACCAAGTATAAGTTGACGCCTCTTGGTCGCGCGCATCTGGATAGGGTTTTGATGTCATTACATCATTCAAACTGGCTTTCTCAAATAATGATTTACCATTAAGAAAAACTTCTCCGGTGTGATGAGTCATTCCTTTATTGTTAAACCAATCACCGATTAAAACATCAGCATACGGATTGTAATCTTTAAAAAAGCTATTGGGGATCACAACTTTCCAAACATTACCTTGTTGTTTTTGCCAATTCGTTATTATTTCAGAGCCTTTAATGATAACTTTTTCATTTGGCGCCGCTTGGTAAATAATTCTATTATTATGATTGGTGCCGCCATTAATAGGGTTAACACGTTCTCGATAAATGCCTTCATGAACTGTGATCACATCGCCTGCACGCGCAATATTAGCCCCTGCGGTAATGGTTCTAAAAGGTTTGTTAGATGTGCCTGAATTTTTATCATTGCCATGAACGGAGACATGATATTCGGTCGCTGCAACACTTAAAGAACATATCGTTATTAATGTGATGAAAAGTCTATGTAATGTCTTCATAAGGTAACCTTGTATTGATTGAACTTTGGTTGTTTGTTTTAGTTAACCTGAACTCGGGATAAGAAATTAGCTAACAATATGAAATACATATACTTTTGATATTTCATCTATTCTAGCTTGAGGTTTTTTCTTAGTACAAGGAAAATTTGAGCGTCAATAGCGAGTCTCGGCTTTGGTTCAAACGTCGCTCTACCTTCCCCATCCATGGGGGCGTATTGCAATCAAATTTAACGCAGTAATAAGGAAAAACAGCTGCTAGAAAGCAAGTTGTTATCCCGAGTTTAGGTTAGGGTCTGTTGATCTTTGTATTATTTTTATGCAATAGGCTATTTGAGACATTAACAAAGCAGAATGAGTGTCGTTTAGTTGTTCTAAATAAACGAATTCTAATGCCGTTAAGGGTTTAAATAGTCATTGCCCTTCGGGCTGAGGCTAAAATTGTCTTAGACAATTTTATCTCTCAGCATAAATTATAAACAAAGATCAACAGACCCTAGTTAGTATGTCGTGCGATTAATAAATTCTTAATATATTCATTTAACGCCCACTGGCTCGCTATTGGTGCAGTTGTATCAGGCGCAGTCATCATATAAGGCGCTGGCCCAAACTCAGTGGTTATTGTTAGTACCGCATCATTGTTTTTCTTTTTTCGTTCGATGATCTTGTCCCACCAGCTAAGATGGTAGTTTAAGGCTTCTTGCCATTGGGGGGCTCGAGGATCAGTAACTTGAGGGCTTTGTGTATGGCCAACTCTTGCATGAATATGCTCTGTTCGAGCTAAAGCTAAAGCCATAGCTTCACTCTGCTCTTCCAAATAAGACTCAGCAACAGCGACCCAGTGGGAAGCATCTAAAGTAATTTTTAACTCAGGGTGATGTTGCAAAAAATCTTTGGTGATGTGACACGCAAAACTAAATTTACTGCGATGTGTCTCGTGACATATTTCAATGTCATTAGCTTGGGCGAATTTTTGTGCCAGTGTGATCAGCTGATTATTTTCATTAAAACTAAAAAAATCTCGACCCGTTTGTGAGTTTATTTTAATCGCTTTAATAGGCTGCACGAGTGTTAACCAATTTTTATAGGCGGCGTAATGTTTTTTAAAGTCAGGCTCATAGGTATCAAAATGTTGTAAAATTAACTTTAAACCATAAGCTTGTAGCTGTTTACTAATGTTCTGTAATTCACCTAAGCTTGTATTACTGGCAACAGCATATTCAACACCGTTATAACCGGCATCTGCTACTTTCTTTAAAAATTCATCCCATTTAAGGTGTTCACTGCCCCAACGGGGATAATAAAATTCAATCTTCATTTTTTAATATCCAGAACATCAGGTCGTAAATAAGGCTGATTTATATCAACAACGCCCTTGTGCCTGTAAGGGTCTTGTCCAGTCACCATAACAATATCTCGTAAGTCAGCTGTTGGCGGTAACTTTCCATCTTGATCCCAAGGTAACATCGACTCCGCACTCATATAATGATTAACCAAGGCAATACGGAATTGATCATTGCTACTGTTTTTTAACGAACTATGCAGGGTATAACCATTGAAAAAAACGACGGTTCCGCGCTTTACTGCTACCGGTATGATTTTTTGTTTAGAAAAACCGGAAACATCAACCGTATCTAGATCGGCAAAGTTTAAGTCAGTATTTTCTATTCTTGGATATATATAAGCCGGTTTATTCGACCCAGGAATAAGCCACAAGCAGCCATTTTCTATGGTCGCGTCATCTATTGCTATCCAAACGCCCGTTAAAGAGCAATCCCTGGTAGGGATAAAATATTCATCTTGATGCCAAGATTGTCCCGATTTTCCTGGGCCTTTAACAAAAAGCATCGACTGTATGCATTTTACATTGTCACTGATGATTTTATTTAAAATCTCAGTGACCTTGATGTGTGACAGGCTGTTATAGATAACCGGCGATATTTTATGAGGAAAATGAATCGCCACATATTCTTTTAAAACAGCTTCATCTGTCATATTTTCGGATAAAGATAGCAGCCCTTCTATGTTACCTCTTCGGCCTCTAAATATTTGATTGGTTTCATATTTAAGCGCTGCAATCTCTTCTTTTGAAATAAGATCATCAGCAATCAAATAACCATTGTCTCGATAATAAATTTCATTTTCTTTAGAAATTTTTCCAGCGCTGATCTGAGCATAATTTGCAGTCATAGTCTGTTGGGCAAGCAATAAATTGAATAACAATGTACAAGTAAGGTGTAAATAAATCTCCCAGTTTATTTACATAAACTTAAAGTATATTAATATTTTTGTATCTATTTGTCGTTTTAACCATTAATTTAGTAAAGTTATGAAACCTTTAATTCAAAAATTACCTTTATCTACCGAAAGTTCGTTCGTGGCACGCACTTACAAAACACCAAATTTTGAAGTGCCTTGGCATCAGCATGAAGCTTATGAGTTGATTTTAATTACCGCGGGTAATGGCTTATGTTTTATTGGTAACTATGTAGGTGAATTTGATAAAGGTGATATTTTCTTTTTAGGTAAAAACCTCCCACATACTTTTCAAAAAAGTTCCGCTAGTGATATTTCAAGTGCTGTTGTTGTGCAATTCAGAGAAGACTTTTTAACTAGCTTTTTTAGTGAGCTGCCCGAAAGTTTAGGGATTGTAGCCTTATTTAAAAACTCGCTTAAGGGCTTGAAAATTACTAAGCAATGCCAAAAAGAATTATCACCCCTGATACAAGATTTAGAATTACAGAAGGGTTTTGATAGAATTGTCACCTTATTGTCTGGTTTAAATATTTTAACTAAGTATGAGGATCATAAGGCCCTGTCAACTGAGTTGGTATTCGTACCCAACCAAAAAGAAACCGACAGAATAGAGAAAATTTTTCAATACTCTATCACCCATTACGACAGTGATATTTCTTTGAGTGTTATTGCTGATATTGCTGGCATGACAACGCCTGCATTTTGCAGTTACTTTAAAAAAATAACTAAAAAAACCTATGTTTCATTTTTAAACGAAATACGTATAGGAGTTGCCTGTCAAAAATTGATGATGACAGAAAGCAACATTTCGGAAATATGTTTCGATACCGGCTTTAATACAATTGCTAACTTTAATAGTCAATTTATGAAAATTAAAGGGGTAACACCATCACAATATAGAAAGTCTTTTGTAAAAATAGTGACTTAATATTTTAGTTCAAAGACCACTATTAAATATATTATTCCTGTTTTTCTCGGCTGATTAATAAGACTCCAACATTACGTTTCATTAATTGAAAATTCCTTTGATTTAATTATTATAGATTTAAACATAACAAACCTTGTTGGCTTAAAAGGTTATATCCTCAAACCGTCCAATAAAGAACAAATTCTAAAAACGGTCAAAGCCGCGTTAGCATAAGCTTAGTGCCTTAACCCTAGTTGGCTATAAATCAGCAGATGATAAAACCTATTAATCCTCTGCGAGCTGAGTTATAAATGTAGTGTTTGTCCTTCCTGGCTTAAAATAACATTGCAGGTCAGTTTCATCTGATTAATTTTAGCCTGCCAGTCATCTAACTCTTGATCGGTTCGCTCGGGATCATGGCTATAAATAACAAGCGTTTTAACACCTGCTTGCTGGGCAAAATCGATGCTGTCAGAAATTAATGAATGGCCCCAACCTTGTTTTAATGGCAGATCCGCTTCAACATATTGGCCATCATGTATCAGTAAATCCACGCCCTGAACAAAGGCCGCAATATCGCTTGTTTTTACTTGGCCATCAATTGCCTTTAGCTCATTATCCGTAACATAAGCAACACGCTGATTATTATGTTCAATAACATAACCCATACCGCCATTAGGGTGATTAATCGTATGTCTAGAAACTTTAAAGCCATTAATTTCTACCGGTTGTGACCAGTTGGGAAATTGAAATTGAATATCTGCGGCCAGCAAAGCGGGCTCAACCGGAAAATAACTGTCATTCATCTGTTCAGTAATAGCATAAGGTTGATCAGGTGTTGTTACTGCGGGGTAAATATTTATCTTTCTATTTTTTTGATAAGCAGGTTTAAAAAAAGGAAAACCTTGAATATGATCATAATGATTATGACTGAGCAAAAGATAGAGCTCATCATGATCAGGAAATAGCTCATCACCTAAAATACGAATTCCGGTTCCAGAATCCAAAATCAGCTTGTGTTTACCATCGTCTGATTCAATCAAGACACAAGCGGTATTACCCCCATATTTTAAAGTATTAGGGCCAGGTGTTGGGCAAGAGCCACGTGTTCCATAAAAACTAACTTTCATCGTTATTTCCAATCGACATTTATATACTGATAATTAAAATTCAACACCTATTAAGTCTAGGTCAAACCAAAAAAATCACTGATTTTGGATAATAGATCAACTGATCTTGTTTCAATACGTTGATGGTGTGCTTGCTGATCTAACTTTTCACGAATTGATTGTGTTTCTACTTCTCTCACCGCTAAAGTCTCTGATATTTTTTCTGCAATATCAGGGCGTTGTTGTAGTATTTCTTTAAAGCCTTGACGGTGTAAACGATAGCAATAGACATCAGTTGTCGCAACAATAGTGGCATTTCTTGCCGCCCCTGTCATCAAGCCCATTTCACCAAAAAAAGTCGGTGCGGATAAGTTTGATACTTTTTTAACTTGTTGACCAACACCAAGCCAGACCTCAGCCTGCCCTTGCGTCATAATATACAACCAGTCGGCTTGTTCATTTTGCACAATAATATTTTCACCTTTGGCATATAAAACTGGCTGTAAACCGTTGGCTAAATGAATATATTCATCAGGGGTTAAAACCTGTAAAAACTCTATACTCTTCAAAGCCGTTAACCGCTTAGTTAATTCTTTTTTCTCTTTATGGTCTTTACGTTCCACGTTTTCATTATCAATAAACAAATGCGCGGCTGGAATTGCTAATGGAATATTCGCTCGCTGTAACGCGGCATAAATACGGCAACGCACTAACGAGTTGGTTGGATCGTCATCTTGAATATTGGTGAGCCAATAGCGTACTGCATATAAAGCATAGCTTTCTCGATGTTCGCTAGCAAAATCAAGACAAATACAATTAGCAGCTGGCTGCGGGGAAATGCCAGGGATAGCGGGCGCGGCTTGTAACGCCTTTTCAACGGTTGCAATCACTAACGAGGGTGGTGTGCGATAATCAACAGCAAATCGCACCCACATTCGATGCTGTATTGATTCACCTTCACGCTTCCCTAGAATAATAATATTTGCTGCTAACAGCGAAGCATTAGGAACAATAATACTATCCCAATCGCGGGTTTCAATGACGGTATGTCGCCAACGAATTTCTTGTACCTTACCCTGCTGACCATTTTCTAGCTGGATCCAATCTCCCACGCGGATAGAACGATCTAACTGTAAAGCAATACCGCCAATGACATTGCCTAAAGTGGCTTGCAAACTGATTGCTAATATCGCGGTAACAACCGCCGAGGTCGCCACTATTCCTGTGGTATCAACGCCAAAATTTCTCAGTGTTGAAATGATCAAAATAATGACCAAAGCCCCTAAAAACAATTCACTGATAATTGATGGCGGTTGATAACCAAGCTTTGGCAATAACAATTTAAAAACCATAATTGAAAACAGTTCAACCAAGGTTAACCAACCGAATAAGCTCGCAATGTTAAAAACGATGACAGCCGCTTTTTGCCACAAAAGGTGATTAAATAAGTAAGTTAACGCAACACTTAATAAAAAACTGAGACAGAAAAAAGCAACTCGTCGAATGTGGTGATTATGGTTTGCCGATGTCGCTTTAAATAACGCCGCAATAATAAGAAAGCTAATGAAGATGCCACTTGCTATTGGCCAGCTGGTTAATTCCATATTCATTCCTAGTTATTGTTTAAATTTAAGCTGTTAAATACCAAGATTCAAAAACATATAGATTCAATAGCTAAGCGAATTTATTACCCGCTCGCCGAGATTCAATCCATTATTTGCTGGTATGAGTAAAAACGCCCTGCCAATCATCCGCTAACGTTTGTTTGCTTAAATCGTGAATTCTTTCAATATAAATACGGTAAATTTTTTGCTCACCATAATTATCAATTAAGGTCATAAATAACATCAAAGCTTGCGGCCAGCTTTGGCTTAAATAGCTTTGATAGGCGCGCTGATATTCACAATTTTCGGCATTAAAATCCGTTATTGCTTCGCCTTTAATATCGACCGGCTGATATATTTTTACTGGTTTGCTTTTGCCTTTAACTTGCACACAATCAATAAAACGAAATAAATGATCAGGGCATTGGCCTTTCGTCATTTCGCTGACTAAACATTCAACGCCATAAAATTTAGTTAAGCTCTCTAAACGCGCGCCCAAATTAACCGCATCGCCCAATACTGTATAGGCTCGGCGATATTCAGAGCCCATATCACCAACGCTCATATCGCCAGTATTTAAACCAATACCCACATAGATTTCCGGCAGCCCCTGCGCTTTAAATTCCGTGCGTAATTGTGCCGTGATTTGCAGCATAGCCAATGCTGCTTTTAGCGCATTGTCGGCATGTTTTGGATCATTGAGGGGCGCGCCCCAAAACGCCATGACCATATCACCAACATATTTATCAATCGTGCCTTTATGTTCAAAGATACTTTTAGTAATAGGATTAAAATAGTTATTTAACAAGCTTTTAAGTTCAGAAGCTGTGAGTGTTTCAGAAATATTAGTAAAGCTGCGAATATCAGAAAACAACACTGTCATTTCTTTACGTTCGCCATCTAAATTGACAGAATTTGGATCCGCCAACATTTTATCAATATGTGCAGGTGGTACGTACTGATCAAAAATGCCCTTGATCATTTTCTTTTGGTTATTTTCGATAAAAAATCCTAGCCCTAAATTTACGATACCAATCAAAAATATAAGCAATAAACTGGTCGGTAACATTAAGCTAATATGATGCTGCTGCCATAGCCAAAAATTAAACCAGGTTGTCGCTGTCATTAGCGTTGCCACAGTAGCCGTTAAAGCCAGCGGTCCAATCGCCGGAAAGCCGAAGGTACAAATCAGGGCTAACATTAGAATAATCAAGGCTAATGCCGCTTCCCACCAATCAGGTTGACGCGGTAAAATTTCCGGATGCAATATCCCTTCTAAGACATTGGCATGTACTTCAACCCCTGGATAGGTGAGTTCAACAGGCGTTGCCCTAAGATCCGCTAAACCAACCGCACTGGTGCCAATAAATACAACAGCGCCTTCTAACAATTCATCTGGGACATTATCATTAAGCACATCAGTTGCAGAAACATACGGAAAACTCTTTCGTTTACCGCGATAAGGCACTAACACTCGGCCTGCAGCATCGGTTGGAATAAGCGCTTTACCCCAACGAATGCCTGCGATTTGCTGAACACCGTTACCAATATCCACAATTTCTAAACCAATTTCTTCGGTAAACGTTAATAAACGAGCAGCTTCTAATGCTAAAGACGGATAGAATTTCCCTTGATGCTCAGCCACCAATGCCGCTCGTCTGATATAACCATCTTGATCAGGAATAGCATTAATAAAACCACTGCCTGGCGCTTGTGCTTGTAAGATATCAATATTGCTTTCATATTTTGGATACGAAATACGAATAGTTTTGTTTAAATTAACAATGTTTTCACTGTTAATCACACTGCTAGGTAAATTGCCGCGAATGCTTTTATCTGCGCCTTGAAATAATAACGCGAGTACGACATCGGTCGCGGTTAAACTGTCTGCAAAAATATTATCAGCATCTAAAGTTTGGCTAATATTGCTAAATTCTTTTGGTAATGGCAGCTTATTCTCTTGATAATAATCAGCGACAGCAACCACAGGATTGCGCTCAGGCTCCGCAAAGAGCACATCAAATGCCACCACAGCAACACCATAATCGGCGAGCTTGTTAACCATTTTAGCTATTTTTATTCGTGACCAAGGCCAGCGCCCTTCCGCAGCTAAGCTTTTTTCATCGATATCAATAATTAAAATTTGCTGATCGGTTTGTTTACGTTCATCTAACGTTGCTCTTAAGCGAATGTCGTAAAAGATACCATCAAAACGGGCCAGTAATTGTTGAATTTCTGTTTGCTGTGAAAATTGGATAAAAACAATGAGTGAGCTTATAAATAAGCCTGACAGAATCGCGTTTCTATGTCGTTGAATATATTTAAACACTGAGCAAAGACAATCCTAGCATAAAGAAACCCCTGAAATTTTAGCTACCAGCCAAACGATAAAATTAAGTGTCTTTTAATGGCTGACATTAAAAGACACAGGTGATTAATTGGCGCTGAGATACATTAGCGGTTGTCGTCTTGGATTAACTCAAAGGCACGCACCCGTAAATCAATACTTGTTGTTGGGCCGGCGACCGTATCAGCTAAAATAATCCGATTAAGCGCAGGATCAAAAACAATCTTAGTTAGTTTTTCGTTTCCGCCTTCATCCATTAACCAATAGCCCTGAGTACTAAAGGCATTCAGTAGCGGATCTAAAGTGCCCGTGCTCGCAGTAACCTTAACTAACAAAGCATCATCGGTTGCTAAACTAACACTACCAACGCCATAGATATTTTCATTGTCGTCTAACGTAAGATCGTCGATAAAAGTTGCGGTTCCGCCAAAGTCCAGCACCAACACGCCACTGGTGGAAAAACCATTATCGAGATTACTATCATTGTCAGTTTTGACCCAATAACTTAAGTTACCAACCGTATCATAAGCATTTAAAACAATCGAATTATCAGCTAATTGAACTATATCTGTGGTGATAAAATTACTGATAGGCAAACCAAGATTAGTTTTCAAACCTGTGCCATTAAAGCTAGTAACAAAATTTGCATTACCGTCAATTTTCATTAAGTACGGGGTTAGATTGCCGGTGATATTAGTGGTGCCTAAACCGATATAATTACCATCAGCCTGCGGTAGAATTCGCACTAAAGTATCATCATTAAAACTACCTGTGATGTCGATGATAGCGAGGCCAGCAGAAAAATTTCCGCCATTATATAAACTACCATCAGTAGCATTTATTTTAACAATATAAGCATCAGCCCCTGAGTCTAAAACAGTGCCAACAACCACAATATGATCAGTAGCTGCATCATATTGAATATCTTCAATAATTGTGAAACCAAAAATTGAAATATCAACGTAACCAAAACTAGGTGCAAAATTGGCATCATAAACAAAGTTAGTATCTGTATATTTGCTGATTCGCAATTGGCTATCAGGATCAATACTGGCAGTAAAGATGCTGCCATCACTGAGTTCTAATGTGGGGCCATAAAAAATATCAGGACCTGCTACTGTGCTATTACCTTTATTAAGGTGATGATTGTGACTGCCATCACTATTTAATAATGACAATGTCCCCGAAGGCGTTTCTGGCGCAAATAGCTTGTCACTGACCAATAATAATTTACCGTTATCTATTGGCCCCGACAGTAAATCAATACCGACTAAGCTTTCATCACTCGTTTTAAAACTCAAGGTATGATTCGTGGTGGTAACCTCAGAGCCATCATTTAATAATTGCTGGAAGAAAATATCTTCACTTTCCCCAATAAAGCTATGGTACGAGAGATAGAAATTATCATTAGCGGGTTCAAGGATAATATTTGCGCCCGCAAGACTCGAACCGGTTGGGTATATTTTTGCATTAAAACTTAAATCAATACCACCGAGATTCGTTAATTTTTCAACAAAATAAGCGTTATTCGTTACTGTTGATTGCGCAATAAAAGTGATATCACCTGAACTGTCATGTATCGCACTTTCTATTGCTGCCCCAACGGTATTATTACCATCAACATCCGCATTAAATAAACCGTTGTTTGCAAATGTTAAATCTCGATTAATCGCGCTGGTTGTAACATTAATTTTTAGTAACATAGCTTCTTGTACTGTGTTACCGCCGTTAATAAAATCAGAGGTACCAGTTATAAGGTAGCTGTCATTGGCAAAATCTAACATGCCTGTACTGCTATCATTGCTAGTAAAGTCAGAAAATATACTGCCGAAATTAAAGCTCGCCGACGTTAATGCCGCTAAAGTAAAGTCATCTTGGGTTATTACGGTCGCGGCGATATTAAAAGCGCCATTACTGTCTTCATGGCCACTAACCACCAATTCACCGGTTGATAATTCAGCGAGTGCATGGGGATAAAAATCACTAGCAAAAATATCAAATTCAGCTAGGCCACCATCGGCATTTAAACTGACAAGATTACCGTTAAGGTCAATTCGAATCATTTTTAATAGCTGTAAATTAGTTTGGCCAAAGTTAAAGCCATCAGCGGCAATATATAAGTTGCCACTTGAATGCAACAGTATTGCTTGTCCGCGTGGATTGGAGTTACTGGCAAAGTTTGGTTCTATCTTGCCATCACTATCAAAGCTGGTATCTAATAATCCATTATTGGTGACCTTCATCACCATAATGTTAGTGCCAGAGCCATTATCATCAAAGCCGGTAATATATAAATTATCACTACCATCTAATGTGGCATGATTAGCAACCTGACTAACCCCTAAATCAAACAAGTTATAACCATTAAAACCATAAGTAAGATCAACCGAACCATCTGGATTTAAACGGGTAATTGCTATTCTTTTGGTTTCAGTAGCATTTGTATTAACGACTTGAATGAACTTACCATCGCTTTGACGTAAAGTACTTACAATGGTATCTGTCGTATCAAAGGAATAAGTATTAAAAGTAGTATTGCCATTTAAACCAAAACTATTAATGACACTAAACACTTGGTTTTCAATCACGTCGGTAATATTAACAGTAATATCTATGGTTGAAAAAACTGTCGGTTCCGCTGAGTCTTCAGCACGGACAGTAATTATATACTGGTTAGTCGTTTCAAAATCAAGCGAAGAAACATCAACAAGTGTGACATTACCTGCGTTATCAACTCCAAAGACGCCATCATCATTACCGGCAGTAATTGACCAAGTTTGGCTATCACCCTCAGGATCTGTTGCTACGACTGTGGTCACGGCATCATTGTTCTGAGCGTCTTCTGGCACATTAGCTGTGGTCGGTGTTGCCACTAAAACCGGCGTATCATTTACTGGGGTAACAGTAATTGAAACAGTCGCTGGCGCGGAGTCTGTTGCGCCATCATTAATGGTATAAGTAAAACTATCGGTTAACGTTTCACTGCCATCATGGGTATAAGTAACAGTGCCGTCGTTATTATTAATGATGCTGCCATTAGTCGCACTGCTGATATTGCTTAGTGTTAAAGCATTGTTTGGCGTTTCTTCATCGCTGTCATTACTCCGTAAATCAATAATGACATTACTGCCTTCAATAACTGCCGCGCTATCATCGGCTGCCATTGGCGCATCATTAGTCGTGGTGATAGTAATAGACACAGTCGCTGGCGCGGAGTCTGTTGCGCCATCATTAATGGTATAAGTAAAACTATCGGTTAACGTTTCACTGCCATC
>JBPOFN010000032.1:0-48544 GCA_051251725.1 Thalassotalea sp. | reverse complement strand
ACCGAAGAAGCACGACGCTCTTTTGGCAAAACTCGTATTGTAGCTACCGAAGAAGCACGACGCTCTTTTGGCAAAACACGCATCTAATCATTATTAACATTGAATTCAATAGGAAAGCATTATGTTTAAATTAATCAAAAACTTATGGTTACCAGAAATCAAAGAAAACGCGATTGCAGCGAGTATAAAAATTCAAGAAATGCCTGCTGGCACTTGGTGGAAATAACACCATTAAAGATAAACCGCGACAAGGAAGTTGGCGATTTTTAAAAGTTGCCTTAAAAATTTAGCGAACTGATAACAAGGATTAATACCTAAACCTCGCTAACAATTTTTAAGGCCGATCTTAAGGCTTAAAGATAAGCCCCTGCATCCCATACCTTTTGTATACCTTAACTCTTTTCTTCATTGAGAACATTGGCCAAATCATTGGTCCAAAACACAATCCAGCAAACGCCCAGCGCTTACGCCCTAAGCCACTCATGACAGCTTGACAATAAAAAAAACAACTACTGGCGATACTAAGAAAAATTGCAATTATCAACATAGGTTTAAAGTAACTACTCGGCTCAATATTTAACGGCGGCGCATTGTAACAAAGGCCATAATTGATTAAAAGCTAACATTCAAAAAAACAACAATTCACGCCTAATTTTACGGCAAAAGGCAACCACCTGTGACAAATTAATGCCGCTACCAGCGGATAATATTTTCCGCAGTTTTCATAACCTGATAACTAAAGATAAAACGGAATGCTTTATCTAGCACTGCCAGATAAAGCGCAACCAAGTTCAGACTTTTACCCGCCTAAACTAATAAAAGCTTTTACCTTCGTCAGCCATTGTTTTCAATAGCTGGCATGGTGTAAAACGCTCACCTAACTGCGCCGTATATTCATTCAAAGTAGCAACTACAGCATCAATACCTAAGCTATCCATATAACGATAAGGACCGCCTAAGAAAGGCGGAAAGCCAATACCAAAGATAGCGCCAATATCTCCATCTCTTGCCGAACGTACTACACCTTCATCCAAACAGCGCGCAGCCTCGTTTAACATCATATAAACACAGCGATGGCTTTCTTCTTCATTAAAAGTATCAGCAACACGAATATTTAATAATTTATACACGCTTTCATCCACCAATCTTTTTTGACTGTTTTTTGAGGAATAAAGATAGAAACCTTTTTTTACTTTTTTACCTAATCGGCCATCCGTGATTAATTTTTCAAATGCTGCCGGCGGCGTAAAACGCTCACCAAGCTCAGTTTGTAGGATAGGACCTATCTTCGCCCCGACATCAATCCCTACCTCATCCAATAACTGCATTGGGCCAACCGGAAAGCCAAAGTTAACTAACGCTTTATCTAGCTTATCAATGGGGGCACCGGCTAATAACAAAGTTGCCGCTTCATTCATATACGGCGCTAAAATACGATTAACATAAAAGCCCGCGGTGTCTTTCACCACAATCGGTGTTTTACCTTGTCGCTTGGCTAGTTCAACAATCGTTGAAATGGTTTGATCTGAGGTTTTATCATGGGCGATAATTTCTGCCAGTGGCATTTTATCTACCGGTGAAAAATAATGCAGGCCAATAACATTTTCAGGCCGCGTAGCTTGTTGTGCAATTTGTCCAATTGGCAAGCTTGAAGTATTACTGGCAAAAATCACGTCTTGACGACAATGCTGCTCAATCTCGGCAACCATTTTTTGTTTTAAGCTTAAATCTTCAAATACCGCCTCAATAACCACATCGGTATTTTTAAAACCGCTATAATCAACCGTGCCGGTAATATTATTAAGCTGACGTTGCATCTGCTTGTTCGTTAAAAAACGTCGTTTCACTTTTTTATTTAACAGGTCATAAGAATACTTAATGGCCGCGTTTATACCATTGTGGCTAATATCTTTGACCCGTACTAACAAACCCGCTTTAGTTGCGCTAACAAAAGCAATGCCGCCGCCCATTAAGCCGCCACCTAACACGGCTATTTTTTTAACCACTTTAGGCTCAACACCAGCAATGCCCTGCTCTTTTTTCATTTCGGTCGTGGCAAAAAATAGCTGCCTTAATTGTGCAGACTCTTTGCTTTTAACTAATTCGGCAAATAATTGCGCTTCTATCGCATAACCTTTGGCTGCTGGTTGCTCTACTCCTGCTTGCACACATTTAATAATATTCAGCGGCGCAGGGTAATTCCCCTTCGTTTTCGCTAAAACAGATTTTTTCGCTTGTTGAAAAATTATCTTTCTACCGATGAAACTACCTTCTAGCACTTTAACTAAAAAACTCTGCTGCTTTTTCACGGGCGCTACTTGTTGCTCAGCAAGTAACAACTTCTCAGCAACTTCAATCAACACATCATTAGCAACCACAGCGTCAACTAATCCTATTTTACCTGCTTGTTTAGCTCTGAGTTGTTTACCCGTTAACATCATATCTAATGATTTTTGCAACCCGACTAACTTAGGTAATCTCTGAGTTCCGCCGCCGCCAGGTAATAAACCTAACTGTACTTCGGGTAAACCTAATACGGTTTTATCATCATCACTACAAACCCGTTGATGGCAGGCTAACGCTAATTCTAAGCCGCCACCTAAACATGGGCCATGAATAGCGGCAACAACAGGAATACTTAACTTTTCGATCAGATCAAAAATGTACTGCCCTTGCTGAGACAACTGTTTGGCATCGTCAGCGGTTTTGCAGTCATCCAGCATATGAATATCAGCGCCGGCAATAAAAGAGTCTGGTTTGCCGCTAATAATCACTAAACCTTTAATCGCTTGGTTGGCTTTGACAACTTTTAACACGCCAGCAATTTCTTCGACAAAACTCGCTTTAAGTGTATTCATTTTTTCACTAGCATCGTTAATCACTAAATGAGCGATACCTGATGGCTTTACCACTAATTCAAAAACACTGGCTGCTCCTACTTTTGTGTCGTTCACAGAGCTCTCGTTATCATGCTTATTATCTACTGCCTTGTTATTATCCATTACGCGCTCTCCACTATCATTGCCGCACCTAAACCACCTGCCGCACACGCCGTAGTTAACCCGACCCCGCCGCCCCTTCTATTTAATTCATTTAAGGTTTGAATAATTAATCTCGCGCCAGTAGCGGCAAAAGGATGACCATAGGCTAAAGAGCCGCCCATCACGTTAAATTTCGCCATGTCAATTTCACCAATCGCGGCTTTTTGTCCTAGCTTTTCGGTGGCAAACTTTTTACTCGCAAACATTTTCATATTCGCTAAGGTTTGGGCCGCAAACGCTTCATGCATTTCGATTAAATCTAAATCTTTTAATGCTAAGCCTGCACGCTTTAACGCTATCGGCGTTGCATAGCTTGGCCCCATCAACATATCTTGCCAAACATCGGTGGCTGAAAAAGCATAGCTTTTAATATAACCGAGCGGTTGATAGCCCAAAGCTTTAGCTTTATCTTCTCGCATTAATAAAATAGCGGCAGCGCCATCAGTAAGTGGTGTACTATTCGCGGCAGTAACAGAGCCATATTGACGATCAAAAACCGGCTTTAAGCGCGCATAACTTTCTAGTTTGGAGTCTTCTCTGATGCAATTATCTTTGTCGATAAAATGCCGATAAGGTTCAGGATAAGCCGTCATCACTTCATTCGCTAAGTTACCCTTTTGCCAGTTTTCAGTCGCTAAGGTATGAGATCTGTGTGCTAGGGCATCTTGGTCTTGACGTGATATTTGATGTGTTTTCGCCATTTGCTCTGCCGTCTGCCCCATCGAGAGCCCAGTCGAGAATTCTGCAACCGCAGGCGGCACAGGTAATAAGTCTTTAAAATTAAGTTTTTTGATCAGATTGAATTTAGCTTTAACACTTCTCGCTTTCGATAAATCTAATAAGGTACGGGCAAACTTTTTAGAAACGCCAATCGGCGCCACCGAAGACGAATCAGCGCCACCAGCAATGCCAACTTCAATCGTACCCGCTAAAATTGACTCAGCAACATTAACCGTTGATTGAAAACTAGTCGCACAAGCGCGAGAAACACTATAAGCATCAGTATTAACTGACATACCCGTTGCCAAGACAATTTCACGGGCGATATTAGGCGCCGCTGGCATTTGTACTACTTGTCCAAACACCAACTGCTCAATTATATTGATATCGAGATCCTGGCGTTGAATTAACTCGTTAACCACCATTGAGCCTAAATCTACAGCAGGTACACCATGAAATGCTGTTGCTTGTTTTGCAAACGGCGTTCTTAATCCGGCAACAATAGCAATGCGATGCCCTTGTGCGGTTTTAATTGTCTTATTTGTCATTTGTAATTATTCCCAACGGTCATTTCTGGTTATCGACTTACCGGCTATCGAACACCTACGTTTATTGTTTAATTAACAATATAATATTCAGATATTTATCGAATTTTTTCGCTGTCGTTTAAGTTCTATTTAAGTTCTATTTAAGTAATAGGTTAGTGGTAAATTCCGTTATTACCACCTAAGTGGTACGACCTCTTAAACATAGATTCTATCGGCTATTTTCAAATAAGCAATAATTACTGCGGTGAAGATTAAAATAACTAGTAAGATTTACTTACATTTTTAATCTCCGCTAGTTGTTTTTTTCTAACTAAACCTTATATATAGTCAGTGCCCTTAATAAGTAAATAGACGTATTTATTAAAAACGTACTCATTTAACTAATAATAATATTTAGCTACAGGAAAGAAGTTTACGTATGTCGTTACAAGCCTTTGCCTCATTAAAAAAGCACCTCAGTGAACAAATCATTGGTCAATCAGCACTTGTTGAAAACTTGCTTATTGCCTTATTAGCCAATGGTCACTTAATTGTAGAAGGCCCTCCCGGTTTAGCAAAAACCCGCGCCGTAAATGCATTAGCTGATGGCGTCGATGCCGATTTCCACCGCATTCAATTTACCCCAGACTTATTACCGGCAGATTTAACCGGTACTGATATTTACCGGCCAGAAGATGGCACCTTTACTTTTCAGGCTGGGCCACTGTTTCGTAACTTAGTACTAGCCGATGAAATTAACCGTGCGCCAGCAAAAGTACAATCAGCATTATTAGAAGCCATGGCTGAAGGCCAAGTTACTGTCGGTCGGAAAACTTACGATTTACCAGAATTATTTTTAGTAATGGCAACACAAAACCCGATTGAGCAAGAAGGTACGTATCCATTACCTGAAGCACAACTTGACCGTTTTTTAATGCACCTAGAAATCGACTACCCTGATGCCGAAAGTGAGTTAGCGATCCTTAAACTCAATCGCGGTGAAGCACTTAAACATGAAAAATCGGTGTTAGAGACCTTAAGTCAGGAACAAATATTTGCCGCTCGTGATGAAGTATTATCAATTCATATGGCACCTGAAGTAGAACGCTATATTGTTGATTTAATTATTGCCACGCGTACACCTGAAAAATATGACGAAAAGCTCGCGAAATGGCTTGGCTTTGGTGCTAGTCCTCGTGCAACAATCGCTTTAGATCGTTGTGCTCGCGCCCGTGCTTGGTTAAATGATCGAGATTTTGTCAGCCCTGAAGATGTACAAGCGGTATTACACAATTGTTTACGCCACCGTATTTTATTAACTTATCAAGCCGAAGCTGAAGGTATTAACGCCAACCAAGTGCTTGATCATATTTTATCTTTGGTTGCTGTTGGGTAACGATTTATATTATGGCTTGGTTTAATCAAAGCAAAAAAATATCAGCCCAATCATCAATACCGGAACAACTTGCCGACTTGTTAACTGACGGTGTTAATTTATCTATCGATGAATTAATTCCTTATCAAAACAAGTCAGCGTTAGTGAATCTAACGCCTAAGCAACAATTGCACGGTAAAATGTCTGGCAACTATCTCGCCCGCAGTAAAGGCCGAGGTATGGAATTTGATGAAGTTCGTCATTATCAAACCGGTGATGATATTCGTACCATTGATTGGCGAGTAACGGCCAGAACCGGCATTACTCATACCAAACTGTTTCGCGAAGAAGTCGAGCGCCCTGTCATTATCGCGACCGATTTAAATCACACCATGTATTTTGGTAGCCAACTGTTATTTAAATCAGTACAAGCGGCGCACCTTGCAGCTTTATTGGCTTGGCATGCAAAAAAACGCGGTGACCGAGTTGGCGGTATCGTGTTTAACGAACAACAACATATTGAAGTAAAACCCCGTAGTCGCCAAGAAGGAGTTTTGCATTATTTACACGCCCTTTGCCAACTACATGAAAACGGGAACCACCTCACCGATAAAGACCAAGCGTTAATCGCGTTCGAACAGAACTGCGCACGCATTCGTCAAATATCAAAACCTGGCTCTTTAGTTTATTTGATCACTGACGCTTACCAGCTTAATGAAAATTGTATTCGTCATTTAGCCTTAACCAGCCAGCACTGTGAATTAGTGGTGTGTTTAGTTTCTGATCCCCTAGAGCATCAATTACCGACTAATACCAAACCAACAACCGTTGCAGTCACCGATGGCTATACCAAACAAACATTAACCTTAGGTGATAAACGCAGTGCACGTGAATACCAAGCAAGCAGTGCCCAATTAACTCAAGAGAAAAAACAATTACTTGCCAAAGCTGGCGCAAGAATCTTGTCGTTATCAGCAGGCAGTTCACTTGAACAACAAATTAAAGATGGAGCCACCCAATGGATCCGTTAGCCCAATTAGCAGATATTCAAACGCCCGAGCAAATTAGCCAATTTCCAATGGCGATTGGCTGGTGGTTATTATTAGCGCTTATGATTATCGTGTTCACTCTAATTTTATTAGCGCTACGTAAAAATATTAAGCTAAAAAAAGTGCAAAAACTCGCGATAAAGAATTTAAGCGCTCCGGCGTTATCAATCACTGATACCACCGCCATTATAAAGTGGGCCGCAATGTTTTATTTTCCTCGTCATGAAGTCGCCAAGCTTTCAGGGGAGAAACTTGCTCACTATTTAAGTGCTAAATTACCGCAATCTCGCCAGCAAATATTCTTAGATAATACCTTAGCCATTTGGCAACAGCAGTATCAAAAAAGTCAAACCGACGAGTCAAACCTTGTCTTTACTCAGCACTGCTTAGTATGGCTAAAACATGCCCTACCGCCAAAACCAGATAAAAGTGGAGCAACAAAATGATCCATTTCGACTGGCCGTGGTTATTACTCGCCTTACCAATTCCGTTTATTATTTACTTTTTACCGGCGCAAAGAAAAAGCCAAACTAGCGCGTTAAAAGTGCCATTAGTTTTTCAAAAAGCAGGTGAACAACAACTGCAAAAAAATGATAAAAAAATACCGCTGGTATTATTATCATTAATTTGGCTATTAGTTGTACTTGCCAGCAGTAGACCACAATGGTTAGGCGAAGCGATTAACATTCCAACCCAAGGGCGCGAAATGATGATCGCCGTCGATTTGTCTGGCAGTATGCAAGTTGAAGATATGGTCATTAATAATCGCGCGGTTAATCGCTTACAAATGGTTAAAGTGGTGTTAGGTGACTTTATTGAACGCCGCGTTGGCGATCGCTTAGGACTTATTCTTTTTGGCGATGATGCTTACATGCAAGCGCCGATGACCTTTGACCGTAAAACCGTTCAACAAATGTTAGATGAATCAGTGTTAGGCTTAGTTGGCAGACAAACCGCCATTGGTGACGCTATTGGTCTTGCGGTAAAACGTTTTGATGAAAAAAGTGAATCAAATCGCGTTTTACTGTTATTAACCGATGGTCAAAATACCGCGGGTAAATTAACGCCCGAAGAAGCGCTTGAACTAGCAGTCGCAAAAAACATTACCGTTTACACTATCGGTATTGGCGCCGATGAAATGCTTCAACAATCATTTTTCGGTAGTAGAAAAGTAAACCCTTCTGCAGATCTAGATGAACGCGGTTTGCAAAATATTGCTAGCAAAACTGGCGGTAAATACTTCCGCGCCCGCGATAGCCAAGGTATGGCAGAAATTTATCAGCTGCTCGACCAACTTGAACCGGTCGATCAAGAGCAACAGCAAATGCGCCCGTTAACCGCCCTATTCTATTGGCCATTAAGCATCGCCTTTGTCTTGGCCTTCATATATTTATTATTGTTATCTCGTCACCTATTTGCCTTTAAGGAGCGAAACAATGGCTGATTTTCATTTTGTTCGCCCATACTGGCTGCTGGCGATCGCACTGGTTTTTATCATTGTCTATTTATTAAAACATTTACGCGTTAGTCATTCTGGCTGGCAACAAGTTATACCGGCGCATTTATCAAACAAGCTCATTAGTGGCGATAGCCAAGGCCAAAGCTTTTCGCTGTTTTTACCAGCCTTGATTGCCTTACTTAGTATTATCGCTTTAGCAGGTCCGGCTTGGCAAAAATTACCACAGCCGGTTTACAATGTGCAAAAAGGTGCGGTTATCATCATGGATATGTCTAATTCCATGTATGCGACTGATATAACACCTAACCGCCTTACTCGAGCGCGCTATAAAGCGATAGATTTATTAGAAAAGCTCAACGAAGGTGATATCGGTTTGATTGCTTATGCTGGCGACAGTTTTGTCATTAGCCCGCTAACCGAAGATATTAATAACATTACGTTATTATTACCGGCACTATCGCCTGAGTTAATGCCAGTACAAGGCAGCAACCCACTTACCGCTCTCACTATGGCCAATGAAATGTTGACCAACGCCGGTCACATTGAAGGGGATATTTATTGGTTAACTGACGATGTTGACCGTTATGATGTCGAAGCTGTTTTAGGCTTTATCAGTACTATCAAACACAGAATCAATATTCTTGGCATTGGTACTCAAAGCGGCGCCCCGATCACTATGCCTGATGGCCAATTATTAAAAGACGATAGCGGCGCGATTGTTATTCCACACTTAACCGTTGGCGCTCTTGATGGCTTAGCCAAAAGCGGCCGAGGACATTATCAAACATTAAGAAACGATTCTGCTGATATTGAAGCGCTGGTAAGTCATGCCAAACTTAAAGCCGAAGTGAAAGAGCAAGACGAACAATTTGCTGATGGCGATCAATATCAAGAAGCAGGTCCTTATCTCTTATTATTAATATTGCCGTTATTGTTACCTTATTTTCGCCGTGGTGGTTTATTAAGTGTTTGTGCTTGTCTATTGTTTTTCACTGATATGCCCACGAGTTATGCACAAGCCGCAGTAGCCCCAAATGCTCCAGCAACAGCGAGTGCGAATCCAAGCACTAAAAACAATCCAAGCGAAAATAGTTTTTGGCAGAATTTATGGCAAACTCAAGATCAACAAGCGCAGCAAAATTACAATCAAGAAAATTACCAAGCTGCTGCTGAGCAATTTACCGACCCACTATGGCAAGGCAGTTCACATTATAAAAATGGCGACTTTGAACAAGCACTGCAAGCATTTAAACAAAGCGACAGTGCTGATGCCTTTTATAATCAAGGTAATAGCTTAGCGAAATTAGGAAAGTTAGACGAGGCCTTAAAAGCCTATGATGAAGCGCTAAAAAGAAACCCTAACCTAGCAGCGGCAAAAAGTAATAAACAGTTAGTTGAGCAAGTTAAAGCACAACAAGAACAGCAGCAACAAAAAGGTGATGGTGATAGCGAAGGGCAAGACAGCCAAGAGCAAAACCAAGATCAAAATGGTGACGGCGAGCAGAGCCAAGATGATAATCAAGGGCAAAGCCAAGACCAGGAACAGCAAGGTGAAAATTCTGATCAACAGCAATCTCAAAACGGCGAGCAGTCAGAGCAAGACCAAGCACAAAATAGTGATCAGCAAAATGGTGCTGAGCAAGATGATGCCGAACAAGAAGAAGCGCAGCAAAATGGCGAAGAAGGTAAACCGGCTGATGAGCAAGATAATGAGTCCGCACAGCAGCAAGCAGGTGAAGAAACTGATGATGAAAACGGCGAACAAGCCGCATCTGCCGCTCAGTTAACCGAAGCCGAACAAGCAGCGCAAGAAGAAGAGCAAAAACATCAATTATTATTAAATAAAGTGACCGACGATCCCTATTTATTACTACGCAATAAAATGAAGTTAGAACATAAAAAACGTCGCAACCAAAATTCAGGAGTTAATAAAAAGTGGTAAAAATCGTTTTATATTTTTTAAGTTTAACCTTTAGTTTATCGGCATTTTCTTTAGAAAGTGTTACCGCGGCAATTGATAAAAATCCAGCGGTTAAAGGTGAGTCTATCGTTTTAGAAGTCATTGCAGACGATGACGTTGCCACTAACGCTTTAGATACTTCGGTATTATTAAAAGATTTTATTGTCGGCAGAACGTCAACTAGCTCGCAAACACAAATCGTCAACGGCAGCGCCAGCCGTCAAACTAAGTGGACAACCGTGTTAGTGCCTAGAAAGTCAGGGAAAGTCATTATTCCTGCACTTAAGGTTAAAAACAAACATACAGCGCCGATTGCTTTGGTGGTGCTTGAGCAGTCAGCACAAAAAGACAAACAACGCGATATTTACATCGAGTCAGCTATCGCTAAACAAGAAATATATGTGCAACAGCAAGTAACTTTAACAGTTAAGCTTTATGTCGGTGTCCCGTTAGAAGGCGGTAGTCTATCTGATCCAAGTATGGCTGATGCTAATATTTCCAAATTAGGCGAAGATACCCAAAAAGAAGAAATTATTAACGGCAGGCGCTTTCAGGTTATTGAACGTAAATTTGCTATTAGCCCACAAAAAAGTGGTGAATTTAGTTTAGAAATGCCGATTTTTTCAGGGCAAATATCCATGCCATCACAGCGTCGCTCAGGCTTGTTTGGCTTTAACCAAAGTAAGCCTGTTACGGTTATTAGCGATGCACTCCAGCTGATCGTCAAACCACAGCCCAATGATTATCAAGGCGATTGGTTACCAAGCGAATTATTCACTTTACATGAAGAATGGCAGCCCAAGCCAAATGAATTTATGGTGGGTGATCCGATCACCCGCACAGTCACTGTGACCGCGGTCGGTATCACAGAAGAGCAATTACCTAAACTTGAAATGCCAGCAGCACCAGGGCTTAAAATTTACCCTGATCAACCCGCGGTGCACAGTGGCATTAATAGTAATCGCTTAGTTAGCCAAGCCGTAATCAACTTTGCCATTGTCGCTAGTTACGCCGGTGAATTTGAATTACCTGAAATAAAAATCCCTTGGTTTAATACCGTAACCAATCAAACCGAGTTTGCCACGTTACCGGCTCGAAAAATAACGGTTAAGCCAAACCCTGAAATGATGATCAATGCCCAAACGCCAAATCCGCCTGCTCAGATAACCCCAGAAAGACAGCCAAGTACACTATTAGCAAATAATAGCGAAACCGTTTATGTTGAAAAAGCCAGCTGGCTGCAATGGTTATTTTTAGCTTTATGGCTAGTAACTTCTTTTATGTGGGCAACTCATAGTTATTTACGCAATCGAAAAGCTAAACCGGCAGTAGCTATTAACCCCATTAATCAACCTTATTTAGCCTTGTTATCTGGCTGTAAAAAAAATCAAGGTCGCGAAGTATTAACAGCTCTTGTTCCTTGGTTTAAATCTTTATTGCCGACCAGTAAAATAACTAATTTATCGCAAGGTTTAAATAACTTAAATAATAGCGAATTAACCGCGGCAGTGGCTGACTTACAGGCGAGTTATTACGGTAAAAATACCGGCGATTGGCAAGGACAAAAATTACTGAAAGTTATCGTCGAGCTTAATAAACAGCACATTAATCAAGAGCAAAAACTTAATTTCGCGCTTAATCCTTAAGTTAAATGACTGTTAACTCACACCCGCAACAACCAATAGTCGTTCATAAAAACCTTTAAAGCTGAGCATTATCGCTTATGATGATGCTCAGCTAGCTGAACTTCGATACAGTCAACTAAGCTAAACTTGTTTATCTGACCCTTTATCTGAAAAAGTAACTAATATGGTTATGTTCCCAGTCACTTCTACGAATAGCCCGAGCTAAATTATTTGCTCATAAATATCAGGTTATGCACCTGCTGAAAATAAGGGATTCAATGTTTAAGAAAAAAGTTGGAAATAAAACCTCAACTGCTCAGGTCTCATCCAGTATGATATCAAAACAAACACGATACGAAGCGCTGGTCAAAGCTCTGCATACCGATTTATATCGATTTGCATACTGGCTATGCCACGATAAACATATTGCTGAAGATTTAGTGCAAGAAACGTTTTTACGTGCTTGGCGAGCTTTAGATTCATTAAAAGATGAAAAAGCAGCAAAAGCTTGGCTGATCACAATTTTAAGGCGTGAAAATGCCCGTAGGTTTGAACGTAAACGTTTTGAAATGAGTGAATACGAAGAAGCGTCAATACAAGACAAACACTCAACCACTAATGAACAAAAAATTGAAAACCATTGGCTACGAGAAAAAATAGCCGGTTTGCCTGAAGAATATCGCGAGCCGTTAGTTTTACAAGTGATCGGAGGTTTTAGCGGTGAAGAAATTGCCGGTTTATTATCTTTGAATAAAAACACGGTAATGACGCGATTATTTAGAGCTCGTAACCAATTAAAAGACGCGGTTGATAAAGAGCCACAATTGAGAGGTTTTAGTAATGGATGATTTGCAATTTAGACGTAGCTTGTATGCAGATCCAAAAAACATTGATGCTGATATGCAACAAGCAATGAACGATGATCAGCAAAAAGAAAACTTTGCTCGAGAATTAGCATTATTTGAACAAAGCATTGAATCGGCGTTAAATGTTGAAGTGCCGGAAGGCTTGTCGGAAAAATTAATCTTAAGACAAACCATGGCTAGCCATAAGCAGCAAAAACGTAAATCACGTATTCATCTAGCGCTTGCCGCCTCTGTTGCTTTGACTATAGGTTTAACGATGAGTTTATTTCAATCATCAAGTGCCTATAATAATCTTTCAGAACATGCATTAGCCCATATTCATCATGAAGAAGGTTTATTAACAATGCCTGTTAATAGTGCTTTAACATTGGATTCGTTAAATCAAAAAATGGCTAACTTTGGCGGCAACTTCAAAGGCTTAGTAGGTGACATTATTGCTGCTGACTTTTGCCGTTTTGATGGTATTAAAAGCCTGCACTTAGTCTTTCAAGGCGAACATTCAGCGATCACTGTATTTGTGTTACCGCAAACCGACGAGTTAACCGTAACCAGCGATTTTTCCGATGAACGCTTCAACGGCAAGACCATACAATATCGCCAAAGTAATATTGTTGTCATCGCTGATAAAAATGAAAACATTGCCGACTGGCAAACAAGAATCAACCAAAATGTTCAATGGTCGATTTAATTTACACGGTTTAAATTAGTATCCGCTAGTACCAACTAAGGAAACTTTATCTATATTTCAAAAAGCCTAAGCTATTAATAGCTTAGGCTTTTTCGTTTAGCTTTTACTGACAACCTCAATAAAAAAACCTTTCCGAGTTGCGCTCAATGACAAGCGTCCAGCCAAGTTGTTTAAATTAATAGAATAATAAACGCTATTCATATTATTAACCTATACTAACAAGTAATACTTAGTGACTGATTTATATACAAAATAGCGAATAGTTGCCAAATACATCCTGCTAAGTTATTTGTTAATAGACTTTTTAGCGTCAATATAATAACGTTAAATAAGTAAATAAAATTAAAGGTGAACGTATAAATGTATTTTTACGCAGCTCGGCAGCCTATCTTAGATATTGATAAAAAGTTATTTGCCTATGAACTGCTCTTTCGAGACGGTGTCGATAATTGTTTTCCTGATATTGATGGTGATGTTGCAACCACTAAAATGATTGAAGCCAGTCGTTTTAATATGGGGTTGTCTGAATTTACCGCGGGTAAACCTGCCTTTATCAATTTTACGCTTGAGAGTTTAAATAATAACTACCCTGAAATGTTAACCCCAGAAGAAGTGGTGGTTGAAATTTTAGAAACGGTAAAACCGGGTAAACGCTTATTAGCCCATTGCAAAGACTTACATCAAAAAGGCTACACCTTAGCCTTAGATGATTACGAGCATCAAAGTGTGTGGGCGCACTTTTATCCCTTTATTCATATCATCAAACTCGATTGGCAAAACAGCACCCTTGATGAGATGAAGATCATCAAAACCGCGATTAGTGACTTCCCTCATATTAAGCTATTAGCTGAAAAAGTAGAGACTTACGAAGAGTACGAACAAGCACTCGAGTTAGGCTGTGAATTATTTCAGGGCTATTTTTTCTCTAAACCAGAAATGGTTAAAACTAAAAATTTATCGCCATCACAAATGGCAATGGCTGAATTATTATATGAAACCTCAAAACCAGAATTAGACTTAGCCAGCATCACATCAGTGTTTGAACGTGACGTTACCTTGTCATATAAACTATTACGTTATGCTAATTCGCCAATATTTAGACGCCGTAATGAAATTTCAACCATTAAACAAGCGCTGGTTATTTTAGGGTCAAGTGAACTTAATCGCTTTATTGCCTTAATGTTTGCCGCTAACGCTAATCCAGATAAACCGTCAGAATTAATTAAATTTTCAATGGCGCGCGCTAAATTCTGTGAAGCGATCGCAAAAGAATTAGGTAATCAAGTCAATGCTTCTATTTCATTCTTAACCGGTTTGTTATCGTTAATTGATGCCATACTTGATGAAAAAATAGAAGTGGTGTTAGAAAGCCTCCCCTTGTCGCAAGATATCAAAGAGCCGCTATTAACTAAAAAAGGCACCTTAGCTGATATTATTAACTTAGCCTCACTTATCGAACATGCTGACTGGGAGCAAAGTGACATTGCCATTGAAAAACTAGCGTTAGACAAAGACAACGTGATCAAAGCTTATAATGACGCCCTGATATGGGCTGATGAGCAAACAATGTTTAGTGAATAATAAACGACTAATATACAGCCAATATACAGGCAATAAAAAAGAGAGCCTAGGCTCTCTTTTTTGGACTTTCAATTAGCATAACGCTAATAAGCGCTAATTAAGCCTCAAAGCCATTTGGATTTTGAGACTGCCAACGCCATGTATCTTCGATCATCGCGTGTATATCGCGCTCTGCGCTCCAACCAAGTAGCTCTTTAGCAACGGTAGCATCAGCAAACATCTCAGCAACGTCGCCTGCGCGTCTAGGTACCACTTTATAAGGAATATCTTGACCGCTAATTTCTTTAAAGCTATTAACAATTTCTAATACTGAAACACCGTTACCTGTGCCTAAGTTAATTGGCGTACAACCTTCGATAACAGATAATTTTTGTAATGCTTTAACATGGCCTAAAGCCAAATCAACAACATGAATATAATCACGAACGCCAGTACCATCAGGTGTTTCATAATCGTCACCAAATACGGCAAGCTCTTTTAAACGGCCAACCGCCACTTGGGCGACAAATGGTAATAAGTTATTTGGAATACCGTTTGGATTTTCACCTATGGTGCCAGAAGCATGTGCACCAATTGGGTTGAAATAACGTAAACAAGCAATCGACCAATCTGCGTCACTTTTTGCTAAATCAAATAAGATATTTTCTACCATTAACTTAGTTTGGCCATAAGGATTAGTGGCACGTGTTTCCATGGTTTCAACCATAGGAGCAACATTACGATCGCCATAAACCGTAGCAGATGAACTAAAAACAAAGTTCTTAACATTATGTTTAGCCATTACTTGTAATAAAGTAACTGTGCCGGCAACATTGTTGTGGTAATAACTTAAAGGAATAGAGTTTGATTCACCAACAGCTTTTAAACCAGCAAAGTGAACAACCGCTGAAATATCATGCTCAGTAAATACTTTTTCTAATGCACTTTCATCGCAAATATCCGCTTCAACAAATACCGGACGTTTACCAGTAATAGTTTCAATTCTGTCTAATACTAATGTTGATGAATTTGACAAGTTATCAATAATAACAACTTCTTCACCAATGGTTAATAATTCTACGACAGTGTGGCTTCCAATATAACCTGTACCGCCGGTGATCAATAGACTCATAATTTTCCCTAAAATTTAATTTACTGTATTTACTATAACTACTATTAACTTACGCTGATTTACATTTGCTTGATTTAATTAGCTACCCTGCAGCAACTAATTTAGCCGTTCAAATTAGCGTTTATTTGCTATTAAGTCACTAATATTTAGTGACTAATTAAACTAAAACCAGCTAAAAAAGCAAAAATGTAATCGTTTACATTTTTATATCTTAGCACCAGCAAGCGAAATTTGATAGCCAACTTTCGCTTTAGCGGCACATTTAAAAGCACCTGCAGTCAGCGCCTTATGTATTAACTGAGTTTTGTTAGTTGACATAATAAGCGGTTAAGGTTGCAATAAAGTTACCTAACATTGCTTTAGGTAAATTATTAATACCGGCAGCTCCGGCGCGACCACCGCCCGTTGGAAACCCAATACAAATATCACTCGCGCCCTGTTTATTATTTAACGGCGCACGTAAACTTATAGTGTAAGTATCATCAGCGTTTAAAGTAACAACTGCGTGCGCTTTTGCTGGCGAGCGATTAGCCAGCTCATTACCAAAAACGCCGCTTACTCTTCTTGACCAAGCCTCATCAGCTAATTCAACCACTTTGCAAACATCGTTATCCGCTAATACGGTTGCCGACTCTGCTTGCGCCATATCAGCATGGTAAGCTTTTTCTAACTTGGCAAAAACAGAATCTGGCTGCGCAATCAACGTGAGCGGATCAGGATGTTGTACCAATAACTGGAATAATACGTCCGGCTGGTAATGTAAATCGTCAACCGTACGGCCATAACCGTTGTAATTAATATAAATACCAAAGGCTTTAAGCTGTTCTTGCTCGGCTTCAGTTAAACCAATAGTCGTTGCTAATGCTGTCGCAGAAGCTGTCATATTGTCGCCAAAAGCGGCAGCAACCGCCCATTTAGCAAACTGACCGTTTAACTGTTGATTAACCAATAAACTGGTACAAGTATTCGCATCGGTATCAATATTCGCGGTTAGCAACTCAGAATTGGGTATCTCACCCGCGCGATGATGATCGGTATAATCTACTTTCACATTAGCCGCTAACAATGCGGTTAAAGCTTCGGTGTTTTTTTCCATTGAAATATCAAGCACAGTCACACTTGTTGCCTGTTCAATCGCTACTTGTTTTAACAAGCTAATATCACGTTTAACGCCGGTGATTAATGTTGAGTCTTTCGGCTCAGCTAATCTTAATTGCACTAACGCTAAAATACCGTCAGCATCACCATTAAATACATCAAAGTGCATAAAACTTCCTTTTATTATTTGTTAGCTTGAAGCTTACTCGGCAGGTATAAAACCATGGTCAACTAAATGCTGAACGATTTGTCGAGCACAAGCTTCAATATCTTGCTCTGCCGTTTTAACATGAATTGCCGGAGCTACTGGCACATCGTAACCTGAGTCGATACCGGTAAAATGTTTGATCTCGCCTGCGCGCGCCATTTTATATAAACCTTTAGGGTCGCGCTGTTCACAAACTTCAATTGGCGTATCAATATAAACTTCAATAAACTCACCGGCCGGTAATTTATCAGCAGCCATTTGACGGTCTGAAGCAAAAGGCGAAATAAAAGCCGTTGAAACAATTACGCCAGCATCAGTAAATAATTTAGCCACTTCGCTGATGCGGCGAATATTTTCAATTCGGTCTTGATCAGTAAAAGTTAAATCACCGTTTAAGCCATGGCGAACATTGTCACCGTCAAGTAAATAGGTATGACAGCCGCGTTCAAACAATAAAGCATCAACCGCGTTAGCAACCGTCGATTTACCTGAACCACTTAAGCCGGTATACCATAATAAACATGGCTGTTGATTTTTTTGTTCGCTGCGCTGCGCTTTTGATACATGCTGAGCATGCCATACGGTATTTTCAGTTTTCATTTTATTCTCTGCCGTTCGTTTTTTGCCGCTATTAACTTCAGTAACCACTTAGGTTAATCAGAAATGCCGCATCAAATTAAAAAGGAAATACAATCGGTATCATCACTAACACCACCGCACTATAAAGCAGTGAAATAGGAATACCGAATTTAATAAATTCTGTTAAGCGATAATTACCCGCGTTATACACCATCACATTGGTTTGATAACCATAAGGGCTGATAAAGCTGCCACTTGCGGCAAATGCCACCGCCATTACAAACGGAACGGGATTTACGCCAAGTGCCAATGCAATATTATATGCAATAGGAAATACCAAGGCTGCCGCCGCGTTATTAGTGACTAGCTCGGTCGATATTAAGGTAATTAAATAGATAACAATAAAAGCGATATAGATGCTTTGGCCATGCAGTAGCGCTTCAATATTGTTGGCAACAATTTCTGCCACGCCACTGGTTTCAAGTGATTTAGCCAACGTTAGTGCGCCAACAACAATCATCCAAATTTCCAGTGGAAAACGTCTTTTTACTTCGTTAACTGTTAATGACTTACTCACCACTAAGAAGGCAATATAGAAAATTAAACAAGTTAATAGCGATAGCGAAAAAATAACCGAAATTGCGATAGCCGCAATAAAACCAACCACAGTGCTGACATCACGCCAGCCATGCAGCATGTTTTCAGGTTCATGGCCGGAAAGAATAAAAAAGTTTTTCGATAAGTTCGTACGCGCGCTGAAATCGTTACCAACGGCGAGCACTAAAAAATCACCCGCTTGAATAACAATATCGCCTAACTTGCCAGAAAGCTGGCCACCTTCACGGCGAATAGCTACCACCGCAGCGTCAAATCGTGCCCGAAAACCAGCAGTTTTTAAGCTTTTACCAACGACAGCAGAGTCAGGTTTAATTAACACTTCGGTTAAATTATCTTTAACTAAGCCGTCTTTATCGGCAAATAAACACAAGCCGTCGAACTGCTGTAAAGTTAATACTTTAGAAATATCACCGGTAAAGATCAGTTTATCGCCGCCGTTAAGGGTTTCTTCTGGTGTTACGGGTGAGATCAAACGCCCTGCTCTTATTACTTCGACTAAAAATAAAGAGTCTAAATTTCTCAGGCCATTGGCTTCAACACTCTTGCCAATTAATTTCGAGGTTGCTTCAATTTCTGCTTCAAGAAAATAAGTACTGACTTCAATCTCGGCCACATTCATATCAGGCAAGCTGTTCATTCGGCACAGTATTGCAATAAAACAAACAAACAATGCCGATAAACCAACCAGGGTGAAGTCAAAAAATTGCAAACCGGCAGCGCCAGTATCAATCAACATACTGTTAACGATAAGGTTGGTTGAGGTACCAACTAAGGTTAAGGTGCCACCTAAAATAGCAGCAAACGATAACGGTAAGAGTAATTTACCGGGATTGATGAGTTTATTATTTTTAATGGTACTAATCAGCGTTGCCACTACAGCAGTATTACTCATTAACGCCGAGGCAATCGCCGTACTGAACAAAGTTCGGACTGTCGACTTGAATTTTGAGCCATTGATCAGTACCGCCGCCACTTTTCTTAACACGCTGGTTCGTTCAAAAGCAAATGAACATAACACTAAAAAAATTAACGTGATCAAACCGGGATTAACGGCATTTAATAAAATTTGTTCAGAGGTAACAAAGGAAAAAGCTAGGCAAACTAGGGAAGTACCAGCAAACACACGTTCAGGATGACGCTGATATTTAAACAAAGCAGCAAAGGTGGTAAAAAATATCATTACCATCAGCCATTGCATTATTGTCATAAAGTATCTTTCCTATGAATTACGAATATCTATTTTTATTTGGCGACCATTGACTACTTTGCCAATTAGCTAAGCAGCTAACTGCGAGTATGGTTTTATGCCGTTCATTTTGCTTTAAAATATGAGTATAAATGGCTAACGTTAATTACAGATAAACCGCGCCAAAATTGACGCGGTTTATCTAGCAAGATTAATAGGTGATCAATACCTATAATCCATATTTACAATATTCAGTTGTTACTAATCTAATAACTTAGAAATATCGCGAGCACCCCATTGTGGGAAGTGTTTACGAACTAAAGCATTAAATTCAACTTCAAATGCTGAATGATTTGATGCTTTTGCTTCTTCAACTGAATTATTAATCATACCAGCACCAACCGTGATATTTGAAATACGGTCAATAATGATAAATGCGCCTGTTGATTTATTATCTAAATACGCATCAAAGTGTAACGATTCAGTTACAGCAAAATCACACGAACCGATTTCATTAAGTGCTAATTGCTCAGCGGCACCTTGGTCCATCGTGTTAACGTCAATTTTATGTTTAACTTCAGAAACATAACCCGTCGTCATTTTGCTACCGTGTTTAATGTAATATTCACGGCCAGCTTTAAGCGGTTCTTCATGCATCCAAACCACAGATGCATTGAATGCTTTTGATGACGTTGGTAAGTTATCAGACTTAACAATCATTTCGCCGCGGCTAATATCAATTTCACTAGTTAATGTTAGTGTTACTGCATTAGGTACTGCGCTTGTTTGTAAGTCACCATCGTAAGTTACAATTGACTTAATGGTACTTGTTTTACCTGATGGTAACGCTGTGATCTGATCACCAACCGAAATTTCACCTGAGCCAATAGTGCCAGAGAAACCACGGAAGTCTAAGTTAGGACGGTTAACGTACTGAACTTGAAAACGGAAGTCACCTTTGTTTTCTTCATCGCGAATTTGGATTGACTCTAATAATTCCATTAAAGTTTCACCTTCATACCAATCAGTATGTTCGCTGCGATTAACCACGTTATCACCAGCAAGTGCTGAGATTGGAGCAAAGCGAATATCAGGAATATTTAAATCTTTAGCAAATTCAATATAATCTTTTTTGATGTTTTCAAACACTTCTTCACTGAAATCTACCAAATCCATTTTGTTTACCGCAACAACAACGTGCTTTAAACCTAATAATGAACAGATAAATGAGTGACGACGTGTTTGAACTTGCACGCCGTAACGCGCATCAATTAAGATGATCGCCATGTCACAAGTAGAAGCACCTGTCGCCATGTTACGTGTGTATTGTTCGTGACCAGGAGTGTCGGCAATAATAAACTTACGTTTATCAGTTGAAAAATAACGATAAGCAACATCAATAGTAATGCCCTGCTCACGCTCTGACTGTAAACCATCAACTAATAAGGCTAAGTCGATAGCTTCACCTGTGGTGCCTGATTTTTTACTATCATTTTCGATAGCCGCTAACTGATCTTCAAAGATCATTTTTGAATCATGTAATAAACGACCGATTAACGTACTTTTACCGTCGTCTACACTACCGCATGTTAAAAAGCGGACTAATTCTTTATTTTCATGTTGCTTCAAGTAAGCTTGGATGTCTTGTTCAATTAAATCTGATTGGTGACTCATCTTTATTCCTTCGGAAAAAAAGCGATAAGATACAAGCTAAAAGCGGCAAGCTGTATTTTGCACTAATTAACTCGTATTTTATTGATTAAACCATTTAGCATCTTTGATATTTCAGTTGTTTCAGCAATACATTGCTCTGCGAATAACTTATCAAGATAATTAATTTCTTTTGCTATATATATTTGCGTTCTTAACTCGCCACAAGAACCTTTCGCTATCCATAAATACTGACATTTCTCTTTTGCGCTTTGCCTTTCCATACCTTCAGCAATATTACTTGCAATAGAAAGACTAGAACGCGTAATTTGATCTTTAAAACCAAAATCAGTACTGCTTTGAAAAGATTTATATATCAATATCGATAAACTAGTGGCTCTTTGCCAAACACTCAACTTTTCAAAATTCATATATCATCCTTGATATTGCTTCAATTAAAATACTCTAATAGCTTGAAGCGAAGCGTCTTGTTTCTTGTAGCTAGCTACTTTTAATCTTCGATTAGAAATAACCTTCCATTTTCTTTTTCTCCATTGAACCCGCAGAGTCGTGATCTATCACTCGTCCTTGACGTTCAGAGGTTTTTGTTAATAACATTTCTTGAATAATTTCAGGTAATGTCGCTGCATCAGATTCAACAGCACCCGTTAATGGGTAACAACCTAAAGTACGAAAACGTACATTTTTCATTTGTACTTCTTCGCCTTCAGCAATTGGCATACGGTCGTCATCAACCATAATTAATGTACCATCACGCTCAACAACTGGGCGCTTAGCAGATAAATAAAGCGGTACAATTGGAATACTTTCTAAATAGATATATTGCCAAATATCAAGCTCAGTCCAGTTTGATAATGGGAAAACACGAATACTTTCGCCTTTATCTACTTTACCGTTGTAGATGTTCCATAATTCTGGACGCTGACATTTAGGATCCCAGCGATGGTTAGCATCACGGAATGAATAAACACGTTCTTTCGCGCGAGATTTTTCTTCATCACGACGAGCGCCACCAAAAGCAGCATCAAAACCGTATTTATCAAGCGCTTGTTTTAAGCCTTGAGTTTTCATGATGTCTGTATGTTTAGCACTACCATGGGTAAATGGGCCAACACCCATTGCAACACCTTCAGGGTTTTTATGTACTAATAATTCAAAGCCGTATTCTTTCGCCATTTGGTCACGAAAGGCGATCATTTCTTTAAATTTCCAGTCAGTATCAACATGCATTAACGGAAATGGAATTTTCCCCGGAGCAAACGCTTTGCGGGCAAGGTGTAGTAATACCGCCGAATCTTTACCGACAGAATATAGCATTACTGGGTTGTCGAACTCAGCGGCTACTTCGCGGATAATATGTATAGACTCAGCTTCAAGCTGTTTTAAGTGAGTTAATTTCATAATAAGTTAATATTAAATCCATGATAATTTTATGGCGTAGATTCTGACACAAACCGCATCGAGATTCCATACAAAAAGAAATATACTTATATCATTTAGTTATAAATAAGCAGCTGAATAATGACATTCATTATGAACTTAAATATCGACAAAAAATAATAAGCGAGTGCTACCGCCAAGCCAACATAATACCAAGTTTAACTTGGCGAATTATTAAAACAAAAAAACGCTAATGAATAGCGTTTTTAAAAGATAAAATTTATAGAATATTAAATATCTAAGGTCTTTAAAAAGGCTCTAAATTCTTCGCCTAAATTTTTATCACGCAAGGCGTATTCAACATTCGCTTTCATATAACCAATTTTTGAACCACAGTCATGTGATTTACCTGTCATATGAAATGCTTCCACCATTTCTAATTTCATTAAACTAGCAATAGCATCAGTTAATTGAATTTCATCACCCGCACCTGGTGGGGTAAATTCTAATAAATCCCAAATTTTTTCAGAAAGCACATAACGACCAACAACAGCAAGGTTAGATGGTGCGTCATCAATATGTGGTTTTTCAACAATTGCTGTCATAGGTTGTGACTCACCCGGTGACAATTCAACACCACCACAATCAACAACGCCGTAGCTGCTAACTTGCTCCATAGGTACTGGCTCAACCATTACTTGGCTATAACCGCCTACTTCTTGATAGCGTTTTAACATTGCCGCTAAGTTTTCAGTTTTTAAGTTAGCTGAAACGTCATCCATAATGACATCTGGCAAGACAACCACAAATGGTTCATTACCAATAATCGGACGTGCTTTTAACACGGCATGGCCAAGCCCTTTAGCTTCACCTTGGCGAACGTGTAAAATGGTTACTTCTTTTGGACAAATCGCTTTGATTTCTTCAAGTAACTGACGTTTCACCCGTTTTTCTAATGTCGTTTCTAATTCAAATGATTTATCGAAGTGATTTTCTATCGCATTTTTAGAAGAGTGAGTAACCAAAACGATTTCAGTAATACCGGCGTCAATACACTCATTAACAATATATTGGATCAGAGGTTTATCAACAATCGGTAACATTTCTTTTGGAATAGCTTTTGTTGCCGGTAACATGCGAGTCCCTAAACCTGCTACAGGTATGACCGCTTTTTTAATTTTGTTCGACATTTTCGTCCTTATTATTTCTGCTATTTGAATCATTCTAAAGTAATTACTTTAAACTACCATAAACCACAAAAATTTACATAGCTTTTTGTGGTTGAATAAAATTCACTTAGTATGATCTCAGTATGATCTTATTTTTTATATATTTGGCTTAACTGGGTTATTAAAGCTTAAAGCTAGAAGCTAGAAGCCAGAAGCCAGAAGCTAGAAGCCAGAAGCTAGAAGCTGGAAGCTGGAAGCTGGAAGCTAGAAGCTAGAAGCTAGAAGCTGGAAGCTGGAAGCTAGAAGCTAGAAGCTGAAAGCTAGAAGCTGGAAGCTAGACAAATATCATCGCTGATAATTATGACAATTTATACTTTATAAAAATTTTTATACCAATCAACAAAGTTTTGCACACCTTGTTGCACTGTCATTTTTGGCTTATAACCCGTCGCTGCAAATAAGTCTTCAACTTCAGCATAAGTTTGATAAACATCACCTGGCTGCATTGGCATTAAGTTTTTATCTGCCGTCATACCCAATGAGTCTTCTAACGCATCAATAAATTCAGTAAGTTTAACTGGATTACCATTACCAATATTGAAAACGCGATATGGCGCACTACTGGTTGCCGCATTACCTGCTTCTACCGTCCAATTTTCATTCGGCTGTGGAATTACGTCTTGAATGCGAATAATACCTTCAACAATATCATCAATATAAGTAAAGTCACGGCGCATATCACCATTGTTGTATACATCGATAGCATCGCCTTCAACAATTTTTTTGGTGAATTTAAATAATGCCATATCTGGACGACCCCATGGGCCATAAACAGTGAAAAATCGTAAACCGGTAGTAGGTACGCCATACAAATGAGAATAAGTATGCGACATTAACTCATTCGACTTTTTCGTTGCTGCATATAATGAAATAGGATGATCAACACTGTCTGAGGTAGAAAATGGCACTTTTGAATTTAAACCATAAACCGAGCTCGACGAGGCATAAACTAAATGCTCAACTTTGTTATGACGACAACCTTCTAGCACGGCTAAATGGCCAACCAAATTACTATCAGCATAAGCCATCGGATTATCAATTGAATAACGCACGCCAGCCTGCGCCGCTAAATGAATAACGCGAGTAAACTGTTCGGTTTTGAAAAGCTCTGCCATACCTTCACGGTCGGCTAAATCTAATTCGGAAAAAGTGAAGTTACTTAACGCGGCTAGCTCAGCTAAACGGGCCTTTTTTAGGTTTACATCGTAATAATCATTGAGGTTATCAATCCCGATAACTTGATGACCTTGCTCACATAATCGCTGAACAACAAAAAAACCAATAAAACCGGCAGCACCCGTGACTAAATATTTCATTTAAAACTCGATATTAATTACTATTTTTACCATTTAAATATTTAAACAGCAGTTACAAAAAAACTCAGGTTCTTAACCAAGAAACTGAGTTTATTTAACAATACACTTAACGCATATTATACTTTTTTAACACTGTCACCACGGCCAATCGCATAATAACTAAAACCGCGTTTATTCAATAACGCAGGATCAAACAAGTTACGGCCGTCAACAATCACTTTAGTACTGAGTTTATCGGCAATTAAGTCGAAATCTGGCGCTCTAAATTGGCTCCACTCAGTACAAATAACTAATACATCAGCACCTTGCAATGCCGCTTCTTTAGTACCCATTAACGCTAAATCGTCACGGCTACCATAAATACGCTGACATTCTTCCATTGCTTCAGGATCATAAGCTTGTACTCGTGCCCCTACTGCAAATAAAGACTCCATTAACACACGTGACGATGCTTCACGCATATCATCTGTTTGTGGTTTAAACGACAAGCCCCAAACAGCAACGGTTTTACCTTTTAAGTCACCGTTAAAATGGTTATTAACATGGAAAAATAATTTTTGTTTTTGCGCATAGTTAACACTTTCAACCGCTTCTAATAACGCTGGTTTGTAATCAATACCATGGGCTGTTTTTACTAACGCTTGTACATCTTTCGGGAAACAAGAACCGCCGTAACCACAACCCGGGTAGATAAATTGATAACCAATACGCGAGTCTGAACCAATACCATGGCGAACCGCTTCAATATCAGCACCTAAAAGTTCAGCTAGGTTGGCAATTTCATTCATAAACGAAATTTTCGTTGCCAACATACAGTTAGCAGCGTATTTAGTTAATTCAGCAGAGCGAACATCCATAAAGATCATGCGATCATGATTACGGTTAAATGGCGCATATAATTCACGCATCGCTTCACGCGAAGCTTCATTGTTAGTACCAACAACAATACGATCAGGTTTCATACAATCGTTTACTGCTGCGCCTTCTTTTAAGAACTCAGGGTTTGAAACCACATCAAAAGCAATATCAGCTCCGCGCTCAGCTAAAACTTGTGCAACTCTGGCAGAAACTTTATCTGCAGTACCTACCGGCACAGTTGACTTATCAATAATGATCTTTGATTCAGTCATATGCTCAGCAATCGTTGAAGCTACCGCTAACACGTATTTTAAATCAGCAGAGCCGTCTTCATCTGGCGGCGTACCTACCGCGATAAACTGAACTGTTCCGTGGGCAACACCTGCAGCGGCGTCAGTAGTAAATTTTAATAAACCGTCTTTATAGGTTTGCTCAACTAATGGTGTTAAGCCCGGTTCATAAATAGGAATAATGCCCTTTTTTAAGTTTTCGACTCTTGTTTCGTCAATATCAACACAAACAACGTCGTGACCAACAGAAGCTAAAATAGCCGCCTGCACTAAACCTACATAACCGATACCAAAAACTGTAACTTTCATTTACTTCCCTAAGAAATGTTATTCAAAACTCTATAAAACAATATTAAACATTCACAACCCGCGATACAAGCGCTAAGCGCAGTTACAAGTGAAAAGATACAAGTTAATAGCTCTTAGCTTCAAGCCTCAAGCCTCAAGCTTCTAGCTTCTAGCTTCTAGCTTCAAACTTCTAACTTCTAACTTCTAGCCTCAAGCCTCAAGCTTCTAGCTTCTAGCTTCAAACTTCTAGCCTCAAGCTTCTAGCCTATAACGCAATAACCTTTGCTAATACTTTAACTACCAATGCCTGCGCTTGTGCCTCATCAGATGATTCGGCATAACAACGTAATTCAGGTGCATTACCTGACGGACGTAAGTGGATAATATTGTTATCAGATAACGTTATTCTTAACCCGTCGGTAGTATCAACAGCCGTAGCGCTAATATTTTCAAAACCCAACTGTTGAATTAAATTACTTGGATCAGCGCTATGAGTAGCAATTAACGCTTTGCTTTTTTCAGTCGCAAAGTTTTTAATGCGATCACTAGCTGAAAACCTAACAGAACAAGCATCAACTAACGATGAAATATTACCGGTAGCTTTACTAGCAGCAAACAACATAATGGCAGGCAAAACTGCATCACGCGTAGGTAACGCTTTTAAAACTTGCTTGTTAATTGTAACGTCAGATCCTAATAAAAATCCGCCATTGGCTTCAAAACCGGCTACTGAGATAAATTCTTTTGCTAACACTGAAAATTCAGCAATAACATAAGGCGAGCCAATTCGCGTACGTAATACTTTGTTAAAAGCATTTGATAATTCAATTGAAGTATTAGAGCTTACCGGTACCGCTAAGGCTTCTACATTTAATGCTTGAGCGCATAATAACCCTAAAATATCACCACGCAACCAGTTGCCTTTTTCATCTGAAATTAATGGTCTGTCACCATCGCCATCGGTAGAAAATATGGCATCAAAATTATATTGCTTTGACCAATTTAAGGCTTTTTGTTTGTCTTCGTCTGAAACCGCTTCAGTATCAATTGGCACAAACTGATCACTACGTTCAAGTGAAACCACCTCAGCACCAAGTTGTTCAAATAACGCTTGGTAAATATCTCGGCCAGCACTTGAGTGCTCATAAATACCTATTTTTTTACCCGCTAATAAGTCAGTGTCAAATAATGAAGTGTATCTTGCTACGTATTCATTTTCGGCCGCTTTATCAACGCTTAATTCAGGTAAATTAGCCGCAGAAGTTAACGACTGAAAATTAACAGTTTCAGATAAAATGCCAGTTTCATCTGCTTTGGTAATTTCGCCATCTGGGCGATAAAACTTTAAGCCATTACGATCAAAAGGAATATGACTGCCAGTAACCATAATACAAGGAATATTGCGCTGCATTGCGGCATAAGCCAATGCCGGTGTAGGAATAACGCCATAATAATGTACGTTAATGCCTAACTGTTTTAATGCAGCACTACACGCTTGCGCCATAGCATAACTACTTGGACGGTTATCAATAGCAAGCGCGAACGAATTAAATGACCACGCTTGTTTTTTCAATGAACCAACAAATGCATGAGTGAATGCAGCACAAACATCTGCGGTAAATTGTTCAACTAAACCACGTGCACCACTAGTACCAAAAGCAATACCGCTTTGTTCAATAACTTCATTCGTTACCAACATAAAAACAACCTTTAAATAAAATCTTTAATAAACGGAGGATGATAGATACATTTTAGTTACAAGATACAAGCTTCAAGCTTCAAGTTACAAGCGGAAAGCTATAAGCTTGTATCTTGCAGCTTATAGCTTATATCTAACTCCTTGCAGCTTGTATCTTACAGCTTAAAGCTTATATCTAACTCCTTGCAGCTTGTATCTTACAGCTTATAGCTTATAGCTTGCAGCTTATAGCTTATAGCTTACTGCTTACAGCTTATAGCTTATAGCTTACAGCTTGCAGCTTACAGCTTGCAGCTTACAGCTTGCAGCTTACAGCTTGCAGCTTACAGCTTGCAGCTTACAGCTTGCAGCTTGCAGCTTACAGCTTGCAGCTTACAGCTTATAGCTTACAGCTTGTAGCTTGTAGCTTGTATCAGGAGTCTACTCTGCCATAACGATCTTCAAAACGTACAATATCGTCTTCACCTAAATACGAACCCGACTGAACTTCGATAAGTTCTAAGTCAACTTTACCTGGGTTTTCTAACGCATGAATAACGCCAATAGGAATATAGGTAGATTGGTTTTCAGTTAACATAATTTGCTTGTCGCCATTGGTGACCATGGCAGTACCTGATACCACAATCCAATGTTCAGCGCGATGATGATGCATTTGCACCGATAATTTAGCGCCTGGTTTTACGGTAATACGTTTAACTTGGAAACGTTCGCCATTATCAACCGAGTCATATTTACCCCACGGGCGATAAACTTCACGGTGAACTTTAAACTCACTACGGTCTTTCGCTTTAAGTTCATTCACCACATTTTTAACTAATTGCACTTCTGATTTTTTAGCAACCAGAATAGCGTCTTTAGTTTCAACAACCACTACGTCGTCTAAACCAATTACCGCCACCAACTTTTCTTCGGCATTAACATAAGAATTAGTACTATTAACTGATATTACATCGCCTTTAAAGGCATTGCCGTTTTCGTCTTTCTCTTCAATTTCCCAAAGTGCAGACCAGCTACCTACGTCACTCCAACCACAATCCATTGGCACAACAACCGCTTGGGTAGTATTTTCCATTACCGCATAATCGATAGAGTCATCAGGGCAAGCCTCAAACGCTTCTTTATTCACACGAATAAAATCAGCATCAGCTTGAGTACTAGCAATTGAGTTTTCACAAGCAGTATAAATGGCAGGGTTATGCGCTTTTAGTTCAGCTAAATAAGTGCTGGCTTTAAACAAGAACATACCACTGTTCCAGTAATAATCACCACTGGCTAAATATTGCTCTGCGGTAGCTAAATCAGGTTTTTCAACAAACTGACTAACAACAAAAGCATCAGACTGCGCGCCAGAAATAGCATCTCCACCTTTAATATAACCATAACCGGTTTCAGGTGCGGTAGGTACAATACCAAAAGTAACTAACTTACCTTGTTCAGCAAGTGCAGCAGCATTGTTAACCGACTGGCAAAAAGCAGCTTCGTCTTTAATCACGTGATCAGCCGCTAACACTAATAATAACGGATCATCACCGCCTTTAACGGCATTTAAAGCAGCAAGTGCAATAGCTGGGGCTGTGTTGCGACCAACCGGCTCTAAAATAATACCGCTGTTAGAAATTTTATTGGCGCGAAATTGTTCAGCTACCGAGAAACGGTGTTCTTCATTACAAATTACCACAGGAGCTTCGTGCTCAATACCCGCTAAACGCATCGCGGTATTTTGTAACATTGAATTTTCGCCATTAAGCGTTAAAAATTGCTTCGGAAATAATTGGCGAGAAAGTGGCCATAAGCGAGTGCCTGAGCCACCGGCCATAATTACGGGTAAAATCATAGTGCATCCATATTGATATTTTTAAATCTTATTAATAGTTGAATAATAAAGTATTCAGATAGAAGATTACAGGCTTTTTAAAGTATTAAATATAAACCCGCAGACTTGATACTTGGGCCTGATCTAGATACAAGTGGAAAGTTACACGATACAAAAACCTAGTCGGCACCTAACCTTAACTCGCAGACATAATCCTTGTATCTTTTCCCTTGTAACTTGTATCTGGCCCCTCGTACCTGGTTCTAGATACAAGCCCAATTCCAACTTCAAGCGCAACCTGCAGACTGAATTCTTGTAGCTTGTAGCTTGTAGCTTGTAACTTGTAACTTGTAACTTCCCCCTCGAAATCACTTTTCAAGTTGGCTGACCCCATAATACAAGATTAAAACCTAGTCAAACTTTCTTTTCTTATCGTGCACGTAGTTTTTTGTCGAGTATTGCTCACTTGTACCACAATGAATTGAGCTTAATATTGACGCTTTTAATCCGTCAATAATATCTACTTCATCAGAGTATCCAAGATAATCTCTAATCGTATCAGCAGTTTTTTCAATAATAATCTCAGGCTTTTCTAAGTTGTATGATTTACCGAGTTTTATTAACTGCTTTTTGTCAGGGAAGAGTTTTGCGCCATTGAGTTTAAGTGCCATTTTATTATCAATGGTTTCATAAATCGGTGTGTGAGTAATATCATAGGGAGGCGTCAATATGATGTCTGTTCTACTCTCATCATATTGCACAGAAAAGTTCTTTAAATGCGCGTCACCGTTTCCAATTAAGCAATTAAAAACAATATATTGATACATACGTCTTAGTTGAACATCAGATTTTGTAAAAAGGTAGGTCGCTTTCATTAGCATTTCATAACTAGACTGATATTTTTCATCACCTTGCTTGCCCATAAGCACGGTAAAATCTTCAATACCTAATCGTTTGCCATCGGCCTCATCAAACCGCTCAGTGATAAAAGTTTTAAGGTCATCAGACAGCCAACATTGGCTAGGCCCTAAACCACAGGCTCTAGCAGCTTCCATGCAAACATATTCATTCACAGTCAGCAGTGGAAACTCTGCATCATATGATTTAATAATAAACTCTTCTTGCTGCAACAAGCTCCGACCAACAGAAGGTTTTCCTGTATCATTCACGGCATTTACCAATACTTTAGGTTGCACACCTGAAACTAAACCGTTGAGATAGTAGCGATCTAATAATTGATGAAAGAGACTTTCTTTACCTTGCCAGGTGATAATTTCGTTCAGTGATAACTGGCCAGCGCCTGTCTTTTCAATATCGCTACGATAAGATAAATGCCCGATGCCTTTATCTAATTGAAGCGCAAGAAGGTACATATCATTAATGTTAGCATGACGTCTCAGCTTTTCACTTATGTAATGACGAACATAACCTTCAGGCAAATTTTGACTAAAAATAGGATGAAGAGCACCGTAGTTATAAGGTGCTTGTTGATACTTCATGGTTAATGAAGCAGAGTTATCATTTGTGTATTGATATGAATAATGACTCGGCTGAGTCAAATCACCTGATTCTTTACCAAAAGCATCAACGCTAATAGTACTAATCTTATTTGGAAGTTCAGCCATTATTCATCCTCCTCAAATAAACTAGAAAGCTCATCTAGCTGTGGTAACTGACTCTGCTCTTCGATAATAGCGATTTTAAGCCCCAACGAATCAAGGTATTTGCGAAGGTATTTTATGCCACCTGTAAACAGGCCTTTCTCCATTGCAATGATTTGATTTCTGTTCAAACCTGTTTGAACAGAAATATCCCGTTGCGTCCAACCTTTTTCTTTACGTTTTTTTGTGATTAATGAACCATCATACCAATGCATTATAAACTCCAACTACACCGCCAAATGTTAATATATATTAACATTTATACAAAAACAAACTCATATGTTAATATATGCTTACTTTTCGATATATTTTCTTATAAAAACACTTGAGAAATATATTTGAATGGGTCGTTTATATTCTCAATGATAAACCGACGAGATAACATTGCTCGGTCCCATAATGAAAGAACTATTGACTCCCCTGGTTATTGGGCTTACGTACAATCAGAAATCAAAGAATTGTCATCTCCTCTACTTAAAGGTGATAAACCAAAAAGTAAGTTTGATATGAGCTCCTAAGCTTAATAAAGTCAACATGCATCGAAGCGTTCAGTATAAAGTAAACCCATCCCCCCAGTCTGCCGCTGGAAGCCAGATACAAGCAGAAAGTTACAAGTAGAAAGATACAAAATACAAAGCCCTACCCTGCATATAAATCTAAACTCGCAAACTTAATACTTGTAGCTTTTACCTTGTAGCTCGTAACTTGTAGCTTGTATCTTGTATCTTGTAGCTATTCCTCTCTAGCCCTGCCCAACCCTTACAACCTCAACCAATGGTTGTAATTTATTCACCAACGCCGCTTTGGCTTTATCATCACCATGCACCACAATTACCTCTTTAGGTTTTATGCGCATACGTTTAACAAAGTTCACTAAGTTGTTTTGATCAGCATGAGCAGAATAACCGGAAATAGTATGCACACCGGCGTTTATATCAACACGTTTGCCATCAATATAAACATAACCTGGCTTGTTTGTATTGCTTGTATTGCTACCATATTTTTGAATGTTATGCCCTAAAGTGCCGCGAGCTTGATAACCAACAAACAAAACGTCGGCTTTTGAGTCAGACAAAAAACGGGCCAAATAATTAACCACACGGCCACCACTACACATGCCACTGGCTGCAATAACAATAGCGGGCTTATTGCGGCTAGCTAAATAATTAATTGTGGCTAAATGGGTTTGATGGCTGTTTATAGTATGCAGCGCATCAAAACTTAGCGGATGCCTACCAGCCGATAAACGATTACGGGCTTCTTTATCCCAAAGGGCGGTAAATTTTCGATAATACTGGGTAAACTCAGCGGCCATTGGTGAATCAACTATCACCTCAATATTCGCCAATTTATTATCATTATTCAAAGACGATACTTCATCTTGATTATTACCCAGCGGCCCTGATAAAACAGCTAACCTTTCACGGGTAATAATATGCTCAAGTTCATATAACAACTCTTGCGTTCGGCCAATACTAAAAGCCGGAATAATCACCACACCATTATCACTAATCGCGCGTTTTAATACCGCTTTTAATTGTGCACTTCGCTCCTTGCGGCCAGCGTGGTTTTTATCACCATAAGTACTTTCAATCACTAATACATCAGCCTTATAAGGCGACTTAGGTGCGGGTAATAACGGCGCATAAGTTGCGCCTAAATCACCAGAAAACACCACTCGCTGCGTAAGGTTTTTATTTGCAGTGTATGTTGCAGATTTAAAACCAAGATCAATTTCAACATAAGCCGAGCCTAAAATATGCCCTGCTGGCTGAAACTTAACTTTTGCCGCTAACTGACCAACCTTTGGATTAAGTATTTGTTTAGGTGATAACGCCAAGTGATGCCACTTTTTATATGGCACAGCAACTAATTGTTTTTTCAATAAGGTTAAACAGGCTTTAATAATTTTAGCATTGCGGGTAACGCCAACTTTAAGGGCGTCTTCAATCACTAAGGGTAATAACGCAGCTGTAGCTTCAGTGGCAATAATAGGCCCAGTAAAACCGGCAGCTAATAAATAAGGAATACGGCCAACATGGTCAATATGGCAATGGGTAACAATTAACGCCTGCACACCTGATACATCAAAACCAATAGCCAATTGCTCGGCACTGGCACCATTAACGGTTTCAGCCCCTTGAAACAAACCACAATCAATCAACACACTGGCATTAACTTGCTCAAGTGTTGGTAAAAAGTGTAATTGATGACAAGAGCCAGTAACACCATCAACCGCACCATGGTGGCTTATTTTAGTTAAGGGAGTTAAAGCTAACGGATTTTCTTTGGTATAGGCGTTAGTATTATTTTTGATATTTTCCATGAATTACATCCTTGTAAAACAGTAGTGATGATTTGTATTATTTAGAGTAAATAAGTGTATTAAATCAATATATAAACTCAGAATTTAATTGTTTATTAATACGTTGATAATTAATTAAATTATTTAAATAAGTGTTGCTTAATATAATAAAACACAAACTTAGGATAATATTTAAAAACTCTGTCTCGTACATATTTATGCATAATCATTCTCTGCAACCAGCGTAACCCAAGTATTTTTACCCACTTATAATAGTAATCCGGCCTTATAGAAGTTTGCGTTAGAAACCCCCCACAAGTAAATACTAAACAGCCTAAAGGTGATTCCTCTTTAATTATGCCAGAAAACTCCTCTTGATATGGGGTTCCCATACCTACAATTATAATATTGGCTCCTGATTCAGAGATCTCTCGCGCTACTTCTTTTTTTTCAAACTCTGAAATGAAATAACCATGCCTTACATACACAACTTTTAATTGGGGATGCATATACTGAAAGGTTTGAACAGCAAGATTAGCATCTCCATTTTCACCTCCGACAATAGCTATCTTTATTTTTTTTTCCGCTGCAAAATCAAAAACAGTAGATGCCAAAGATGAATAATCAAAGCTAGCCCTTATGATTTTTTCACCAATAAAAACACGATGAAATAAACACAATAACGAGCCATCTGAAAATAAAAAGTCAATATTTTTAATCGCCTTGAAGTTTTTCTGAAGAGTAAAATAAGAAAACGGATTAACAAAAGAAATTATTTTACTTGATCTACCTGGACTTATTGAGTTTAAAATTTCATAAAACTCACTTTTGCATAAAATCTTTTGATCAATACTATTTTTACTCATACTAATGAATGCCTTTATTATCGTTACTTTATTAAAAAACATTATAGGTTAATACGATGATGGCTTGGTAATAATGATTAAAATCACGACTAGAGCAAAGCTCTATAAAACTCAAAGTCATCATGAAGGGCAATTAATAGACCTATTACAGCTCAATTCTTGTTTGGATAGCAACCCTGCATTCAAAACAAATAATACACCCCATAATGCGTATACACTATTCAATGAAGATACCGAAATCGAATTTATAGTCAAAACGGCGCCTACAGAGAGTATTTCCGAGCGATTCAATCCACTCGTTTTTAAGACAAACCAAACAGAATAAAAAACGAATAACAATCCAATGAAACCATGATCGAATATCATTCGAAGAATAAATGAATGTAGTAGCAATGAAAATGCAATTCCTTCTTCATAATCACTAAACAATAAATGGTAGTAACTTAACCTTCCGGCCCCAGCCTCACTTAAAGGTGTAATTGAGGGATTGCCAACAAGCCACTCAATAAAAGTCCAACCACTCACATCATTTATAAAAACTAATAAAAATTGAAATCTGTCTATCTCCTCTATAGACATGTCGCCTAAACGAAAGATAAACAGCCCAAAGCTTAAAACAAAAATTGACGACACACAGAAAATTTTTAATACCTTGCTTATACCGTACTTGGACAGGTCTAAAAACAAAAATAAAGTTGCTAAACAAAGTATTCCAGAACGAGACCCCGAAAGTAATACTATAATAGTTATGAATATTAAATTTTTAATATCTACCCTTTGTCTTATTTTGACTGTTGAAAGAAATAATAACAAAAGTAGCATTAGCTCGAAATTATTTTCTGTATAAAAGCCTGGTCGATCATCTATCGCTAACAAATGAGACAATGAATACTTAGTTAGCATACCAACCGATACAATTTTATATATCAGGAGGGTGCTTTTTTTACTTATAAATATACCACCACTAACAAAGACCAAAAAAACAATATAGAGAAATATCTTATGAATCATCAGAAAATCATATATTGTTCCTTGAGATCCATTAAAGTAAAACGTAAAAAACTGTAAAATAGTATAACCAATGGAAAAAGTTATAATTAAAGACGACGATAAAGAGTACTTACTAATAGGGAAAAAAATAAGTATGGTTAATAACACTGCTAATTCAAAAACAATATTTGGTTTGAATAAATTGTAAATATTTATATCTATAAAGGAACCAATTGCGGTGGTAGTAAATGCAGCTAATACTATGTAGCTGGTTATTAATTTCCTTGATACAATTGGGAAAATTATAATTTGCTCCCTATATTTTTTAACCCAAAAAGAGATTTAGCTTTTAATAAAACATTATTGGGAAAAATAATTATTAAAAGCACTAGAACAGCACATTTTAATGACGCGCTTATATAACTAAATGAAAATCCTTTAATAAGGGATTTAACCACTAGCTTAAACTCACCATTTAACGCGTAATCAAATGCCATTTTACGTGACATCAATTTAGGATCATCTTTATAAGGTTTAGATAATTTATTTATGTAATCATTCAGCTTATCTGAATTTAAATCCAATGAATCTAATTTTACTTTATTTGACCAGCGTTCTTTCGCCAAAAATGAAATAACTTGATGGCTATGCCTTTGCTTTACTGTACTAAATACACGACGGGTTAATGAGTTAGGGCGATAGCGATAAAAGTAACAATTTTGTGTTAAGTTTTTTCCTTTACCGTAATCAAGCAATCTTGATATAAAATCAACGTCTTCACCCGAGCAGTCATGGAAATAGTCTCTATAACCACCTACTAAACGGACATAATCACCTACCGCGACAATGGATCCACAACACACTGGCATACCACTTGCCGAAAGTATCTCTTTTCGTATCGCATGATCATTTTCAGGAAGAGTAACTGTATCAAAAATCTCGCCCGTGTTATTTACACGATGAAAAGCAGTCCCACAAAGGCTGTAGGCGGGGTTGTTTTCTAAAAAGTTTACTTGTAGCCTAATCTTATCTTTAGATACAAAGTCATCAGAGTCTAAAAAAGCAATGTATTTACCTGTAGATAACTTTATCAAGCGGTTAATTGTATTTACTTTCCCTTCATTATTGTTATTTCGAAAAGTTTTAATCCTATTGTCCGCTCTTGCTAAGGCCACAATTTTACTATAAGAATCGTCCGTTGAACTATCATCGCAAACTAATATCTCTAAATTAGAGTACTCTTGTTTTTGAATACTAACTATACAATCCTTAATATACTCAAAGCAATTGTAACAAGGGATTAAAACACTAACTGTTGCTATGGACACAAAATTAACCTTTAAATGGGCAAGCTTGTAGTAAAGCCGTTGTATCAATATTCAAAAAATAATCGAAATTTTCATTATAAATTTGGGCTATAGGATAATTCTGATCTAAGTAGATTGGATTAACTAATTCTCGAGACACAGATAATGAATAATCATTAAATTTAAAATCTCCCCCCGTAATAGCATTAGAAAACTTAACTCTTATTGATGGGATACTATAAGCATCGGCCAAAATAATGCCATGAAGAGAACTAGATATTATTTTTTCACACTCACACATTTCAGTCAAAAACTGTACAATATTATCAGTTTCTATATCTATTACTTTTACATCATCAGGCAAGGTTCGCTTAAAAAACGAACTTTCTTTATCTACAAAGTGAGGAATAATTCCTAGCTTATATTTTTTTTCCGTTTTTATCGGAAACAACAAAGGGGCTAATAAGGCAGGGTCACCAAACACTTCAGGACATAAGACGCCTTGCTGTTGAAGCAACTTTCGAGTTAAAGGACCTCTCACCGCATGAACATGCTTAGGTTTTCTTGGTGAACGAGCTGCTTCGCTAATATAACCGCTTCCCCAAACAGATGCGTTATTATTAGCTAATTGAAGGACAGACCCTATGCAAGTATTATAATCTAGGGCATAATTATGAGGTACCCATTCGACTTCCTTTTTAGATAGTTTTTTAACAACCTCTAAATTAATAGCATCACCTAAATTAACTTTTTCATTCCACCAAAATAATTTAATATTATCCTTATTTGATGCTACATAATTAGACTGTTTATATTTTACCGAACGGTATAAATGTTTTAATTGGTTAATCATATTCTCTACCCAAAAATCCTATAATTGCTATTTCTTACTAACACTAATTTCATTACTACAAAGGCTTTTTGATTTTCTGAAAAAATTTATAAATATAAGAAAAAATAGATTCTACTATATTTAGAGTAAAACTGGATTCAGCTAATTCTTTTGCACTGCTATAATAATCATCGAGCACTGTTTTTGTTATTTGAGTATTAGTCTCAGAAGTCATATTTTCACTATGTCGTCTATAGTATGTTTTTGACTGTGTTGAAAACCTAACTTTACCTATCGTTGCCAACTTTATCCATAAAGTCCACTCACCAAAGTGGCGGTATTGTTCAGAAAAACCCCCTACATGATCAAAACTAACCCGATTAATAATTGCACCTGTACTGGAGATATAATTAGCAACCATTAATAAAGGCCGACTAAATTGATTTTTAATTAATTGTATATAATTATTTAAGCTTGTTCCTGTAATTTTACCATTTATGTCTATGACATAGCTATTACACCACAACATCACGTCATTTTCCCTATAACCTTTAAGCAGTTTACTAATGTGATTTTCTGCTAATAAATCATCATGACCTAAGAATATCAAATAATCCCCCAAAGATTCTTTAGCAGCAATATTATTAGTTTTCATCAAACCTTGGTTAACTTCATTACACATAAACCTAAAGCAAAATTTACTTTGTAGATTCCTTACAACTTCTACTGTAATATCTGTGGAGCAATCATCAATCACAATTAACTCCACATTAGGGTAATCCTGTTTCACAACTGAATTTATAGTTTCTTCTATAAACTCACCGCCATTATATGTTGGTATAATGATACTAACTGTTACACTACTACTCACATATTTCATCTTTAAACCATCGTCTTATGTACATAATATTAAAAAAAAGTAAAATTAAAGAAGTTATCGCAAAAGAAAATACAGCGCCCGATAACATAAAATTGTTAATCATAATGTAACCGACTAATATAACTAAAATCACTGAGGTTACTTGAGATAACGTATGATATAGGACCATTTTCTTAACAACGAGTACTAAGCCAAACAACCAAGCTAATATTTGAAAATAACCACCAATAAATTGTATAAATATGTATTTAAACGGAAGTATAAAATTTTTAGAAAATAAAAGTGTGATTATCAAATCAGAAAAGAAATACAAAACTAAAATCCCGCTCATGTAACATAAAGAAAGCACTAAAAATATATTTTTTGTCACACCTATAAATTCTTTCCAATTAGTAACATTGCTATATTTAGGGATAAGATAAAATGTAACCCAAACAAACAGTACACCATTTATTGTTTCAGTTAACTTAACTATAGCTTGCCAACTGCCTGCTTCTCCAATATTCAGGTTATCGAGCACATAAAAGCGAAAAATCATAGCTGCTAAGGCACTAGTTACAATAGATATCACAGTCATTCTCGAATATGTTAATAATACTTGAAGTTCTCTAAAATTAACTAAATGCCAATGTATCTTAAATGTTACATTACGTGAATAACCAATTAACATTATAAAAAAAACAACAAATATGCTCTGGCTTATAGCCCACATTAAAACAATAAAAGAATAGCCAACATAAAAATAAAAAGAACATAAAAGTGATAAACTAAAAAATGCAGCTAGGATAGTACATTTAGAATATAGATCTGCTTTATTTAAGCCATTAGCCATAGATATTAAATTAGCCGAAAAGCCAACTAAAGGTCCAAACAAGCCTATAATAATTAATACATTATTTTTATCTACATCACTAACTCCTTCTATGCCATCAAAAATTCTTGTGACAATCTGATCGCTCAATATATACACCATAACTAAGTTAATTAAAGAAAATACTAATAGTATAAAATACGAGTTACTCACGATTGAGTCTGTTGATAAAGACTTATTACTGATTCCTGAGGCAATGCCTGTCTCAACACCAAAATTAGAAATACGAGAACTAATTTGCAGTATATTTTGAAAGTTGCTTAATAAAATCAACCCAGATGGACCTAAAGTTGCAGCAACAACTTTGTTAAATACTAATCCAAAAACTAATCTAGCAAGGGATGCTAACAACGTTAAGGATAATACATTATACATAGCTTATCATTTTAATAAATTTAGCCGGATTCCCATGTACAATTGAATGTTCGCAAACATCACTCAGAACAACAGAGCCTGCCCCAACAACGGCACCATTTCCAATTTTAACACCTTTATAAATTTTCACATCATTAGCGATAAACACATTTTTCCCTATATTCACAGACTCACTTAACGCATCGTTATTACCACGTTTGAAATGTGATACGCGATGAAAATCAGAATCTACAATCTGAACATTTAATCCGATCAATGTATTTTCACCGATAAAAATTGAAGCTGTATTAGAAATAGCTGAAAAACCATTATTTATTTTGACATTATCGCAAATAACGATGGATGCTTCTTGTTGTCTAGCTTCGAGATAACAATACGTACTCAAATAACCAGGAGATGCAGATAAACCTATGTCAACATTCTTCCCTACTTTTATTTTTCCACGGCCGTATGCTAATATGGGCTGTTTTTTTATACTACGGCATTGCCCTAAACTACACATAAGAAAGTAAAATCGACGTAATGTTTGTGTGCTTTCTATTAAAATCATTCCGCTATAGCGAAAGAATTTACGGATGATAAGCATTTATTTTCTCAACGACATATTCAATTTCACTATCCATCATACAAGGGTGTATAGGAAGAGATAATACTTCATTATGAAGCTTTTCTGTAATAGGTAGCCGTAATTCACTATATTCTGAATAAGCTACTTGTTTATGAGGTGCTATTGGGTAATGGATTAACGTTTGAATCTCATTATCAGCTAAATATTTTTGAAATTTTTCACGGTGTTCACATTGTACAACAAATAAATGCCAGACATGACCTTCAGGTTGGTTTACATAGGGTAACTTTAAACAAGAATTGTTAATACCTTTTAATAATTTTTTAGCTACTTGTTGCCGTATTGCTGTTTCAGTATCTAAATGATTTAATTTAACTAACAGCATAGCTGCTTGAATTTCATCTAAGCGGCTATTAACACCTAAATAGTCGTTTTTATACTTTACGACAGAACCGTAATTCCCTAGCGCTTTTACAATGGCTGCAAGTTCATTATCACTGGTCGTTATAGCCCCTGCATCACCTAATGCACCTAAATTTTTGCCCGGATAAAAACTAAATGCAGCAGCGTGCCCCCAAGAGCCACATTTACGTCCTTGTAATGTTGCGCCATGTGATTGAGCACAATCTTCTAACACTAATAGCCCATACTGTTTAGCAATAGACATAATATCATTCATAGGTGAAATTTGGCCGTACAAATGAACAGGTAAAATCACTTTAGTTTTCTCTGTTAAAGCATCATTTATCACCCTAGAATTTAAATTATAAGTTTCTGGGTCGGGGTCAACTAAAACAGGCACTAAATTATTTTCTGTAATGGCAAGAATTGTAGCAATATAAGTGTTTGCTTGAACAATAACTTCATCTCCATCCTTTAATTTCCCAAGCTCTTTCCACCCACGTAAAGTTAAACTTAATGCATCTAATCCATTACCTACACCTATAGCATGTTTAGCACCGCAATATTCCGCAAATTTTCGTTCAAATTCTGTAACTTCTTGTCCTAATATATACCAACCAGAATTAATAACTCGTTCACAAGCTGCTTTTAATTCATTTGTATATCTTTCATTGATTTTTTTTAAATCTAAAAACTTTATCATATTAAAAATCTAACCTATAAAAATCGTGAGTTATCCCTCTGCCACCAAAACCATCTTTTTGTGTAATTAAACCTTCGTTAAGGTAATAACCATCGTTTTCGGTACAGATACCAAAACTAAAATAGTCCTTTGTTTCCGAATATTTACTAATTAATGAATCCAGTAAAAAATCAAGTGCGCCTACACTTCGCCCATGATCACTACATGCAAGGTACTGTGTATGTACAATATGACCAAAATCGTATAATAAGGTTGCTGCTAATACTTCTGTGCCGTTACATGCTATGTAAAGCTTAATTTCATCTTGGAAATTTGTTTTGAGTAAATTCAACTCATCAACAGAGTGAACTGGTTTAGTATCGAATTTTTTTAAAACATCTGACAATAGATTATGAAAAGAGTTAAAATCATTCGATTCTGAAACCTTTAATTCACATTTTTTGGCTTTCTTAACCATTCGATCTCGCAGTTTACTATTTTTAGGCTTTTCCCCCACAAATTTAATAACGCTTGCTATATCACGCCTAACTAAAGTAGCCTTATTCTTAAATAAAAAATACAAATCTTCTTGAGCTGGATAAGTTGAAAAAACATATGGAACTGCTTTATAAAGCAATGATTTAAAACCTAATCCTGAATAGTAAGTAGCAATGTTATCAAATATCACTCCAACATCTAAGGAACTCAATTCAGCAACTCTTAATAAGCCAGCATATGTAAGGCCAGAGTGAGATATAACAACCTCACCATCAACGTTTGCAGGTAATAAGGCTACTAGCTTATTTTTTTTAAAAATCAAAAGAGAATGGTCATCGAATCTGCCAATATGGTATGTAAAATAATCATAATAATGTAAAAAATTTGCATTTTTACATTTTTTTATCCCGCTATCCCATAAATCTCGATCGCATTGAACATCAAACCTACGTATCTCAAACATATTGTAACCTTTGCCCTAATTTAAATATTGTATTTAACTGAGCTTGCTTTTCATTAAAATTACATGACTTAACAAGCATTAAGCCACCTTTTATCTTTACCCAAACACCCTCATCATCGATATTAACTACTCTTCCCTCAGTACAAAAATAATCCCTTTCAATTAAAAGCACTTCTATTAATTCAACTATGCCATCTTTCATTTTTATTCTGGGGGTTGGATATGGCTTTACCAATGCACGAAACATGCAGTTTAAGAAATGCAAATCCATCTGTTCAAAATTTATAAAGCAATCATCTAGGTTACGTTTCGGCACCCAAGTTGCCTTCGATTTTTTTTGCTCTACAACCTTTATTTCCCCATTTAAAAAATCACGAACTACATGCCCTAATTTTTTTTCAACAGACATATTCAAAAGAGTCATAATTTCTGTAGATGTTTGTTCTTCAACGTCAAATTCATGCTGGTATATAATCGGACCATTATCGATAAATTCATCCATTATATGCACTGAATAACCGAAAGTTTTATCACCATTTAACACCCCCCAGACTACAGAATGCATTCCGCGATATTGCGGTAATAATGAATAATGAACATTTATAAATACATGTTTAGAAAGTAACTGTGAAGATATTAAGTCTTGATAACCAGCACAAACAATATATTTGTCAGTGATCAAAGTTAAGCTTTCAACAATAACATCTGTTTTTCTAGCTAACTTTAATACATCCTTGTCTTCAGAAAAAATATTTACATGACCGAATGTTTTTTGGAGTGAGCGAACTGCCGCTGATGCTCCCCACCCATTTCCAGCAAAACCTATACTTAACATCGATTATTATTCCTGTGAATTAAATCACTTTAAATTAATACTATTTATTTTCTTTTACATGTTTACAGAACTGTTTATATTCACGTATATAATCATCTTCATCATAAGGAGCCGAAGCTAACACTAATAAAATACAATCATTACTAAAATTATGCATTTCATGCCAAATCATGGGAGGAATTAACACTCCCTCACTGTTATTATCGACTCTATAAGTTTCTTTGTTATAACCATCATCAAACAACATATCGAATGAGCCCGACAGGCATATTGCAAATTGTATTAATTCAAAATGAGCATGAAAACCTCTAGGGGTATTGGCATCTAAATTTGTTAAGTAATAAAGCCTTTTAATTTCAAATGATATATCTTTTATTCCTTCAATAACCGTTAACGTCCCTCTAGTATCACCTATAGACTTTAGTGATGTTAATTCAAATATGCTCATTATTAAGTGACTCCATTTACCAAATCATATAAATATTGGCCGTAGTTATTTTTACGTAAAGCTAAAGCTAAGCTTTCAATATCCATTTTAGTCAACCACCCCTGATTAAATGCAATTTCTTCTAAACAGGCTATTTTATAACCTTGCCGTTTTTCGATAGTTTCAACAAAAGTCGCAGCTTCAAGCAAACTATCGTGAGTACCAGTATCCAACCATGCAAAACCACGACCTAACAACTCAACATTCAAATTTTCTTGCTCTAAATAAGCTTGATTAATCGATGTTATTTCTAATTCACCACGCTCTGATGGTTTAACATTTTTGGCTATTTTTACCACTTCATTATCATAAAAGTACAAGCCCGTAACTGCATAATGTGATTTCGGTTGGGCAGGTTTTTCTTCTATAGAAATTGCTTTTTGATTATGATCAAACTCAACCACACCAAAACGCTCCGGATCTTTTACTTGATAACCAAATACTGTGGCGCCAGATTTTCTTTCTGCTGCTTTTTTAAGGATGGGTGAAAAACCCTGCCCCCAAAAAATATTATCACCAAGTGCTAAACAGACTGAATCGTCAGCAATAAACTCTTCACCTATAATAAAAGCTTGCGCTAAACCATCAGGTTTTTCTTGAACCGCATATTCGAGGTTAATACCAAAGTCACTACCGTCACCTAATAACCGATGAAAAGAGCTTTCATCTTCTAGAGTTGTTATTATTAAGATATCCCTAATTCCAGCTAACATAAGTACTGAAATTGGATAATATATCATCGGTTTATCATACACAGGTAATAACTGCTTCGATATTCCTTTTGTTATTGGGTATAATCTGGTACCTGAACCTCCAGCTAATATAATGCCTTTCATAGCGATTTAATATCCTTTAATTTAGTACTTAATTTTAAATTAGTTTATTTGACCAAAACGTTGAATTTTGTATTCACCGGAAAGAACGTTTTCCCACCATGTTGTGTTTTCTAAATACCACTGAACGGTTTTACGCAAGCCCGTTTCAAATGTTTCTTTTGGCTGCCAGCCTAACTCTTTTTGTATTTTACTAGCGTCAATTGCATAGCGCATATCATGTCCTGGGCGATCACTCACGTATGTTATCTGTTCTTTATATTTAGTAGGTTGCGGTTTTATTTCATCTAAAATATTACAAATGGTTTCCACTACTTCAATATTTTGTTTTTCATTATGGCCGCCAATATTGTAAGTTTCACCAATTTCGCCTTTAGTTGCCACAAGCACTAGAGCTTCAGCATGATCTTCTACATACAGCCAATCACGAATTTGATTACCTTTACCATATACAGGCAAAGATTTACCCGCTAAAGCATTTAAAATCACAAGCGGTATTAACTTTTCAGGAAAATGATAAGGGCCATAATTATTTGAACAATTAGTAACAACTGTAGGTAAACCATAGGTTCTTAACCAAGATCGCACTAAATGATCAGAGCTAGCTTTACTTGCCGAATAAGGTGAGCTCGGTTCATATGCCGTTTTTTCTGTAAATAAAGGTAAATCCGCATTATTTTCAAGCTCATCAGGATGTGGTAAATCACCATAAACCTCATCCGTGGAGATATGATGAAACCTGAATTTTTTCTTAGCCTCATCATCTAAAGAATTAAAATAGCCTCGAGCAGCCTCTAACAAGGTATAGGTACCTATAATATTAGTTTGCATGAATTCACTAGGGCCATCGATTGAACGATCCACATGGCTTTCCGCCGCTAGATGCATCACTATATTTGGCTGGTGTTTATTAAAAACATTAGACAGCGCTGTGGTGTTACAAACATCTACTTTTTCGAACTCATAACGTTCGTTATTTGATACTGAAACTAATGACTCTAAATTACCCGCATAAGTTAATTTATCAACATTAACTACACTATGCTTTGTATTATTAATAATAAACCTGATAACTGCTGAACCAATAAAGCCAGCGCCGCCTGTAACTAATATTTTCACGAATAAAACTCTAATAAATTTGGTTGATTAGGTGCTAGTTAGCACTAATTGAAGTTATTTTTCTGATAACAAGATTATATAAGAAAAATAATAAAATAAAGGCTATTAACATGATAGGTTCGGTCACATAAAAACATTCTGAGATAATCCCGATTGCAGATAAAACAACTGAAATAAATGTAATTATTAATAAAGCTTGTCTTTGATTAAAGCCAACACGTTGTAATATATGATGCAAATGATCTCTGTCAGGCTTAAAAGGTGATTTTCCGTTACGAACACGTCTAACAACAATTGCCAACATATCCATTAATGGTATTGCACATACCCAAAGTGCGGTAACAGGCCTAAAGCTAATTTGTTCACCTTGAGTCCCCATACATAATAACCAAATAACACTTAAGCCAATAAACATTGAGCCCGCGTCACCCATAAATATTTTTTTGGTTTCACTTTTAAATATGCCTAGGTTATACATTAAATACGGGAGTATCGCTGTGGCAATGATGAGTGGATAACTTACATATTCAGTATTACCACTCATTAAAAATAAAATAGCAATTGAGGTAAAGGTATTTAGGCTTAAACAGCCAATTAAACCATCAATACCATCAATCATGTTAAACGCATTAATCGCAACTACAATGGCAAAATAAGTAAAAAATATGCCGAAAAAACCTAAGTTAATATCACCTAAACCAAACAAATCGCCCAAGTTTTCAATATAGCCGCCAACACCGTATATCATTAAACTAGCAATAATTATTTGGCCAACAATACGAATTCGTACACTAATGTCGTATTTGTCATCAAGTGCGCCAATGAAGACCATCATAGCGGAAGCAATTAAGAACATTCTTAATTCAATTGTATCAGGTAACCATATAAGGCTTGCCGCTAATACAGAAACAAATATTGAGATACCACCAATAAGCGGAATATGTCCTGAGTGGGTTTTACGCTCGTTAGGCTTATCTACTAAACCGACTTCTTCTGCCACCGGCTTAAAAAACTTAATAGCAATCAAAGCAAAAACAAAAGTAGTCGCCGCTAAAATTAAAAAATTCAAAATACACTCCTAGAATGATCTTTATCCATAAAAACCACTATATTTTCTGTTCTTTAGGTGCAGTAAAATAACGCACTAAAACTATCAATATTGATAATATGCCGCCTAACATAGTCCCTAATACCACAATTAACGCACGTTTAGGTCCCGCTTTTTCTTCAGGTACTTGCGGTGGATCAATGGTTTTTAACACATATTCCGCTTTTACTTGCGTGAGCATCATGTTTTTGCTTTGCTCTTCAATTAACTGATAAAAAACCGTTTCCATGTTAGATACATTAATTTCTTCTAACTTTCGTGTTAAATAATCAATCGAGTTTTGTGCCTCTATTTGATCTTGTTCTTTAGTAAAGCGATTAATGTCTTGAATAAGTGACGTTAACCAAGCTTGTGCGAATTCTGGTGAATAAAATTCTATTTCCATTGTAACCATGCCAGACGTTTTATCTTGCGACACTGTCAATAATTTAGAAAATGCTTTGTACGCTTCCCACCATGATGGCTCTGGTTTTTTCGGTAATTGAACTTCTCTTAACCATTGTTTGGTTATTGGGTTATATACCTCTTCATCAAGTATTAATTGGTTAGTGTTAATATCCCAACCTTTACTTGCCATTAATGGCACCAATAAATCATGCTTTTGAATGAATTTTTCTAAAAAAGAACGAGACTTTATAATTTCTAACGCCAAAGCTGTCTTATCACTACCACCTATATTGATACCGGCAAGGCTTGCTAAACCACCAAACTGTCCGGCTAAACCCGCTAAACCACCTGCGCCTCCTTCACTACTTGCTGGCGCTAATAAAGCGGAAGCTTTATAAGTATTAGGTTGGCTTAATGCATAAAAAATTGAAGCACCGGCAAATAAGGCGGAAATTAGAATAATAATAAATTTACCGGCCCAAATAGCACGCCATAGCTCTAAAAGATCAATTTCATCATCAGAGCTATTTGAATTATAACTATTATGTTGATTTACCATAGAATCACCAGCAGGAGAAAAAGCTAACGACTGATTTTCGTCTGCTTTTTGTTGCTTAATGGGCTGGTTAATATCGTTCACTGATAACTTCCTAGTTTATTTGCTAAGAGTAAACATATTAGAATATTTACTCTGAATAATTATATCGTTAATTCAAAGTTCGTAAAACTTAAATAAAGCACTACAAATTCAAAAAATTTAAATTACAAACCGTTTATTGCAGCAACTGCTACCGCAGAGCTATAAAGTAACTGTGTTGCTGTCGCCCATAAATCGATGTT
>JBPOFN010000031.1:0-48754 GCA_051251725.1 Thalassotalea sp. | reverse complement strand
TACTCCGTAAATCAATAATGACATTACTGCCTTCAATAACTGCCGCGCTATCATCGGCTGCCATTGGCGCATCATTAATTGCCGTAATATTAATATTGACGGTAGCACTTGATGAGTTAAAAGCGCCGTTACTAATGGTATAAGTAAAAGCATCGGTTAAAGTTTCACTGCCATCATGAGTATAAGTAACACTACCGTCACCATTATCGAAAACCGTGCCATTCATACCTTGGCTAAAGCTTGCAATAGCTAATGTACCTTGCAAGCTTGTGTCATTCGCCAACAAGTCAATAATCACATTGCCAGCTTCATTTAACGCTGCCGCATCATTATTGGCGACCGGTATATCATCGCCCGCGATACTAATAACTTTTTCCAAGCTAAAAGCACTTTCACCGCTGTCATTGACTGCGCTGACAGCATAATAATAAGGTTTGTTCACATCTATATTGGTAAACACAATACGATTAGTAGTTAATGATAATCTTGCTTGACCGTCGGCTAAATAAGTAAAAGTATTACTTGATACATTCGGCTGTGAGGCAATAAAAACATTGTAAAATTGATAATCCGCAACCGGTGACCAAGTCAGAACTAAGTCGCCGGTGCTAACATTGGTTGTTGGGTCGGTCACAACATTAACAAACGAAGCTTGTGAATTATTAACCGTTACTGCTTGCCAGTTAATCGTAAAAGTGGCGGCGAGTGTTCTATTGCCCAGTTTAGTATCAATCCAAACATTAATGGTGTTTTCGCCGCTTACCCAGCCATAATCATGCGGATTAATGCCATTAATAAATAAGCGATATTGGCTGTCAGTTTCTTCACCATATAATAATGCCGAGCCAAGACAAGCAGAGCCGCCATCACCACAAATCTGCAATGCTGGCACTTCAGGGTTATTATTGGAAAAATCTAAAAATACCTGCTCGATCCCTTCTGGTTCAATAACATCGAGCGCTAATAATAAATTTCCTGCGGCTGTTTTACTTTGATCTGGTAAATCAATTACTGCTGATGCACGCTCTGTTTGATTAAAACCACCGCCACTATTTTGACTCGCTTGATAATTAAAACTAACTTTTTGTAATGAACTCGCATTTACCCTGGTGGCATGATTAATATCTGCCGTAGTGATATCGCCGTTGCCATTTTTTAAACCCGAACTTGTCTCCGCGCTCTGTTGATTGCTCGCGCCACCACAGGCATTTAAGATCAAAATTAACGGTAATAAAACAACTTGTACTGCACACTTAAACATTTTATGACCTATCATTTACGTTTCACTTGGTAAGAGCCGTCAACGCTAACATCAGACTCTGTATTACCTCGACCATCAGCGCTAACTTCATATAATTCAAAATCACCCACAAGTGCATCTAAGCCAGAAGCATCAATAAATTTGGCTGATATATCGCCGTCAGCAACATTATTGCCGTGGCTTGCGCTGGTGACATCAACTTCTAAAAAAACATTATCTTTGGTGATATTCATGTTGCCATTAAAGACAGCATTCCATTTACCATTATTTTTATCATCATCAAAAGATAATTGGCCATTGGATATTTCGCCTGAATCAAAATTAATGTCCATGCCTGCTGAAAAATTAGTTAAGTTATGCTCCGAGCTAAACGTCGCATCACCATAGTTTATCGAACCTTCACGGGCTGTTACTAAATCGTAGATAGATTGTCCGCCATGTGATTGTAAGTTGTCATGCACGATCACCAGTTGCTGCTCTTTTTCAATATCGTTAAATAATTGACTAACCATTAATGACTGCTGCGCTTGCTCTGGTTGATTTTCTGCTGATAAACTTTTTTTAGTGAAACCTTTACCCGGTCGGTTATTAACAATGCCTCCTTGCTCACTTAAGTCACTACTTAAACCTTGTTTAAATACCTTAGGTGGTTCAATGAAAGTATTAAAATTACCATTGATATCGATATTGCCGTAAGAGTAACCTTCACCTGCGCCTAACGACAAAACACTGCCGGCATTACTGCCAATATCCATAGTCACATCAATGGCACCATCCCATACCGCCAACCATAAAACTCCATCAAGCATTTGTACTTCATAATGTGTACCGCGAATTCCGATACTGGCAATTGAAGTGTTTAATTGATAATCACCGTTATCGGCTTTAATAGCGCCGGTAATTGACCGTAAGCCACCCTCAACTAAATCCAAAACCACCGAGCCTTTTTCACCATTCGCATTGAGTTTATATTGAGAAATAATCAGCTCAGAGTTTTCCTTTAAAGCAATCATGCCGCCATCAGTCATCCGCAGTTGGGTTTTACTATTAGCACCCGTGGTGACAACATCATTGGCGAATACTTCTGAGCGTCGTTTTAACGCGCGAGCACTGCTATCATCCATTGATTTAGCTTCTACCTGGCCTCGTGCCACCATAGTTTTTCCGGCAATATCTACCGCATAACTTGATTGCGTAAAGGCCAAGATTAACAAGGTGCTAGTCACTAATTTTGTTTTAATTGAAATATTCATTAGAAGTTATATTTCCATTTTAAGTTAGCTTCAAAGCGATGATATTCATATATTTTCATCGCGGCTAAATCGCTCTCAACATCTTTGTCTTGATAGTTTAATTGCAACTGAAAAAGTTGTCCTTCAAAGCCTGTATAATTAAAGCGGCTAGAGATCATCTTTAATACCGAATCATTGTATTCATTAAAGGTATTTAAACCGTCATAGCTTTGCTGCTCGTGCATCAACATTAGATTTCCGGTGACATTGTCATAAATTGGATAATCTAAAACGTATGAAATACCGATTGAGGTTTTATCGTTAAAGGTTAAATCAAATTTATTTTTATCTTGGTAAGTATTAACAATAAATAAATGCTGAACGGTACTGATATAGCGGTAATAAGCATTCACTTGATAACGGGTTAAATCTAAACTTTGATAAAGGTAATGGTCAACATCGGCATATATAGCATTGAGCCCAAAACCATTCGAACGGTCAAGCGTTTGTTGCCAACCCGCGAAGACAGAGTTTTGCGTTCTATACTTATCACCAGCAAACCAAAATGGCGTAGTACCAACACCAAGATTCCACGCAGCAGCATTGGAAATTTTTTGCTTATAGCTGATATTAAAATCAAGCAGACTTCGCTTTTGCGAGCTGTGGTTAGGGTATTGCGTTTGCTGAACAGCAAAATCAACTTTCACTGTTTGATTCTGATCGAAAGGATGTAAATAGCTGCCATGGTAACGGGCCGTAAATGCAGTAGCGCTGATCATTTTAGAGGAGTCGAATAACGGGATCACAGTGCCATCAGATAATTCAATATTATCGAGCGAACTACCACTGTTAATATTACTGTCATGGCCAACAGACAAGGTAATATCTTGAGAAAAACGGCGCTTTTTATTGGTGATATTTTCAACAATTTGTTGCCGCTGTAGGGAAATTTTATTGATTTGATTGCTCGTTAACAACACACCACCGGCTTGACTGGTCGATATGATATCAAGCTCATTAAGTGCCGCGTGCAAGTTATCTACTTTTTGATAAGCCAAGGCTAAATAATAACGGCCATGAAAAGACAAGGGCTCTAACATCACCACTCGTTCAAAAGCGAATACCGCTTGTTGATATTTACCTGCGCCAAATGCTGCTAAGCCGGCTAAAAAGTCAAACTCAACGTCACCTGCTAAGTCATAAGTGAGTTTATCTGCTAAAGCAAAAGCTTGCTGATACTCTTTAGACTCAATATGTTGTTTTAACTGACTTAATGGTTGCGAGTCCGCTTGCGCAATATTACTCGATAAAGCCGCCGCTACCGTTAATCCCAAGATTGATAAATGTCTTATCATTATTTATTTCCGTATTGAAAATTTACTATTAATTTTTCGATGTCTGTTTAATATTATAACTCAAAAATCGGCTAGTCTCGTTGACACCCTGAAGCTACAGTTTTTTTAGTTTTTTCAGCATTGATTTCGTTTTACTGGTTAACACTTGTGCTTGATAATCGTTTTCATTATTTACCAACTCAAACAACTGTTTTATTTCAACATCAAAATGCTCACGTAACTCAACTGTTACAAGTAACAAATCAATTGCCATCACGGTTTGCTCGGCGGCAATATAATCAGAAAAAGCACGGTTACCGCCCATAGTGAGAATTTCCAGCAATACTTTTTTAGCGTCAACTTGCTGCTGCTGAACACTTTGCTGTGCAAAGAAATGTTGCAGTTGCTCAATATCACTACGCAAGTTGGCAATTGAGTTCACTAATAATGTTTTATCATTTAAATGACGGCTGACATCAGCAATATCTTGATGCAGTTTGTTTTTGAGCGGCGTAATTGATGAAATTGCCATTAACATTTTTAAATTACCGTCGTTTAACCGAACCGTGCCGGGCTTAAATCCTTGGCCTTTGGTTTTATTCCACTTAATATTATCCATTGGATGGTGACAAGAATGACAATCAAACAAGGAAAGTTCAGGAAATAAGCTGGTTTTATTCATCAGTTTATTTTCAATTAAATTTAAGGTTACACGGCTCGCAGAAAATTGGCCATAAAGCCAAGTAATATAACTATTACCAAACCACTTTTTCGCTTTATAGTCATCATCTACAACATAATGTAATGGCTGTAATATACCAAAAGTATCTAATTCGAAAGCCAGTCGCGGATGCCCCGCGCCCATAATATCGTGCGATGCAAACTTATCTTTATTACCCAAATGACAAGATAAACAGATATTCGCTCGCACTTGTGGCCGATCAATCGCTAACAAGCCGTTAAGTATCTTTTCATCGCGCGCTAATTTAGTATTAGTATGGCTACTAATATAATGCTCGCCACCGCCATGACAAGCTTCGCAGCCAACGCCATCACTGAGTTGAAACTTTTCACCTTGTTGTGTTTTTTGAATATTGTCGGCATGACAATCTAAGCAAACCTTTGCTTGATGCGCCTTGGCTAATCCAAGTTTATCGGCTATTTTTTTTGATGCTGGTGTTAATAAGGTTTGATACGCTTGTGCGTGGGCATCATGCTTGCTCCAAACCACATATTCATTTTGTAACACATCACTGCCCGAACGCGGTATAGCTGAGCCATGACACATACTGGCAGCACAACTGGCCACGCCTAAGTGCTGTACTCCATCATGTTGAGGTAACACGAGCTGATCGACATTTATTTTCTTTTCACTATTTATTGGCTGAACTGTTTCACTGCCCGCTTGGGCTTGGCTAGCAAGCGAAAAAACAAGCGTCTGCCAGAAAAAAGTGAAGAGGATAAATGCGCGTTTAGTTGTCATATTTTTACCTAACTTCAGAGTAAAACTGATAATTGTTGAACCGATAATGCTAAAACCTAAAATAATAAAACCTCGGTAAGTTCGAATACTGGCAAACATTATTTAGCCGCCTTATTTAACTTGGACTCACTTTTTTGAGTCTGCTTTGGCTCGGCCTGCGGTAACTGTGATTTAGCTTTTTTCTCAGGTAACATCAAAGGGGGTGTAGCGACGCCATAACTTTGATGATTATCAAAACCTGGTAAAATATCGTTTACAAACCACGGCTTACCATTTTTGTCTAAATATAAAGATTTCATATCTTTTTCGGTTAATGGTCCTGAGCCTAAACGGCTAAATACCGCTACTTGACCGCCGGTTTCATCAACCGCTCGATCGCGCTCTAAGCCACGTGATAATGACAAAGCTGGCGATGAAGTCTGATATGAAGCAATAAATGCAGGTTTTGGCTCTGGGCTAAAACCGTAAAACCGCGGTTGAGTATCAGGTGAAGTTAACTGGACAATTTTCAACCCCTCTTTACCATCAGCAACATAGGCAAATAATGAAGCATTAGTGGTCGCGACCACCACATCTTGTGCATCAGTGATCTGGCCGTCACCAGTAAAGCCTTGGTATATTTTCAGCGCTTTAGGTTTATTAATATCAACAATCACTAAACCGTCTTTACCAGCAGCAACATAAGCATAAGTACGGGCAATAAATAATTTATTAGCGTCAGTTAATGGCACAATATTATTGGCAATCACAAATGCTTTTTCAGGCTCAGTAATATCAATGGTTTTTAAGCCATCGTCATCGGTAACAAATAAATATCTAAATTGCTGCGCCACCGCATGACCATTATTTAGCGCTACTGTGGTGACGTATTGAGGCGCTAACGGATTATCTAAATCGATAACAACTAAACCGGCATCAGCAATAATGTAAACGTAATGACCACCAACGGTTAAATGCCTTGCCCCAGCTAGAATATTATTTTCATTCCAAGTCACCGCTCGTTTTAAGAAGTTATTTCGCGGCTCGCCATCCATTAAGGTATCCATATTGGTTAATATCAAACCTTCTTTAGCATCGGTGATCAGGGCATAACTGTAGATTGGATGAAACGGCACTTCTTGGTTGGTTACGCGCATTAACTCGCCCTGATTACGCTCGGGTGCCACGGGTTGAGTAGTAACCAATGAGACACAAGTGGCATTAGAACTTTCAATATTAGTATCTTGTCCTAATAGTGATGCCGGTGCGGTAATAATACGCTGGCTCACGCCTTTATTAGCGATAGAGGCAACATCATAAACTTTTAACCCTTGACTACCGGCTGCCGCAAATAAATATTCACCTCTAAGCTGTAAACAGTTTATTTCACCTGAGCTGTGCTCATAACCGGTTTGAAGGGTTTGCTTATTATCAAGATGTTGCTGATAAAAATCTGGGTAAACATATTTATGTAAATAACTGCCGATCATCGCTTGAGGCTCTTCCCATTCAGTCACTTGCACCGCTTCAACAGACTTACTACCACCAACGTAGGCGTGATAGCCAATAAAGTCGATAAAATCTGTACCAAAACCTAAGGTTTGCGCAATGATAGCATTATTGTCACCCTCTTCTGATAAGTGACAATCGCTACAGACGCGCGTTTCTTCTTTACGGACAGTATGGGCAAAATGTGGATTTATCGCTTGTGAGCTATAACCACTGGCGGAGATAGGCGGCTGCTGGACATAAATCTTTTCACGATTTGCATTGGTCGATGATAACACCAAGGCAGAGGTTGAACGCAATGGCGCTATTTTTCCGCCATTAATGTTACCGCGACGGCCCAACATAAAAATTTGATCGCGCACCACTTGTGGATTGTAACTGGCGTAATTACGAGACTCCCCGCCTTCATAATGTTTGTTCTCAGTTTTCCAGTTCGCTTCGATCGGTAAATGACAACCGCCACAGCTTGTTGTCCATGACTGATGACAGGTATAACATTCCATTTCATCATTACTGTGCGCTAAATTTTCTTCTAACATTTCCGTGGTAACCTCTTCGCCCCAATGTTGCTCGGCAAGCTTTTTATCACTCGCTTTGTTCTTTTGAGCTGGCGTTTTACGTATAGTTTTAGAGCGTGCCGCTTTCGGGTTATATTCTTGATGTTTAGGATCAATCACATCTTTTAATAAACTGAGTTTCCACTCTTTACCAGGCCATAACAAACTACGTTGATATAAACCATCGGCTTTCCATTCAAAGCGTTTTTGCCCATTAGGATTACGAATTAACGATAAATCACTGCCTCCCGGAGGCGCGGCCGGTCCTGAGGTTTTTAAATTAGGGTATTGCGTTACCGTACCATGGCAATCAACGCAGTCAATTTCAACTGCGCCGGCCACTTCGCCATAAACATGACCATTACCATGATTATCTTGCGAATAATGACAATCGACACAATGCATACCCACATCTAAATGCACCGACGACATATGTACCGCTTTATCAAATTTTTTCGGGTCATCAGGTTCGACAATATGATTTTTACTGTCGAGTAAATTACCCTTACGATCTTTTTTAAAGACCGCACGAAAGTTCCAGCCATGACCATGGTAATCAGCAAACTGGGTATTTTTCATTTGGTCATTTTTCTTCCAAACATCACGTAAAAAATCTTGATCAGACCATAAACCGCGTACGGCTGCCCCTTCTGGATTTTTGGACATGATATTGAATTTTTCGTCGTGACTCGGATAACGCTGCTCTTTAGGAAACATATTCGGCGCATCGGCTTCATAATCCCACATGGTGTAACCCAAGAAAGTATTTACAAACATATTCGGCTGATGCATATGGCAGGACATACATTGCGCCGTTGGAATCGCGCGAGTAAAAACGTGTTTTAGCGGATGACCACTTTCTTGCTTATTAATGGTTGGATCTATGGTTTGTGTTTCACCAGTGTTGCCGTGCTGGGCATATTTACCAGAATGACGCGGCTCCCTATCGTTCGCATACACGACATGGCATGAGCCACAACCTGATGTTCGATAATCACCAGGATTATCGTTGGTGCCTAAAAACCACATCAAGGGATCATTTAAGCGGGTTTTATGGGCATTTAATAATGGTACTGAAATTCGGCCGCCGGTGCCGGGGCCGCGATTAGACTGTTTAAAATCAGGACGTCCGGGCTCTTCAAGCCTTTGTAATTGTCCTAAAGCATTAGGTAAGCCGGTTTCTGGAAACACGTTAGATAAATTACGACCGCCGCGTTCAAAGACCCGAAAAATATCGCCTGGTGCGACTGTTTCCCAAGCCGGTAGCGGGTATAAAATAGGTAACACGCCGTGCTGCGCCATTGCTTTTTCTGGATCAGCTAAAGGCGGACCTGCAATAGCAGATGGCTCACCATCACGAGTATAGGCTTCACCGAGAATATAATTTTTATAAGGAAGAATATTATTAGCATAAGACGCGGCGCCAAAAAGCTGAGCGCCGGTTGCCATAATACTGCGTTTAGCCGCTTGCACAGTTGGCATATGACAAGCGCCGCAAGCTTCATCAGCAATGCGTAAATCTGAGGGATTAACAAAACGAACAAATTCAGCCGCTTCACGGTTTAATAAAGTATAACTGATTTCAGGATTAGCACTGCTCGGAAACTGCCAATCTTTTGGATAACTTGGTAACACATGTGCTTTATTTAAGGCGGCTTGGTATTCAACATCGCCTTTGTTGGCGCTAAATGGCTTAGTTTCACTAGCATTGCCGCCATGACAATCGATACAACCTAAAATCACCCCTGGGCTGGCATGCATCGACAAGCTGTCGGTGTCGGTATGACAACTTAAACAACCGGTACTTTTTATTAACGCTTGCTCTGGAGTTTGGCTTTTAGGTGCTGGCGGGGTAAAAGTATATTGCCTTTCGACCTTTTGATAAAATTCACTCGCTAACACTGGCTTGTTGAACACTTGAGTAAACAATAAAGTAGTAACCAGCATAATTAAAAACGCAGGCTTAGTCATAAGCGGTAAAAGCTTCATCTGTGGTCGAAACCTAGTTAGGGGAAAAATCTTCATGTCTTTTTAATTAAAGTCTCTTGGTAATTAACGGCAACTAGCTTTGCTGGTAATAGCTGCTTGATAAATAGTTTAGTAAGTCAGAATAAGGTTTGCGAGCACAGAGTAAGGTGTTACATAATCGCTGCCATACAAATCATCTAAGCCACTGCCTGGTACTAAGGCGGCAGCGGAAAAGCGCAGCACAATATTTTGTGATTGATACGGACGCCAAATCAGCGAAGCTGAAATATCTTGCCCTAAGTTATTATCAATATCGCCTTGTTGTCGTAAGCTTTCTAATACCGCAGTATCATCAAACCATAATTGGTTCACATTCATTGAAACCCTAAGCTCAGGCAGAATATCGGCGTCAAAACCAAGCCCGAATAAAATCAGTCCTGGGTTAATAAAGTTTGACTGGCCCTGCTCTTTACTCGAACGCAGTGAAGGTAAAATACCATTACGACCAGATAAAGCGATACCACCACCGCCAATCAAGGGCACGTTTTGACGAATAAAAAAGCTGGTATCGGCACCGGCAAATTGTGGGTTTTCGAAAATGGCATCAAAACCTGTTGCTATACCATCAAAGGGATCACTATCACCTGACGCCCAAAGTAACGATAATTTAGGGCGTAGCCAGTCAAAGTCCATTGATGTTTCGGTTGCAAAGAAAAAAGCAGCAACTTCATCTTGCGCATTTCGGTAACGCGTATTGGTTTGCTGACCAAAAGCATAATAAGCCGAGCCAGTAACATTTAGCCGGCCAAAGTGACCATCACCGCTATAACCTAAATAAGTAATATCGTAATCACGGGCAAAACGTTCTTCAAATATCGACGCTGGCCGAGCAATAAAGCCGTTTTTATCATATTCAATTTGGCCTTGTTCACGGTTTTTATTATAAGTAACGCTAAATTGCGAAGTAAAACCTAAGCTTGGAAAGTCTTGCCAATATAAATTGGCCGTAAAAACATCATCATCACGTAAATTTTGCGACAGATCATTCAATCCGCTGTTGCTATCTTTTTCAAGCCGGCGAAACCAAGCTAAATTATATTGAAAAATATTATTGTCGCGATTACCAAATAAACGAATACCTAACTGCGAGTCTTGAAATAAAAAGCCGCGAAAATCTGATGAAAATGGTTGAATACCGACCCGTAAACTATCGAAGTCGTAACGATGCGAAACATTACGTAAATGTTTATCGACAAAAGCGGCTTGAATACCTAAAAAATTATCCGAGCGGCGACGGCCAGCATCACCACCCAAATTAGGATCAACATTCAACAAACCGCGCTCATCCGTATGGACACGATTGTAGTTCAGCGCTGTCGTTAAACGAAATTCATAATCGGGTGGTCGAAAGACAGTATCACCTTGATAAATGACATGTTCAAAGATCAAGGTTTGACTGAAAATAGTGCTGTCACCATGGCCGATAGTATCTAACGAGTCTGGCCTTGTGGTCGTCGCGTTACCAACAGGTAACGGTATATTACGCGGCTCTACCACAGTATCTGAAATAGCAATTAGGCTATAAAACCAATCATCACCCCAAATGGGCATATCACCTTTAATCGGATTATGACCATCGTAAGGGTTCCATAAGTCAGTTTCGACACCAAGTGCTTCGACGATGCGCCAACGATCCGGCACCATAGGACCAAGTTCTATGGTTTGATGCCAAGGTTTAATACTGCCATCTTCACAAGGTTGTAACTGATATTCATCAACCGGGTGACCTGGTCGCCTTCTTGGCGCATCAACCTTACCATCACCGCACATCATATAAGCAGGTATAAGTGCTAAATCATCACTTTTTTTAGCTGACTTATCAGTTTTCTCTGCACCAAAAACCGGAAATTGGCTCAAGGCTAACGTCAGTAGTAACACTAATCGTTTTGATAAGTTAAAGTTAGTTGGCAGTATGGTTAAAGCGTTATAGGCCATCACAGACCTCATTAATATCAGTAGTTAAAAATGGCGCTTGTGGACAATTAATATAACGCAATCTGACTGCTTGATTAGGTATATCAATTTTATCCGCGCGGATCGCTTTCGGAGCATTTTGTAACTTAGTCGCAAGTTTAAGACCTGCCTGATGAACAGCCAAAAATGAAATCATATCATCTTGATCAACACCATCGCCAGAAACACCAATGCCGCCAATTAAAACGTCATCTCGATAAATTGGCACACTACCAGGAAATATTTGCATGCCATTGGCTAAAGCGCTAATAGCACTCGGTTGAGTAAACTGTCCGGTTTCACCTAAACCAACAATACCCGTACAATTTTGTCCAACATCGTTTGGTAAAATACCCGCAACATACGCAACATGATGAATTAAACCGTTATAAATTAAGTCTAGTTGTAAACCGACACTGAAAATACTCCATTGCCCTCTGGGCTTACTTAACGGCCCAGGCACACCAATTGATGGTCCATCAGGAAAGTTAGGACGCGATAAATTACCGCCCGCGCGATCAGAAAATGCGGTTAATGGGCCGCCACTTTCTAAGGCATTGGCTTGACCTAAAAACAATTGTAAGTCATTAACATAATCAGCAAATTCTGGCTGCGGCGTGGTTAATACCGCTAAGCCGCCATCAAGGTATTTAGGCGCAGGTAACGCCTTTAATAAATCTGCAGGGGCATTGCTACTTTTACCTGTACCCGAAAAGAACACCGCCGTGCGCGCTTTTTGTAACGCGACATCTGAGCCAAATACCGGCGCATCACGGGTTCTTGCCATACCTAAAATAACGCCATTAGTATCAACTACCGCAATTGAAACGCGTGCTTGGCTGCCATTGGGCTGACGTATTTGCGCGCGTGATTTATTGGCAAGCGCTAACGCTTGGTTTAATAGTTCTTGTACTTCGGTTTGAGTCAGCTTATTGGCAGCATCACCATTTGGCGTATCACTGGCATCAATTGCAGGAAAGCGATTGTTATCACTATCGTCGGAAAAAATATAAGCATCTAGGCTTTGTCCGCTATCATCTTTAAAAATATTGCTGTCTGCCGGAACAATGCCTGAACCACTTTGTGCAAAAGCAATGCCGCTTAAAACATTGCGGCTATTATCGCCAGCGCTGGTTATATCGGCATCGCCACCATCATAATAACCAGTCACAGCAACTAAGCTTCCCAACGGGCTGCCTAATGGATTTGCTAATTCGGTAAAGCTTAACGTCGCAGGCATAGTTAAGTCGGTAATAAAAGCATCACTAAAACGTGCGGTTTTACCAACAATGGTAATAACATCAGCGCGTCTTGCCTGCGGCGCTGCAAAACCGACAGTACCAGCTAAAGCCAATAATTCGTCATTATCTAAATCAAAGCCACTAATGTTTTTATCTAAACCATAAAGGCCATCGCTGATCACGCCCACTGCGCCAACCGGTGTGCCTTTTTTATAAAGCGGTAAACCGCCAGGATCTGCTGATAAACCTAGAGGTGCTCTTTTTGGGCCAGCTGTCGCCGCTGATAATGGACTGAATCGTTGACTAAAATCACTGCAAGCTAATTGGCTAAACTGAACGCCAAATAAAGGCCCTGAGCTAGTATTATCTTCACCGGGGTTAAAATTTTCTTGCACAATTTGGCTGGCCGTTCGAGTGCTAAAAGCATTACCTTCTGATGATATATAAGCCGCGGTTATCGCTTTTGATATTGCCGCCATGGTATCGGGAATAATATTAATCTCTTCTAAGCCACCAGTGATCTGAGCTAAGCCAGTATTAGCGGTTGAGCTAATGGTGATTGACTGTTGGGCGCCGTTCATTCGATAAACGGCTAAGACATTGCCTAAGCGATCGGTCACTGCAATGGTCGCTTTTAAATTTCGAGCCTGAGCTTCACTGACCACTTGTGCCAAGATTAGTTTGACGTCATCAACCGTTAAAAATGTACTCGCATCGGCGCACTGGCCAATACAATTCTCATTATTGGCCGGCGTTTGCCCAACGCTTGCTTGTTCACTACTGTTATCGGTTCCTGTGCCGCCACAACTGATTAATAAGTTAAGCAATAAGCTTATGATGATAAGACGAGTACTCATCATATTAATGAGCACCTTTTGTTAACTTATCACTGGCACGGATAAAAGGTTGTTGCTGAGCTTGATGAAAGTCATGACAATCAATACAAGTATTAGGAATACGATTATCACTATGCTCACCGCCATGGCATTGGCGGCAGTTTTCAATATCAGGAATGAGAATATCAGTGCTGTGTTCCGATTCTAAAACTTGATGGCAATCAAGACACTGACTCGCTTGATGTTCATCGTGGGAAAATCGTGCTGCTGGTAACCAAGTTTTTGTTAAGACCACAGGCTCAACTTGCCATGGTATATCGTTGTTATTGTTGTGATCAGCTAACTCAGTTTTAGTAACAAGGTGGCAAACATTACACGCTTGGCGTTCAAAAATATTAAACGCCGCATTGCTCGCCCGGCTTTCGGCCCATAATAAGGCATCGGTTCGCACCGTGTTTTTCGTTAACTTTTCAATGGTAGCAATAGTTTGTGCATTCATTGCTTGTTCAACTGACTTAACTAATTTGTGATCTCGCCCTGGTCTGCGCGCGTCACGGACAGAAAATAAATCACCCGCCGTTTGAATAACATTTTCATCGCTAATATTGAGTTGTTGGTAAATATAACGAAAGGCATAATACTCACGCATCATCATTACCACTTCTGTCGGCGAGCCATGCGGTACAACCCGCTTAGGATCATCGGCATCAAAAGTTAAGGTATGGCAACTTTGGCAATGTTTTTCCATCGAGATAGCTTTCATTTGCAAGCCACCCTTTTCAGCTTCGTGGCAATTATTACAGCTTAAAGTGACTTTACCCGTTGCTGAATTAATGCCATTTTCATCCATATGGAGCTGATGGGAAAATTTCAAATTCGACTGCTCTTTACTGTTTTGGTCCGCTAATAATACTTTGCTTTTTCGCCACTGACGGTTATTTTCAGTTAACTTGCGAGATAGTTGAGTCGACAGTTTATCCAAGCCGTCAACTGAGGGCTCAGGCACTAACATCGACGCTGTAAAGCTTGGATGTTGTTGTTCAAAGTCAGTAACAATCGCCGATATTTTGGCAGCTAATGGGGGGAGATTGGCATTACTTGGACCACTGACATTATTTTCAGGCTTAGGATTTCCTTTATTGTGGCAACTAACACACACTTGTTGTGAATATGTTGCCAAGGTACTTTCATCATTATGTTCTTTATGGCAATCGGTACATTGTTCAAAGGCTTTAAAAATAATCTCAACACCAGCAACATCAACATGATGTTTAGTCTCATTGTGACACGATTGGCATTGCTGATTATTTACTTGCACAAAAGCTTCAACATGACATTCACTACAGTTAGCGCCCATAAATTGATGTGACTTCATCAATTTACCCGCTAACCATTGGCTATCATCAGGTAAGGTACTGGTTCGTAAAGTTTCCATCACCGGCGGATTCAACACACCAACAATAGGCACAATTAAACAGGCAAAAATAATCGTTAAAAACAGTAACCAGCTCCAACGGCGTTTACCAATATTCAGTGCTTGTAAACGCGTTTGATATCGATCTTTTAATGAGGCTTGTTGTTCATTATTAAGCTTAACTTCTATCACAAAGTCACAGCCTTGTTCACCGGCTAACAAGCTGATCTTATGACCAACAATATCAATTTTTTGACCGAGTGCTAAACGACACTTTTTAACCATTTGGTTATTAAATAAAACGTATTTCCCAACTGCCGTTGAGACTTGCACTTCGTCATTAACGACAGTCAATTTTGCGTGACCTAAAGCCACACGGCGATCGGGTAATAAAATATTTTGATCTGTGCCGCGCCCCAGTTTCAATTTATTGTTGGCAACCATTGTTTCTTCAACAATGTTGTTTTGCCCTTGTTTTTTAATATATCTGATCAGTAATTTCATTAGCGCGCCTTAATTACCAATAGATGAATACTGAAACAATATGCGCAATTAACGCTGCCAGTAATGCAAATGAAACCGGAATGTGGAAAAACAGCCATATTTTTAATAAAGCACTGTCTTTAATATCGCGGCGTAAAACTTGGAGAAAACGGTTACGCGCACCAAATAAATCAATCAGCTGTTTCAGTGTTAAGGCAGTTTTTTCATCTTTCGCTTTAGTTAATGCTTGTACTAATAAGAAGGTAATTGTCGCTTGATCGACATTCCCTAACGTTTTATTTGCTGAAATAAGACAAGAATAATCGCGCGTAGTTAATTGCTTAAATAAGTTACCGCCAAGTTGTGTGCGATCAATGGCACTTTGAATTGTTGCCACTAAGGTCTGAGGTAAGTTTTTAGATAACTTGATAATTTGGCGATCGGTATCTTCAATATTTTGAAAATATTCATCAACGGATAGGGTTTTTAAATTTTCACGTTTGTATCTCGGTAAATAGATATACGCCCAGGCGCCATAAAAACCACTAAAAATAGCACAACACATCAAGCCATATGCCAAGGTATGAACATTAAGCCCAAATTGAAAACCGGTATGTAAAGTCGCTAATACTAATAAGCCTGTGCCTAAATAGACATGCGCAGACAACCAACCTTTGACCGTGCCTAAGGTTGAATAATAATCACGTTTGCGACGACCAAAATACATCAACCAAACAATTAATAGCGCTGAAATCGTGCCTAAGGTGTAACCATACCAAGTGCCACCATTAGCTGGTTGTCCTGGTTGATGAAAAATATAAACAAGGGTCGCAAGCACCACTAACCATAAAGTGAGTTTTAAATAACGTGCCTTAGCAAAATTGAGAAAAAGTTCCATTTAAACGTTCACCACTTTAATGAAGTTTTCTGGGCTAATCCGGGTTGCCGCTCCCGTTGGACAAGCGCGCACACAAGAAGCCCCGCCGGCAATATCTTTACACATGTCACATTTCACCGCTTTTTTAATTTGCTCACCAGCTTTCACTTTATTGTCACCGGGGGTTTCCCCTGCATTGAAAAACATTTTACTCCAAAAGCCGCTGTTTTCTTCTTTTGGATAAGCCATCTGGATAACACCATAGGGACAATTACGTTCACAATTACCACAACCGATACAGCTGTCGTTGATATAAACTTCGCCGCCTAAACCGCCGCGATGGATCGCATCGGGTGGACAATCTTTCATGCAGCTGGGATCTTCACAATGACGGCAAGACGTAGGCACATGCACATGGGCAAAAGTTGGCCCCGCTTTTCGATTTAAGCGAGAAGTTCCGCCATGTGTTGCAGCACACGCAGTTTCACAATTATCACAGCCAACACAAGCATCTTCATTAATTAATAAAACGTCGGTCGCTTCACCTAAACCCTGATCCATTAAAAAAGATAAAATATCGCCAGACTCGGACTCACCATCCACAGCATTTTGAGTGTTTTCTAAATGCCGCTTTTGAATTTCTACTTCCATGCGTTCACGCAAGCCCGGTGATTTTTCTAATAAAACATCAAACGAGTCACGGTCAATTGAAATAGTTTCGGTTTTTACTGTTGCTTTAATACTGGCTGAGCGCGGTGCTCGGCCTAATAACCCCATTTCGCCGACAACATTATTAGCCGCAACATAGGTCATCGGAATATCTTTATCACCAACCTTTTTTGAGACAGTAACTGAGCCGCTACGAATAACATGTAAACAATCAGCGGTTTCACCTTCTGAAAATATAATTTCGTTGGGGGCATACTGGTTTAATTGCGCTTTACTCGCGATCGGTTGTAAATCACTAATAGGGACATTTGCGGCAAACTTTTCTTGAATAGTACGAATAATAAAAGTTTCATCTAACACCCGTTTGACAGCTTCAATCGAGTTGATAAGTTTGATCATGGTGCGGCGCGGCGTTTCGATAACAATACAGTTATCACCAGCAATTATGGTGGCAGAGCGTCTACGGCCTGAGATCAAACTCATTTCACCAAAAAAGTTTCCTTGGCTACTGGTGATTGTTCGATCGCCAATGACAATTTTTACCTCACCTTGTAAGATGGTGTAGAAAGTATTGGAGTAATCATTTTTTTGAAATATTTCTGTACTCGGCGCAAGTACATGGACTTTACTATCAAGGATCAGCTCGCGAAATACCAAAGGAGTGAGCGGCGAAAAAACCGGAATATTGTTTTGCATTAACGACAAAATGCCATCAACATCTAAATCGAAAGGTAACTGGGTAAATTTATCTTCAAGTAATGGGTGATCCGCGGGATTAATATTATTGCCCAAAATGTACTCAACTACTTCATAACCTTGGTTCATCGCCTGTTTAATCAGCGGATAACCGCCCAAGGCGCCAATGACATAAATGCCAGCAACATTTGATTCGTATTTGGCTGATAGCACAGGAATTGAATTAAGGTCTTTATTTGGAAACTCGATACCAAAAGACTCAATTAGTGCTCGCGGCGGGATCGCACCCAAACGGGCAATAATACGATCAACGTCAACCTGCGCCTCACCGGATGCGGTTTTTAAGACAAAAACCCCCGGTTTTTCACCATTGGGCGTTAGCTCAACACTGCTTGGATTAGTGTTGTAGAAACATTCAACCTCACCATTATCAATGGCGGTTGTAATTAAATTGAGGTTACCTTCTTTCGCGCGGGCAAATTCATCGCGGCGATTAACAATATAAACTTTGTTGTTTTTAGCTAACGCTATGGCATTTTCAATTGCGGCATCACCAGCGCCAACAATAACGATAGCTTCATTATTGTGATCATCCGGATTATCTAGTGAATATTGAACAAAATCGGCATCATCACCTGTTACGCCAAGCTTTCTCGGATTGCCTTGAACGCCAATACCTAAAATTATAAATTCAGCGTGAATAGTATTACCGTTTGCTAACGTGATAATAAAATCACCTTGCTGACCTTCAACTTTTACCACCGCCGCTTGGTATTGAATATTAACATTATTGCTTTCAACACCTTGCTGCCATTGGGCTAAAATGGCTTCGCGTTTACCGGCGGCAAAATTTACTGGGCTTCGTAAAGGTAAAATGCCTGGCTCTGCCATCACATGTTTACCTTTTTGATATTTTTGAATCGTGTTTGCAATTTTTGGCGTCGCTTCCAATAACACATGGGAAACGTCTAATTCAGCAGCATGGGCAGCAGCACTTATGCCACCAGGACCGGCACCTATCACAGCAATTTTATATTTTTCAGCCAAAATGTTATCCCTAAAACTAGGTAACAATGCTCTTTTTTACCTAAGTTCAGGGTAATAGCGGAGCAAAATCCACGGTAATATTTTTTTACAAATTATAATGTTAATAATCTTACCGTATAAAGCTTAGTAAACCATTAAAAAATGTCATTATTTCCCCTCTTTATTGCTAGAAAAGTTAGAAAATTTCCCAATAGTTATAAAAGTGATAAAAATCCTACCTCAGACGACAATTATTACTTATATATAAGCATTAAACATCAGATATAAAAAGAAAAACCATAAAATTTAGTGCTCTACAAGATCATCATCAAAACACTAAAGTAGCGTAATTAATTGCGCCGCTTCACGATTCATCAGCCGATTAGTTTGCGGCCGGTTTTATGATCAATGCAATACAAAAAAGCGGTAAATTTAAAGGTTAAATAATTAACCACTAGCCCTATAAGTAGCAGCTTAACCAAACCTACTTTTGATAATAAACAACTAACTTAGGGCTTGAAATTATTTTTAGTTAACTTTCCTTTAATAAATTATTAATCACATTTATCTATTAACCAGTTGAAATATCAGTTTTTTTTATTCTAATTTTAAATTTACAGCGCTTTTATTGGCTCAAAAGGCACGATTAACGATTGACATCCCCCTTTCTTGGTGGGATTATGCTCACACAAAGAGCTAATGCCCAAACACAAGGATTAGCCGCTTTGTCTTATTTTATTCAAACACTATGATTGAATAAGCAAACACCCAAAAATTAATACCGACGTTTTATTAAAATAGGCTAAATAAACGCATGAACGCTAACATTGAATTAATTATTTTCGATTGTGATGGTGTCTTAATTGACAGCGAAATTATTAGCGCGACGGTTTTAATTGCTAAATTAGCCAGCATAGGTGTTGAGATCGATAACGAATATGTTCAACAAAATTTTTTAGGTTGTAGCTTTAGTACTGTAAAAGAAAATATACAGCAGGTATTTAACAAAACGATCTCAGCGGCATTTGAAAGTGTGTATCACAATACATTACTACAAGAGTTTGCTATTCACCTACAGCCAACCGCTGGTATTAAACAAGTATTATCGCAATTAAATCTCCCTTTTTGTTTAGCAACCAGTAGCAGCCGACAACGTACGGATAAAGCATTAACAATTGTTGGCTTAACGCCATTTTTTGTTGATGGTATTTTTACCGCTTCCGAAGTAGAGAATGGCAAACCGGCTCCTGATTTATTTTTACATGCGGCGAATGTGATGGCGGTTGCGCCAAAAAATTGTTTAGTGATTGAAGACAGTATGGCGGGCGTAACCGCAGCATTAGCTGCTGGTATGCAGGTGATTCACTATAAAGGTGGAAAACATCTCGGTGAAGCCATGAATAAAGTTTCAATAGCTTATCCGCAAGTTGCTGTTATGCAGCACTGGCAAAACTTTCAAACATTGCAGCCAAGCTTATTATCGCTTTCAGCACAGCAACAAAGTGAGCAGCATTAAAAAGTAAATAAATTCATTGATGACAAGTAAATAAACCGTCTCGGCGAGTCTTAATTGTCGTCAGAATAAATCAGAACATAGTCAGCGAAAACATTTAAACAGTTTGCGTGTTCAGTTGTTTTTCCTGGCTATTTTACAAGAACCAAAATTGTCATCATGCAATGATCTCAGTTTTAATAATAAATAACTTATCACCTCACTCTTTCTATAATAGTGGTGATAGTAAGGAAGAAACAAATGGCCAATATTCAAAGAGAGAACTCATTTAGCCAGATGAATGAGGAACAAATGCCAGTTGCTAAAAACAAGCTTCATGGCTGGAAACACTTTGCTGGTTTGTACGCAGGAGAACACGTTGCCGCAACTGAATTTGTGATTGGGGCAACTTTTGTCGCATTAGGGGCTGCAACCAAAGATATTCTATTAGGTTTGTTGATTGGTAATTTATTAGCCATGATGTCTTGGTGGTTATTAACCGCACCGATTGCTGTTGAAACGCGATTAAGTTTATACAATTACCTTAATAAAATTGCCGGTAATTCAATGACCAAGCTATATAACTGGGCAAATGTCGTGATATTTTCGGTGATCTCCGCCGCAATGATCACCGTCTCCTCAACTGCCGTCAGGTTTTTATTTGATATTCCTGCGCAGCTCAATTGGTACCCAAATAGTTTTTGGTTTGTCGCTATTGTATTAGCGGTTGGCTCAATTGTGGTATTTGTTGCCATGTATGGTTTTTCAACCGTTGCCGACTTTTCTAAAATATGTGCCCCTTGGTTATTTGTAATTTTTATTGCCGGTTCATTTACTTTATTTCCGGCGTTATCTAACCACGTATTAGGCAGCACCACCTTAACTGGTTGGGGCGATTTTATGACCATAGGTGATAGTTCCATTTGGACAGGCTTTACCAGCGATGGCGAAAAAGGCATTGGTTTACTTGAAGTCATTGGCTTTGCATGGGCTGCTAACTCTATTACCCATTTTGGTTTAATTGATATGGCGATATTCCGTTTTGCTAAACGTAAAAGCTATGGTTTATTTTCTGGTGTTGGCATGTTCTTCGGCCATTATTTAGCATGGATCTCAGCAGGTATTATGGGCGCTGGTGCAGCGGTATTACTTAAAACAACAATTACTCAATTAGATCCAGGCGATGTTGCTTATCACGCTTTAGGTTTAACCGGTTTTGTAATTATTATTATTGCGGGTTGGACAACAGCTAACGCGAACCTTTACCGCGCAGGTTTAGCCGCGCAGTCTATCTTTGTTAACCATTCACGTGAAAAAACCACCGCAATTGTTGGTGTAGTAACTGTGATCATTGCTTGTTTCCCATTCGTATTTTCACAAATGTTACCGCTGTTAACTTACGCAGGTTTATTAGTAGTACCGGTTGGCGGCATTGTTTTTGCTGAGCATGTCTTATTTCCAAAAATTGGGTTAACCCGTTACTGGGCCAAATATCAAAATATCTCGCGTAGCATCCCTGCTATTGCTACATGGGCACTCGCTTTAGTGTTCGGTTTTGGCTTAAATGCTGTCGATGTAATGTCGTTTTATTACTTATTCATTCCAACATGGATCTTCAGTATTGTCGTCTACACAGTATTAGCGAAAAAATATGGCGCCGATAAAGATTACAGCCATGAAGTTGCGGCTGAAGCGCTAGAGCAAGAACAAATTGTTGCTTATCAAACAAAGCTTGCTCGTGATGACCAACCGTTTGTTGAAGATACCAGTGGTTTTAGCAAAATATTAAACGCAGTCTCTGCCGTGTCATTATTAATTATTACAGCCTTTGCTTGTCAGGTGATGTTTTTCAGCTCAACTATGGACATCTATGATGCCAACAAAGCACAATTTGAACTTTACTGCTTCATCTTAACCATTGTTTATTTTACTAGTTCGTATGTCGCCTTAAAACGACAAAAAGCGCTTAACTGTGTCAGCCCAGAACTCGAAGCAACACAAGTGAAAGCGATGAGCTAAATAAACGCTGCAAGCAAAATAAAGCATTAAACACGCGCCATAATAATTGCTGTTATTAACCATAACAAAACAACGAATAACAGCAAATGACGTACATAACATCAGTTAAACTGGGTCACCAAACCGACGGGTTACCCAGCTATATTTTAGGTTAAATCCTATTTAGTAAGGCCAAAAACATGACTAACATTGCCCAAAACGACAAAAAAACGCGTTCGTTAAATCAATTAACCTTAGCTAATTTACCTAGCCATATTGATATCCCCACTTATGATCGCAGCCAACTGAAAGCAGGCATAGTGCACATTGGTGTTGGTGGTTTTCACCGTGCTCATCAAGCCATGTATATCAATGAATTATTAAAAACGCCTGGCTCTGAGCAATGGGCAATTTGTGGTGTTGGCTTATTAGAAAACAATCGCGGTTTACGTGATATTTTAGTAAAACAAGATTATCTGTATTCGTTAGTCGTTCGCCATCCCAACGGTCAAATCGACAATAAAGTTATAGGCTCGATGATTGACTTTATTTTTGCCCCAGACAATAAACAAAATGTCATTGACAAAATTGCCCACAGCGATACCAAAATTGTCTCATTAACGATTACTGAAGGTGGCTACAACTTACACCCGACGACCGGTGAGCTAGACTTAGAAAATCCTGGTATTGCCCACGATATTGCACACCCAAGCGAGCCAAAAACCGCTTTTGGCTATATTGCCGCCGGTTTAAAACAGCGTAAAGAGCAAGGCATGAAAGCGTTTACGGTGCAGTCTTGTGACAATATTCAACACAATGGCGCAGTAACACGTAAAATGCTGCTTACTTTTACCCAGCAGCAAGATCCTGAGCTAAGCCAATGGATTGCACTTAATGTTGAATTTCCAAATGCGATGGTAGACCGTATAACGCCAGTTACCACTCAAGCGGATATTGATTATGTCGCCAATACCTTTGGTTTAACTGATGAATGGCCAATTACTTGTGAGTCGTTTTCACAGTGGGTTATTGAAGATAACTTTAGTGATGGCCGCCCTAACTGGGATTTAGCTGGCGCGCAATTTGTTAGCGATGTGACACCGTTTGAAAAAATGAAAATTCGCTTATTAAATGCCGGCCATTCGGTCTTAGGTTTATTAGGTTCAATACATGGCTACGCGACTATTGATGAAACGGTTTCTGATCTTGATTTCGCCGAATATTTACGTGCTTTTATGGACTTAGAAGTAACGCCATTATTAGATGAACTTGACGGTTTAGATTTAGACCAATACAAAGATACCTTAATTGAGCGTTTTTCAAACCCCAATATTAAGGACAGCTTGGCGCGTATATGCTCCGAAAGCTCAGCGAAATTGCCGAAGTTTTTAATTGCCACCATTAATGAAAACCTTGCTGCTGGGCGTGATTGCTCATTAGCTATTTTAGTGATTGCCACTTGGTGTTTATATAGTGATAAGCAAGTTAGCCAAACAAACGCACCATTAGATATTCAAGATGCTATGCGCGACGAACTTGCTAAATATGCTCAGCAAACACCTAATGATATGCTTGCCTTTTTAAAAATAAACAGCTTGTTTGCCGACTTAATTGAGCAAAGCGCATTTAGCCAACCTTATGCAACTGCCATTGATGCTTTATATTCGCCAGCCAGCAAGATTAAACATATAATGCAGCAAACCCTTAATCATAAACGTCACAATAGTGTCGTGGAGGCCTCGTAATGAATAGCTTATTTATCAATCATAAAGCGCCAAGTGATATTACTATTAGCTGTTTTGGTGAAGTCTTATGGGACTGTTTTGCTAGCGGCAAACGATTAGGCGGCGCACCGCTCAATGTTTGCCTAAGGTTAAACTCGCTTGGTATCAAAGCGCAAATGTTAAGCGCGGTTGGTGCTGATACTTTAGGGCAAGAGTTACTTGCCGTTGTAAAAGAGCGACAAATCAATACCGACTTTATTGCCATTAATCCGGATAAAAAAACCAGCACGGTTGAAGTTACATTAAATGGTAGCGGCTCAGCGTCGTATGAAATTGTTGCCGATACAGCTTGGGATAATATTGCCTTAACACCTGCGCTGATTGAACAAGTAAAATCGTCAGATATTTTTGTTTTTGGTAGTTTAATTGGCCGTGAACAGGTGTCATTAAACACCTTAAAACAACTGATCTCGGTAGCTCAATTTAAAATATTCGATGTTAATCTACGTAAGCCTCATTATGATTTAACCATGTTGATAGAGCTTATGAAAGCTGCTGATTTTATTAAACTTAACGATGATGAGTTATATGAAATTGCACATGCCATGGGCTCAAAATTTAACTCCTTAGAGCAAAACCTAGAGTTTATTGCCGAGCAAACCAATACCCCTTATATGTGTGTTACTAAAGGTAATCATGGCGCTTTGCTGAAAATTAATGACAACAACTATTATAACTCGGGCTTTTTAATTAGCGTGGTTGATACCGTTGGTGCTGGTGACTCGTTTTTAGGCTCACTCATTTATCAGTTATGTAACACCACAAATGCTCAATACGCGGTTAACTTTGCTTGTGCTGTCGGCGCTATGGTGGCGCAAAGCCACGGTGCCACCCCTGAGCTGCCGATAAATGATATTGAACAGTTTATGAACCCAATGTAATTGACCATCGGCTTTCATGCAAACTGATAAAACAAAAAACCACAGCACTAAACATGCTGTGGTTTTTTTTAAGCTGGGTTATTTAACCTAAACTCGGGTTATTAATGTTATGAAGAAAGTGGAATGAGCCGTTTAAATTTGAGCTTAATTTAACCGGCCAAATGTACGCTTAATCAATTATTAATCAGTGTCTAATCAATACTTAATAAGCGCTCTGCGGTGTATTCATTAGTAATTAAACCATTGATTAATTTAGATCTGAGCGCGCCGAGTATGGCAAAAACTTTATCTTCACCCGCAGCAATCGCATACACAGGTTTATCCGAATTAACTTTTAATGGCGTACTCGCCACTCGATCGTTGACCGCGCAATCAAGCAAATTACCTTTAACATCAAAAACCCAACTGATTAATTCGCCAACCGCGCCTTTTTCTTCTAACTCAGCTAATTCTTTTTCAGTAATAAAACCATCCAGATGAAGCGGCGAGTTTAAGCCTAAATTACCAACGCCGACAAAGGTGACATCAGCTTTGGCCGCTAAGGCTAAATTCTTTGCAATATGATCTTGTGCGTGTAATTGCTCTTTTACTTCTTTACTGACCGGCAGTACAGGTAACGGCATTGGGTAATGTTTTGCTTTAATATGTTCAGCCATACGCATTACTACATCATATGACGAGGCTGAGCCATCTGATGCGATATTACCCAATAAAGCGACAATTTGATGTTGGGCACAGTTCATTAATGCAAGCTCTTCAACACAGGCTCGTAAAACTCTCCCCGTTCCCATCGCAAAAACTTTTGATTCGGCAGATCTTAAATGTAGTTCCATAACACTCGCGCCGGCTTGTGCTAGCCCTAAGGTTGATGATGGCTCTGAACCGTCACTCGGTACCACTCGACAAAATTCTAGGCCAAAACGTGCTTTTAGCTTTTCTTTAAGATCCATGCATTTTGCGATTGGATGCTCGAGCCTAACTTTAATTAGCTCTTCACTAACGGATAACGCGACCATTCGCTGCGCCGTTTGACGCGAAACATTGAGTTTTTTGGCAATTTCTTCCTGAGATTTACCAGCTACGTAATACATCCATCCGGCTCTTGCTGCATCGTCTAACTTTCTTACTTCTGAATTAGAGCGCTTTACCACGATTTACCTCTCAATTTTAAATGATGAACTAAGCGAAGGAACCAGCTCAAATAACTGTTCCCAATGTTCTATTGTACTAACACCATCAAGTAACTGGGTAGCAATATTTCTATTTTTCATATGACTAGCCCCCGCAAACCTAATCACTGGCATATTAGCCGCTAAAGCACCTTTAATACCAACCTGTGAGTCTTCTATCACTAAGCAGTTTTCGGGGTGTACGCCCATTTTTTTTGCTGCATGCAAAAATAAATCGGGCGCTGGTTTACCTCGTTTTACTTGTGATGAAGTAAAAACTTTGTCGGTAAAATAATCAGTAAGACCGGTGTAATATAGGGAGTTTTTTACTTTTTCAGGGCTACCACTCGTGGCCACACATGACTTAATTTTGAGCTGTGCTAACAACCAAGTTAACTGTTCAGTCGGTTTGAGCTCTTCAGCAAACGTCCTGATCAATTGCCCGCGAAAAATTTCACGAAACTCTGCTGTTAACGTGACGCCAAAATCCGCTAACACTTTAGCCGTGACATGTTCAAAATTAAACCCTAGAAAATTGGTATAAAAATACTCATCAGAAACCTCTGCCCCCAGCTCAGCAAGCATTTTAACTAACACGCGTTTACTTAATACTTCGCTGTCAACTAAGACGCCATCACAATCAAAAATAATTAACTCGATATTATGGTTAAATTCGGGTTGTGTCTGATTCATAATATTGGCCCTATTGAATTTACGTTGGTTAAAATACGCTAACCTTGAACCAGTAGCTTGGTTTTCATGTTAGTGCTTGTCTGCAGGTAAAACGTAAATAAAAAATAAAATTGCGTTATTACTTAGTATTCCAAAGATATCATTGATTTGCAAAGCCGCTGTCATAACTAACAGCTAAATATGCAGGTTTGATGAACCTGCTTGGATGATGGATATTACGGTAAAATTTTTGTGGTAAATTTGTTATCGATAACTTAATGCTAGCACCGCGACACTTGATAGTGCACGATACCAGCATTACATTGGTTTGGGTTTAAGCCATCGCTGGCTCTTTTTTGATAGTGATACCCGACTTATCAAAATGCAGAATTTTATGCTCATCCGCACTTAAATATATATGGTCTCCATAATTTAAATCACAATCGCCATCAGCCTTTATTGTAAAAGTGCCACAACCTTCTACTTGCACATGTAAAAAGGTTTCTGAACCTAGGTGTTCAACCACCCCAACCTTACCTTTCCACATTCCTTCATCTTTTGATATTTTTAAGTGTTCAGGGCGAACACCAATGCTAGCAGTTTGCTGATTGTCGGGTAAGGTTACGTCAATAAAATTCATTTTAGGCGAACCAATAAAGCCGGCGACAAAACGATTAACGGGATTGTTATATAACTCTAATGGCGTTCCTACTTGCTCGATGATACCTGCATTAAAGACCGCAATGCGATCAGCCATGGTCATCGCTTCTACCTGATCATGGGTGACATAAATCATCGTAGTGGCTAGGCTTTTATGCAGTTCAGAAATTTCTAAGCGCATATTAACGCGTAAAGATGCATCTAAGTTTGATAACGGCTCATCAAACAAAAAGGCAGACGGTTGACGTACAATCGCACGACCAATCGCAACACGCTGGCGTTGACCACCCGATAATTGCCCAGGCTTACGATCTAAATATGAATCTAAGTTTAATATTTTTGCCGCGTTCGCTATTTTTAGCTCTATTTCATCTTCGCTCATCTTGGCGCGCTTTAATGGAAACGCGATATTATTACGCACCGTCATATGCGGATACAAAGCATATGATTGGAACACCATCGCTAAACCTCTTTTAGCTGGTGGTGTCGCGGTTGCATCTTGGCCATCGATATCGATAGTGCCACTGGTGGTGTCTTCTAAACCGGCAATCATTCTTAATAATGTTGATTTACCACAACCAGAAGGCCCAACAAAAACGATAAACTCACCATCTTTAATGGCTAGATCAATCGGTTTGATCACATTGACTTTACCGAAAGATTTTGTCACTTGCTTTAATGTAATACTACCCATTTTAAAATCTCCTATTTAACTGCGCCGAAACTTAATCCGCGCACTAATTGTTTTTGACTAAACCAACCAAGTATTAAAATTGGCACCACGGCCATAGCAGAAGCTGCAGATAGCTTGGCATAAAATAAACCTTCAGGACTTGAATAACTGGCAATAAATGCCGTTAATGGGGCTGCATCAGCGGCGGTCAGGATCAGTGACCAAAAGGCCTCGTTCCACGCCAAAATAACATTCAATAATAATGTCGATGCAATGCCTGGTAAGGCAATGGGTAAAAGCACATGAAATATTTCATCAGCGATATTAGCGCCGTCCATACGTGCAGCTTCTAAAATTTCATTGGGAATTTCTCTGAAATAGGTATAAAGCATCCACACCATGATCGGCAAGTTAATTAAGGTCATCACAATCACCAAACCTAATTTAGTATCGAGCAGTTCTAAATCTCGAAACAATAAATAGATTGGAATGAGCACACCAACTGGCGGCAACATTTTGGTTGAAAGCATCCACATTAATAAATTTTTAGTCCGCTTAGTTTGCACAAAGGCCATTGACCAAGCGGCAGGTATTGCAATCAGCAAACCTAAAATACTTGAACCGAGTGAAATGACTATTGAATTCCAAAAATGGTCAAAGTACGGCGAGCGTGCTAACACATCTTGATAATTTTCCAATGTCCAATCAAACATAAACAAGCTCGGGCTCGCTGAGATTGCCTCCGCTTCGGTTTTAAAACTCGTGATTAAGGTCCATAATATTGGGAAAAATATTAAGCTACTGATACTCCAAGCTAAAAAGGTATAAATGAGTTTGGATTTATTACTATTATTAAACGCCATAATTTAACCCTCCAAGTTCTTGCCAATTAAACGCATTAAGAAAATTGCGACTATATTTGCAATAATCACCGCCACAATACCACCTGCCGAGCCACCACCAACATCGAACTGTAACAATGATTGGGTGTAGATAAGATAAGTTATGTTGGTTGAGGCATAACCTGGGCCACCACTTGTTGTTACTAATATTTCGGCAAAAATAGACAATAAAAATATGGTTTCAATTAAAATAACTGCGGTTATTGCACGCGATAAATGCGGCAATACGATGTAAAAAAACTTGCTGAATGGGCCAGCACCATCGAGATCAGCTGCCTCCAGTTGTTCACGATCAAGCGACTGAATCGCCGTCAATAATATTAAAGCGGCAAAGGGTAACCACTGCCAAGAAACAATGATGATGATCGACAACAAAGGAATTTGCGCGAAAAAATCAATTGGCGTTACGCCTAACCAAACTGCAAAATGGGCAAATAAACCATTCACTGGGTTCATCAGCATATTTTTCCAGACCAGCGCTGATACCGTTGGCATGACAAAGAAAGGCGCCAAGACCATAATACGAACATAATTACGTCCCCAGATAGCCTGGTCGAGCAAAATTGCTAAACCTATACCACCACCTAAAGTGATCAGTAAAACACCACCAACCAGTAATAATGTATTAGTAAATGATTCAAAAAACGCAGGGTCGGTCAAGAAGAATTCGTAGTTTAAAAAACCAATAAATTCTTCGTTGCCTGGACTGAGTAAATTGTAATCTAAAAATGAGAAGTACAACGTCATACATAGCGGCACTAACATCCAACCTAACAGCAAAATAACTGAAGGAAGTAACATTAAGCGCGCTAGTGAACGTGAGTTTGTTGTAGCCATAACCTAAACCTTATAATAAGTATCAAACATGGGTAAGTGACAAGCACTTACCCAGCCTAAAGGAACATTTACTTTTTAGGATATCGAGCTTTACGCATTGCCCGTTCAACTAAACGTTGCGATGTAACTAATGCTTGCTTGACGGTCATTTGTCCAGTTAATGCAGCAGAGAATTGCTGACCAACCGCGGTGCCAATCCCCTGAAACTCAGGAATAGCGACAAATTGAATACCAACATAAGGTACCGGTTTCACTGTCGGATTAATTGGATCGGCAGATTGAATTGAAGCTAAGGTAATTTCTGCAAAAGGCGCAGCCTTCATATATTCAGGGTTATTATAAAGTGACGATCGTGTTCCCGGCGGTACTTTTGCCCAACCTTTTTTATCGGCGACTAAATTAGAATATTCTTTTGACGTTGCCCAGCTAATAAACTTCATCGCTGCGCTTGGTTTTTTACTACTGGCAGGAACCGCTAATGTCCATGACCATAACCAATTACCGCGTTTACCTAAACCATTGTCAGGCGCTAAAGCAAAGCCCACTTTATCAGCAACTTCTGAATCTTTTTCGTTAGTGACAAAGGCGCCAGCCACGGTTGCATCAATCCAAATTCCACATTTTCCCGTTTGGAATAAAGCTAAGTTTTCATTAAAACCATTAGCCGACGCACCTGGAGGGCCAGACTCTGCCATTACTTCAACATAATATTGTAAAGTGTCATGCCATTCTTGCGTATCAAACTGTGGCTGCCAATTTTCATCATACCAACGGGCGCCAAATGAGTTTGACATTGAGGTAATTAACGCAACATTTTCACCCCAACCGGCTTTACCACGTAAACAAATACCATAAATACCCGCGTCTCTATCCGTCATCGCTTTTGCCGCTTTACGGATAAAAGTCCAGCTTGGCTTTTTAGGCATTTCAAGGCCTGCTTTTTCCATTAAATCGGTACGGTACATCACCATCGAACTTTCACCATAAAAAGGCGCGGCAAAAAGCTTGTTATCAATGGTTAAACCACTTCTAATCGCCGGTAATAAATCATCAAGGTCATAAGTAGCGCCAAGATTATTAAGTTCAGTTAACCAACCTTGTTTGCCCCAAATTGGCACTTCATAAGTACCAATGGTCATTACATCATATTGACCACCACGTGTTGCAACATCAGTAGTGACGCGTTGGCGAAGAATATTTTCTTCTAAAGTCACCCATTTAAGTTCGATATCAGGGTTTTTAGCGGTGAAATCGCCACTAAGTTCTTGCATGGTGATCATGTCACCATTATTTACGGTTGCAATAGTAATGGTTTCTTTTGCCACTACAGCGCCCATGGTCAAAACGCCACAAGCTAACATCATTAATTTTTTCATTTTCGTCCCCTCACTTAACAGTGAATTTCTTACCTAACCGTGTTAAATAAGATTATTTTTATAGTAGTAGAAAAAGCCGACTTACCCTAATATTTGACCAAGCCGGCTAGGCTAAATAAGCCGATTTATCTCGGCCACCAGCCTAAAATTTAACTGAAATTTCTGACGTAAATCCGTCAAACCCTGCGCCTATTTGGCCGCCTGAGTTAACCCCTTCGTCTTGATTAACATATTCAAACTTCAATAACGTTTTTTCATTGAACCAGTAACCTGCGGCGACTTGAATACGCTCAACTTTATTATCCGTTTGCGCAATAAGCTCAGAAGTGTTTTCAGCTTCTGAATAACGAGCCGCGACATAGAATTTTTCTGGGATAATGTATTGCTGCGCTTCTAAGGTGAAATATTCAACTGACGACTCGCCTTTAATCACGCTCACTGAATCGAATGTTGTGCCATCAGCATCGGCAACACCATCAACGCCAAAGTAAGTAATACCGGCAACGGCGTTACCATCAGCATCGGCAAAAGTGTAATCATCTGAAGACTTACCAATCATCAAAATCACACTCGTTTCAGGTGATGGTTGATACGCTAAGTTAACTTGCATAATCGACTGTTCAAGGCCGGGCATAGCGCCAACATGAGTATCACGCTCGCTTGAAGCAGAAGCAGAGAAGTTATAGTTTTCACCATCACCAAAGCGGTAGTTAGTGGTTGTTAAGCCTGCAAGACTGGCAACGCCATTTTCAAAGCGTAATTGATCGCCTTGATTGGCTTGGAAAAAATTTAAGCCAGCTTTAAAACCGCCAGCGAATTCGACCGTACCTTGAAGACGATAATTAAAACCTCTGTCTTCTTGGAAAGCTTCACCAAAACTTGAAGTAGTCATATGACCAGCAACATTAAAGCTGCGAACTGCGCCACTATCAAATGATTCGCTGTAGCTTAATTGGGCGCCATTTTCTGCCGTTGCATAGTCTGTGATGCCATTACCTATTAACGCGTTGCCTTGGTTGTCAGCTCCATCTTGAAAACCTTTAAATTGGAAAGGGGCTGCGCCAATGTTACCAAGGCGAAGTGTTAAATCTGCATTGTCGCGCGCCGCGCCAGAAAGACCAAGCAGTTCAAATTCAATGCCGGCGAAGTCTTGGTGGAATGAAAAATCTCGATCGCCATTGTTACCAAAGTCATTTGGCTCTTCAGCGATATCTACATCAGCCGTAATATGTTCAGTAATGTGGAATTTGAATTGTAAGTTAAGACGAAGGCGACCAAAACCTGAAGACTGCTTTTCGTCTACTGGACGAAACGCACCGTCTTTTGCTTGAATAGCTTGGTAATTTTGCAGCGCTAGAAAATTAATTTCGGCAAGACCATCAAGAAATTCAGCTGCTTGTATATGTGCAGGCACTGATGCTGCCATTACGGCGGCAGTAAGTACGCCTATTTTACCGAATTTAGATGCTGGACGACGATTGTTATCAGTGTTTCGAATTTTTGAGCTAGGCATGTTAACCCCCTTATTTTTGATTGTAGAAACTAGTGTTTTTTGTATATTTTTCAACATAGTAAACCCTTTGTTTTTTTGGTTTTCTTATAGTTTTATTTTTGTTTTCTTATAGTTTTATTGTGATTTTTTGTGCGTGATTTAATTAAGAGCAAATTAATTGGTTTAAATGACGATAAAAAATCGACAGTTAAAGAATAAAAACATTACTTTTTCTAATATTTTTATTCTCGCCAACAAACAATAGACACTTAACCCCATAAAGAGCAAAACCACCAAAATGAGCATAAGCTCAAGTCACGAGCATAATCACACATCAAGGTTTGTATCGTCAACAGCTTTATTGAAAAAAGACAAAAACAAATAATCGAACAAATAACAAATAACTTAAAATCAACCACTTACACAAACAAGGCGTTTAATTAATATTCAATTTAGTTTTGTAAATATCTAGGTAATGAGAGAAAAAGCGTTTTAAATATGATAATAGTGGCTATTTATCTGTCTTAAAATTTAACATTTCACGATGACCAAGCTAAATTCCATCTGAAAATTTTATACTCAGACGATAGAAGTGACATAAGGTGACTACGGGTGTAACTATGATAGTGATGTAAGTGTCAGGGCTTCGGGCTTCGGGCTTCGGGCTTCGGGCTTCGCAGTTATTATCTCTAGTGAGTAAAGACATAGTAAATTCGGCGATAGTTTAGCTAACGGTATATTTTTTTAATGCGAAGCTATATTATTGATTTATTATTAAAAAGTAGCTTTTTATATGTCAGATAAAATCAAGGCTTTTAATGCGTTAAGAGCAACCCTAACCGCTTACGCCCCCATCAGTGATGAAACTTGGCATGACTTTAAAGCACTTTGCAAACTTAAGTCGCTCAGCAAACACAATATGCTTTATGCGCTTGATAGTATGCCAACCACTTATGCTTATATTTACCAAGGCTTAGTAAGATGTTTTACCTGCGATGACAAGGGTAATGAATATAATAAAATGTTTTTTGACGAAGGGATGTTTCCTGGGGCAATGACGGCTTTATTAACGTCAACGCCAGCTTTGCTTGCCTGTGAAACTTTAGAAGATTCAATCCTGATTGAAATAGACTTTAAAGCTTACCGTCAGTTAATGATCAAAAATGACGAGCTTAAGCTTTTTCAAATTTATTATTTAGAAAAAAATTGGCTGCTAGCAAAAGATGCGCGTGAAATTCAAATGGTACAAGACAATGCCACTGCACGGTATTTACATTTTGTTAAGCAGTATCCCGCACTTGTTGATCGTTTGCCGCAATATCATATCGCCGGTCATTTAGGTATTACCCCAACACAATTAAGTCGTATCCGAAAAAAACTTTAATTCATCAACCTATGTAAATGAATTTCCCTTCATCGCGCTTTAAAATTACTGTCAATTGATGAGCCAATATCACTTGCTCAGCCTGTATTTATACCCGTTACCATTCAAGATGCAGGTTTCAGAGTGCTTGAGCGATTTCAATTCGAGGCACTGTGATGAGATAAGGGTTACTCCCTTATAAATCACAGTAACGATGAAGTGATATTGCTCAAGCACTTCTTCGATGGGTTTAAAATCACGTTAGGCAGCGTTAAATAACGTAAAAATAGAATGACTATGTTTAACTTTATTCTCCTTGTCTAACGTGCTTTTAATTCCCACTGAAATCCCGCACTTTGAATGATAACGGGTATTAACAAAATAAGAGTAATTAACATGACATTATTAACAGCGTTACAATGGCGATATGCGGTTAAACAATTTTCTCAACAAAAAGTACCCGTAGAGCAATTAGAAACATTGCTTGAAGCTACCCGTTTAAGCGCATCTTCTTATGGTTTGCAGCCTTATAAAATTATCGTTGTAAAATCACCCAGTATCAGAGCACAACTACTGCCCTTTTCTTACGGCCAAGAAAAAATAGCAAAAAGCTCACACTTAATTATTTTTGCTGCACAGTGCCAAGTAGGTGATAGTACGGTTGAGCGTTATATTGACAAACATGTGCAAGTGACTAATAAAACACATCAACAGCTCAGTAACTTTTCAATGCATATGAAATCAGCACTTAACCAAAAAACTGACTCACAAAAACAGGAATGGGCGCATCAGCAAGCCTATATCGCGCTCGGCAATTTTTTAACCTGCGCGGCGGCAATGAAAATAGACAGCTGCCCAATGACAGGTTTTGATCAAACCGGTTATGACCAAGTATTAAAATTATCAAAACACGGCTTAACCACGTCAATAATATGTCCGATTGGTTATCGTCATCAAGATGATACCCAAGCACTCGCGCCTAAAGTAAGGTTTGATTACGAAGAACTGGTGATGACAATATAAGATGAGTATTTTCGTGCTTTTGGCAATCGCGGCGGGCGCAGCCATTGCAATACAAGCAACCATGAACGCTCAACTTGGTGTCGTGCTTAAAAACTCAATACTAGCAACAGGCATCGCCTTTTTATTGAGTTTACTGATCACCCTTTTGGTCATGTTAATAACAACAAAACAATACCCTAATCTTAGCGAGATTAAAGCGGTGCCAATATATTTATGGTGTGGCGGCGCCTTAAGCGCTTTTGGTGTTGGCATGTTTTATTATTTAATTCCTAAAATGGGCGCTGGTAGCATGATGTCTTACGCCTTAACCGGGCAAATATTAATTGCTATTGTGGCGAGTCATTTTGGCTGGTTTAACTTACCGATAAAATCGATTGATAGTATTAAAACAATCGGCGCCGCCTTACTAATTATTGGCGTTTTATTAATTAATTGGAGAATCGGCGATGTTAATTAACCAAGCCAATATTGATAACCTGACCCGCTTATGGCGCAAATATGGCGCGCGCACGGTTAATAAAAAACTCGCCGCTAAAAACAAAGCAGTTTTACAAATTAATAGCCATTGGCCGCATCGCTGCTGGTTTGATGGCTCATCACTAAATAAAGATATTTTAGCCTTTGAGCCCTTACCTCATTCGACCATTTATCCTATCTGGCCAAATTTATCTGCGGAGCAAACTACTGATATAAATACGGGAAACAAAACTAGTAAAAGTGCTGAGCAGCGTAATATTGAGGCCCTATTAATAAACAACAACTGGCACTGTATACTCGAGCAAACAGCAATGTATTTGCCTTTATCTAAGCTTACAGATGATGGGCTTAAAAAAAGAGAGTTAGAAAATAAAACATCACAACAGACAGGCTTTAGCATTATAAAAGTAACGACATTAGATGAGCTAAACTTTTGGCTTGATATTGCTTCTAAAGCCTTTGCTTATAGAATTGATCAAATCGTTTTTCAAAACCTAATGACTGAGCAAGATATCCAAATATTACTCGCTTATGATAACAATCAGCCGATTGCGACCGGACTTTTGTTTAAAACAGGCAATATTATCGGCGTCCATCAAGTTGCCGTTCACCCAAGCGCACAAGGGAAAGGTTACGCACGTATGTTAATGCAAGCATTAATCACCCGCAGCCAAATATGGCAAGGAACACACCTTGTTTTACAAGCATCAGCAGCAGGCAAACCTTTATACGAAAGTTTAGGCTTTAAAAAGCAATTTTTAATTAAGTGCTATCAAAAGGGATAAGTTTTTATACAACTAGGTTAGTAGCAATTAGCCGTCATAACAGGCTTGTAAAAACTTGTATTAGCTAATGATAATATCAACCGTCTATTGATGTTTGAGATTACTAACTGGTTTAATTGAATGTTTATAATTAACTAAACCTGCTAATCAAATAGCTATCTCACATTCACCGACTGCTTTAATATCTCGATTAACTCTGCGTCCATGTACTGGTATTCATCAGGAATATCTAATACTTGAATATTTTTATGGTTAAGTACGCGAGTAAATTCAGCTTTTAGTCGGCTTTTGTGTTTTTCTTCCATAACAAAAATAATGTCAGCCCACTCAATATCTTTTACCTTGACCTTTTTTCTTGCGCTGGCACTGGTTCCGGCTGATCTTACATTTAAAGCTGGGTCTTGCTTAAATATTTGTTCTGCGGTTGGGCTACGCCACTGATTTTTACTACAGATAAAAAGAATGTTTTTCATTGAACCTTCCTGTAAAGACACTCTGTTTTGAATAAGTACTCGTTGGCGACTACAGTATCACTATCTACTAACTTGAGTGCAATATCTGCTCTGGAAGTCTTATTAAACGGTTAAGCTTATTTTTTATAGCAACTAAATTCACTATGCTGTTTGGTACATTTACTTTCAGGTATTAGGGTTTAATACCTGAAAGTATTAATCTACATAGTAATAAAAATAAGCTTTATTACTTTTATTACTTCGTTATAGCCCACTTTTATTCGGTTTTAAAAATCAGTGCCGCTATGTGTGCCCATATCTACATGATGAATCTAGACAATCAATCTAGACAATGAAAAGCAGTAATAAGCTTAAGGCTTTAACGTGATTCATTAGACTATTTTGCAAGTGAACTTTGAATTTTTATCACTTCAAGCTCGGTGAGTTTATATTTCTTCACAAGCAATAAACTCACAATCATACAAATAACAGGGATACCGGCAAAGGCTAATAGAATGCCTGATAAAGTTTCTTGTGTTTGCGCTTGATTGGGTACGTAATTGTAAGCGGCTAATATCCAACCAGCTAACGCGCCACCAATTGCGAAACCAAATTTTATCGATAATAAATGGCCTGAGAAGGTGATAGCTGTTAATCGTTTTCCTATTTTCAAAACACCATAATCAACCGTATCTGCAACCATAGAAAATAAAATTGGGGTGATCATCATATGGGCAAAATTCGCAATAAAATAGATGATAAAAATAGCGGCTACTTGTGTACTATCAACAACATAAAACAGACTATGAGTAATGATCACGATGACAATAGCCACTTGAAACAATACCTTTTTTTCAAAATATTTAGTTAAGAAATTGGTTGATACCGCACCTAAAACAGAGCCTATTGCTGCTACTGTTAAAAATGACGAGATTAATGACTCTTCACCGACATAATACTTAATATAATGCGGTGCTACTGCTGCGCGAATGCCGATTAGAATTAATGTCGCTAAACTAATTGCCGCGATAATAACCCATTGATCATTTTTAAAGAGTAAAAAGAATTCTGTGAAAACATTTTTTCGTTTTTCCTCAACAGCAGGAAGTATTTCTTCTTTGGTCATTTTAAAACAAAAGAAAAAACAAATGGCAGCAAGTGTGCCCATAAAAGCCATTGCTAACGGATAACCTACTTGGTCATTCCCTTCACCAAAATACGCGACTAGTTTAGGTAGTGCCCAAACAATAATCACTAACGCAGCCATTGCCATCGCAAATCTATAAGACTGCAGTGACGTTCTTTCTTTCGGTGAACTCACCATTACCCCGCCTAAAGCACCATAAGGAATATTAATAGCGGTATAACAAGTCATTAATAAGCCATAAGTGATATAGGCGTAAATAAGTTTTCCTGTTGAATCAAAGTCAGGAGTAATAAAAGCTAAACAAGCTAATACGCCATACGGCACAGCTAAAAAGAGTAAATAAGGACGATAAGCTCCCCATCGTGTTCTTGTTCTATCGGCGATACTGCCCATGATTGGATCGGTAAAGCCATCGAACAACCTAACGGTTAATAATAAAGTACCCGCGGCGGCGGCACTAAGGCCGTAGACATCGGTGTAGAAAATCAGCATGAAGTTGGCAACCATTTGGAAAACAATATTGCTTGCTGTGTCGCCTAAGCCGTAACCTAGCTTCTCTTTTATTGAAAGTTTTTTTGTTATATTTTTCATTTCTTCCCCGATACTGTGTGATCACTTAAAACAACTCACCTTATAGTCTTAAATACTATTAGTGTTAACAGAAAAAGTAAACTTATTAATCGCAATAATATAATTAATCATCAGTGATCCCTCATCGAGTACTCAACATTACTCGTCAGTAACTGTAGCTAACACTGATAATTAGACGCAACTACAGATAAAATTCGACCAAACAAGCTCAGAGAACAACGCTAATAACTTTTTCATTTCTAGGTTATCAATTGGATTATTTGGATTAGTGCGATTAATTAGATTTTCAGACAAGTTAAAGAAACTACAAAAATGAAATACTGAAAGTTATATAGAGTACGGGAAACAACAAGGTTAGCTTGGCTAACAGGCAACGTGGCAGCTAACATATTGACGCTAAAAAATGGCAGTTAAAAAAAGGCGCTAAAAATTTAAGCGCCTTACATTAAAACTTAATAGCCCTTTACCTACTTAGTAATAAATGCCAGAACTATATATTTCAAAACTATACATTTCAGAATTATATTACTAAACGATAAATTACTGAGCTTTTAATTACTGAGCGATAAAGGTTAACCAGTTAAGGTTAAAACCGCCATTAACAACATTAACTCGTATAGTTTGAACACCACTTGGAATACTTACCGTATTAGAGGTTTTTGTAGTCCAGTTTTGCCAAGCGCCGGTCGATAAAACACTGGTTGTTGATAAAAGTTCAGTACCGTTTAAATCAATAGTAAATTTACCGTTACTATTGTTTGATGCTACTCGGGTATCAATTTTATAGTCACCGCCAGCAAAATCTATATCAAACTCAAGCCATTCACCTACTGCTGTCCAACCGACATTATAACCGCCGTCGGTATCTGAGGTAACTTCAATATCAACATTGTCTGAACGATAGGCATTACCTTCGTTGCCAATAGTGGTATCAGAAAAACGATCATAATCTTCAGCTTCAATTTTAACTGTTACAGGGGGAGTAACTGGTGGAGTAGCACCTGACTCTGTATCAGATAAGGTAAAGGTTAAATAATTAATATTAAATAAGTAATCATTACCATTAGCAAAGTTTGCACTAAGTGTTTGCTCGCCGGCGGCTAGCGTTACTGAGGTAGTAACGGTTTGCCAAGTTTGCCAGCCTCCGGTATTTGTTACCGCTAAAGTGCCAACATTAGCAGAGCCAATAACTAAATCGATATCACCACCAGTGGTATCACTAGCAACTCGTGCTTCAACGGTATAAACACCCGCCTGTGCAACATTGATGTTAAATGTTAAATAATCGCCATTTTGAATATAACCAACATTTAATCCGCCACCAATATCACTGGTGTTTTCAGTTTGAGTTCCATTTTCACTGGCATAATCTTCAGCTTGTAAAACACCTGGAATCTCAAGGCTAACACTTGGTGTTGTACCGCCATCACCAGGTTCAGTTGAGCCGTTACCACTAAAAACTTTAAACCAGTCCATCAAGGTATCATTTTGACCATTATCAGACTCAAGAATGAAGGTAAGTTCACTTGCAGAGTTTGTTAACGTAAATGTTATCGTTTGAGTGGTGCGCGTTGTGCCACTAAAGCTTGTTGCGCCAACTTTGTTACCATCAACATAAAGGCTAATACCTGCCGCAGATGAGTTGCTTGAGCTGCCATTTACTTCAACGGTGTAATCACCAGCAGCAAGGTTAGTAGCAAAAGACACTTCTTCATTATTACCATACAGAATAACACCAGCATAAGGGTTAGTTATTGGCTCACGGTATGATGGACTAATAACGCCTGATTCCATTTCTGCAAATAATAATTCATCACCTGGTGTCGGTTCTGGCTCTGGGTCAATGATGCCTTCAGCATTTACAGTGACAGTAACGGTTGCAGTATTACTGCTTTTAGTGCCATCGGTAACCGCATAAGAAAAGCTATCAGTACCGGTAAAGCTGGTATTAGGTGTATAAACTAAACTGTCACCATTTTGGCTAACCGAGCCATTGCCAGCTTGGGTATAAGTAGCAATGCTTAAGATATCATTATCAGCATCGGTATCATTATTCACAACATTTGTACTAACTAAGATATTTTCAATCGTGGTAGCTAAGTCATTATTGGCAACCGGCGCTCTATTTACTGGCTCTGGAAGCTCTGGTGATACTGCATCACATTCGCCCGCTGGACAGTAAATACGGTAGTTACCACTCATTGCTAACATACCAAACATGTACAGTGAACCATCGTAATAACGGTATCTTCCTTCTGGAACCGGCGTATGCCAAAATGCTTCAACAAAGTCCCAAGCATCTTGGCTATTAGACGCTAAACTAGCGATAGCATTCATTGCAACTAAACCTGGTGAATGGTCGCTGTTATTTTCATAAGGTGTACCATCTAACTCATATAAGCTTGAATAAGATTCCATACCTTCGCTTTTAAAGAATGTCTGTAAACGTGTTGCATGTGTTACTTGCCATTCGTCTTTTTTCCACCACGAATAATCCATTGCAACGTTACTAATTACACGCCAAGCATCATATTGGAAGGTATCTTTCCAATGTTGGAAGTCACCATGAGGCGAACCATCAAAGTAAGCATAATCTGGTGTTAACCCTGTAGTTGGATGTGCAGCATCTTTGAAATGTTGACGAGAAACATCGGCCATTTCAGCCCAAAGCGTATTATTGTTATCGGCCCATCTTGCCCATAATTCATAAAAAGCGGGTAAATGGTATGACGTATCAGTCCAGTTACGATCAGTGGGTGTTGAAGGAGAAAAAACAATTTGCTTATTGGCAGCGTCTATCAATGTATATTGTTCTAAAATACCATCATTGTTATAACGTTCTTCACCATTTCCTACCATATCACGTAGTATTTGGTTTGCTTGTGCTTCGTAGTCGAAAATGCCTGTGCCATTTCCCCAACGGTGAGCAGCAAAAAATAAAGCCGTTACAAAATACTCTTCACCATCAGGCGCCGGAGCCGCATCTTGTATTTGTCCGCTTGTACTAACTTTCCAAGCAAAATAGCCTTTGTTGTTGCCTGATTTATTTAATGAATAAGTGTTAGCCCATTTCCATAGCTTATCAAAGTCATCTTTGCGATCCATTTGCAGCGCCATCATCATGCCGTAAGACATACCTTCAGAGCGTACATCGTTATTATGAAAATCCCAAATGTAGGCCATATCATCGCCTACAGGAATAAATAACGCTTTATCTGTTGTATCAGTAGAATGAAATAATTGGTCGTACACAGCATTCAAACGTGCAGTCACTTCTTCTGCAGAATATCCAAATTCTTGGAACATGTTTCGGTATTCGCCAGAGTCATATGCGCCTTGGTTAGGTAATACTGGAGCGGCAGGGCGTGCTGGTATATCACCAGTACGATGCAATTCATACGAATCTAAAAAGGTATCATTACTGCCATTATCGGTTTCTAATTCAAATTTTAATACCGAGTTACTCGGCATATTATCTAAATTAAAACTGATACTCGTTACTGATGCTGAAGTGCCACTAAAACTAGTAGCGCCTATTTTGTTATCTCCTAAATAAACACTAATACCCGCTGCATTTGCTGCACTACTCGCTCCTCGAATGTCTAAGCGAAACTTGCCTGGTACACCACTCACTTGGGTATTGATTTGCACACCGTCGCCATCAGCATAGGCGGCAACACCATTAAATGGGGTATCGATCAAGCCAGAATAGCCCGGTAATAAAGTACCATTTTCAAGCTCGTCATTGGCTAATTGTTGTGCGTAACTACTATTTGCTAAAATATACATCCCTAATACGGGTAGAAAGGTTTTATTTATTTTCATATTGTCCCAACTCTTTATTATTTATAGTTTTTGTTTTGACATTGTTTTCATGTAACACAAGGCTAATAGTTGCTATTAGCATTGTTAACTTTTTTCTATTTAAAAATTAATTTAACCGCTTAATATAAAAACTATTAAGGCGACTTTCTAAACAGTGAAAATAACATACGACACAAATAGTCACAGTGACAACAAGATTGCTAAAAATAAAAGCTCAGAATAAAAAAACATAAAGCTAAACTAATTCAACCTAAAGAAAGGTTTTGGTTTTGGTTTTGGTTTTGGTTTTGGTTTTGGTTTTGGTTTTGGTTTTGGTTTTGGTTTTGGTTTTGGTAGGAAATTAAATCAGTTAATAATTTACTTAGAGTTATACGAGGAAAACAAAGCCAATATTTTATCTGCCGTGGCGTTTAGGCAGCGGAGCCATACCTTGAATTATACCCATGAGGGGTTATTGCAAGCGCATGCTAATGACAAATTAATACTTTTGAAAGGATAATTGCTGAACATCAGCCAAAACAACAGAGTAAACTCGTTCAATTTGCGCTTTAAAATTCAAAAGTAAAACCAAATTCTTTTAACTTTTCATAAACATTAATATCAAACCGATACAAAGAAGCAGCTCTGTGTGCCACTTTTTTCTGTTTTTCTTTACAGTTAATCAAGAGATTCATTTTTTGAATTTTGCGCCTAAAGTTAGGTTTATCTAACGTTTTATTGAGAATGGCTTCATAGATCTCTTGCAGTTCCAGCAAGGTGAATTTTTCAGGTAATAAATTAAAACCAATTGGTTCATGACGAACTTTATATTTCAAAAAATTTAAGCCCGCTAATAAAATATCAGAATGATCAAACATAAGTTCAGGTACGTTATAAACATCAAACCACTCACATTCTAACGCGTTCTCACCCCTGATTAAGTTAGTTTCTTCATGACGAACTAAGGAGTAATACGCAATAGTAATAATACGCCCGCCAGGGTAACGATCAACATTACCAAATGCACCTAACTGGTCGAGGTACAGATTATCGACATTGGTTGTTTTTTTAACAACACGTAATGCGGCATCTTGTAAGTTTTCATCATCTTTAACCCAATGACCAACTAAACCCCACTTATTAGTCGCTAACCCTCTATTATATTTAACTAAAAGTACTTTTAATTTACTTTCGTGCAACGTAAAAATAAGATTATCTACCGTCAAGTTACGGATACAATTATCAGGAACCTGCTCTTCATTAAGTTGAGTTCTTGAACTGTCTAATAAATTGTACGGCATAATTTTACTCTTGCTGCTCTTTAATACGAAGGTTGGTGCTTAATAATTTACGTTCATATTCATATAGTTATTAAGACTATTTAGTCGGCTAAATAATACATTTTCCTATAGAACAAAGCAATATTTGTCATGCGTTCAGACTAACTTTTACCATAAAAAATGCGTGTCAACCGACTACATCTTCGTAAGAAACTAATCGATACTTTCAAATGTTCACCTTAGCCGAACAATAAAAATTACAAATAAAATAATCCTATTATGTAGTCACTTAAAAAGTGACAAATTTTATTGTCATAAAAATATTGCATATGGAGACTTTAAAAGACTATAGTAATAGTCATAATTACAATTAGGTGTTTTATAATATTAAAACATCAAATAAGTTAAAGCCGGTGAATAGAAAGCTTATCCCCTGGCAGCCATAAGCTACAATGAGTTATGGCTGCCACCCTATTCACTTGTTAAATTCCATTAAAATTAAAGAGTTAGCAATGAAAACCATATCGAATCCAATTTTAAAAGGGTTTAATCCAGACCCAAGTATTATTAGAGTAGAAGACGATTATTATATCGCTACCTCAACCTTTGAATGGTTTCCAGGCGTACAAATTCATCATTCAAAAGATTTAGTAAATTGGACATTACTGACTCACCCGCTCACTAAAACATCACAATTAGATATGAAAGGCGTGCCTGACTCTTGTGGCGTTTGGGCGCCTTGCTTAACCCATACCGATGGTGTTTTTTATTTGGTGTATACCAACGTAAAAAACTTTAATGGCGACTGGAAAGACACCCCTAATTTTGTGGTAACTGCCACCGATATTTGTGGCCCATGGTCTGAGCCAACACTGATTAATGCAAGTGGTTTTGATCCCTCTCTTTTTCATGATGACGATGGAAAGTCTTACTTTTTGAATATGCTGGTCGATCACCGAAACAGTTTGTTTTTTGGCGGTATAGTGCTGCAAGAATATGATCGAAATACCAATAAGCTAATAGGTAAAGTTCATCATATATTTGAAGGTTCTGGACATGGCTTAACAGAAGGCCCTCATATATATAAAAAGAATGGTTACTATTATTTATTAACCGCGGAAGGTGGTACTAGCTACGATCATTGTGTTTCTTTAGCACGTTCAGCATCATTGTTAGGCCCTTACGAAATTCATCCTAGCAACCCAGTGTTAACCTCTAAACTTGCGCCAAGTAATTATTTACAAAAAACTGGGCATGCCGATTTGGTAGAAACTCAAAATGGTGAGTGGTACATGGTTTTTCTTACCGGTCGTCCTCTCACAGAAAAAGGCCGTTGTATAACTGGCAGAGAAACGGCGATAGAGAAAGTAGTATGGGGCAAAGATGATTGGCTATACCTTGACACTGAAAGCTTAGAGCAAAATAATGCTGTTATAGATGGCGCAACAAATATAGCACGTAGATTCGTTAAAGCCCCTAACTTGCCAGAGCATAAGTTTGCACCCGCTAACAGCCAAATTAATTTTGAGTCAGCCGACATTGATATTAACTTGCAAAGCTTACGGATTCCGATCAGCAAAAATTGGGCGAACCAAACAGACAGACCAGGTTATTTGCGCTTATATGGTAGAGAATCACTGAGTTCATGTTTCGAGCAAAGTCTACTTGCCAGAAGAGTTCAAGCCCATCATACGCTTGCTGCAACCTGTTTAGAATTTTCACCAGAAAATTTCCAACAGATGGCAGGTTTAGTTTGTTACTACAACACCACGCATTACTATTATTTGTATCTTTCAGGAGACGATATAGACGCTTATTCAGCTAAGAAATTTATTAATGTGTTAAGTTGTGACGATAATAAAACAACTCACGTACTTAAAGCGCCTATTGATGTATCAGCATTCGACAAAATACACCTTAAAGCTGACTTTAATGGCGACTCACTACAGTTTTTCTACGCGACTAATATAGAAGCAGAAACGCCACAATGGCAAAAAATTGGTGCAGAATTAGATGGCAGTATCTTGTCTGATGATTATGTCGTTCACTTCGAAAAAGGTTATTCACCGAATTTTACCGGTGCATTTGTTGGTTTGGCTTGCCAAGACTTATCAGGACAAAAAAAACACGCCGATTTTGAATTTTTTACTTACCAAGAAATAACTTAAAAGTTTTTACTTAAAAATATTTAACTGAACATTAGATTCTAAACATAACTAACTAAACACAACTAATTTCTACAGGATATATCATGAAATACTTAACAAAAACGCTATGTGCAATCACAGCTCTATTTTTATCTTTTAATAGTTATGCGGTGCCACCTAAGTTTACGATGGATAAAGATTTATTACTTTTAAACTTTGATCTAAAAACAGATGTTGATGATGTTCACACCATTGCCGCTTTAGATTTAATATTGCAAGCCGATGAATTTAAAAACCTTAATTACTTTGCGGTTAGTGGCACCTATGGCGCTCAAGCTGGCTTATACGTTCCTGCTAATGAGTTATTTGATAATGTTTTTAACGATAGATGGACCGATCTTCATAACGAAAGAACGGTTGCTATCAATGATACCGTTAAAGAAGTGACTCGCGTTTTATCAAACGGTGGCAAAATTTGGGTGGTGGAAGCTGGGCAAAGTGATTTTACTCAAACATTATTGTTAACGCTTATTGAAAAGGGGGTTAAATATTCAAAAGACCAATTCATTACAGTTCAACACTCTGATTGGAATGAAAAAGAAACCAGCGTAGATGCATTAAGCTATGTAAAAAATAACACTACCTACATTAAAATCCCTGATGGTAATAAAGAGAGTAATGGTACGCCTGGTTTTAATGACGCATCTTACTCAGCAAAATCCCTTGAAAATAAAAACCTATTGTCATCAAAAGTTTGGACACAAGCCAATCAAATAAGTAGCAAATATAATGGTATTAACGGCCGTTACGATAACAAAGCAATTTCTGGCGGCGGTGTAGATTTTTCTGATTTAGTTGAAATAACTTATATATTAGATATTAACAACACCCCAACGGTAACAGTGTTTTTTGATAAGTTTAATAAAGCTGTTTCAGAGTAATAATAATGAAACACGCCAATATCTCAACATCATATTTTACTTTAAGTGTATCTAAATTTGTCTCAGTATTTATTTCTACACTCACGACTGGATTCACTACTGTATAGCTTAGTTTTAACATAATGGCCGCAAGTAATACTTGGCAAGAAATAGAAACCTCAGAAGCATTCTCGGTGTGCCACGAGGCAGGTTTTATAGAATTTGAAGATAAAGGCTATTTAATAGGTGACAGAGGAATAAAAGCCGTTGCCTACATCTATTTCAACAAACAGGATGGCAAAAAAATGTTATTGCCGGTGCTTATCCCGCTGAAATACCAGTTAAAAATGACTTATACCACCTGATATTTGTGTTCAAGATACTGATATGTAGGTACTTAGGTTTTGTATGGAACATAATACCGGTACCGCTAAGCCTTTTATTTCTTGCTGAATGGGAAAACTTAATGGACTTAGTATTAGCCGTAAGAATAAGTAGATAGGTGCTTAAATAGCTTAACCTGAACCGAGGTTTTTACATTAACTGACAAGTAATATAAAAAATTTTCAAAGCCAAGGAAAACATCGGTAACATTAACGTTTTTTTACGCTTCGTTAATATTATGTGTAGAGTAATACAGCAGAGTTATGTACCCAGGTTTTACTATTTTCTCAATGTAAAAAAGCCCTGATAAATCAGGGCTTTAAAATATGGCGGTGAGCGAGAGATTCGAACTCTCGTTAGGGATAAACCTAAACACGCTTTCCAGGCGTGCGCCTTCAGCCACTCAGCCAGCTCACCAAATTTTTAACTTTGTACTTTATTAACTATTTAATACCTAAGATTAAGGTGCAATAAAGTAAATAAAAGCAGCGCTATGGTAGGTAAAATCCTTTTTCATAGCAAGGCTATTTACTTGAAATTATAAGAAATAATTGAACTTGCTTAATAAACTTAACTTAGTGTTTATTTATTAGCCAAGTTGAAGTTCAACATGCGGTTTAGTGATTTAAGCGCACCTTCACGTGTCGCCATATCAACAAAAACTTCTTTACCCGTTGGGTCAATTAACGCTTCTTCAATTGCTTTTAAACCATTCATTGCCATCCAAGGGCAATGAGCACAACTGCGACACGTTGCACCTTCACCAGCCGTTGGCGCTTCGAAGAATTCTTTATCTGGACATAACTGCTGCATTTTATAAAAGATACCGCGATCTGTTGCCACAATAAACTTTTGATTGGGTAGCTCTTGTGCCGCTTTAATTAATTGACTGGTTGAACCAACTGAGTCGGCTAGGTCAATGATCTCCGCTGGCGACTCTGGATGCACCAATATGGCGGCATCAGGGTGTAAAGCTTTCATATCGGTCAAGGCTTTGGTTTTAAACTCGTCATGAACGATACAAGCACCCTGCCACATGATCATATCAGCACCCGTTTGCTTTTGAATGTAATTACCTAAATGGCGATCTGGGCCCCAAAGAATTTTTTCACCTTTTTCATCTAAGTGCTCAACAATTTCTAAAGCACATGAAGAGGTTACAATCCAATCAGCTCTTGCTTTCACTGCGGTAGAGGTATTGGCATAAACAACCACGGTACGATCAGGATGTTGATCACAGAAGTCGTTGAACTCTTTGATTGGGCAACCTAGGTCTAGCGAGCAAGTTGCTTCTAGGGTCGGCATCACCACCGTTTTTTCAGGCGTTAATACTTTTGAGGTTTCGCCCATAAACTTAACACCGGCAACAATTAACGTTTTTGCTGGGTGTTCATTACCAAAACGTGCCATTTCTAATGAATCGGCAACACAACCACCCGTTTCTTCAGCAAGTGCCTGAATTTCTGGGTCGGTATAATAATGAGCTACAAGTACAGCATCTTTTTCAATTAATAATTGCTTAATTCGAGCTTTATACTCGGCCTTTTCATCAACAGATAAAGGCTTAGGCTTGGCTGGAAATTCAAAATCAAATTCGACGGCTAAATTCGCTTGACTCATTATTGGCTCTATTTCGACTGGGTTAAAAACGCGGCAATTATACGGGATAACTTAATAAAAGTGTAGTAATGCTGCGGAAACTATCTGATATATTTATCAACGAATATTAAGTGCGGTAATGTGGATTTAACGAAAGAGCTATTTGATCCAGATGTAAAACAGGAAGATTGAGAAAGTGGTCGGTCGTGAAGGATTTGAACCTTCGACAAATTGGTTAAAAGCCAACTGCTCTACCAACTGAGCTAAC
>JBPOFN010000030.1:0-52752 GCA_051251725.1 Thalassotalea sp. | reverse complement strand
GCGGGATGGAGCAGCCTGGTAGCTCGTCGGGCTCATAACCCGAAGGTCGTCAGTTCAAATCTGGCTCCCGCAACCAACTTCTTGCTAAAGTATAAACCGGTAATTCTTTTATAACAGAATCAAACAGTTATAGGCTTTCTTGGTATCTATTATCAAGTCATTCGGACGCGGGATGGAGCAGCCTGGTAGCTCGTCGGGCTCATAACCCGAAGGTCGTCAGTTCAAATCTGGCTCCCGCAACCAATTATTCTAAAGAGAATTTAAAACCCCCTCTGTAAATTTTATTTTTATATCTCATTCAAAAAACTTAATGATTTTTACATTTATTTACTAAATTTCTAAAACTACCCGAAGGTCATTAATTGAAATAATTTAATTTCAATTTTATAAAAAACTCCCCCTCTCCATTTTCACTAAATGTTCTGGTCTAATGGCATAGGACACTTCGAAAAAGGATAATATCCTAATTAATCGAGGTGTTTATGAATCAAAAACGACAATACAAAACTTATACGAAAGCTTTTAAAGAAGAAGCGGTAGCTTTAGTTACCGATCAAGGTTATTCCGTTCCAGAGGCCGCCCAGTCATTAGGAGTTAGAGCTAATTTACTTTATGGTTGGAAACAGCAGTTCGAAGATAAGCAGTCAGGTGCAGTTTTAGCCGATGATGAGCGCAGTGAATTACTCAAACTTCGAAAAGAAAACAAACAACTGCGTATGGAAAAAGAAATTTTAAAAAAGGCCAGTGCCTTCTTCGCAAGAGAAATGAAGTGAAATTTAGCTTTATTAAAAAGAACGAAGGCATTTTCCCTGTAAAAAAACAGTGTGAAGTTATGAACGTTAGTCGCAGTGGTTATTATGCGTGGCGTAATCGACCCGCTAAAATCATCAGCGAATTTAAGCTGAAGTTATATCGACGTACCAAGGCTTTATTCAAAGAAAGTCGACAAAGTTTGGGCTCACGGCAGCTAATGAAAAATCTGCGCAAAGAAGGCTTTGATGTTGGCCGTGATAAAGTCATCCGTTTAATGGAAACACTTGACCTAAAGGTTAAGCAACGTATTGCTTATAAAGTAACAACGATGCGTAAACACAGCCATAGTGTTGCCGATAACATTGTTGACCAACAGTTTAACCCCGAACAAGCTAATAAAATATGGGCGGGTGATGTAACGTACCTTCGTACGGGGCAAGGCTGGATGTACCTAGCGGTTGTAATGGATTTATATTCCCGCCGCATCATTGGCTGGTCAATCCATAAGCGTATGACCGTTGATTTAGTGGAACGAGCGATGCAAATGGCGTTGAACATAAGGCAGCCAGCTAAAGGGCTGATATTTCACAGCGACAGAGGATCACAATATACAAGCCACCGCTTTCAGAAACAGCTAAAGGATAATAATATCATCGCTTCCATGAGTGGTCGTGGAGCGTGCTGGGATAATGCGGTTGTTGAACGGTTCTTTGGTAGTTTGAAAAATGAATGGCTATTAAATATTTACCATTTAACGCGCCATGATATGAAAGAAGATGTTGAAGCTTATATCAGATACTACAACCAGATCAGGCTACATACATCAAACGGTGATTGCTCTCCTATTGAGTTTGAGCAGTCCACAATAAATGTGTCCTATGCCGCTTGACCAGAACATTCAGGAAATGTGCTGTTGGCCGGACGTTTACATAAAATCCCTTTACATCATTAATACAATTTTTTGTTTTCCAACAGAAGTAGTTTTTCGCTCAGAAATATGGACGCATATTAACAGGTAAAATATGCGTTATTATCGAGGCTAAGCCAAGATAAAACTAGAAATTGGCGCTGGTAAGTTTGCGACAATAAATCAGGCAAACAAGCTGCTGAGTTACATGAGTGTAGTGTGTGCTCGGCAAAGTTTTTAAAACAAGTGCCACACTTTGATAATGTCGTACCGCTAAAGAGCTTAACAATGCTCACTAAAATGTACGATTTAATTTAGCCGTTAAAAAGCTGGCAGAGTTTGTACGCTTAAAAATAAAACGGCCCAAACTATGGACCGCTAAAATTTCAAATCACAGGGGGGATTAAATATCAAGCAACCAAAGATTTAACATATGCTGCAATTTCTTCGTCTTGACAGTTATCGAAGAAGGCTTTTTGGAAACGTGCGCCGCCAACAGCCGTAGCCACTAGAGCTTGATCAAGTGATTTCAACGAATCAACCAAGCTATCTTTAGCCATAGCTGCTTTAACTTGCGTTAAAATACCAGCGTTTTGTTGCTGTGGCTGAGCTCGCTCTATTGGGTAACCTTGACCACGTTCACCGGTAGTGAATGCTTTTTCAAACATATAACGAATGTTTAATTCAGCGCCCCAACCAAACCCTTTTGCAAATGCTAAAGCAATCGCATTACCGTTGTTAACTTGGTTAAATAAAAAGGCATCGGTAGGCTCTAAACAATAACCACAAAATACGCCGGGATGAGCATTCAACGACATCATTGCACCCTGACCTGTGCCACAGCCCGAAACAACAAAATCAACGGCTTTTGAATTTAATAAAATGCTCGCCTGAATACCTAGGTGAATGTAAGTTAAATGATGATCGTTTTCATCATTCATGCCCACGTTAAAAACCTCATGGCCAAGTGGTTTAACAACACCTTCTAATTCATTCAATACTATTGAATTTTTGCCCGCTTGGCTGTTTTCCATCATTAATGCGATTTTCATTTTTTTCTCCAGAAATTATTACTGCGATAAGTTAACTATAAATTTTAAATAAAATCTTTACGCATCGGCGTAAAATTATCAATTAGAATGCCGGCTTCTAAACATACACAACCATGTTCGATTTTGGGGTCTTTATACATAGTATCACCTGCTTTTACTACTTTCTTTTCATTTCCAATAGTAAATTCAAAGACACCCGATAACACATAGGTTAATTGTTCGTGTGGATGATTATGCATCGGGCCAATAGCACCTGTTTCAAAGTGTACTTCCACTGCCATCATGTTATCGCTGTGCGCTAACACTTTGCGAGAAACGCCATTACCTAAATCTTCTAAAACTACGTCTTCATTATGTACAAACATTTATTTACCTCTACACAAATTTTGCTTACTCATTGATTATTGTTGCGATAAGTTAAATCACACATTGTTAATTTACTTACCGTTTAGTCGTTTATTTAATTGATATTCATAAAGCGAGGGCACATTAGTATAAAAGTGCCCTATTCCTTCAAGATAAACACTAGGGTCATATTTTAATTCTATTGGTAAGTTTGATGAAAAACCAACAATTCGTCCATTAGGCGCATCTTTTATGCCATTTAATATAATAGGCTGTTCTACTTGGCTACCATTTGTAAATTCGACTTTGGTGTTCCAAAATGTATTAAATTGACCATGGGTTGGTTTCCAATAAGGAGCACCACCGCCTTTAAATAGAGGGTAACTTGGTTTTTTATTTTCACTTAAATCGAGTGTGACTTTAACTTTGGTATTATCAAACAAGTTTTGTTGATTAGCACCACAGTGTTGGTCAAAAGTTGGCTGTACATTAACAATCGTATTTAAATACACATTTTTGTTTGCTAAGGTATTAAAACTAATCGGATGAATAACCGGATTATCTACCGTTAAATCTTTTACCAATACGTTATTTACACCACCAATTTGAACCGAATAATGGGCGATACTTGTACCCGTTGTTCTTACGTTTTCGATGGTGACATTACCCATGTTTTCACTAAGTACTCCACTATCTGCATTATCGATAACAATATCTTTTACCCAACTATTAAACAAACGCGTTAAATAAATACCATTAAAACCAGCTTCAACATGATGCTCTATTTGCTCATGTGGCGGGAAAGTGATCCTAAAATGTTCAAAACCGACTTCTTTTAAATGACTCCACTGGGTGATACTTACTTGCCAATTAGGCTTAATATTATGAAGTAGCGGTGTTTTTATAGTAACCTTATTACCCGAAATATCTGTAATTAGCACTTGTTGACGAGCTAAAGCCATATCAGGAAATTTCCAGTGATGTGAGCCAATTTTAGACTCTGTATCACCATATAATTCTTTTAAATAGGAGCCATTTTTACCTTCGGGGTTGAACCAGTTCATTTGAACAACATCTCCCACAGCAAGTTTATGAGAAGAGTTAACTTCAAAGGTGTGCGCATCTTTATTACCATTAAGCACACTAGCTAATTTATTTGGCTTGTGCTCATACTCCTTCAGATAACTTTTAACACGTTCCCCTTCTTTGCCGGGTACACCCGTCCAAAAAAAACCACCTGACCATGACCATTTAGAGAACGGTTGCAATATGCCATTGTTAGCGTTTTTTTCTATTTTTTTAAATTTAACCAAGTATTCTGCTAACTCATCCATTTCTCTTGGCTGTTTAGCATAAATTAATGGCCGAGGGAAAAAAAATTCAGTACCGCTTTCTACATCAGTACCCGCACCACGAATAACAATATTACTTCTATTAATACGTATAATTTCAGATAGTTGATACCGCCCTTGGTTAAATTGAATCACAACAGGGTCGCTTTGTTTTACCAGTGACACCAATAGCTCATTTAACGCTGTTGTATCATCAACATTATCATCAGCCACAATACCGTGGTCAGCAACATTAATGACTTTAAATTCTGATATGTCAGGTTTTTTCTCGCCAAACTGATAGCCCGCATAAGAAAAGTCAGGTATATACACCTTAGATAATGCTTGCGGTATTTCAGCTTGTGTATTCAAAGAGACTAATGAAATAAATAATGAGATCATCCCGTAACGAGAGTGTTTTTTGAAAAGCATATTTTATCCTTTATTATTTTTTTAGTTGTAAAAATGAGTCTAATAGATGGTATAACTTTCGCTAAAGTGGTTTTAAGCGCTAGCTATAACGCTTAAAATCTTACTGTTCGACTCTTACTGAAGTCATGGTTATTCTTATTAATAAAATATCCATACAACATTCTTATTTACCTCATTGACCGAACTGCATTAATTAACGATTTAATGACGGGTTAAGTCATCACGAAAAACGCTAGTGCAATCAGAAAGGTCTTTATAAAGAAAAGCCAGCTAATCGATGCATTGATACCCCTTTTTATCAAAAAATTAGTATCAACAGCCTTCTCATTTGTAACATGTGTAAAAATTTATTTTATCTAGCCATCCCTTTTTATCGAGAGTTTTATAGCTCTGTTCCGATTGTAAACACACATTGTCTTTAGCTAGAGAGCATGCATCTAACCAGTTGTTTATTAATAAAAAATAGCGTTGTAACAATGATGAATATTACGTATTACAAATATTGCTTAATATTGGGGGGTATCAACATCTTCTTTTTTTGGCTTTTCTTTATAGGGAAAATAAAAAATGAATGAACTGTCGCTACGAGCAAATGTCAGTCCTACCTTCAAATAAATAGAGATTAAAGATGAAAATTTTTTACACACTATTAATCGTGTCATTAACTGCATGTGCATCAAATATCTCAAACGTACAACATACAAAGTCCGGCTATAACATTGCTTTGAATAAAAATAATACGCAACAAACATCACAGGTTGACGAGTCGAAGAAAGCCAATGGTAAGTTAGTGGCAAATGCCGATGAATTTAACTCTGTAATATCTAAAGCTAAACCTGGTGACACAATTGTATTAAAAAATGGGCGCTGGTTAGATAGCGAACTATTAATCACTGCCAGCGGAATCAAAGAAAAAAACATAACGGTCACTGTTGAAACGAAGGGTAGAGTAATTTTATCGGGGCAATCATCGTTAAAAATTGGCGGAGACTATATCCATGTAAACGGTTTAGTATTTAAAAATGGTTATTCTCCAGGTCGAAGCACCATTGCATTTAGTAAAAACTCAAAAACGTTAGCAAATAATTCACGCATTTCAGAAATTGTAATTGACAGCTACAGCAATACGGCAGAGCTAAACGAAACCAAAGATTGGATCAGCCTCTTTGGCACAGATAACCGTGTTGACCATTGTCATTTCGTTAATAAAAAAGAGCGTGGCGTGGTCATTAATGTCAGCCGTTCTGAAGGTCAAGGTTATGTTAATAATCATCTTATTGATCATAATTACTTTGGTGTTAGAGAATATTTTGGGGCTAATGGGGCAGAGATTATTCGAGTTGGCAGTTGGCCTGAATCGCAAAACCGTTCGGAGACGATAATTGAATAGAATGTTTTTTTTCATACCGGTGGTGAAGCAGAAATTATCTCATTGAAATCAGGTGGCAATATATTACGTGATAACTTAGTTATTGAATCATATGGTGAATTTGTTCTACGACAAGGTCATGGCAACCTAGTTGAGCGTAATATATTTTTGGGCGGTCAGGTTAAGGGAGCTGGCGGTGTTCGATTAACCAGCAATGATCATATTGTTAGAAATAACTACTTTCAAGGTTTGCGAAGTAGTGATGACGATGGTCAAAGTGCGATTCGCTTAATGAATGGTGTGCCTAATTCGCCCGATCATAAACATTTTCAAGTCAATAATGCGATTATTGAAAACAATACCATTGTTGATAGTCAAGTGATGACTGTTGGTTTTGCTAGCGATAAAGAAAGAACGGTACCTCCAGCCAACATTAAATTTAATGGAAATGTCATTATTAAGCCTCTTGGCAATTTACCGTTTGAAGTGAAATCAACCGCCAAGGGTATTGAATCAAAAAATAATGTCATTGTTAAGGATGGTACAAAGGTAAAACATAAAATAACACAAACTGGTTTTAATATTGTTGACGGCACTATAAATAAAAGTCCCACAGGTTTGCTTTATTTTGATTCGTTAAATAAAGCTAAATTAAGCTCGACAAAATACCTAACGCCAGTCAACCGTTCAGACGTAGGAGTAAATTGGTATGAATAAAACCTATTCCGGCATTTGTGGTTGGTGTAGTGATATTTATTATTTGTGCTACGCGCTAAATAGTTCATTACAAAAGTTAAAAAAGTTCAGAACACTTTAATAAAGGAAAAACATGAAATCACATATATCCCGAAACCTATTATGGGTGACATTATTAAGTGTTGCTTTAGTTAGCACGGGGTGTGCTCAACTTTCAAATGGCTATGTTACAGGCGAAAACGCCAAGAACACTCATAATAAGGCCAATGTATATAGTACGGTTGAAAATTCAGATAACCCAATGTCTGCATTCGCCAATCCAGTACTGGTTAAAAATGCCAAACCCGATGCTAATGGCTGGATTCTTAAGTTTAATGAAATGGGAGAAACCGCTTGGCAGGATAATTGGTTTTTAGATGGCCGGGTTGGCAAAGTAACAAATATGAACAAAGGCATTAAAGTTGAAGCTGGGCCTGAAGCGGGTAATGATGCACATCATGTAGTGTTATGGACTAAACCGCAATTTACAGGTGATGTAAAACTGGAGTTTGATTTCACCAAAATTGATGATGAACATAAAATGGTAAATATTTTATATATTCAAGCGACAGGTGCCGGTGAATTTGATCCCGACATTGCAACATGGAGCAACCGCCGTCAGGTATCTTCAATGAGATTTTATTTTGAGCGTATGAAAACATTACACATTAGTTATGCCGCTTATGGCCAAAAAAATGAAGATCACGAGTACGACTACATAAGAGCAAGAGCCTATCCATTACACCCAGAAACAGGGTTTAAAGGTATGGAAATTCCAAAGAGTTATTTCAACACGGGTTTATTTAAAAAAGATGTCGTCTATAAAATGGTGGTAGAGAAAACTGAAAACCAAATGACGTTATCTGTTCGCCCTAAAAATCCCCCCCACGGTAAAGCAAAACAGTTTACTTGGTCGTTACCTGAACGTGCCCAAATGGAATTTGGTCGCATTGGCTTTCGTCAAATGTTCACCAGAAGCTCTATCTACAATAACATTAAGGTCTATACACGTTAACGAAGACTAAATAAAACATCAGATATGATGCTTAACTAGCCGATATTACTTGTTCTGCTCCGCATCAACTTGCTGATTAATTAGATAAAAAGTTTACGAAAAAAATAACAAAAAAATCATCATTACTACAAGAGTAACAAGGCATTTATGCAAGATTTGGTAATGATCAATAAGGTGTTTTTTACAGGAGAAAATCTATGTTAGTACAAGAGCGACAGTAATTAATTATTGATATTTTAGAAAAAAATCGCTTTTCAAGTGTCGATACTAGTTCAAAATTAAATATTTCACCGGCAACTATACGGCGAGATATTTTTATATTGTCTAATTTGGGCCTACTAAAAAAAATAAGAGGAGGCGCTGAGGCAATTAACAATGTTAAACCCTTTATTAGTAAACATACATTCACAAATAACAGAGCAGAAACAGAAAGCTGTAATATTAAACTTATTGCTAAAACTGCAGCAGCCCTATGCAGCGATAATGATTCAGTAATTATTAATGGGGGTAAGATCACTAACTTTATGAGTGAATATTTAATTGATAAACAATTAAATATTATGACTAACTCAATGCTAATTGCACAACAGCTGTGGAATAAAAATAATAATCAGCTAATTTTACCCGGAGGACAAATTTACGGGTCTCATGGGATTATTATTCGGGATTCTCAAACTATTAACAACTCACCTAGATCTTATTATTCAAAGATGTTTGTTAGTACCGAAGCGATAAGTAAAAAAGGTGTTATGGAGTCAGATAGATTTATTGCTAAGGCAGAATGTCAATTTTCAAATCAAGCAGAAAAATTAATTGTTATGTCTGAGAGTTCTACTTTGGGAATGACGAGTAATTTTGTCTGTTCACAAATAGATAAAGTTGATGTGCTGATCACTGACAATAACGCCAATAAAGATTTATTACAGGAGTTTACTGAACTTGGCGTTGAGGTGATTATTGCAAAATAACTTAGAGGATTCTAATAGGATAATTAATTTTTTTAGGGTATCAATATCTTGTTAGGTTGGCTCTTCTTAATAAAGGCCTTTGTTCACAATTGCGCTAATGCATTACGTTAATAACTAAACATGTAACAGTTAAAAATGTTAGCTAACGCCAATTAATCAGTGGCTTAAATATAAAAATAGGTACTCATTGAATATTCAATCAACATGAATACCTAAAAAAACAATGAATTACAGCGCAATAAAGCACTTTAGCTAAAACTCCTGATGCTAGCGCTTTAAAATTTTCATGAGGAAATTATGAAATCTCTTTTACTTAGTTTTATTTCTATACTGTTAATCAATGGTTGCGGGTCTAGTGACAATACTTTCACACAAGACACAACAACACCGCCCATTGCTGAAAAATTAAATACACAAGATGACACACCTGTAGAAATAATATCTTCCCAAGTTACTAAAGTAGCCAATAATCATAACATAAGCTCAGACAGGGGCACGGGCTTTGGTCTTTATAATGATACAGCTAATAAAACCTGGGTAACTTGGGCGGGTGAAAATATGAGTGCCTATGTTCGTGAATATGATCATACTAATCAGACTTGGTCAAAATCAAAAATCATCGGCCAAATACCTAATACAACTTTTTTTCAATACAATTGGACGCAACAAAAAAACGATCATCATAATTACCCTAAAATGACACAAATGGATGATGGTAGACTAATTGTCATTTACTCTGCTCACAATAGCCGACTTTATAAATCGATATCGCCAAATGCCAACACAATAGATGGTTGGGACGCCAACCATTACGAAGAAATTAAAAACGGTGATAAAGCCATACAGGCAACTTATCCTTTAGTTAATAAAGCCTCTAATGGTGATATTTTTGTTTTCTATCGATATACCACCGGTAATCCAACCGATTACCGTCCATTAGAAATGATTAAATCAACCGATAATGGCTTAACATTTTCTCAACCTGTTAGAGTCATTGATACAAATAACGCCCTGCCCGAAAATCTAAATGAAGTTTACAATGGTGGCTTTCGTCATGAACCTGCTCATGGTGACATACCTGAACGCTTTTTAGTGGGTTGGACAATGGCGGGCGGTGGCCCGAAAAACAAGCATAACCTTTATCATAAAAATGCGTATTTTGCATATTTTTACCCTAAAACCGAAAAGTGGACTGACGCTGCAGGTAATGACTTAGGTACCTCTATTGATGAGCATGAAATAATGAACTGTCTCGTTTTCGACAGTGGTGAACTCAACAGTGATCATAAACATGCAGTCGAATACTACTTTACCGCTTCATATACAGATGAGGGTAACCCCGTATTGTTATACATAAAACGAGACAAGAGCGGTGGCCACTTAACGAGTGCTCGTTGGACTGGAAATCAATGGATCTCAGTTGACGTATCAACAGTTAACGCAGGTTCAAACCCTATAGAAATTAGCAAAACAGGTGAAGACGATTTTATCGCATATGAAATGTCAGGTTCTAAAATATTCAGTTATAAAACCACTGATGGTGCAAAGACTTGGTCACCTGAAAATTTTATAGAAACCGATATTCAATCATTAAGTAAATTTGGCCTGATAGATAACTACCATCCAGACATTAAATTTTTAGCGCTTCAAGCAGATTGGAAAGAAAGAGATACCTCAGGGATATACGGCGTCTATGTGATCAAAGAATAATCCATTTGCCTAAATAAAAAACCACTTTTTTATTTTTGAAAGAATAAGGTCCAAATAAAGTCCACAGTATCTATTCACATGCAGTGTCTATTTATACTATGGGCCTTTCAAAAAAATAAAAATCACACAATTTACGAGAGTTTAAATGAAATTAAAACGTTTTCTTTTAGGATTTGTTATCCTATTTAGTCAAAGCCTATGGGCGGCGACAAAACCTAATGTATTATTTATCGCAGTAGACGATTTACGTCCAACAATTGGTGCCTATGGCAATCAAAAAATTAAAACCCCAAACATTGATAAGTTAGCCAGCGAAGGTTTTTTATTCGAAAATGCCTATGCCAGTGTCCCTACCTGTGGCGCATCACGTTCTAGTTTAATTACCAGTATTCGCCCAACCAAAGATAGGTTTAAAAAATCTTACGCGACAGTTGACGTTGAATCTCCAGGTGCGATGACAATACCTCAACATTTTAGAAATAATGGCTATTATGCCGTTTCTATTGGGAAAATTATGCATACCATTGATGATATTGTTGACCATTGGGATGAAAACCCCTGGATGCCAAAAAAGGTTAATTACTTTAATCAAAACAATATCGATATTATGAAAAAACATAATATTAGTTATGCCGCGCCTTATGAAATTTCTGAAATTGATGATTCGCAGCATTTTGATTATCAATCGGCAACACGTGCCATCAATAAGATGGAAGCATTAAGTAAAAACGATCAACCTTTCTTTTTAGCCGTCGGCTTTACTCGACCTCACCTGCCATTTTCAGTACCTAAAAAATACTGGAATATGTACCCAGAACAATCCATTACTTTACCCAATAATTATTTCAACCCTCGTTATGCGCCAAAACAGGCGATTCATAAAAATGGTGAAATGCGCATGTATCATGGCGTGCCAAAAGATGGACAAGTGTCTGACGAGATGGCGCTAAATTTAATTCGTGGTTATCACGCCAGTATTAGTTTTGCCGATGCACAGGTCGGCCGAGTACTTGATAGCTTGAAACAGTTAGGGCTTGAGGAAGATACTATAGTTGTGTTGTTTGGCGATCATGGTTGGCAAATTGGTGAACACCGATTATGGAACAAACACACCACCTTCAAAACAGGTTTACATTCGCCATTAATCTTTAAAGTGCCAGGTAAAGAGCCAAATGTTCGCACCACGGCAATGACAGAATTTGTTGATATATTTCCAACGCTATGTGATCTAACCGGACTAGAAAAACCAAAGCAATTACAAGGTGAGAGTGTTATTAATTTGTTTGATGATCCGTTTGATCATCAAAACACCACCGCTTTTGGTCGTTGGCAGTCTGGAGATGCTATTTTCACCGAACGTTTTGCCTATACCGAATATTATGACAATGAAACAGGTAAATATATTACCAATATGTTATTTGATCACGCTAATGACCCCGATGAAAATGTCAATGTTGTGTCATTACCGCAATATTCAGGTGTTGTAAAAAAGCTTTCTGTGCAACTCAAGGTGAAACAAAAATTGGCTGAAAAAGGCTGGTAATACGCCTTAGCCCGAAACCTGTTAAAAAGAATAAGCCCGTCTTATTCTTTTTTTTTACCTACAACCATTAATAATAAGCTTATTTATGAATAATAAAATAATAAAATTGCTTCTAAATAAACGTCAATTATTAGGTGCAAACATTGCCCTACTAATAACGTTAATATTTTCTTCTTCAGTTTTTGCCGCTGATATTGCTTCAGGAAAAAAATTATTCGAAAACACTTGTGCCGGTTGCCATGGAAAGGATTTATCTGGCGGTGCCGGCTTTAATCTTAAAGATGAAGAATGGATCCATGGTGATAAACCAAGAGATATTATCAACAATATCAAACGTGGATTTACCAATATAGGCATGCCTGCTTTTGAAGGAGTTTATACTGACCAGCAAATAGCAGACATTGCTGCGTATGTACTTTCTAAACGCCAAGGTTTTACTAACCTCACCTATAAAATCTATGAAATAACTAAAGAAGGACCGCAAGATTTTAGCGAACTACCACATTTAGAGGTAAGCAAATCAGGTACGTTAAATCAAAACCTCATGCGTTTTACTATGCCGGAAATAAGTGATTATATTATCGAGTTTGAAGGAACTTTACACACCCCTTCCGACGAAATCACGTCTATCTTTGCGTTATTAAATGGACAAGTGACCGAAGTCGAAATCGACGGCGAATTAATTAAGCCTTTTTCAACACAATACAAATCGTGGGGCTACCGTTTAAAACAAGGTAAACAACGCGTAAAGATTCTTTATATCACCCGAGGCACAAGAAAGAAAAACCGACACAATTTACAAATGTGGGTGGCGGATAAAAACCTTGAACAAAAATATTTCGGCATCACCGAAATTGCAAAAAATATACTCTCAAAAGCCAAATTAGAGTTAAAGACAACTACGGATGAATTAGCCGTTCGTAAAAAAATAGCCAAACTTTCCGCCTATTCTATTGCTGTTGGCTCACCATTAAAAATTAATTATGCATTTAATACCCGAAGTTGTTCTGTAACGGGCCTTTGGTCTGGCGATTTGCTTGATTTGGGACCTAACTTAATAGGCAGAGGAAAAGATGCAAGTATCATTTTAGGAACATTTGCATTCAACTCACCAGACGAATTAACGCCAACTGAATTAGTTGCCGAAAAAACGGATAAAACTCAGCGCACTTCTTGTAATTTCATTAAATACAATCGCCAAGGTCATACTAGCTTTCATTATCAAATAGGTAGTCAAGTCTACGCCGTACAAGGGTTACCCATTGATAACACTAAACTTGCGCTCAACTACACCTTATTAAAAGGCCAAAACATGCCATTAAATTTAACCTTACCTACGAGTGATAAATTAGTGATTAGCGCCAAACAAGGCACTATTTTAAACGGTCAATATAGTATGGATGCCAAAGTGGGTGAAACTTATCAAATACTATTAACTATTGTGGGGGCAAAATAATGACTATTTCTTACGCTAAAATCGTTAACAAACTTACCATAACAACAGCCCTAATCGCGGCTTCATATTGCAATATGGTTTATGCAGAAACAACCTATATCCCCAAAGGTTATGTTATTGATACCATTGCAACACCTGAAAAAGTTTTATTTAATATCACAGGTTTAGATATTGCGGATAATGGCGATGTATATGTTGCCACCCGCTTTGGTGATGTATGGGTTTTAAAGAATGGCAAAACATGGTCAAAATTTGCTGATGGTTTTCATGAGCCTACGGGTTTACTCATTGATGACGATGATTCTGTACTTATTGCTCAAAAACCTGAATTAACAAGATTAGTAGATGTAGATAACGATGGCATTGCCGACGATTACCTTCGTGTGTCTGATGCTTGGGAATTCAATGCAAACTACCATGAATTTAATTTTGGCCCTGTTAAAGATGCAAAAGGTAACTATTACGGCACATTAAATCTTGGCCATGGCGCGCCTGATGCATTTACCTATGGCGTAATGGACAGTGCCAGTGGTTATCGTGGTTGGGGCTATAAAATAACGTCAAAAGGAGAATTTGTACCATTGTCGGCGGGTTTACGTTCGCCAGCGGGTATTGGTATTAGCCCTAATGATGAAGTATTTTTCACCGACAACCAAGGTGACTGGGTTGAAACGTCGAAGTTACATTTATTAGAAGCGGGGAAGTTCTACGGTCATCCAGTATCCCTTCGTGATGATCCTACATTTGGTTTAGATAAGCTAATTAAAAACAAAGATAACACCGCGTTATTTGATAAAATGCGAGAAAAGCCGGTTGTATGGATCCCTCATATTGAAGTAGCAAACTCTCCGGGTAATCCTGAATGGGATTTAACACAAGGTAAGTTCGGGCCATTTACAGGCCAAATGTTTATCGCTGATCAAACGCAATCTAACCTATTTCGCGTACTGTTAGACAAAGTCAACGGCAAATACCAAGGGGCGGTGCTCAACTTTATTGACGGTTTTCAAAGCGGCAATATTCGCATCAAGTTTGATCAACAAGGTCAGCTCTGGGTTGGCCAAACAGCACGCGGTTGGGATTCTAAAGGCGGTAAGCCTTTCGGTTTACAAAAAGTGAGTTGGAATGGTGACATGCCATTTGAATTGTTAGATATGAAGCTAACAAAGCAAGGATTCAAACTAACCTTCACTGAAGCACTTGATGCGGATTCAGTAACAGCGGAAAATTTAACCGCTTACGAATATAACTATAAATATTCCAAAAGTTACGGTTCCAAAAAACACAATCAAAAAGACTTAAGCATCTCAAATGTGGCCTTATCTGCAGATAAAAAATCTCTCGAAATATCAATGCTATTAACGGCTGATCGCGTGGTCGCTTTAAACTTTTCAAAACTAAAAAACACCAAGGGTGATTCAACATCCGTAGGTGAAGTTTTTTATACGTTAAACCAATTACGCAAATAAAGCTTAGCGTTGCTCGTAACTATAAATAGAAACGAGCAACGGATCTTTAATTGGTATCAGGCAACTTCTAACACTAAGCCTACATTTGCTCTCACATCAGTGTAGTAAAAATAAAATCCCCTCCAAACGGCTAAATATTATAAACATGAATACCATGAACGATTAACGCGGATTTAGCTTTTTTGTGAGATTGCTCTGGACTTACTTAGGATGTATATACCCGTTATCATTCAAAGTGCGGGATTTCAGTGGGAATTAAAAGCACGTTAGACAAGGAGAATAATGTTAACCATAGTCATTCTATTTTTACGTTATTTAACGCCGCCTAACGTGATTTTAAACCCATCGCAGAAGTGCTTGAGCAATATCACTTCATCGTTACTGTGATTTATAAGGGAGTAACCCTTATCTCATCACAGTGCCTCGAATTGAAATCGCTCAAGCACTCTGAAACCTGCATCTTAAATGGTAACGGGTATATAATTGCAAACTTGGAGCAAGATTTTAAAATAAACCGGCTAGACGTATCGACACCCTACTGTTAAAGCGCTTCTATATAGGATATATAAATAGCGGAAGCATATACTTATACCAGAACGTGACCATGTTATTTAACTACCCTGACGATATACGCAAAACCATAGATACCACAACTACGATTGAATCAATGAACAGTATTATTCGTAAAGACATTAAAAAAGCACAAACTCTCCGTATGAAGATTCAGAGAAGGAAGTTATTTACTTCGTAATTGAGCAAGCATCGAAAAAAAGGACGATACCAATAATAAATTGAAAAACGGCCTTGATTCGATTGATGATTGAATTCGCAGACCGTTTGAAACGGTGTTATTTAACCTGACCTCGGGATAAGAAATTAGCTAACAATATGAAATACATATATTCTAGCTTGATGTTTTTTCTTACTACAAAGCAAATTTGAGCGCCACGGCTTTGGTTCAAACGTTGCTCTACCTTCCCCATCCTTGGGGGCATATTGCAATTAAATTTAACGCAGTAATAAGTAAAAACAGCTGCTAGAAAGCAAGTTATTATCCCGAGTTCACATCAAGTTATTTCATCCTGGCAGTTACACAAAATGCGTGGCAAGGTCTAGATATTTTTTAATATGCTAGATTGAGTTTGTGTTTATTTATGTTCACCTGCTACTCTTTTTGGCAGTTGCACCTTTACAGGTTTAACCGATGCTTTATGTGCCTTCCCTAGTGCTATCATCTGCGCAATAATCTCTGGGTGATCACTGGCAATATTGTATTTTTCGCCTGGGTCAACATGAAGATTATAGAGCAAGGGCGTATCATGCACTTCTAAAGTGTTCGTTTTGGTATAAGCAGATTCTGTTACAAAGTGCGCTTTAAACGCGCCGATTCTAATCGCGTAAAGCTGATCTCTGCGATAGTATAAGAGCGAATTTCTCGGGCTATTTGCATTTTTAATTAATACCTCTGATAAATCAACTCCGTCATAAAGGCGATCGTTAGGCAATTTAGCATCTGTTAAAGTACTGATAGTTGTTATTAAATCGAGTGTTGAGCCAATACCTTGCACTACTGCAGGTTTGATTGTATCTGGCCACCAAAAAATGCCGGGCTCGCGAATGCCACCTTCCCAAGTCGTGCCCTTTCCATCACGAAGTGGGCCTGCTGATCCACCTTGTTCCTGATATTTAAGCCAAGGTCCATTGTCTGAAGTAAAAACAACTAAAGTATTTCTATCCAAACCTTTATCTCGGAGTTTTTGTAATATTTGACCAACCCCATAATCGATTTCTTCAATTACATCCCCATAAATGCCTCCTTGGCTTTTACCGACAAACTCTTCTGAACGATATAATGGTACGTGCGGTAAATTATGTGCAAGATAAAGAAAAAACGGCTTATTAGTGTTTTTTTCAATAAACTCAAGGGCTTCTTCTGTATAACGCTTAGTAATGGTTTGTTGCTGTGCCGGTTGCTCTATAATTTCATTATTACGCATTAAAGGCACTTGAAAATATTCAAGTTTAGGGTTTTTAAGATGTTCATTTGATCTAGGTCCAACCAAGTTCATATCGTTACTATAAGGGATACCAAAATATGAATCAAAACCTTGGTTAGTTGGTAAAAATTGAGGTTGATGCCCTAAATGCCATTTACCAATGGCTGCTGTTGTATACCCCTTTTCTTTAAGCATTTCCGCAATGGTAATTTCAGATGTTGGTAATCCACCCAAAGAATCATCAAAAAAAACAGCGTAATGTTTATTATCAGCCGATAAACCACTGCGTATAGGCAAACGCCCTGTTAATAATCCTGCGCGGCTAGGAGTACAAACACTGGATGCCGCATAAAAATTAGTCCACTTTTGCCCTTCATTGGCCATCCGATCCAAAGATGGTGTTTTAATATTAGCACTACCATACACACCAATATCACCGTACCCCATATCATCAGTAAAAATAATGATGATATTAGGTTGCTTCGATACAACACTACTTTTTTCTTGAGAGTGTGGCGTTTTATCTGCATTCATTGACGCACAAGCTGTCAATAACGAGATACTTGTTACTAGCATAATACGAGTAAACAAATGTTTGTTAATAAATACGTTTTTCATAAAAATGTCTCTAATAAAATATTTTTTTACTGAAATTTAGTCATTTCAGATGCTGCTAAGAGTAATGCGCCAACACCATACAGTTGAGAATCAGATTTTTTAGCCGGTTGTGGTGCTTTCCCCGGATGTTGTACATAGTTCAGTCGACCACTTGGCTCGACTGAACGTTCTAACGCTTCCCAGCCTTTGATGACACTTTGTCTGACGTCATCGCCTGTTAAAATGCCATTATTTACCCCCCACGCTAGACCAAAGGTAATAAAACCAGTACCACTCATTTCTGGTGAAGTGATCAATTCAGGATCGGCTAACGAGGCAGGCCAATGTCCTTGCGCTGTTTGACGTTTTAATAAACCTTTCGCATTTTTCTTAAATAATTCAATATAACGATCTTTAGAAGGATGATCTTTTGGTAATTCTTCAATTAACATGGGTAATGCAGCAAATACCCAACCATTACCACGGCTCCAGAATACCGGTTTATCATTTTTGGTTTTCATGTCGAAATAACGGCTATCGCGATAATATAAGCCCCACTCTTCAGAGAATAAATAATCAGCAGAAGCCCAAAATTCTTTATCTGCATAATCAAAATATTTAGGATCACCCGTTATATTCGTTAATTTCAACCATGCTCTTGGTGCCATAAATAAAGCATCCGCCCAACACCATCGTAGCTGACAATTAGCTTCTAAATGGGCAAAACCCGTGCCCGATGCTTGGGTTGCCCGCATGTCTAAACTCACGTCAGGTTTATTCGCTAATATCCAATCAAATAAAGCTTTAGTAGGTTTAAGTGCGTTTTGATCCCCTGTTTTTTCGGTCAACCAAAGGTAGGTTTGTGCAATGGTATGATCGTCAGCATGATAAGGACGACCAGTTAAAAAACTATACTCTTCGCGCTTAGCCATTTGTTCAATTGCAGTCCGCAGCTCTTTATCATCTACTGTATCTATCCAACGAGTCATGCCGATGTAAAGTGCTCCTTGGATCCACCATTTAGCACTTTCTGATTTTGCTCTATGTGATTGTGGTATATAGTCTAAATTCCCAATTTGCTTTAATTGCCATCTAGCCGATCGATAGGCAATATCTTTTGCTGATTGATGAAAACTTTCAGCCGTTCTTGTTGATTTTAATAGATCTTCTGCCTCTGACTTTACGTTCGAGTTCTGAGTTTTGTCGGTACCAATACAGCCTGTTAAAAACAGACTCATCGCCAATGTCGCCCCCGCTATTGCTGTACACTTTATTGCCATTGTTAATTTCCTTGATGTTAAAAATTAAAAAATAATCAGCTTGTAGTTAAACAACCTGAACAACTTAATGGTAAAAAGCACAGTAAAATGTTTGTTATCGATGCTCTAGAAACTTATAACTTCATGCTTTATGAAATAACCACGCAATATTAAACGTTTATTTCAAAGTCGATTTATAACAAACCTAAGGATTATTTTTATTAATGTGCTTATAAAGAAAAGCCGCCAAAAACAGCCATTGATACCCCGAAGGTTGAAAATAAAGTTAATGAACTCTTGTTTATTGTTTATTGTTTATTGTTTATTGTTTATTGTTTTAATAATTATAAAAATAAACCTGAACATTGTGATGATATTGACAAAATATTTGAAACCAAAGTTTAACTTTACGGTGCTTAAACAATGGTAATGTTAGTCAATAAATGATGAGATATATTTAAGCTCAAAAGGCCCTTGATGCTATTTACCCGCGTAATTCTTAATCTCCTATAGAATGACTATACTTCTTACACTCAAATAGCCTAGTTAGACTATGTAAAACAGTCACTGCACTAAATTATTTTTCTATAACAGAGAAAAATTCAACAAAACAAGATTATTTCAGGTCGTTAAACTATATATTCTATTAACCTTGTTCGGCAGATTATTTTTCTGCAACAACACCTATATCCCCTCTTTAGTCATTTAGTTTTTTTCATCCTTCAAGTTTAATTTAAATTTACTTATTAAATTAACAACAATTAGGTAACTATCTGTTTTACATATGTAATTTCAACAAACCTTAAATTAAAATAAAATAATTATTAAAAATAATGCCTGATAAAGGGTATTAGTGCACCACTTCCGAGGCTATTCATTATAGAAACATAATAATAATCGGGAGAAAAACATGAAAAATACATTCATTAAAAAACATAGTTTAGCACTTGCTATCACAGCAGCGCTAAGCGGTATATCTGGCACTACCATTGCGCAAACAAGTGACAAAGGCATAAAGAAAAGCGAGGAAGTCGAAGTTATTGAAGTAACGGGCATTCGTAGTGCACTAGCCAGCGCACTGAACGAAAAGCGTAGTGCATCAAACATTAAAGAAGTAATTAAAGCTGAAGATATTGGTAAATTACCGGATAACAACTTAGCCGAAGTCCTTGAAAACATTACTGGTGTACAAATTGATCGAACTAATGGGGTTGGTACCGGCGTACAAATTCGTGGTACTAGCGCAAACCGAGTTGAAATAAATGGGGTATCTACCGTAAGTTCAGGTGCTGGCCGCACAGGTATTAGTTTTGAAGATTTACCGGCGGCATTAATTGCCTCATTAGAAGTTACCAAAGCACCGACAGCAAAAACCGTTGAAGGTTCAGTGGGCGGTACAATTAACCTGCGTACTTTACGTGGTAATAGTTTAAAAGAACGCTTAACACAAGTTAGGGTTCAAACAGAAAATAGTGACTTAGCCGATTCCACATCCCCTAAAATTTCAGGTACTTTTGGTGATAATTGGGAAACCAATTTAGGTAAATTTGGTGTTGTTTTCACAGGTAGTTATGCTGAACAAGATGTTGCCTCTGCTAACCCACGTTTTGACCGTGACCGCATAGTTATGCCTGATTCTGGCCGAGCCAGTGCTGAAGAATTTCCATTTTTAAGAACCCAGTTTTTAGATCAGCCTTTAGACGGTAAAAAGTATGAAACAACAAACTTTACCACGTCATTCGAATTACAAACAAACAACGATATAAAACTTTATTTAGACGCCACCTTTAATGATCAAGAAAGTGCCAATAACAATTCACGTGCCTTCTTCTCAGGAACGGGCGGTAACCCAGTGATTGACGCAACCACCAATACTGGCTTTGAAACAATAAATTTAGGCTCTGTTGACGGTATGTATGGCGCATTAGACCTAGGTGAGGTTAATGTTGTTACGAGTGGTATTTTAGGTGTTGGCTCTGAACTGGTTAATGGTAGAGATCGAATCGACCCCAACCTTCGTACCGGTAATAGTAACTCAGCTCGTTTAACACAAAGCCGTGTATTTGCTTTTGGTAGTGAATATGTTAGTGATAATTACCTAGTAACCGCTGAACTTTCTTATTCTGATTCAGAAACAAATAACCCATCGTTAAATTCACAATTAGACTTTATCAACCCGCGCGGGCCACAAGTAGGTCCTGATACATTCAATGACAATGGCACACCAGCGATATTTAATATAGCTAACAATACCTTTGAATTTGGTATAGCTCCAGGCCTAGCTGAAAGCCCAAGTTCTGCAGACTTATTAAACCCAAGTAATTATGCCATTAGAAGTATAGGCGAAGGTCTTCGTTATAGAGAAGGTACTGAAGCGGCTGCACGAGTTGATATTAGTTATGATGTTTCAGACATGAATAATTTTTTCACTGATGTTCATGCTGGTATTCGTTTAAATAAAACGACCAATACCACAACCAACTCAGACTCGAGTAATAGTTTTGGTAATTGGGATCGACCAAGAGCTAACTTATTTTCTGATATTGTAGTACCTGGTGCGAATAATTTTAATGTTGCTGATAGTCGAGAACTTTATATTAAAGACTATTTAATTATTGATAATAATGTCTCGCTGAATAATCCTCAATTAGTCATTGATACGATAAATGCCGCAATTATAGCAAATAACGCATTACAAGGTAGCGAAGTTAATAATGTGCTTGCAGAGCCAACCGCGTCAATTTCATCATTTTTTGATATTAAAGAAGAAACAACAGCACTTTATGTGCAAGGTGATTATCAACTTGATTTAGGTGATGTATTTATTAATGGTAATGTTGGTGTTCGCTATGTCAGTACGGATTTAGCCTCACTCGGTACCAGTGAAGTTAATGGTGTGATCACACCGAGTCAAGAGTCAGCAGACTACGACTTTATCCTACCAAGAATTAACATCAATGCAGAATTATCTGATGATGTAATGTTTAGAGCAGGTATAGGTAAAGATATTCGCAGACCAAATTTTGATTCTTTATCAACATCAGCAACCTTTGGCAGTAGTGCTTCAAGTACCGTTAATATTGGTAACCCGGAGCTTGAGCCAGAACAAATTTGGTCGTATGACTTATCTTTAGAGTATTATTTCGCTCCAGCGAGCTTTGTGAGTGTAGGTTTATTCCACAAAGAAAGAACTGACCTTATTACCACGATTCAAGATCAACCCGCAGAGCCAATTGGTCCTACAGGACAAATTGAACGTGATGTTACAGCACCTTGTGAAGGTGGTGGCGTATTTAACCCGAACGTTCCTCCTGAAAACTACAATGTATTTTCAAGCCGTGAAGATACTCAAGGTATTTGTGTAGGTAAACGTAGTCAAATTAATGCGAACGGTACTGAAACCCAAAGTGGTATTGAATTTGCTGCTCAATATGACCTTTCAGCATTTGAAGAGGATTTAGGCTGGGCATCTGGTTTTGGTGTTATTGCTAACTACACTTACCAAAAATCTGGCGCTGCACTGGATGAATTCAGAAGTGGCACAGGCGCTATAAATCAATTATTAGGCAGAACTGACACTGATAATAGCACAGCTACTTTAGCTGATGATGTGGTAACTGAGCGAGTTACGTTAGATAAACTATCTAAAAACTCTTATAACCTGACATTTTTCTACGATAAACACGATTTGAATATACGTATGCGCTATACGTGGCGTGATGCTTTCACTGAAACACCAAGCGGTACTTTACGATTTAACCTCCCTCCTGTTATTGGAGCGCGTGGTCAATTTAATATGAGTGCAAGCTACGATATTAACGACAGTCTAACCGTTGGCATTGAAGGCGTTAACTTAACAAAAGAAGATCGCACACAATGGTGTTTTAATGAAAATACTCTGTTATGTGAACAAAGCTTAACTGACCGCCGAGTTACATTAGGCCTCACAGCTAAATTTTAGCAAAGATTAAGTAATAATACTTGATCGCTAATCAGCTATTCACTGCTATGACAAGGATGTCTCAGTAGTGAATACTTTAGTGAAAATTACTCAATGAAATTAAACTATGTCAATCAACGTTAACTCAACATCAATCAGCGAGTTTTTGTAGTTCAAATTACGGAAATAAAGCACCGCAAGCTCGTAACTATTAATAAAACGCTTATACCAAGTCAATTAAATTATTTTCTATAGGTATCAATAGACCATTTTTATGGCTTTCTTTATATAGCACTTTATTAAAGGAATTTATCTACATGCTGTATCTGAAAAAACTCAAAGATTTTAATGTTACACAACATTCTGACACCGAAAATAAAAATTCATTAAAATTATCTAAAATACGACTGACGTTATTAAGCGCGGCTGCCGCTTTTACTATTGCCGCTTGTGGTGGATTAACTGCCGGTAATTCAAGCAATACTGCGAGCCAATCAGCGAAAGATGGCATTGTTAAAGCCCCACAATATTCATATCCAGCAGGTAGCTTGGAAGCTGGATTTGCAAATCCACCACAAGCATCAAAACCGCGTACATGGTTGCATGCCATGAACAGCAATATGTCTAAAGTGGGTTTTACCAAAGATTTAGAAGCCATGGCAGAAGCGGGTCTCGGTGGCTTGTTATTGTTCACCGTCTCTGCGTATATTCCAAATGGTAATGTCATTTTTGGTACTGACGAACATTACGACAGCATCAAACATGCTGCGGCTGAAGCTGAAAGACTAGGTTTAAGTTTTGGTATGCATAATAGTGATGGTTGGATTGCAAGTGGCGGTCCTTGGATCACGCCAAAAGATTCGATGAAAATGGTTACTTGGTCTGAAACCATTTCTAAAGGCGGAAAAGTAAAAATACGGCTGCCACAACCAACCGCACGTCATGGTTTATATGTTGATGAATCTGTTATCGCATACCCTGCAACAAAATCCGAAATATATGACAGCCAATTAACACCAACCATTACCACTTCAGAAAGACAGGGTGATTTATCACTGCTTATGGATCAACGTAGTGACGAACCGGTTTACATCAGCGGTGAAAACAAGAAAGCTTGGATGGTATTAGATTACGGTAAACCGGTTGAATTAAATTATTTGTGGATGCAAGTTAATGCGAAGCTTCATTTAAGTCGAACGTACGATCTTTCAATTTCTGATGACGGCAAAAACTACACTCAGCTAGCTAAAGATAAAAAGTTAACCCGTGTAGGTAAAAAAGAATTTGCCATTGAGCATCCATTAGAAGGTGTTAACACACGTTATATCAAAATTGAGTGGACTAACGAATTCGAAATCTCCGAAGTTAGCGTCACACAAAGTAATAGATTTGATAACTTCTTAGCACGTTCTAACCGGACATTAATAGAAGATAACCGCCTAAAGCCTTTGTATGACATTAAACAACATGCGGATTTCCCGATTATTGATAAAAGTCGACTCATTGATTTAACTAAAAACATGAACGCAAAAGGTGAATTAACCACGACCTTACCAAAAGGTACATGGAACATCATGCGGTTTGGTTATACAACAACAGGTGCAATGAACGGGCCTGCTTCAGATGCTGGTCGTGGCCTTGAGTCAGATAAGATGGATAAAAAAGCCGTAAAACTTCATTACGATTCATATGTAGGAAAAGTTGCAGATCAAGTCCGTGATATCGCACCCAATGCGTTGCAATATATGGAAATTGATAGCTTTGAAGTAGGTAGCCAAAATTGGACCCACGATTATCTCACAAAGTTTGAACAACACCATGGTTACTCTTTATTGCCATTCATGCCGATATTCGCAGGTAAAATTGTTGAATCTCAATCAGCTACCGACAAGGTGTTATGGGATCTTCGCCTGTACAATAGCCAATTAATTACCGAGAACTACTTTGGTTATTTCACTGAACTAACACATCAAGACGGTTTAATTAGTTACATCGAACCATACAGCTTTAATGCCGCTTATAATGAGTTAGAGGCTGGTGGTAAAACTGATATTCCTATGGGTGAGTTCTGGTTACGTGGTTATCAAGAAATCACGATCGCAACGTCTGCTGCACACATCTATGGCAAGCCAGTTGTTTCAACTGAAGCGTTCACCGCCTTGCCAAAATGGAATTGGCGTACACACCCTGGTGTATTTAAATCTATCGGCGATGATGCGTGGACACAGGGTGTTAACGAATACTTCTTCCATCGTTACGCTCATCAACCTAATACTCATGTAGAACCCGGCATGACAATGGCCGGTTGGGGTTCAAACATTGACCGCAACCAAACGTGGTGGCGCAGTGGTGCTGCAAATGCTTGGTTCGAATATATTGCGCGTGGTTCGTTTGTATTGCGTCAAGGTTACCCTGTGTCTGATGTGTTAGTTTTCATTGGTGAAGGTGCTCCAAACTCAATTTTAGAGCGTAAAGATTTAAATAATATGCCGTTGGCTATTAACTACGACAATGTGAATGACGATGTTATTTTAAATCGCTTAACGGTTAAAAATGGTCGTTTAACGTTACCAGAAGGTACAAACTATAAAGCGTTAGTGCTTAAAAACCATCACAAAATGACCTTACCTTTATTAAGAAAATTATCTGAATTCTCGAAACAAGGTGTGCAAATTGTTGGTGATAAGCCAACAACAATTGCAAACTATATCTCTAACAAAGCTGATCTGACTGAGTTCAACCAATTAGTAAAAGAGATTTGGAGCCGTGACAACACGATTTCAATTCGTGGCAAAGTTGATTGGGACAAATTATATACAAAATTAGGATTGGTTTATGATTTAGAAGTCACTAATGTTAAAGACCGTAACAAAGGTATGTCGTATACCCACCGTAAAATCGAAAACAAAGATGTGTATTTTTTAGCAAATACTGAAGGTGAAGCAAAAATATTAGATCTTAAAATCTCAAAACAAGATCTAAAAAACATCAGTTCGATTGAACGTTGGGATGCAATGACAGGAGAAATGAAACAAATTGCCCAATACACAGAAAGTGATGACTTTGTTGAAATTCCATTATTCTTAAAAGATGATGAATCAGCGTTTATCGTGATCAAACAAGATGAGGGTAAACAGCCGGTTGTTGTAACGTCTATTGAGTCAGCTCAAGCTAATCAGTCACAAAAAAGTAAGGCACAACAACCTGCTGTGGCAACCCGAGCCATCTCATTGGCTGGTAAAACACAAGACGCTATTGCGTTAGAAGTTACTGAGAATAACCAGTTCAACGTGACATATTCAAACGGAACTTCAACAAAAGTAAACATTGATAATCTGCCGGGCGCTTATGGTGTTACATCACCTTGGACTGTGACATTTAATCGCTTACCAAACTTAAAACCAATAGTGACTGAGACATTGTTTGATTGGAGTGAGCATGAAAATGACGACATCAAACATTATTCAGGTACCGCGGTTTATAAAACGCGTTTTGACTTACCAGCAAAATTTAAAGCGGCAAATATTAACAACTATTTAGACCTTGGAACGGTTGATATTACGGCAAATATAACGATTAATGGTTACCGCTTACCACCGTTATGGGCGAGCCCTTTTGAAGTGAATGTGTCTGATTATTTAAAAGCTGGTACAAATACATTGGAAATTGAAGTGACCAATCAATGGACAAACCGTTTAATTGGTGACGAGCGTTATGACCGTACTGACAATTACACCACAGAAGGTAGCAATACTAAAAATGCTAAAATAATGCCCGCTTGGTATATGAACAATGAGCCGATGCCTAAAGGTAAACGCACAACGTTCTCAGCTTTCCCTTTTTACAAACCGGGCGATAAATTAGAGCCCGCTGGTTTGAAAGGTCCGGTTCGTATATTTGCAACTAAAATGGTGATGTTAAAACCTTAAAAATAACCATAACAAATGAAGCCAATAATCATTATTTCTAAGTTAATACCTATAGAGCTAATACTTACAGGGCTGTTAGTTTCTGAATAAGAAGTTTCGGAGTTAATAATTTCGGAGATATTAGCTTCGGAGCTATTAGTTTCAGAATAATAAGTTGGTGCATATAACTTTAAAAGTTTGATATAAAAAATGCCAGTCAGTTATCTGACTGGCATTTTTTGTTAACTTACACCTGTTCGCAACGGCAAAATATGCGGTGTTATTTTACAATATCTTATTTTATTACAAGAGATTGTTGCGCGCTTAATGTAACCGGGCCTAATAAACCAGAGGTAACTCTTGGTTCATTACCTTTATACCAAGGACGTACAACGAACGTGACACGATCTGTTTTTGGTTGCGGTTGATTCTTTTTATACCAATCAACCATAGGGTTGTTTACACCATAATAAGCATTCGCTTTTTCATAACCACTTGTATCAGGTAAAGATTTATCTGCAATTAAACGATTCACCCAAGTGTTATATACGTTGAACTTCAACTCATTTTGACCCACTTTCAACGCTTTGCTCACATCAACTTGATACGGTGTTGCCCAAAGCGTGCCGAAGTCTTGGCCGTTAATAGTTACATCGGATGCGATGCTCACTTGGCCTAAATCTAAAATGACAGACTGCTGTGCTTGTAACCATTCAGCCGATAAATTAACACTTAAGGTGTACGTTGCATCACCTGAGTAATCTTGAATTTCTTGATTTGGGTGATCTTTCCAATCGACTAATGAATCAAATTGAACCGTTTCACCGTAACCATAAAATGGATTAAATTGAACCGACCAATTACCTTGCACAGTTAAGTCTGCTGGTAAACTATCGACCGAAACTTGCTTGGTGTCACCAGATGCTAGTTTGACCTTATGTTTACCATTTTTAGCTATTGTTAATTGCAGTTCGTTCTCTGGGCTGATCATCAATTCAAGATCTTTATTGCTCTTGATGTAAGGCAGATAAGCGACACCCTCACTTGATTTTCTAAAGACCACAAAGACTGACTCACCGGCATTTAATGCAATTGGTGCGACAGTTTGTTTTTGTTCGGTATGAGTAAACTGACCTAACGTTTTAGTTGAGCCATCAAGTGGATACCACAACTCTGGTACTTTACCGTCGACATCAAAGGTTGCTTCAAAGGTCTTGGTTTCTTTTTCATCGTTATAGAAGAAATACACATCTGCGCCGTCAATTTGACGATGGGTATATACTAAGTTTGGTTTGCCTTGTACGGTTAAGTCAAACTTGAACCCATTGTCGGCATATATTTTATCCCAATCCTTATCTATATATGTACTGGGTTTATTCCAGATTTGATTGATACGTTTTTTATAGGCTTGGCGTTGTTGTGAGGTAAGCATTTTACCTATAACAACACGTGGTTTAGGACCCACGATAACAACACCGGCATTGGCTAATTCACTTAATTTATCAATGGTTTCAGGCGCAATCGGTGAATCACTTTCAAGCATTAACGCTTTATAAGTAGTGCCCTGTGGTAACACTAATTGTTTATTTTTAACCGTCACCCTATTTAACAATACGTCAGGGTTTATACAGTCAAAATTGATTTTAACGGGTATTAATTTTTGGGTTTTTAATTTTTCGTTACATTTTGTTGGCGCACCATCACCGGTAAAAAATAATACATCAGCGACAGGTTGGCCTTGTTGTAACAAGCTTTGGCCACGCGCCATATATTTAAACCACGCTTTACCCGCTGATTTCCACCACGTTTGTGTTCTGTCAAGGTTTGCACCCCAGCCCCCCATGCTCATGCCAGGCATAACATGGGTATTTGACTGATGCGCAAAACGGTGGAAAATGAATTCATTGACACCAAGAGTCCACATTAAGTCACCATCACCTTTGGCATAACCTAGGTGGAAGTTGAAGTTGATGTGTTTTTGAGTGGTAAAGGCTTCAGTAGAGATAACCTTTTGATTATAAATATGACCTGTAGATACAGCCGTATGCACACGATGTTTCCGCTGTGTCCAAAACTCTCCCATGGGTACATCAACAACGCCTGCGGCATCTAATTCACTAAATGCGCCATTACCGTAAGCTTCTGCATAGGTTAACAAGCCATCCGCCGTCGCTAAACGGGTGAATTCTTTAAAGTAATTATCACGCATTAGGTCAGACGTGAGTTTACGGAAATCCCATAAAACCGATTCAACATCTTGTTGATTGCCGACAAAACGGCCTGTTAATAACGGTAAATAAGGTTTTAAACTATAACCAAAACGTGCTTCAAATAATATTTCCAAATCATCGGTCCAACCTTGAGCACCCACTTCATAACTGTCGAGCAATAACGAAAACAACGTTTTATCAGTTACACCTATTGCTTTAGCTTGGTCTATGACACGTTTAGAAAATGCGTCATAGTGAATTCGGATCGCTTCTTTGCTAAATTTGTCTACTTCAAGGCCTTGACCTTCTTTTGATGCGGGTTCATTTTTAGAATTCATGGTGGTGAAACCAACACGCATAATTGACCATTGCCCTTTAGGTAATTCAGCGGTTAATTGACCGTTTTTATCCATCGATTTTGTTAAATCAATTATAGATTTTGGGTCGATAACATTATCTTTGCTTGGCATTTTGATAGGATTGAGTTCTTGATAACGCTTATGAGATTCAAGCGTTTGTGTCATATATTGGTTTATTCTTGGTAAAGCCGAAAAACTTAACTCGCTAATATCCATATGTTTAGGAAAATTTAAACGAATATATTTTGCTTTGACAGGTTCCACTTCTTCAGTGATCGCTCGACCAAACTTAGTACTCCAAACCGTGTTTAATGCCGCATGCTGTTTATAATTTACGCCATCATTAGAAACATCAAGTTTAATCGCTGCACCGCCTGGACCTTCAGCACGCATTTCTACAAAACGTAACTCAATCGGCTTATCGTATTCGTATTGAACCCAAGATTCAGAGAATTTTTTATCACCTTCAATTGGCACTCGGACTTCGGTATTGCCATCTATGAGTAATGCTAAGTTTTTACTGTTATTCGACGAGGTAATTTTTGGTATGGCGATAGTCGCATCGATTAACTCACCTGACAAAGCAGGGTATGCTAAAACAGCGATGTCTCTGTAATAACCTAATACAGTATCAGGTTGCGTTAATGTGGTATTAATTTGGCCACCCTTGCTATGAGTGATGGAATGCACAACCCGTTTTTGTGAATACTCAGGAGTCACCCAAGGACCGCCACTTGCCGTCCAACCGTCAGTGTTGTGTAAACCAAAACGTAAACCAAAACGCTGGCTTTCTTTGGCAAAATGACCGAGTAACTCAATATGCTCTTGTGAATTAAACTTAAGATCGCCAATCGGAATATCTTGGGTGACATGGAATACTTGAGTGCCACCAACACCAACTTCTGCAAGTGATTCTAAATCTTTAGTGATGCCTTCTTTTGACATATTACTACTCATCACATGAAACCATGTTTGAGGTCTTACTTCTCGGGATGGGTTTTTGAATCCTGCTTCAAGATCATCTTGATATTTTAACGTATTTTGTTTTGACTCGAATGCGCTGGTAGGCAGTATAGATAATACCACTAATCAAGCTTGCCTTTAGCGCACTGCGAACAAAATTTTTATTGAGATATTTCATTGTTAATTCCTTGCTGATTACTTTTATAAATTTTTATTACTTCGGGTAATAAAATAGAGAGTAACTCCCTTTAAAAAAGCAATAAAAAGGCCGGTAACATTACTATCACCGGCCTATATACTCATGCTAATTAGGCACTAGATCTATTGATTACATACGGTATTTAATACTAAAGAATGCTTTAGGTCCGCTACGTTCCATTACAGCGTATGCACCCGGTACCACGCGGCTTTGCCCTGATGGTTCATTGGTTAAATTGAGCATTTGTGCTTTCACAGAAAAATTCTTGCTGATTTTATAACCTACGCTTAAATCTAATGATTTTTGCGGGTCTACAAAGCGATTGTTTTGAGCCAAACTCGACCCCCAAGCCTTTAGATATTCTGAACGATATTTATATGATGCGCGAACAGAAATACCACTCCCTTCCCAATACAGTTGAACATTACCAACATGAGGAGATAAGCCAGAAAAATTGGCCGGAGTAATGCTTTCGGCAACACCTTCGGCTTTAACTATTTCACTACCTTCTTCAGGTGATTGGTAATCAGAATCGGCATAGTTATAACTTCCAGCAAGGCCTAAACCATCAAAAGGAGCAGGTAAAGAGGAAAACTGATGATTCAGCGTAACCTCAAGGCCATTAATTGAGGATTCATCATTGTCAAAAATTGTCGGTGAGCCAAGCACAGTCACAGGATACGCCGTGCCATCAACAATAACATTTTCATCTTTAGTTGATGCCCCCATACGCGCCGAAAAGGTCTTATTGTATAATGCGACAGAAAGCATGCTTTCTTCAGCAAAGTACCAGTTAACACCAAACTCAAAGTTGTTAGACTCTAATAATTCAAGATCAGGGTTACCCTTAGCTGTTACTGAACGTAATGCTTCTTGTACCGTTGAGATTTCTTCACCGTTATCAATTCTAACGTTTCTCCCTGCACCATAGAACCACATGTCAGGGCGAGAAACCGCTTTATAGGCGGCAAATCTAAGTTCTAGATCATCTTGAACTTCAAGGGTCATATTTATGCTTGGTAGTATGCTGTTAAAGCGATTATTAAAATGTTGTTTTTCAAGAATTCCTTGTTTTTCTTCTAGAGTAATAAAACCCTCATCGTTAACAATAGTCTCATAGGCTTGAGAAATACCAACAGAGGCAATATCAGTTTGCACATAACGTACGCCCACATTACCCGATAAGTACATATTACCAATGTCTGCCTTAAAATCAGACATTGCGTATATTGCGGTTATTTCTTCCAGTAGATCAATATCACCTTCTGAAGGCGGAGCTAAATTAGGTTCTAAAACTTCACCATCCAAAAGCACCTCATAAGAACAGTTAACGTTATTAAATGCCCATTCGTTAACCGGTGTATTCGAATCATCACCTAGGTCTTTTTGTGGCCATGTACCTAAACATTGATCAGTGGCATTAGCTAAACCTTCAGCGCGAGCTAGGTCTCGAGCAGCATTTTTCGCTTTGCTATTACCACCAGCAGCCCCCACCGCGTCATATTCTGCTTGGCCTGTTCTCACCCTTATTGAATCGTTTGCAAAATTTTGATGCGATCGCGATGAAAAAGAAACACCTGAACGTAGGGTAGTAAAAATATCGTTATCCAGAAAATATTCAACATCTAACTTAGCACTACGAATACGATCGTTAACAACAAAGCGTTCTTTTCTCACTTCGCTGTCATAATCAAAGAAAGACATATCTTTAACACTTTCGGTCCAGTCAATAGCGCTTGTATCAGGGTTAGCTCTGTCGGTATAAACCTTAGTAATAGTTGGGAAGTCATGTCCATCTCTTCGCTCCCAATCAAAAAAGTGGCGTTGACTGCGGAATCTTGCCCGAGTAACGTTTTGCCAGCGCTCGGATCCTGAATAAGCTGCATCAGCCGTAATGGCTAAATCTTCAGTCACTTGCCATTTAATGTTGAGACCTGCGCCTTTATATTCTTCATTGCGTTCACGGAATTCACCAGCGCTACCAATATACGACTCACCGCTATAACTTTGTAAAACATGCTTATCATTTGTCACAGCGTTTGAAATGCCGCGACGACCATCATCAAACGTTAAATCATGACGATTTTCATCCCAGTAACGTTCAGATATTTGGCCGTCTAAATTTATATCAATGGTTTCAGTAGGTTGCCACTGAATGGCGGCAATCATGGCATCACTTTCGTCAATTGAGTCTAACTGGCGATACATTTGGCTATTAGGAATAAGGTAATAATCGCCATCGACAGCCTTGCCACCACCGGCAGCGGCATTAGCATCATCGAAAGTACAATTAGATCGATTACCGTTTTTATCTATATCTGTATCGGTAGGCGAATTAGCATCAGAATTACAAGGTCTAAAGGTTGAGCTTGTTTGATAAGCTTCTTCTGGGCGTGACGCTTGACCACCAGCATAGCCGATAGCAAAACCAATTTTTCCGTCCGCTAAATCATAACTATTAACATAACTAAATGATGTTTTAAAATCTAAACCGTCATCATCATGCATTTTAGCTTGATAATCGTTATAACTGCCTTTGACTTCCGCTTGAAATTTTTGTTTTCCATAATCTACCGGGCGAATAGTACCTAGATCGATAGTGCCTGACACACCACCTTCCATGATGTTAGCTGATTGCGATTTATAAACCGTAACACCGTTTACTAATTCTGACGGGAACTGAGCAAATGATACAGCACGGTTACCACTACCGGACGCTATAGCACGTCCGTTAAGCGTTGCGAAGCCTAAAAGTGGTCCTAGACCACGAATAGATACTTCATCGGCATTGCCTTTATGGCGACCGGCAGAAACACCGGTAATACGTTCAAGTGTTTCACCAACAGAGTTATCTGGTAAGGCACCAATATCTTTTAGTGAAATAGAGTCAACAATATTGGCTGAATTTCGCTTGGTATTAATTGAACTCAGGTAAGATTCTCTAATACCCGTTACCGAAATAACTTCGATGTCTTTCTTTTTAGCCGTTTTTTTTTCAGAAGGCGTTTCTGCTGCATACACGCCTATACTTGCTAAGCCTATCATGGTACTTAATAAAGTTTTGGTAAAATTGGGAAGTTTGGTTTTAGGATGATGGTTTAACATTTTTATTCCCCTGTTTGTAATTTTTGAACGTTGCATAATTGCCATTTATTATTTTCCTTTCTTTTAGGCTAATAAATTTAGTACTGCACATTTCAGTAGTAATGTTTCATTTAACAAAACACTTGCTTTGTGTTAGCTGCTAAACATGCTGTTTGAACAACATGAAGTAAATTAAGAGTAAAACGGTATAATATTTTTGTTGTAGAGCTTCTATATTCAAAACAACACCTTTTGAGCTAATTAATCGGTATTGACTTGAGTGAACCTCATCGAGATTTATTCCTAACCTCTGTAATATTTTTTAACTATTACTCTTATTAAGAAGAGCCAAAGAATCACCTCATTGATACCCTTTATTTTAAATTAACGCTTTAGGTGGTGGCGTAAGTAACTATTTTTTATAACAAAGATCTACAAGAAAAATAACATATCCATATGCGAGTTAATAAGGGTACGACTATTTTTTTGAATTGTATTTTTGTTTTTTTTATAAATGAAATAGGAAATTGCAGAACAAAAAATTAACTTTTCAAATATTACCTTGTATAGTATTTGCCATTAACATGTCGCTAACATTCACGTTTAATAGGTCGTATTTTGTCGTCACAACCCACTCAAACAGCACAGCAGCTATCTGAACAAGAGTCTTCTAAGCTATTTCATGCTGATGAATTTGGTGAATTATTTGATGCCGATAAAAATCGACTTTATTCTTATATTTATGCTTATGTGTTAGACCCTGTCGCCGCAGATGATATTTTTCAAGAAACCTGTTTAACCTTATGGAAAGAATTTGAGAAATTTGAGGCCGGTAGCAGCTTTTCAAAATGGGCCAACGGTATTGCCTTCAACCGCATTCGTGTCTTTCGACGGAATCAAGGGAAATACGAGTTAGGGTTAACCGATGATTTTTTAAAAGAGTTTAGTAACAACATTGCCATTATCGAAAGCAATGCCTTAGCACACGAGCAAAAGTGGCGTCACTTAGAGCATTGTTACACTTTATTATCATCCCCAATGAAGAAAATATATCAGTCTTTTTATACCAATAATTTAATGGCGCAAGAAATTGCTGAAAATACGGGGCGCTCTATTTATGCTATTCGAAAAGCCGTACACAAATTGAGAAATAAGTTATTCGACTGCATTGAAAAAAACAGTGAGGATACCAAGTGAGTCGTAGTGAGAAGTTTCGTAACATACGTGATATTGCTGATGCCATTGGCACTAAAAGCGCCACCGCAGAGCAAATTGCAGAGCTAGAGCAACTGCTCACTGGTAATATTGAAGCGCAACGCTTTTATTACGATTATATGGGTATGCACATGCACTTATTGGCCGCTGCCGATAGAAACATGGAATTTGTCTATCGCCGCATGACTTCTGTCACGGAAGAGTTTGTTGTTCGCAATAAAAACGGTGAGCACATAAGCCATGACACAAACACATATGATGGCGCTAACCAGCAAAAAACACTGCCACATGCTGAGCACCTAGTAAATCCGTTGAAAAATAAGCCAACTGCAAGCAAGCTTAAATGGGGCATATTAATTACCAGTTTACTAGTGTTGTTACTGCTCTTAATTTGGTCACTGTTTAACCGCAGCAGCACTGAACTAAAACCTTTTATTGCTGAAATTGTTCAAGGTCATGTATCCATTATTGAACAAGGTGAAATAGACGGTAATTATTTATTGCCGGGCCAATATCAAGTTGCACAAGATTCGCTATTAAAATTACCAAATGGTGACACTTTGCGTTTAAGCAGTCACGCTACCTTTAAGCTGTTTAATAGCCATGAAATACAACTCAAATCTGGCGTACTGAACATTGACCCTATCGCTAGACAGAATATTATTGTTCACGGCCCCAGCTTCATTTTATTTACCAACGGTGGTGCGCTTGCTCTCGATTTAACCCAATCAAATCCCATTATCACCAGTGGAAAAAACACGCTATTTTCGCCTAAACGCTGGCGTCCAACACACTTTTGGTCCTTTGATGGGCAGGGTGAAATCGCCTTAGATTCTGCCAGCAACGCTCACGGCAAACAGTATGCTGGCGCCATAAGAACATCAGGGCTCATAGGTACTGGCGCATTTGTGTTTGATAATAGTGGCGATGCTCGTATTATTATTGACTCAGATAGCGGGACAGCGCCGGCAACAGGCACTTTTTCTGTGATAGATGGCGTCACTATTGAGGCACTTATTCGTCCTAATTATTCCGGTGAAGTGGGCGAATTAGATGAAATTTTTCGTAAAGGAATAGGAGATACTGTCAATCTCGGTAAAAATGAATTACGCATGTTATTGAGTTTTCAGCATGACAGAGGAAAAACTAGATTGCGCCCCGAAGGCGACTTTAAGGAAAGTTTGAGTTTTGGTTTATATATCGTCGGGCAAGGATATCATGAATTAAAGCTACCGCTTGATGGCCAAGATGGTCGCCCTACACTTGCACAGCTTAAAAATGGTAACATCTATCATATTGTCGCAACTTATAATGTGCAGACAGGATTAAAAACCATTTATATTGATGGCAAGCAACAAGCATTTTATCAATACCCCCCAGGTTCAAAAGTGTTGAGCGGTGGACCAGGTGTAGCTGCCATAGGTAATACACCAGTAAGTGCACGCTGGCATAAAGAAGCCTTTTCTGGCGAAATTGATGAAGTGGCCTTTTACAATTTTGCACTGCCTGAATTTATGATAAAAGATCACTTTAAACAGATAAAACAAGGGCGTAATTACTATGGTTTCCCACCAAGTGCTACCCCGCTGCCCCAACATGTAAAATTACCGCTACCAAGCTTTACCACCATTACACTTGATTCATTAACAGGGTTACCGATTCAAATAATTAGCCAATAATATAACAGATAAATTTTAATATTTACGTCTTAAATAGCTGAGACTGTGATGCGTTCTTTGGATCCTTTTATACGTAAACCAAATGGCCTCTACCGAGCATATTTTCGTCAATCGCCTCGATAATGAGCGTATTCTCTATTTTTAACCAAACTTTATTGGCATTTTTACTCACTTCAATTTAGTGCCATTCGCTGGTCATTATATTTGACTAGGCAGCAATATGTTCAACTTTGCCAGGAAGTACTTGAGGGTATTTTCTTATAAAAGGTGTTTTATAATGAGCAGAATTATAAAAGGCAATAAAATAGCTGCTATCTATTTCTGTTATCAAATATTTCATGTTGTCATCGTAATCAATTGGAAAAGTAAGCTGCTCTTTTGAATCTTTATCTGATGCGGAAAGCTCAACAACTAAAAAAGACTCAGGGTAAGCGGCCTAGTTTAAAATAATTAGACAATATGTTTAGCATAGGGATAGGACTAACTAACATTACACCTTTTTAACCCAGCACTTCAGATAAAATAGTCTGTCTTTTTTTTAGTCTTAGCTAACAAAACCCTCCCCTTAAAAGTGTCATGAAGTAAGGTTTTCTTGGCTCACTCTAATGTCCTTTTGTTATAATGGGCAGAGACAAAGAGCTCAAGTACGTCGCTAACAATCTAATTCTCATTATTTATTCCTGTCGGTAATGTTAAGTTTATTTCTGGAACAAAATGAAAATATATTTAAATATCGCCATGAAGTTGTAATTAAACCACTAAGTCATTGGCGCTAGCTGACTCGTATGCGAGCAATAACTTGATTGAAAACTTCAAGATTAGCGCAGTTAAAATAAAGGGCTATATTAAGAAAAATCAGTAAAGTGATATGTTAATATTTTATAAATAAACATTGACTTTGATCCGATGAATTTCACCTATTCGTCTTTACTTAATCTCGCACATCTAATGCCCCATAAAATTAACTACAAGTAAAAAACCTAAATTTTAACTAGGCTGGCGACAATTTCCCCACGCAAGATAGTCATTAACATAATAAAAAAATTAACTTCTCAAATATTACCTTGTATAGTATTTGCCATTAACATGTCGCTAACATTCACGTTTAATAGGTCGTATTTTGTCGTCACAACCCACTCAAACAGCACAGCAGCTATCTGAACAAGAGTCTTCTAAGCTATTTCATGCTGATGAATTTGGTGAATTATTTGATGCCGATAAAAATCGACTTTATTCTTATATTTATGCTTATGTGTTAGACCCTGTCGCCGCAGATGATATTTTTCAAGAAACCTGTTTAACCTTATGGAAAGAATTTGAGAAATTTGAGGCCGGTAGCAGCTTTTCAAAATGGGCCAACGGTATTGCCTTCAACCGCATTCGTGTCTTTCGACGGAATCAAGGGAAATACGAGTTAGGGTTAACCGATGATTTTTTAAAAGAGTTTAGTAACAACATTGCCATTATCGAAAGCAATGCCTTAGCACACGAGCAAAAGTGGCGTCACTTAGAGCATTGTTACACTTTATTATCATCCCCAATGAAGAAAATATATCAGTCTTTTTATACCAATAATTTAATGGCGCAAGAAATTGCTGAAAATACGGGGCGCTCTATTTATGCTATTCGAAAAGCCGTACACAAATTGAGAAATAAGTTATTCGACTGCATTGAAAAAAACAGTGAGGATACCAAGTGAGTCGTAGTGAGAAGTTTCGTAACATACGTGATATTGCTGATGCCATTGGCACTAAAAGCGCCACCGCAGAGCAAATTGCAGAGCTAGAGCAACTGCTCACTGGTAATATTGAAGCGCAACGCTTTTATTACGATTATATGGGTATGCACATGCACTTATTGGCCGCTGCCGATAGAAACATGGAATTTGTCTATCGCCGCATGACTTCTGTCACGGAAGAGTTTGTTGTTCGCAATAAAAACGGTGAGCACATAAGCCATGACACAAACACATATGATGGCGCTAACCAGCAAAAAACACTGCCACATGCTGAGCACCTAGTAAATCCGTTGAAAAATAAGCCAACTGCAAGCAAGCTTAAATGGGGCATATTAATTACCAGTTTACTAGTGTTGTTACTGCTCTTAATTTGGTCACTGTTTAACCGCAGCAGCACTGAACTAAAACCTTTTATTGCTGAAATTGTTCAAGGTCATGTATCCATTATTGAACAAGGTGAAATAGACGGTAATTATTTATTGCCGGGCCAATATCAAGTTGCACAAGATTCGCTATTAAAATTACCAAGTGGTGAGACCTTGCATTTAAGTAGTCACGCTATTTTTAAGTTATTTAATAGCCATGAAATACAATTGAAATCAGGGATGTTGAAATTAGATCTTATGCCCGAACATATGTCAGGACAAAATATTATTGTTCATGGTCCCAGTTTTAGTTTGTTCTCTAATGGCGGCGCGCTTGCACTCGATTTATCTCAAACTAACCCAATCATTACCAGTGGTAATAATACCCTGTTGTCCCCCAAACGATGGCGTCCAAACAACTTTTGGAGCTTTGACGGTCAAGGTAAAGTTGCCTTAGACTCTGCAGGCAACCTTCATGGTAAAAAGTACGCTAATGCAACAAGGATTTCAGGACTCATAGGTAGTGGCGCATTTTCATTTAATAACGATGAAACGTCACTTATCCGTATAGAGTCTGGTGGTGGCACCGTGCTTGGGACTGGCTCTTTTTCTGTGATAGATGGCGTCACTATTGAGGCGCTTATTCGTCCTAATTATTCAGGTGAAGTGGGCGAAATAGATGGGATTTTTCGCAAAGGCTGGCACGATAAAGTCGATCTTGACAGTAAAGAATTACGCATGGTATTAAATTTTCTAAATGATCAAGGAAACGTTACGTTACGCCCTGAAGGTGACTTTAAAGAAAGTTTGAGTTTTGGTTTATTCATCGTCGGGCAAGGATATCATCAATTAAGGCTACCGCTTGATGGGCTAGATGGTCGCCCTACACTTGCACAGCTCAAAAATGGTAACATCTATCATATTGTCGCGTCGTATAACGTGCAAACAGGTTTAAAAGCCATTTATATTGATGGCGTTAAACAAGCATTTTATCAATATCCTCCCGGCTCAAAAATGTTGAGTGGTGGAATAGGAAGAGCTGCAATTGGTAATACTCCAGCTAGTGCCCGCAGGGGAAAAGAAGCTTTTTCAGGTGACATTGATGAAGTTGCCTTTTACAACTTTGCGCTACCTGAACTTATGATAAAAAATCACTTTGAACATACACAACAAGGACGTAATTACTTCGGTTTTCCACCAAGTGTGACCCCATTGCCCCAACAAGCAAAATTACCGCTACAAAGCTTTAGTGCGATTACACTTGACCCATTATCCGGTTTACCTATTCAAGTAATTAGCCAAGCAAATAATTAACCTATCAATGGATGTTTTTCATCACAACCACCATGTATTCATCACACTTTTGGTGGTTGTGATAATAATCTTTCAACTTTTTATCTTATTACGATCGTGACTCAGTAAAGCCCTTACTATCTGCTCAACCCTACAAAAACTTATAATTTTCAAAAAGTAACTTCAACTCAGTTTGACGTATTTTGTAATACATTGGTTTATAAAAATAATTTACAGTCTTTCGCTAAAAAAAGATAACCCTTCATTTTTAAATACTGCAATGACAAAAGTTGCGTGGATACCAAGGCGTTTAAAAGAACCAATAACAGCTTGTTGGTAGTTAAAACTCGCTGATATGCATGTAAATAGCGTTATTGAACAAAATAACTTAAGCCGAGCTGAGGTAAATTAGCACATTAACTGAACAACATAGACTTAATACCATTCTGTATAAAGAAGTGCTCACTTAGAACGGTATGGGCGCCATTAGAACAAACAAAATTTGTGAAGATATAGTTATTCTACATCCAATAAATTTTGTGCAGTTATCATGGTGCCCATACGTTCCCAAAGGGCGAGTTTTAAAGGCTTATATGCAGCGTTATTGATTTTGACAAGGTTCCCACATGGATGTGGGACATTAGGGTAACTCAGGAGCTGTTACCGAGAATAACCATTCTCGGCTTTGTCTCCTGAGTCGCTCTACCTCCACCATCCATGGTTTCGTCTTCAATCATGCCTTACCTCTAAGCCTTTAAATTCTCGCTAAGCGATCACTTTCCTATACGGATTGGTATTATTAAACAATCTTGCCGCTTTAGGGGTATCAACATCCTATTTACATGGCTATTCCTTATAGAGAGATAAAACTGCTTGTCACACGACCGTCGCACAATGTAAGCGGTTAAAATTTAATATTGAGGAAATTTTATGAAATCTATTGGGTTCAGCATTATGATTATTATGCTAATGAGTGGATGCGAGTCTAGTAACAAAAAGACCATTCCAAACTTGTCAACAGCCTCAGTAGCTGGTTCCTTACCTGAACAAGTTGTTAACATAGCTAACAATCATAACGTAAGCTCAAATAGAGGAACGGGGTTTGGTATTTATAATGAAACAGCTAATAAAACCTGGGTAACTTGGGCTGGTGAAAATATGAATGCTTACGTTCGTGAATATAACCATACTAGCCAGAATTGGTCGGATTCTATAATTGTTGGCCAAATACCTGATACTACCTTTTTTAAATATAATTGGTCACAGCAAAAAAGAGATCATCATAATTACCCTAAAATGACGCAAATGAGTAATGGAAAATTATTGGTTATTTACTCTGCGCATAATAGCCGTCTTTATAAATCAATATCTCCTGCTGCAAACACTGTTGCAGGTTGGGATGCTAGCCATTACCAAGAAATTAAACATAGCGGTAAGGCAATAACTGCAACTTATCCCTTAGTTAATAAGTCATCAAATGGTGATATTTATGTGTTTTACCGAAATACCACAGGTAAGCCTGTCGATTACCGGCCACTAGAAATGATTAAATCAACGGATAACGGCTTAACTTTTTCTGCCCCTGTTCGCGTGATTGATACTTATAATGGTCTGCCTGAAAATATGAATGAAGTTTACAATGGTGGCATACGTCATGAACCAGCTCATGGCTTAATACCTGAACGATTTCTGGTTGGCTGGACAATGGCTGGCGGTGGACCAATAAGTAAGCATAATGTTTATCATAAGCATGCATATTTTGCTTATTATTATCCTGAAACTGATACATGGACTAATGCCGAAGGCACTGATCTAGGCACTACGATTGATGATAATGAAATAATGAATTGTCACGTTTATAACAGTGGTGAACTTAACACTAACTTCAAACATGCTGTCGATTATCACTTTGCCGCTTCATATACTGATAATGGTGAACCTGTATTACTCTTTTCCTCAGAAGATGATGAAGGTGTTCACTTTAAAAGTGCTCATTGGACTGGAACTCAATGGGCGGTAGTGAATATAACCTCTGGTTTAACTAAAGGTATCATGGATATTGAGAAAATTGGCGCTGATGACTTTATCGCTTATAAAATCAACGGCTCAAAAATAAACGCTTATAAGACTGAAGATGCTGGGCTTAACTGGTCGTTTGATGCAGCCATAGAAACTAAGATTAAAAATTTAAATAAAATTGGCCTAATAGAAAATTATCACCCAGATATTAAATTTTTAGGGTTACAAACTGATTGGAAAGAAAGAGATACCTCAGGAAAATACGGTGTCTATATCATCAAAGAATAAGTCCCCAACAAAAAAATTAATTTTTAACATAAATTTAGTGAACTTTATGCGTTTACAGTTGATGGAAATACGCACCATCAACTTTCTAAATCAGCTCTCGCAATCATTGTGAGACGGTTTAGTGCCGCGTTTTAACAATTAGTAAACTTATATTAAATAGGTATAAAAATGAAAAAAAGTAGTTACATCTCAGCCATTTTAGGTAGTTACCTAGTGCTCAACGGCTGTTCAAAGCAAACTAACGATAATGATACAACTAAAGCTTCAACCACGTTTACCATTGAAACTGCACAAGCTAACTTAACGTTTGCTAAAGATCAGTATTTAAAAATGATCGACCATTTAGAAAATAAGCGACACCTTCACCTACCCGAAGCGTGTAAAGCAGATCCCGCTATGATTTGTATTCCACGTTCAGAAGAACAAGGTGGTATATTTGCCGATCAATACCAGATATGGACAAATGGTTTTTTCCCTGGCGCACTTTGGAAGCTTTTATCGGCTAAACAAAACATTACATGGACAGTAGGTGAAGAAGAAAAATTATTTGATACTGCCCGTTATTATCAAAAAACTTTATTTGCTGATACCACCTTAGATTCTACACATGACTTAGGTTTTATGCTGTACGACTCGTTCGGTGAAGCCTTGCATTACAATAAGCTTGATATGGATACACGTAAAGCTTACCTTGAAGCGTTAGATACTGGTCGCGCAACCTTAGCATCACGTTATAGTGATGAAAAAGGGGTAATTAAATCTTGGGATTTCATTCCCACAATGAAGTTAAGTACCATTGAACAAGGTCAGCCCACAACTACCCCATATTCACTCTCTGACCCGTGGGCGTATCCTGTTATTGTCGATAACTTAATGAATTTAGAATATTTATTAGATAGCGATGTTGAACGTTACCACGAAATAGCCTTCAATCACGCCAAATATACAGGCTTAAACCATTATTTCTATGACAAATCTGATATCGAAAAAAACTACCCATTGGCTTATCATGTTTTTGATTATGGTGCGAATAAACCAGGAAACTGGCAAGGGCTAGGTAATATTTCAGCTTGGGCTAGAGGTCAAGCTTGGTCGTTATATGGTTTCGTGACTGTGGTAGAAGCAATTGAAAATGCTAAAGTGGATTTATCATCATATCCTGACTTTAAAGCGCACTTACAACGTTTACTTGGCAGTGTAGAGCATCTTTTAGAAGACGGTTATGTACCTTATTGGGACTTTTTTGCTGCACGTGACAATGCTTATGAATATGCTGAAAACACCTCCCCTGCCACAGCCATCTATTCAGGTATTCTTGAATTGTGTGACAAGCGAATGGAAGCGAACATTAAACCGTATACTGGTTATCGTCCTCAGATCTTAGATGCCTCGATACTATCGAGTGAGTCACTAATACAACTTCAGGACAAAGAAAATTGGTATGGTGAGCCGATCTTACAAGGTGGTAAATTAGTCCCTTGTGGTAGCAAACCTTATGCTCAAAGCCACCAGAAAATTCCTCGTGATTCATCAGCCTCAGCCGTGTTTGCATCAGCCTTATATCGTTATGCCATTATCAGCAAAGATGAAAAAGCAAAGCAAAGATACGCCCAATTAGCGGATAATATTATGGCTGAGCTGACCAATAACTATCGTACTGATCGTAGTAAAAAGGGTCGACCAAATAGCTTGGATTTTGGCTTTGTTTTAGCTGAAGCAACAGGAAACCTTCCTGCCGCCAGCGAAATTGATACTCCGATTGTTTATGGTGATTTTTACTTTATCGAAGCAAATGAACGCAAAATAGCGTATGAAATGAGTAAATAACCTCAACTTTACGCAATAATTAACGTTTTTCTGTTGGGCAAATTACAGTTCTTTATCTTAACTTGGTGTGAACTGTAGTTATGCTCAATTGAAGCAGGATAATAAGATGATTAATAGACGAAATTTCCTACTCGGTGGTGCTGGTGTGTTAACAGCAGCCTGCACCACAAGTTTTGATTGGTTAACTGAACTAAAAAAAGAGTATCCGAATGTACTCATGCTTTCGGTTGATGATTTAAATAATTGGGTCGGCGCAATCGGTGGCCACCCTAATGCTAAAACACCCAATATTGACCGCCTAGCTGCAAAAGGGACTACCTTTACCAATGCCCATGCATCTGCGCCTTTATGTGGTCCATCACGCGCCAGTATTATGACAGGTTTAGCGCCTTCAACCACCGGCATTTATGGCCACATTCAAGACAATGATATTAAATCAGCCAACAACAAAGCGGCACAATCTATTTTCTTGAGTGAGTACTTTAAAAAACATGGTTATTATACTGCAGGTGTTGGAAAAATTTTCCATGACAGTGTCGCAGAAGGAAGTTTTGATGTGTTCGGCGGCAGAGAGCCGATGTTTGGTCCCTACTCTCCCACCCCATTAAAGTGGGATAAAGAAGGCACCAGTACCGATTGGGGCGCATTTCCAGAGCGAGATGATCAAATGCCTGATTACCATTCAGCTAAGTGGCTCGTTGAACAATTAAACATCAAACATGATAAACCATTTTTTATGGCGGGTGGTTTTTTACGGCCTCATGTGCCGTGGACAGTGCCACAAAAATGGTTTGATCTACATCCCATTGAAGACATCGTATTACCACCTTATTTAACGGGTGATTTAAACGACGTGCCCGAAATAGCTAAACGCATCGCCGAATACAAAATGATGCCAACCACCGACTGGGCCATTGAAAATGGTGAATGGAAATATATGGTGCAAGCCTATTTAGCCTGTGTGTCATTTGTTGACTCTTGCGTTGGTATGGTGCTTGACGCTCTTGAACAAAGTGAATATGCCAATAATACTGCCGTAGTTTTATGGGGCGACCATGGTTACGATGTGGGTGAGAAAAACCGGTTTGCTAAAATGGCCTTATGGGAAACCTCTACTCGTACTGCGCTTATTATTAAACCACCTAAGTCTTCTGGCAAGCAGGTAAGTAGCCGCCCTGTAAGTTTATTAGATTTATACCCAACCTTAGTGAAAATGTGCGGTTTACCTGAAAATCCAGATAATCAAGGCAAAGATATCACGCCATTATTAAATAAGCCTGACGCTTTATGGGAGCATGCAGCGGTGACAACTTTTGGCCCTAATAATCACTCAATTAAAACCGATAGGTATCGTTATATTAGTTATGAAGATGGCAGTGAAGAACTCTATGACCATGAAAATGATCCCAATGAATGGCATAACTTAGCCGCTGAATCACGTTATCAATCGATTAAAGAACGATTAATGGTCTATTTACCCAAAGAAAATGTGGCTTGGTCTGCTAGTTCTCAGTTTAAAAGTAATGAATACTTTAAAACGCTAACCGAAGCAGCACAAAAGAAAATGTTATAAAGATCAGATAAAGCATGTGGATGAACTTACATGCTTTTTATTCCAATCAAATTAGAGGGTATCAATCAGCCCTTTTTCTGGCTCTTCTTAATAAGAGCAGTATTCCCTTGTCCTATCTATTAACCAACTTTAATTATTAGGAGAAAGGGAGTAAAAAAAACAACTAACCTGTGGAATTATTAATATGAAAAAAATCGCTATCCCTCTGCTATTACAGCTTATCGCAACAATATTATTTATTGTACCTTCAGCGTTTGCTGATAATCCGATTATACCGGGCGTAGGGGTGTCAGACCCCCATGTACGGGTATTTAATAACAAAATTTACCTTTATAGTGGCCATGATGACTCTCCTACTGATCCGCTATGGGTAATGAAAGATTGGCGTGTTTTTTCAACCGATGATCTGATCAATTGGCAGTTAGAAACAATCATTTCCCCAAAAGATAATTATTTAGCCGATGATTCGGTTGATGCTTGGGCAGGTGATGCTGCAACCCGCAATGGTAAGTTCTACTTTTACTTTTCTGACCGAGATCGCTCGGCAGGTGTTATGGAGTCTAATTCACCAGGCGGCCCTTTTGTTGATAAGCGAGGTACGCCGCTAGTAGACAAACATGATCCGACTGTATTTGTGGATGATGACAATAATCAAACTCCATATATTATTTATGGTGACAAACACGGCAACCTTGATTACCACATTGCCCAATTGAATGATGATATGTCGTCACTGGCAGAAAAACCGAAAAGGATCGTCATTAATGGTAGCGAATGGGAAAACGCGCCAGTATGGCAAGATAAGAATTACCTTTTTAAACGTAACGGTATTTATTATTTAAGTTGGGGTAGAGATTATGCAATCTCAAAAAATGTTTATGGTCCATATGAAACCGTTGGTGCGGTGGGTACTGGCCACAATTTAAATGGCTATGCCCATGGCAGTTTCTTTGAATGGAAAGGACAATTTTATCATATTTGGTGTTACTACATTAAAGGTCATCGCTTTAAGTTTAGAGAGAGTATTATAAGCTACACCCACTTTACCGATGACGGAAAAATTGTTACTGACACTAAGTTTCTTGATAAACATTTTTCTACCGGTGTCGGCCAATATGATGCGAACTGGCCAGAAATTGAAGCCGAATGGTTTTATGAAAAGTCGGCAGATATCATCAAAAAAGAAAAACTTGGTGATGGTTTCTTGTTAGAAAATATTAACAATAACGCTTATCTTGTTTTCCCGAATATTAAGAACTTAGTTGTCGCTAAAACGATAACGTTTAATGTGCAACCTAGTCAGCAGACTGCTCAAGCTAAAAGTAAAAAAACAAGCATTGAAGTTCGTGATAGTTCACCAACAGGTAAGTTGTTAACAACATGTTATGTACCAGCAGCCACATCAGCAGCCTTTGTCGATGTTAGTTGTGAACTACCGCCTCAATCGTCTAAAGCAAGTTTAGCTTTTGTTTTTAAAGGTGATGGTAACAACTTATTAAAATTCAACAAATTGGCATTCACTCCAGTTAACAAGTAACTATGCCACGCCACTGAAACTTCCAAGTAAATAAATGTTGAGTGTACTTTCTACCTGTGTTGCGATAACCGTAATACAGGTAGTATTTCTTTGCAATCCCCCCCTTCAAAACATATCTTTTTCATTATCCAAATTATCATCTAAATATTCCATCTAACTATATGAGCTTATTAATTTTTAGATAACTATTTTCATAACCTAGAGTATTCCTCAACCATACATTCAAATCATTAAAAGGTTTACTAGCAAAGTAGCTGTACCTTAAAAAAGCTGTAAATGGCCATTAATAAATGCTTAATACAAGCATTACGGTGAACAAAAATATCTTATATGGGTATCAATACCTCGCTTGGCTGGCTTTTCTTAATATAGGCATTTGTTTTTTATTACACAAATGCTCTATGTAGGAACTTTAAGCGTGATTAGCGTCAATTAAATTTAAAATAAAGATAAATTAAAGCTAATTGTCTGAAGTTAATATAATAATAAGGATACCGTGCTGAATTGTTAATCAACATAAGCGGGTATCTTGAACACAATCGGGGAACTTCATGAAACCATTAATTAAAAAAAGTGGACAAATACTACTACTCATTTCGAGCATAGCGACACTCGCATTTAGTACGCAGGCTGTCGAATCAACTTTATGGCAACAATTTAAAACAGCAAAGTCAAATGGATCTGAGCCAACCTTGCCAGATTTTTCCTATGCTGGTTACGAATATTCAGAAATAACAATTTTAGATACGAATAATTGGAAGGTATTTAATGTTGCAGATTTTGGTGCTTCACCAGATGACGACAGCTTTGACGATGCTGGGATTCAAGCCGCTATTGATGCTGCAGAAGCAAACGGTAAAGGTATTGTGCAATTCGAACAAGGTCGATATAGAGTCAGCCCAAACAATCGAGTTGATCAAATCATCACGATCCAAAGCGACAATATTTTACTTAAAGGTAAAGGTACTAGTGCTAGTACCGGCACTGTTATTTTTGTCGCTGAACCTAAAGTAGGTTTGGGTTCAGTTAATGGCGTTTATGGTAATCCGATGTTTGTATTTTCACCGCCAGATCATGAATTAAGCAGATCAACAATTACAATGTTAGATGCAGATGCACAACGGGAAACGTTTAAAATTAGAGTTGAAGATTCTAGCGAGCTTAACGTTGGGCAAAAAATAGTGCTTTGGGCTCGTACGACGGATCTAACCGATGATATGTTTTCAGGTTTCCCCATAGGTGCTGATTGGGAAGGCGTTAACAGTAATGGCATAGCTATTCGTGAAATTCATACTATTAAGGCAATAAATGGTAATTCGATAACCTTACGTGAACCCTTACATATCACGCTAAAAAAGTCTTACGATGTCTCAATTCGTTCAATCAATATGTTGCATAACGTTGGTGTTGAAAACATCAGATTTGTCGGTAATTGGCCTAAATACGGTGAAGACTTTATTCACCATAAAACCGTTAACGGCGTAAGAGACGATATTCATGATTATGGCTGGACAGCAATGAAAATGCTCCATGTTAACAATGGCTGGATCAAAGATGTTGAGTTTAAGGACTTTAACCAAAACTTAGCCATTAGAACATCATCAGCTATTACTGTTTCACAAGTGAAAATTTCAGGTAAAAAAGCACATGCATCAATTGCTATCAGTGAATCTTACGGCATTTTAGTTAAAGATTCTGAAGATACAGCTGGCCACCACCATGGTCCTGGCGTTTCACAACGAAACTCAGGTGGTGTTTTCCTTCGCTATAAAATGAAAACCGGCCAAGCAATAGACTCTCATGGCGGCGGGCCCTATGCATCACTCTATGATAGTGTTGGTAAAGGTAATATGGATAAAAATGGCGGTAACCAAGCTTCTTACCCACACCATTTGAGCCACTTTGTTGCCTGGAATTTTGAAATGGATAGCGGGCCAGATTCTTATGATTTTTGGAGTACAAACCAACGTAACGGTCATACTTTTTTTCAACCTTACTTTGTTGGTTTACATGGTAAAAATGTGTCGTTAAAAAATAGCACTCTGGCCGCAAATGAATCACAAGGTAGTAAAGTAGAACCGGGATCTTTATTTGAAGCTCAACTTGGCTTGAGAAGATTACCTGGCTTTACCTATTTGGGTACTGAAGGTGGCAGCAAAAGTTTTATTGATAAAGTTGATATCGCCTTTGGTACAGAAGGTAAATATAACTTTAAATATAACGTTTCAGGTATTGTTGATTTTAATACAGCTACTTTTGGCGACCCAACACCTGGCACAAAGAAAGTTGTTTATTATCGACCTGCCGCACCTGCAGAGTTTTTCTTCACTTCTAAAGAAAATGAAAATGTAGTTGTTACCAGTTTAAGTATTGTAAAATTTGGTGCAAATGGTAATTACGCCACAAAGTATAATTTACAGTCGGATATTTTATGTGACCGGGAGAGCTTTGGTAGTGACCCTGCTCCCGGCGTTAAAAAAGAATGTTTCATTCAAAAAATAAGTACGCCGAGCGGATATTCATTTAAAGCCAATGAAGGCGCCACTGTAAATATTTCAGCCCCGATCAATGTTGCATTTGGCGCTAAGGGCGAATACATCTTTAAATATAATGTAACTTCTGATATTCCTTGTACTAGAGCCGTTTTCGGCAGCGACCCAAAACCTGGTGTGGCTAAAAAATGTTATATTAGAGCGAGATAATCAAAGGCTGATAGCAATTAAAAGATAAACATAAAAAGCCTGATGATATTTTTATCATCAGGCTTTTTACATTCAATTAGTTGTTTACCAGCATAGTAAGGCTGATTAAATCAATCATATCGAATGCTTGAATTATCTATGCAATAGGTCGTCTTTAATTAGAAAAGTGATTAGTGCCATAAAATATAGTTTTTTAAGGGTATCAATACCTTGATTTTTTGGCTCTTCTTTATATAAGCCACTGTTTGTTGATTGCGCCATTCCGGTACATCATCTATTAAGTGGCGACTTAATCAGCTATTTACATTAATAATATGGATACTGCGACGAATTTATCATCAACAACAGTATCTGAAATATCATAGGGGGAATTTCATGAAGCTTTTCATTAAAAAAGCCATTCAAACCGTGTTACTGACAACGATATTATCAACTTTATCAAGCGCACAGGCTGTTGAATCAAGTTTGTGGCAACAATTCAAAACAGCAAAATCAAACGGCACAGAACCAACCTTACCTGATTTTTCCTATGCGGGTTACGAGTATTCTGAAAAGCCTATTATTGATACTTCAACGTGGACAGTCTTCGATGTTAGTACTTACGGCGCGTTTCCTGACGATGACCAATATGATGATGTAGAAGTCCAAGCAGCTATCAACGCCGCCGAAGCTCATACAAGTAACGGTGGTAAAGCCATAGTTCAATTTGAGGCCGGACAATATAAAGTAAGCCCGAACCAAGATACTAACCAATACATTTCAATTCAAGGCAGTAATATTTTACTACGAGGCAAAGGCACGGGTAATAATGGTACGATAATATTTGTTGATAAACCCAAACTAGGGGCTGATCCTGATAGATATTACGGCAAACACATGTTTAAAATTTCGCCGCAGAACAATTCAGAGCCTATGATAACAACTATAATCGCAGATGCGCCTCGCGAAACATTTTCATTACAAGTTGAAGATGCGACACATCTATCGGTTGGACAAAAGGTTTTAATACGACTTTATAAAAACCAAAATCAACTTGGAGATTATTTAGGAGATACTGAAACTGGTGCAGAATGGGATATTAACAGTGGTATGCACATTAGAGAGATCCACACGGTTAAATCGATAAACGAGAAAACTATCACCCTACGTGAACCCTTACATATCACAATAAAAAAATCATATAACGCCACAGTAAATAAAATTACCATGTTAGAAAATGTAGGCATTGAAGACATTCATTTTTTAGGCAATTGGCCTTCCTATGGTGAAACATTTATTCACCATAAGTTATTTCCAAACGGTGAAAAAGATAACATCCATGATTACGGCTGGACTGCGCTGCAAATGGAACTGGTTCACAACGGCTGGATAAATAATGTTGAATTTAAAGACTTTAACCAATGTTTATTTATTAGAACATCGTCAGCTGTTACCGTTTCTGATGTACTGATCTCAGGTCAAAAAGCTCACACCTCTATTAACGTGAGTCAATCTTATGGTGTTTTAGTTAAAGATTCTCAAGATATAGCTGGCCACCATCATGGCCCAGGCGTTGCACAAAGAAACGCTGGTGCAGTATATTTACGCTATAAAATGAAAGACGGACAAAATATCGATTCCCATGGCGGCGGCCCTTATGTATCGCTTTATGATAACGTAGGTAAAGGACACTTTGATAAAAATGGTGGTTCACATTCATCTTATCCACATCACCTGAAATATTTTGTTTTTTGGAATTTTGAGTTAAGTGGTGGACCGGATAGTTATAATTTCTGGCGTCCACATCAAAGAAATGGTCACACTTACTTGCAACCCTACTTTAGTGGTTTACACGGTAAAAGTGTTTCGTTTGAAGCTGACACTTATGCGGCGAACGAATCCCCCGGCATCAAAGTATATCCAGATTCATTATTCGAGGCGCAACTTGGTTTAAGAATGCTTCCTGATTATAGATATTGTTGTGAAGCTGGCACATCTAAAACCTTCGATTTACCGGTTGATATCGCTTATGGCGCTGAAGGTCAGTATCATTATAAATATGGCATAACGGGTAAAATAGATTTTGATGATGCAACTTTTGGCGCCCCTGCTCAAGGTGGCGTGAAATCAGTTTTTTACCGTACTATTAACCCATCACCTGCTGCCCCGACAGTTTTAAATACCGACTTATCGCCTGCTGAATTCGACGTAGGAAGCATGATTAAGATTGATTTTTCTAATTTTTTTAAAGCTGAAAATGGTGAGGTGATTGAGTTTACTATCACAAATATACCCACAGGGTTATCACTAATCGGCACCGAGTTAATAGGTCAAGTATCAACGGTTGGTGATTATTCATTTAAGGTTAAAGCGACTAGTATAAATGGCCTTTCTAGTACTAGAGATTTTGATATATCCGTGGTAGCGGTTAAAATTATACCTGAACCGATGCCTAAACCACAGCTAGACCATGAGCCTAAAAACGAGACCAGTTCTGGTGGTTCTATCTCCTATTTTTTCATTACATTATTAGTCATTAGGTTATTACGCAAAGAAGTAGTGATAAATTAATTAACCTGAACTTGTTCTAAAATAGTTAACCAGCTCGACGTGATCTGGTTAACTACAACAGGACACTTTTCTTAAATAATTTTCATACGCTATTGGCGACAGTTCACCATTAGCCGTATGAAGCCTTTCTAAATTGTAATACCGCATTATACTCAGCAACATCATTCATCATATAATCAGACTAGGTTGTGGTACTTTTAATAACCAATCATGTTACAAGCGACCGAAAAACCTTTCGACAACCGCATTATCCCAAAATGCACCTACATCGCCCATGCTTGCTCGATGTTAAGTTAGCTAAGTAAATGGCCATAGCATGACACATGGGCAAGATCGTTCAAGTGGAAAAAGTGATCATGCTAGAT
>JBPOFN010000003.1:0-228999 GCA_051251725.1 Thalassotalea sp. | reverse complement strand
AAATATAATAATACAGCGCGATATTCAAAGTCAATTTTCTCGATAGCTTTTACCTAACTTTACAATGGATATAATAGAAATTGGGATGATACTAGGCTGAATAGAGACTCAAAAAATAAGAGAGACTTGGGTTATTGGTTGTGACTATTTGGGTGTTTTGTGCTTTATATTATTTCTGTTCTCAAGAATTAAAGTGGTTAATTTGAGATTGCTCTGGCTATATTTTATAGCCATTTTACAATATATGCTCGCCATAATTATTGATCTTTTTATCTGTTGTTTTACAGAAAACAAGCTAATTGCTATGTCTAACTGAATTAAATAGGAAAAGACACAGAGCTAAAAATAGAAAGTGACGGGAAGAAGTTGTGCGGTACTTAGATAACTCGGTAGTAGTCATATTTTTAAAAATATTTATATAACCTGAGCTCTGGATAAGAAGTGTCTTTTAGATTTTTTATAAATAATTCAAAGATTTTTTAAATTCCAGTAAGTTAAATTTAGGTTCAAGCTCACTCGATAACGAAATTTTTATCTATACCAAGGCGGATTTTCGTACCTAATAGCTGGCTATTGCTAGAAAACCCAACGCCGCTAGGCTTAAAAAGATCGTTATCGAGGGCTCGGCTTAGCCAGAGTTCTGGTTATATAGATACCACTACCTTTAAGTTATGTTCAAATTAGTTACCTAGCTTGAACATAACAAGCACTAGATTAATTATTTATCATGTTCAAAAAACTCACTACTGTGAATTAAGCCGTTATGCTCTATATTAAAAATCCATGCTGTGGCGGTTTTTGGCAAGGTTGAATTCAGTGTTATGTGATCAGCTGAAGTTTCAATAGAAACAGGCATTTGCTGCCAAACTCGATCTAAAGTGTGTCCTGTGTCATTCGTGTAATAAAGGGTTGAAGTTGTTTGCGCTTTTTCAGACACATTATTAACATGTTTTACTTTAACGCTAATAGCGTCTTTTAAGTGCTTTGGCTCATAGAAATAAGGTATTGTTAGGTTATCAATAACCGATTGCGCAAATTCATACTGCTCTTTAGGGGCCCATCCAGATTTATGGCTGTGCTTTAGCTTGGGTTGAATGCTTTGATAATGCTTCTCTGGCAATAATTTATAAGTATTGGCCTGAGCATCTAGTGAAAAATTATTTTCTTTTAGCCCTGTCATCCAAAGGGTCGGTTTGTTAAATTTGGCAATTCTTAGCGCTGGTTCCCATATTTCACGATAGTAACTATGAGAAGGTCTAGAAAGCCCTTTGCCGTATTTATTTTTCATGGTGTCAAGGAAGCCACAGCCATAGATAGGAATAGCAAAAGAAAATCGTTGGTCAAACCCCATAACGGTAGATGTTATAACTCCACCCCAAGATATACCTGCAATGCCGATTTGATCTTTTTTAACTTCATCAAATGATCTTAATAAATTATGCGCTTGAATCGTTGCTGTAACTGATTGGTTCATCCATTGATCATTGGTTGGTTTTTTCGGATCATTATAAATACCAGGGCGTCTTGGTCCCCCCCATTCATTTTTAACCCATTTAGGTTGTTTTTGTCCTGATAAGGTACCTGTTTGCCCTTCTGTGGCAATTGAAATAGCAGCAAAACCTGCGTCATTCCACTTTTGAACCCATTCTTTAAATGCACTGCCACCACCACCATGAACCAAAACCATAGCAGGAAATGGACCTTGCCCTTTAGGCGCTTTATAAAAAGAAAATATTCTGGTTTGTTTTCCTTCATATGTTGCACCTTCAAAATAAATTTCTTTGAAACCATCATCCAGTAACTTATTTGAATAAATTTTTGGTGCTTGCTCTGATATAGCAAGCTTATCTAAGGTGTCTAATACTTCATTGGCAAAAACGCTATTAAAGTGAAACGTTAACGTAATGAATAATAGTGCATGTTTTATAAATCTCATGTTTTACCTTTTTAAGCTTGCTAAATTTTAGTTATCAGTTTTATTCTTGGTCTTTTTGTTTTTTCTTTTTGTTCTTCTTAGCTTTCATTTTTCCAGCTTCTTCTTCGCTCAAAGAACCATCAGCGTCGGTATCAAGTTTTTTAAACATAGCTTCAGCTTTAGCTTTCTTTTTAGCTTTCGCCGTGAATTCTTCAACGCTTATTTTACCATCAGCGTCGGCGTCTAAAGATTGAAAACGAGACATTTCAGCGTGGGCTAAAAATGGTGTTGAAAATAATGTCACTAGCGATAATACTGTAAATAATTTTTTCATACTTTTTACCTTCAATTTTATAATTTATAATTTTTGTTTGGCTTTCCGTATATTTTCATCATGTTAAAAACATTTAAAAATCATAGTGTTGGCTAAAAACAGAATATCAACATTTTAGTTTTCGTCAAACATATATATCAAGATTATTAGATTAATATACTCTATGCTTTTTCAATAAACAGGTTAAAAATTATAAAGAAGGACCTAGTGTAAATAATTGTAATTACACTAGGTTCCTAGGTATTATTTGGTTAATCTATTACTTTTTATTTTTAGCTAGTTTAATTTTACTGGCTTTATCTGCCGTCATAAAATCATCACTGTTTTTATCCCTTTTTGCAAAACGTTAACCTTCTGCTTGTACAGTAAACAATGCATAAATAGATGCTAAATGTCCTAATTATGAAGATTAAAGTATTACCTGTATTATTAATTACAAAAAACCGACTTAATTTAATATCAAGTCGGTTTTATTTCGTTACTTATTTCTGTTTCTTATTTCTTGGTTTTGGAACACCATTCATTTCATCAGGTGTTAAAAAGCCATCACTATTTTTATCATAACCTTCGAAACGCTTTTTTAATTTTCCTTTTTTCTTAACACCTACTGAGTACTCATCAAATGAAACTTTTTTGTCATCATTTGTATCCCAAATATCAACTGTCGCCTTACCTTTAGCTTGCACTGCAAATGATGACAAGATAATGGTGGCTAGTGTTAGAACTGATGCTAATTTTTTCATTAATATTCTCACTTATAATTATAGTTTGTTAGCGTACATATAAAATGCAGCTAGGCCTTCGCTTAACCCACTTTCATCTGATTTATCATCAAACCATGCGCGGATATCTATATCACCTTCAGTTAATTCAACAGTAAATGTTGTTGATATAGCACCCTTTGGAATAGGCATTGTGTGAACAGTGCCATTCAATTCGATATGAGCAAAACTTCTTGGGATCACTTTATTCGCTGGTATGTCATGCAAATAAAGCGTCATTGTATAAGTTCCGCTTTCAGCGACTTTTAAAGCCCAAGGAGAAACAATGAATTTTTCTTCATTGCCAACCCAACCATGGCCTTTACCCCATTTATCAGTACCAAAACCAGGCCACCAAGGAACTTGATCAGTATTTGGTGATAACCAGTCCATACCCGTTAAACGCGATGGGTTTTCATGTTGACTACCAATAATAGGACGTGTAGTTGGTGTTCCTTTACCTGTTGCATGTTGCCACCACTGTTCATAAACTTTTGCTAATTCAGTCACTTTTTCAGGATGTTGCGCGCTGATATCATTTGTTTGACCAGGGTCATTAGTAATATCAAATAACTCTACACCACCTGTTTGTACGGCATGAACATAGCGCCAGTTACCTTGCATAACAGCATATGGGCGTTGTGGATCAGGATTTAAAACTCGTTGATTAGTAACAACTAATGTTCTGTTAGGTAATTTTTCGGCTTTTCTTAAAGCTGGTACAAGCGAGATGCCATCAGTATCAATTCCTTTTGCTTCAACATTAGCCAGTTCAAGAATGGTAGGTATTAGATCAAAATGAGCTGTTAAGTCATCAATATCGGCAGGTGCATTCAAGTTACCATTTGGCCAACTGATGTATAGAGGAACTCTATGGCCGCCATCGTATACTGACGCTTTACCTTCACGCATATGATTATTTAACGTGGTTAATTTTTTACCCGTTTTAGCTTCAATCGCTAATTGTACATCTTCAGGGATCCAGTTAAGTGGTTCTCCATTGCTTTTTGAAGCGATAACTGAGCCGTTATCTGTCATAAAAATAAATAATGTATTATCGGTGAGTTTTTCTTCATCTAAGGTTTTACGCAATTTGGCAACATTGTCATCAATGTTTGTGATCATACCGTAGAAATTAGCAAGATCATCGTTTAAACCTAATGCGCGATAAGGCTCAATATAATCTTCAGGTGCACGCCACGGTACATGAGGTGCATTAGTTGCTAAGTATAAAAAGAATGGTGTTTTGCTACTGTCTTGTTGTTTAATGTAATCAATAGCTTCATCAAACCATACGTCTGTAGCAAAACCATCATAAGTTTTCTCTTCACCGTTTAGGTAATAGGTGTCATCAAATTGATCGTTATCCCAATAATCAGGCGATTGTCCGACACCACCACCGCCATGAATTAAGACGTGGTCAAAGCCTTGATCTTGTGGACGAAATGGATAGTTTTCTCCTAAATGCCATTTACCAAACATTGCGGTCTTATAACCAGCCTCTTTTAATAACTCTGGCATAGTCTCATGTTGATCAGACAGCATATGACGACCCATTACGGTGTGCCATACACCCGCTCTTAATGAATATTTACCACTCAATAAGGCCGAACGCGTTGGTGAACAGGTTGGATCAACATGAAAGTTAGTAAAACGCTGGCTTTGTGCTGCCAGTTTTGCAATTTCAGGGGTTTTAACAATCGGATTGTTATACATACTGAAATCACCATACCCTTGGTCATCAGTCATCACTAAAACAATATTGGGCCGTGTTTGTTGCTGATTTTCATCTGACTGTTGAGCCTGATCTGACACCTCACTACAGCCAGCAGTACCCAAAACACATAATAAAAAGCTAAACTTTCTTAGCCTTTTTTTCGTTAATGACTTTAATAGATTCATATTTTTTCCCATTTTCACTCAAAGAGTAATTTTGTATTTTTTAATTGATATAAGTATTAAATGGTTTATCACCACGATATTCTTTTACAAGCTGCGCATTTTTTTCACGTAAATATTTTACGGTATCAGCATGCTTAGGCTCGGTAATGAGATTGGTTATTTCAAGCGGATCATTTTCAAGATCATATAACTCTTCATAAATTGGTTTTTCGCCATTGATAGATGCAACACTCATGGCGGCATAATCTTGATCTTTTTGCTTATCAAAGTAGCGAATATATTTCCATTTATGGCTGCGAACCCCTTCCATACGCGGGTAATTTTGAATGGTCATCATATTTTCTAAGAATATTTCCTGTCGCCATTTAACTTTGTCAGCGGACCTAACATCTAACAATGGCTTTAAACTAGCACCTTGATATTCTTCAGGAATAGCTATTTGGGCTAGGTCAAGGATGGTAGGAGCAATATCGACTAACGCGACGATGTCATCGTTTTTAGCTACTATTTTGGTTTTGTCAATTCTTGGATCATAAATAATCATGGGTATACGTACTGAAGGATCATATAAGTGCACTTTGCCACCTAAGCCAAATTCTCCATGCATTAAACCGTGATCTGAGGTAAACACGATAATAGTGTTATCGGCTACACCTTGCTCTTTAAGATGTTTTACTAATTTCCCCATTAATTTATCAATACCGGTTATGGTTTGAATTTCGCGAATAATGCGTTCTTTCAAATTATCTGGGTTTTTAACATAATCATAAGTTTCTAAGTATTTACCGTTATAAACATTTTTAGGTAACTTAGGACTTTTAATATCTTTCTCAGCAGTGTAAGTTTCTGGAATAGTTACATTACTTAATTGATCACGATATGTACTTTTATAAAGCGCTAAGTCACTGTCACGTAGTTCCATTGAGCCCGTTGAACTAGCATGTGGCACGTTAAAATTAATTAATAAAGCAAAGGGTTTGTTTTTAGGACGACTATCAAGAAAATTATACCCTGCTTTAAACGCTTCATTTGGTAGCATAAAGTTTTCAACCCCTTCTTCGATAATTTCAATTTGCGTATCAGCCTTAGCATTTTTGAAAATGGCGTGTCGCTTTATATCTTTTGGGTAAAAAGTTAAATGCTTATGGCTGGCATACCAATAATCAAAGCTTTTATCCATAATGCCACTGTAATAACCTGTTTTACCCGCTTCATTTTTACCGATTGGCGTATGGTTCTTTCCAACATAACCCACAAAATAACCTGAATCTTTCAACAACATAGGGTAAGTTTGGCGATAAGCCTGATTGCTCATACTACTATTAGAGTTAAAATTAACTCCGTGACGTCGTTCGTATAAACCGGTTAATAATGTTGTTCTACTTGGTGTACAAACAGCACTCGTAGCAAAAGCTTTGGAAAAAACCGTACCGTCGGTTGCTAATTTATCAATGTTTGGCGTTTTGATAATTGGATTACCTTCAAAACCGGTAACGCCTGTTTGCATATCGTCGGCAAGAATAACAATGACGTTGGGGCGATCACTCTGATCAGTAATACTACTTGCGATTGCACTCGTATTGATAAATATGTTCAGTATCGAAATTACTATTACTAGAAGGTTTACAGATTTCTTCATTAGTGTCTTTCCAGATTTATGTTTTGCTTATAATATTCATATAAATTAATGCTTATATGAATCAAATGTTATCTCTTGTCCTGTTATTTTGTTTGTAACATTACCTTTAAATGGTGCTGGCGAAATATAATTAAGCTTCTCGCATGACGAGTTAAATACATCGATTAACCGATAAAAAAAACTGGCACCCTGCCCGCACACCAAAAATAAAAAAAAGAATAATAACTATAAAGAGAGCTAACGGCTCAGCACGCGCCTTGTTTATGTAAAAACAAAGTGTATTTTTACATATAGTAGAATACATAGTATATTGAGATTTTTAGCAAGTCAATACCGAATAAAACTAAATATAACCCCAGTGAGTATTTAACGTTAGCGCAGCTTATCTAACCTGACTGCATTTTAATTTATGGTCGTTTGTATCGAAAAATACAGACATTTTTTCTAGAATGAATAAAAGTAAACTGCGTTATCCACGCTAAATAAACATTTATTCATATTAAACTGGACACTTTTAGGTAAATATCTGTAGAATTACGTATAAAATGCTCATGATTATCAAATTTAGCAATCGATTAACCCTGTCAAGGAAACTGATGTGAGTAATAAAACCTACCTATTTAAACAATCAATCAATCGTATGCTTACGCTAATTGTCAATCTTGCTGATGGACAAAATGTGATGGCTAACGATATAGAACTAACTAAATTATTAAATATTAGTCGAACAACGGTACGTTCATGTGTTGAGCATCTTATTGAGCAGGGCATTGTTAAAAGAGATGGCCCCAATAAGGTTGTATTACGCAAACCTGAAGATGATGATTTTTTTGATATTAAAGATAAAAACTCAACTAAAGATATCCAAATAGAAAAGCACTTTCTCAATTTAATTAATACCGGGCAATTATTACCCGGAGACAGATTTTCAGAGCTTAGCTTGGCTAAAAACTCAGGTTGTACAACAATTACCGTTCGTGAATTTCTGATCAAATTTTCAAACAATGGTTTGATCGAAAAAATTCCGCGTGGTCGTTGGAAAATGGTAAAATTTGATGAAGAATTTGCCCGTGAATTAATATCATTTCGAGAAATGGTCGAAATGCGTGCGATCACAGAATTATTAAAATATCCGAAAGAACATCCTGTTTGGCAAAAATTACAAGATTTGCTTATTAAGCATCAAGAAGTTAGTCAAAATATGGAAAACCGCTATATGGAATTTCCAGACTTAGACAGAGATTTACATTTAATAATATTAGAAAGTGCCAACAATCGTTTTACCCAACAATTTTTTGATATTGTTTCTTTTGTTTGTCATTACCACTACCAATGGGATAAAACCGGTGAACAAGAACGTTTTACTGTCGCCATTAATGAACATATCGATTTATTAAATAATTTAATAACGCATAACAATGCTGGTACGATAATGAGCTTGGAAAGACATTTACAATCAGCTCAAACTACTTTATTGCGCTGCGTTCATGGCTTAGAAAAATAATAAAAATATTATCATAAAGCATAAATGACATACTTTAGGTTTTTAGCTAAAAGCCTAAAGTATTACTATCATTTCCCAATCAAATATACCTCCTGCAATTCTAGTTAGACCCGTTACCATTATAAGTGCCTGTTACAGAATGCTCTGTCATATTATTTCACTGTGCTGTAATAAATTATCACCGCAACGTTGAAGTGATTTGACTCAAGCGCTTGTTCGAGGACTAAAATATCGCTTTAAATTTTGTCATTGGCCGATCCATCATCTGTAAACATAGATTAAGTATTCAAGAAAGATGAAATTGAGTAGTACAACGGATGACATATCCAAAGGAGAGGGCTAGAAAAATATACGGCGTTAAAAGTGCTGAACATTTCCTCATAAAAAAGTAGAGCAAGTAGTGATCTACTTGCTCTATTGTGATTTACAGATTGTTAAGCAGTTTTAGCGGCGTTTTCGCCAGTAAGTTCTACTTTACTTAAGTTAATCGCTGCTTCAACCACACTATCAGGGTTTAAAGACATGCTGTCGATTCCTTGCTTAAGTAACCATTCGGCTAGCTCTGGATGGTCTGAAGGACCTTGGCCACAAATACCAATGTACTTGCCTTTTGCTTTCGCAGCCTTAATAGCCATAGCGATAAGCGCTTTAACAGCTTCGTTACGCTCATCAAATAAGTGCGCAATTAAATCAGAGTCACGATCAAGCCCTAAGGTTAATTGGGTCAAATCATTCGAACCAATTGAAAAACCGTCAAAGATATCAAGAAATTGATCTGCTAAAATTGCATTAGAAGGAATTTCACACATCATGATAACGCGTAAACCGTTCTCACCTTGACGTAAACCTTGTTGCTTCAATAGCTCAATAACTTCTTGGCCTTCACCTAACGTACGAACAAATGGGATCATGATTTCAACGTTAGTTAAACCAAGTTCATTGCGTACTTGTTTCATTGCTTCACATTCTAAAACAAAACATTCATGAAATGATTCAGACAAGTAACGGCTTACACCACGGTAACCGATCATTGGATTTTCTTCATTTGGTTCGTATTGTGGACCGCCAATCAAATGAGAATATTCATTTGATTTAAAGTCTGATAAACGCACAATGACTTTTTTCGGGTAAAAAGCGGCTGCGATAGTTGCAATGCCTTCTTTTAACTTCTCAACATAAAATTCTCTTGGTGTGCTATAACCAGCAGTACGCGCCATAATTGCTGCTTTCACATCTTCAGATTGTTGATCAAAGTTGAAAATAGCTTTCGGGTGAATACCAATAGAGTTAGCAATAATGAACTCTAATCTCGCTAAACCAACACCTTGATTAGGTAATTTAGAAAAACCAAATGCACGGTCAGGATTTGCAACATTCATCATCAATTTCGTTGGTAATTCTGGTACTGAATCTACTTTAGTAGTCACTACTTCAAATTTTAAGGCGCCTTGGTAAATAATACCCGTATCACCTTCAGCACAAGAAACCGTGATCGTTTCGCCTTCCTTAATGGTATCAGTTGCATTACCACAACCAACAACAGCGGGTATACCTAATTCACGTGCAATAATAGCCGCATGACAAGTTCTACCACCTTTATTGGTAACTAAAGCAGAAGCTTTTTTCATCACCGGTTCCCAATCAGGATCTGTCATATCGGTAACAATAACATCGCCTTCTTGAATTAAGTCCATCTCAGCAATTGAGCTAACGACCCGAGCAACACCAACACCAATTTTGCTGCCAGTGGCTCGACCTTCACATAAAACCTTTCCTGATTCATGTAATTTGTAGGTTTCAATTACTTGCTTACTTTCACGACTACGTACAGTTTCTGGTCTAGCTTGTACAATATATAACTGGCCATCAATACCATCTTTAGCCCATTCAATGTCCATCGGACGCTTATAATGTGCTTCGATAATCAAGGCTAATTTTGCTAATTCTTGAATTTCATCATCATTTAATGAAAACTGTTGACGTTGTGCTTCTGGCACATCAATTATTTCAACTTGCTTACCTAATTCAGTGTCAGCAGTAAATACCATTTGTGACGCTTTAAGACCAATATTCTTACGAAGAATAGACTTAAGTCCTTTGTTTAAACTTGGTTTAAACACGTAAAATTCATCAGGGTTCACCGCACCTTGAACAACCATTTCACCTAGGCCGTATGCCGAGTTAATAAATACCACATCTTCAAAACCGGACTCTGTATCAATGGTAAACATTACCCCTGACGCACCTTTATCACTGCGTACCATTTGTTGAACACCAGCAGAAATCGATAAATCGATCTCATGATAACCTTGGTGTACTCGGTATGAGATGGCTCTGTCGTTAAATAAAGAGGCAAAAACATTTTTAATCGCTAATAAAACACCTTCGATGCCACTAACATTAAGGTATGTTTCTTGTTGACCCGCAAAGGAAGCATCTGGCATATCTTCTGCAGTAGCTGACGAACGAACAGCAAAAGTTGCTTCTGTGCCTAACTCAGCAACTGTCTTTTCATAATAAGTTTCAATCTGTGCCTGCAGTTCATCTTGAAATGGCGAAGCAAGGATCCAGTTACGAATAGTCTCACCTACTTTACTTAGGCTTGAGACATTACTCTCATCATATTTCGCTAATTCAGTAGCTATTTTTTCATCTAAATTGTTATGAGTAATAAACTCATTAAAAGCCAAAGCTGTAGTAGCGAATCCTGTTGGAACACGAACACCGCTATTAGTTAAATTACTGATCATCTCACCCAAAGAAGCATTTTTACCGCCTACTTTGTCTAAGTCGCCCAGCCCTAAATTTGAAAGCCATTCAACGTACTGTTTTTGCATTTGCTTAAATCCCCATTTAAGAAAAACCTGATATAAAAATTAACGAATAAATCTGCACATTACTTCCAAAGCATTAATTCTTTGTTTAACTATTCATTTACTAAAGTTAAACAAAGAGAACAATGGCTGAAAATTAAATTCCAAACAAGCAATGAACTATATATAAAATAACACTTCTCATATAAAACGCAACTAGAAATTTGTTAATTGCTTACCTATAGAAATCATAATAATTAAAAATTTAATATTTAAATTGTTTAAAATTTATCTTAGTCCATATAAACAACCTATTAATTATTTCAAGTGACTGATAAAGAACAATTAAATTTACGTTAGCAATTATTGCATTAACGTTAACGTAAAGTGTTAGACAATATAACGGTAAATGATAACATTGGAAAAAACCTAACGAACGGGGTAAAGTAATCTATATATAGGTCATTATATTACTTGTGGTACATTAATGGTTTTATATGTATTAATACAGGCTTGTTAGATTTTAAATATAAAAGATTTGAATATAAGCGTAAAAAAGCAAAATACAGAGATAGGTAATAATGTGTCAACTCAAGCGTTTAGCTGTAATAAAAGTCATTTTATAAAATAATGATTTACGCTTACAAATATTGCAGGCTCGCGTTACCCCTAACAATATCTGTTGGTCGAACACTTAACTCCTGCACTAATAACACGAATATGTTTGATGGATAAATATCATACCGAATCATTAAGTTGGTGATCTTGTACACCAAATAAAAATATTTCAGGGCTATACACTTAATTGAACAATAGCTGGCTAGTGAGATTGAGAGCAAGGCAGACCTGATGTGTTTTTACCAGTAGAAGAAAGCAATAATTGAGTGTAGCGGGTATGAATAATAACCATCTGAGTTTCATTAAGTAAGAGGATTTAATAATGGATTTACTGACCCCTGAGCAGATAACTAATTTTCGAGACAAAAAATTATCTGTTTTTTATATTTCAGACGGTACGGCGATTACGGCCGAAGTTTTTGGCCAAGCTTTATTCTCCGTTTTTTCAGCGGAATATGATTCAGTTTCAATACCTTTTGTTGAAAACAATGAGAAGGCACATGAAGTTAAAGCATTAATTGAAGCTCAATATCGTGAATCAGGAGAACTCCCTATTGTATTTCATACCTATGATAAGGAAACCGTTAGAGAAATAGTTAAAAGCGCCCATTGTATTTATTTTGATTTTTTAGGTTACTATTCGAGGGTATTACAGTCAGAATTAGGACTCAAATTATCAACAAATGGTCATAAAGCTCATACTATTAGTGCCTCAAAATACAATAATCGGATGGCGGCGGTTAACTTTACCCTCGAAGCTGATGACGGTGCCAACCTCAGCAAACTTAAATCTGCTGATATCATCCTAATTGGTGTATCACGCACAGGAAAAACACCGACCAGTGTCTACTTGGCAATGCATTATGGCGTTAAGGTAGCTAACTATCCTTTTACAGCCGATGATATGTTTGACCTTAAACTACCAAAGTTTCTTAAAGAACTAAAACCTAAGCTGTTTGGCTTAACTATTAACCAAACTCAATTACACCAAATACGATCAGAGCGCAGAATGAATAGCTCGTATGCATCAATGGCACAATGTAAGTTAGAAATATCTTCTACTCATAGTATGTACCGTAAAGAAAATATACCGTTTATCGACTCATCTAATCATTCAGTAGAAGAAATGTCGGCAAAAATACTTGAACATTTTAAAATTGAACGATAATAGCTAACGCCCAAAATTTAGAAAGTTAGCTAGTTTATACCTAAGCCTTCTCAATATGCTCGTTGAGGACGGCTGGTTCAGAAACACTTTATGCCGTGTTATACCAATTTCATTAATTTTGAGACATTTTAATGCCGAAAGACATTGGAAAGTAACATGTAGGTCAGCCCCAAATTACATTCTGTGCAACCATTAAATTACATATAACTTTGCCACGTCAGAAATTACAATACTGTCAAAAGCGGTCATTGACATAACATTCTTAATAGCAAGCTAAAGCCTTAGCGAAAAAGTGGCTTATTTAAAATGAGCTATATTTCTCGAATTTACATTTTTTTGATTGCTAAATTCAAGCTCATAGCTGCCTATCAGATTAAATATAAACCTACTCTGTATTATCAGATATGAGCTAGAAAATAAAAAGCCTCTGCTTTGTGTAGTGGTAGAGCGGCTTTAATACCATTACCTCATCAACTAAATAACCTTAGAGGTAATAATCATTGATTTAGCATTACCTCTAAGGTAATATTAAACATGAAAATTAGCTATAGATTCAAGTATGAGCATAAAAACAATAAAATCTGATAAGCTAAAAATAGTATGGCAGACTGGAAATAATGGTGTTTTACCAATAGGGTACCGCCATCAAGTAGTTGATATATTATTTGATATTGATGCAGCTCATGTACCTGAGGATCTAGAAGATCTTGGAGCTATCCAATATAACCCTGATCACGAACAAGCTTGGTCAGTAACCATTACAGTCAATAATACCGAACCTTGCGGAGCAGTTACTTGTGATTTTTGGCAGGGTGATTGTTATAACGTTGATTTACGGGAGTATAACCCATGAGTATCCCAGCATTTGTTACAGAGTCTGAAGAGGTAATCCGTCCAGAGCAGTTACGAAGACCTCATCCTGGTTCAATATTTAAACGCAGATTTATTGAAGGTACTTCATTAACGCGCCCAGAAGTCGCCGCTATTTTAGATGTTTCTACAAAACATTTATCGCGATTTATTAATGAACACGTTCATATTGGTGTGGAGTTAGCCCGCAAACTTGAGGCCTGTACTAATCTAAGCGCTCATGCTTGGCTACATTATCAAACTCAATACGATTTATATGAGAACGCAAAACGCCCTGCGCGTGATAATCTCATTCGATACCGGGACCCTGCTGTTAAACACACATGCAAGCAACGGAGCCCAGTTGCTTACGCGTAAACAAAAAACCGCTAATAAAGCGGTTTTTTTATTTAAAAATATAGGCTCATATTTTCTCTTGATTCGTCATATAGCAATTACCGCTTTATTTAATTCCCCTAACTAAATATCTTTAGTTAAGGATAAAACAGTGGTTAATTTGAGATAAATTCCCAGAAAAAAAACAGCAGGCGTGCAGACGAGTCATAAAACCGAGATAGTGAAAGGTCAGCAATCGTATCATTGTTAACATTAAGCCAGTGATCATCAGAGATTTCTTCAGCTAGCCAATTGCGGACATTAATTTTTGAGTTACTAACGGCAGCTCAGAGCCTGAAGCGGACATCGACCTTTTGTGATGCCATGATCATACTAAGGGTAATATTAAACCAAAATTTTCAACCCATTTGTGACGCGGGTTCAAGCTCATTGCAGCCGTAAAAATTTCCGTTTTTAAAACAAAAAACGACTATTTTAGTAATTTAGCTTTCCTTGATTCTAATTTTTAATTATTAGGGGTATGTAAGTAACACCTGTCTTTATGTCAGCTATACTTGACACACATTAAGTCTAATGTAATACTTACCTTACATTATGTCATGAACTGGTGACATGATCAGATAGTTGATTAACGATAGCAAGGTAAAGACAGGAGATTAAAATGAGTAATGAATTAGATAAAAAAGAAAAGATGTTCCTAATTAAATTTATGATACATATAGCAATGTTTCTTGCAGTTTTAGGATTGTCAGTGGTATTAAATGAGACCAACGATTTGTCTATATACAGCACAGGGTTTCTCGCTATGACTCCTGTGGTGCCAGTGATATTTTTATTACGATTGGTCATAAATCATTATCGGTCATTGGATGAGTATATCCAGAGCGTAATGGGTGAAAGTTTGCTTTGGGCTGTAGGTGTTGTTGGCTGTGTGGCAATGGCTTATGGGTTGCTGGCAGAAATGGTTGAGGTGCCAAGCTTTAGCCCCGCCTTTATGTTACCAGCAATCGCTGTTATCTTTGGTATAGCACAGATTATTCTGCTAGAAGGCGATAGTCATGAAGAATAGGCTACGGGTACTTCGCGCAGAAAAAGGCTGGTCTCAAGCAGACCTTGCGGAAAAACTAGGAGTGTCGCGTCAAGCAATCAATGCAATTGAAACGGGCAAGCACGCCCCCTCTTTAACTCTTGCTTTTGCCCTTGCGGATGCTTTTGGACAACGCATTGAAGAATTGTTTTTGCCCAAAGGGTAAATATTAAACAATATGCCTTCTTTTGGCGAACTGTCGTTGTTATTCTGTGCGAATAATGCATGTCTGCTTTGTTAACATTAAGCCAGTGATCATCAGAGAGTTCTTCAGCTAGCCATTAGCCGGCATTAGCTTTTAAGTAAAAAAGTGCCGCTCAGTGACTAAAATTGAAAAAGCCCTTAACACGGCTATTTTAATTAGGACTACTAGGCGAGTGATGCTCACAGATGAAGGTAAAAAATTTATCGATGCGGTGAGTATAGGTTTACAAAAAATCCAAAGTGCGGAATCAGACCTTATTGTTAAAGGGAAAGTGCCTCAAGGTAAATTGCGTGTCGACGCTGCTAGTCCTTTTATATTTCACCAATTGACACCTCATATAAATGCGTTTACTAAGGCTTACCCTGAAATAGAAATTGAATTGAACTCTAACGAGGGGATCGTTGATTTAATTGAAAAACGTACTGATGTTGCAATAAGAATTGGAAAATTAGAAGATTCAACTTTACATGCTAGCGCCTTAGGAAAAAGCCCTCTTTTTATTGTCGCATCACCTGAATATATAACACAAAATGGGTTACCAAAAACACCTGATGAACTTAAAACTCATAAGTTAATTGGTTTCTCAAATATCAAATCACTCAACCAATGGCCTGTGAAAGGCTTGGATAACATAAATCCTACTATGACAGCGAGTAATGGCGAAACCATTCGGCAGCTAGCTTTATCTAGCAGTGGTATCACTTGTCTATCTGGCTTTATGGTTAATACAGATATCGCATCGGGTCGACTAATATCACTGCTTGAACCATATCGGGTAATTGGTACAGATCGTGAGTTAGTAAATGCTGTTTACTATAAATCTTCCGCGGTTGCTGAAAGAGTTACAGCATTTATTGATTTTATTAGGTCGAGATTAACATTGTAATATTTGTGCCCGCTTTGTCAGATTATTGTCGTTAAATAAACATAGCTAACGTCATGTTTCGTATTAAGCTACAGAGCACTTAGCTAGATAGAGAGAATACTACTGACAGATGTGTTATCACTTCAACAAAAAGCGACTTATCAAAGAGTAAGTCGCTTTTATGATTTATTCTAACCTTATTACCGTTATTTTTTTTGTGCTTGGTATGCTCGCCAGCCTTTAAAGTGCGTAATATCTTCCCCTAATTTTTTGGCATAGCCCTCAGCAATAAAGCCGGTGACATATTTTCCAGAGGCTAACTCTACTTTACCTATGCCTAGTGGTTGGGCAATACCTTCTACAAAAGAGCCAAACTCCGCAATGGGCAGTGACCATACTTCAATAGCAAAGGCTTCGCCATTTTCTTCATCACGTATCATCGCAGGTCGTTCAACGTTACCCGGCACAGCATACATACGGTAAGCAGCTGAAGATTCAGTTACTTGCTTTAATGATCCGCCGCGCTCTGTTAATTGATGATTTAATACCATGCCTGACAAATGCGCACCACATACCACAACATCAATAAAACCTTTGCTTTTAGCAAGTGTATTTTCAGTAATTTGATATGGGTTCTGGGTAGCGCCTAGTGGCAATTGAGTAGTATCTTGGATACGCTTAGCAAGCGTTAATAGCTTTTGATCAGTCATCGCATCACTAAATAATGTGATACCAAAAGGCATATTATTTTTAGTAAAACTAGTTGGTACTGCTATTGCTGCAAAATCTAATAAATTCATAAAATTTGTGTAATAACCAAGTTGTGAATTACGAGCAATAGGCTCTTCTTCAATCTCAGCTAAAGTAAAATGACGACCTGCAGTAGGCGTCACAATCACATCAACACTATTGACAAGTTTATCAGCTAGTTTCTTCAATGCTTGTAACTTATACATAGCCGCAAAGCTGTCAGTCGCTTTAGGCGTTGCACCGGCAGAGATGATAGTACGCGTAACGTTCATCATAGCTTCGGGTTTATTCAGTAAAATATCTTCTGTTGCCAAATATCGCTCAGCCACCCAAGGTCCTTCATATAACAAACGAGCAGCATCTAACATTGGAGAAAAATCGATTTCAATCTTACTCCCCCCCATAGAAACTAACTGCTCAATAGCTGAGGTAAAACCTTGCTGATAATCATCATCACCAAAAAAGGTTAATTGATCAGTTAATGGTACCGCAAAGGTAAAGTCTGACGCTAACTCAACACAGCCTTTATTAGTTATAGGGTTAAGGCGAGAGAAACAATCACTTTCATCATAATCAGCCGCGATTGAAAATACAGTACGTGCATCATCCGCTGTTAAGCTAAAAATACTAATACAATCAATACTTTTACAAGCAGGCACTAACCCTGAATTCGACAGTAAGCCTTTACTCGGTTTTAAGCCTACGAGATTATTAAAGCAAGCAGGCACTCTACCCGAACCTGCCGTATCAGTGCCTAATGCAAACGAGACAACACCTGATGCAGTAGAAACAGCAGAGCCAGAACTAGAGCCACCTGAAATGTAATTTTTATCAAAAGCATTTGGCGTAGCCCCATAAGGTGAACGCGTGCCGACTAAGCCTGTAGCAAACTGATCTAGATTGGTTTTACCTAAAGGTATCGCACCTGCATTGATCAGTAATTCAACAACATGCGCTGACTTTTCTGGTACATAACTAAACTCTGGGCAGGCAGCGGTTGTTGGAATTCCGACTAAATCTATATTATCTTTAATGGCGAATGGTACCCCCCAAAGCGGATAGTTTTCAGGTGCTTTTTGCAACAAGTTATCAAGGTAAGGTTGTAGCTCGCTTTCTGATAACAAGTGAATCCACACGTTTTCTAGTTTTTCAGCTTTTTCTCTTAGCGCTGCGAAAAGCTCTACCGGAGATGTTTGTTTTTCTTGATAAGCTTTTTTTAATACTGAAATACTTAAATTCATATTATTTCTCACTATTACTTTTTAAAATGGCAAGGGCTTGTCCTGCTTGAACTTGTTGACCCGCTTCAACAAGTATTTTTACTACTTGCGCTGACTCTGGAGTAGAGATGCCGATTTCCATTTTCATAGACTCTAAAATAATGATACTTTCGCCCGACTCAAGATCTGCACCTTCACTTGATTCAACTAACCAAACGCTACCTGCAGCTGAAGATTCAATAACAAATTCTCCTTTAGCTAGCGTAAGCTCAGTATCATCTTTTGCAGTGTCTACTTCAGCTTGATAGTTTAATTGTCCGCTGCTTTTCCAATCAGTCATTTCTTGTTCGAAAGCGCGTTCACGTTGCTCAACAAACTTATCAATATCGCGTTGTTGTTTAGACCATTCTTTGGCTAAATCTGGCATTGAAATAACGCTTTCTTCTATTTTTGGTTGCCAATTACCAATAGGAAAATCTGCTCTGATGGTTTCAAGCTCTTCATTAGAAACAGGGTAAAAACGAATTTGGTCAAATAAACGCAGTAGCCATGGTTTATCAAACACATCGTTTTGACGATAGCGATTCCACATTTGCGCGGTACGACCAACAAATTGATAACCGCCCGGCCCTTCCATACCATATACACACATATATGCGCCGCCAATACCTACTGAGTTTTCAGCAGTCCAGGTACGTGCAGGATTGTATTTAGTGGTAACCAAACGATGACAAGGATCAAGCGGTGTTGCTACTGGCGCGCCTAAATAAACATCGCCTAAACCAAGTACTAAGTAACTCGCATTAAAAACAATATCCTTAACTGCTTCAATATCGGTTAAGCCATTTATGCGACGAATAAACTCTAGGTTTGATGGACACCATGGCGCATCTTTTCTGACCGACTGTATATATTTTTCAATCGCTAACTGGCAGGCTTTATCATCCCAGCTTAAAGGAAGGTGGACGATGCGAGAATTAAAGCTCAGTTGACTAGTATCACCAAGTGCGACATCTAGCACTTTTACTCGAGCAATAAGGTCGTGTACCGAAATGTTCAAACTATCGTAGTGAATTTGTAATGAACGAATGCCCGGTGTTAACTCCATCACGCCTGTTATATTGTCTTTTTTAACGGCTTCTAATAAGGCCTGTACACGAGCACGTAAAGCTAAATCAAGTACCAGTTCACCGTATTCAACCAATAAAAACTTGTCACCTGCTTGCCTGAATACTAGATCCGGCTCACCGTCATCGGTTATTAACGTATCAATAACCGGCGTGCTTAGGTCGTCTAACGTTATCGGGGGATAATCGATAACTTGCTGTGATAATGTCGACAATTGTTCTAATTGTGCAATTTCTATTGCTTTTGCTGACGCCAAACCGACCACTTCAAAACTTAATTTATCACCACCTTTAAGTTGGCCTAACTTCCATAAATCCGCAGAGATAACGGTGAAAGGGCAAACAAAACCACCTAAACTCGGTCCATCCGGCCCTAAAATCACCGGCATATCACCGGTAAAATCAACGGTACCAAATGCATAAGCGTTATCATGGATATTAGAAGGATGAAGTCCAGCTTCACCACCACTTTCTCTTGCCCATTCAGGTTTAGGCCCAATTAAACGAATACCTGTACGGCTAGAGTTATAATGTATTTCCCACTCATGTTGGTTAATGGTTTTAATATCGTCTTGGGTGAAAAAGTCAGGAGCTCCATGAGGGCCATAAACAACACGTACTTTCCACTGATTGGTCAGTGGTGCGGTAATTTCACTAATGTTTGCTAGCGAACTGTCCGTAGCCTTTTCGACTTTAGTTACGTTTTCAGGAAGTGCTAAAAAATCACCTGTACGTAATGCGCGACCGCAATGACCACCAAATTTACCAAGCGTAAAAGTACTTTTACTACCTAAGTAATCAGGACATTGAATGCCACCTGATATCGCCATATAAGCGCGAGCACCGGCAGATTTAACTTCGCCAACACATAACGTTTGACCGGCCTTAATATCAATAACGTTATTCATAGAATAGGTTTTACCATCAAGGCTTATGGCTATTTCAGCACCGCAAATAACCACTTGTGTGTCGGTATAAAACTGTAAGCTAGGTCCTGCAATGGTAATTTCTAATCCTGCAGCATCTTGTGTATTATTAAGTAAGCGATTAGCTAAATTAAAAGAATAAAAATCAAAAGGGCCCGAAGGTGGCACGCCAATATCCCAATAACCTGAACGAGCAGGATAATCTTGAATAGTGGTCATAGTGCCAGGTTTAATCACTTCAAATCCATGATACACAGCAATTATTGTATTTAAGGTTTGCGTGAAAATTTTACCTTGTTGAAAAAGTTCGGTTTGTAATATTTGACGTACATAATCAACGTTGGTAGCAATGCCGTATAACTCAGTTTTCGCTAAGTTTTTATCAAGCCCTTCGATGGCAAGTTTTCGATCAGCAGCATGCACAATAACCTTAGCCAGCATTGGGTCAAAGAAAGGAGACACTTCCAAGCCCGCTTCAATCCAATGATCGATTCTTAAACTTTCATTTTCAAACTGACCAGTTTCAGGCCAATTAACTTGGGTTAATAACCCTGCTGATGGTTGAAAGTTTTTCACCGGATTTTCAGCATATATTCGTGCTTGAATGGCATGCCCTTGAGCGGCTAACCCTTCAATTGGAGAAAGATCAGCTTCCTCTTCAAAAGCGACTTTCAACATCCATTCAACTAAATCAACATTAAAACAAGCTTCTGTGATGCCATGCTCTACTTGTAAGCGAGTATTTACTTCTAGAAAGTAGAACTCTTCAGATTTATCGTCATAAATATATTCAACCGTACCTGCATTTAAATAGTTAATTGACGTCATTAATTGTTTAGCAGTAGCAAACATTTTAAAACGCACATCATCCGACAAATTAGGGGCTGGACATTCTTCAACGACTTTTTGATTACGACGTTGGCTTGAGCAGTCTCGCTCACCTAAGGTAACTACTTGTCCACAACCATTACCCAATACTTGCACCTCTATATGACGTGCTTTTTCTACAAATTTTTCAAGAAAAACGCCGTCATTCGAGAAGTTTTGTTCGCCTAAATATTTAACATTGGTGAATGCTTTTTCAAGTTGGCTTTGGTCATCACAACGCTGCATACCAATACCACCGCCACCAGCAGTGCTTTTAAGCATGACAGGATAACCAACCTGATTGGCAAATTTAATAACTTCAGCTACGTTTTCAAGTAACGGGCTACCCGGTACTAATGGCACACCAGCAGCTTCTGCTAATTCACGCGCTTGATGTTTTAAGCCAAAGTCGATCATTTGATGAGGTCTAGGGCCTATAAAGCAAATACCAGCTTTTGATAATTTTTCAGAAAAATCAGCATTTTCACTTAAGAATCCGTAACCGGGATGAATCGCTTGCGCACCAATTTGCTGAGCAATACTGATAATTTTATCTTGGTTTAAATAGGTTTGTGCAGCAGAGCCTTCACCTAAGCTAAAAGATTCATCAGCCTGTCTAACATGCAAAGATTCTCTATCGGCTTCGGCATAAACGGCAATACTTTTAATACCGAGTTTTTTTAATGTACGAATAATACGGCACGCTATGGCACCACGGTTGGCAATCAATACAGTGTTAAACATAATATTTAGCTCTGAACTTGCGGGTCGTCCCACGATAAAAAAGTAAGCAGTATGGTCGTCCTAACTGCTCTAAAACCTATCCTTCCGAAATTATTTAATTCCAGATCAATACTTCAACGGGTGTTGGATTATAGGCATTACAAGGGTTATTCAGTTGTGGACAATTAGAAATAAGAATTATCGTATCCATTAATGCCGTTAACTCCACATATTTTCCTGCGCCACTAATACCATCAGCAAAGCTGAGTTTTCCGTCAGCCGTAACCGGAACATTCATAAAGAAGTTAATATTGTGAGTAATGTCTGCTTTGGTTAAACCCAAGGTTTCGTTTTCAGCTATGGCGAGTAACCAGCTATCACGACAAGCATGCATACATTTTTTGTCTAAAGCATAACGCACGGTATTACTTTCGGTAGCACAAGCTCCGCCTAGCGTGTCATGGCGACCACAAGTATCAGCCACAATTTTAAGCAAAGGGTTGCAGTCATTAGTCATTAACACTGTACCCGCAGTTAAATACACATTACCCTGCTCTCTTACCGTATCTATTGCACTGTAGCGTTCACTCACATCATTAGCGTTATAAAATAAAGTGTCAGCTGCTTGATTACCTTCAAGGTCAAGAATTCGAACAGTTTGCCCTTTTTTAAGGGTTTTCAAATAATAATCGCCAGCATCTACGGTGTCGCGGACAATAGCATTTTCGGCTTGTAATTTACTTTCTACAATCATGTTATTCTCCTTATAGACCTAAATAGTACAAACGGTTATTTTCAAATCCGCGTTGATTTTCGGGACATGAATTTTTACAAAGATCGTCATCAGCTACCGGCTCTGATGATAAAATTTGATACTCAACCGGTTTAAAAGGATAAGGGCTGATTGGGTTCATTGGGTGCGGGCATGTATGCAGCAATACAATAGTGTCCATTTCAAAACGTAATTCAATATAATCACCAGCTTTTGAAGTGTTGGCTTCAAACATCAAATCGCCCTCATCACTCGGTTTTACACAGCTAAAAAAATTAGTGTTGGCGGCTAAATCTTTTACGCCTAAGCCGTATTTTGTTGCTTCAATTAACAACGCGTTATTACCATTTTGTAGCCATTGGTTTTGGTCTTTTTGGTAGCTTTGCGCGCCCCATTTTTTATCAACCATTTTTTGGTTGCTGTTACCACAAACCGTATCATGCCAGCCGACCGTATCTTCGGTAATTGAGCAAAAAATTCGTCCCATATCGGAATACAAACAATGTCCTTTGGTTAATTTAAAAGTATGCTGACATTTCAATGTATCTGGTGCGTTGTATTTCTCGAGTAAGTTTTCAGGGTTATAAAACAATGCACCTACATTGGCGCCGCCTTCAACATCAATTAATTTTAAGCTAGTTCCACGACGCATTCGCATCGACCAATGTTTTCCTCCCGGGAGGATATCTTTATATAAAATACGTTCTGACATAATTATTTAATTTCCATGTTTTCAATGGTAGTTTGAGCAGCTACTTTGCAACTTTCTGAGTTAAGAGAAAGGTCGAAAGTGATTTGAGCACCATAAGCATTAGGCGCTTTTGGATCGTGTCGAATTTTATCAAAGACCCACAACCGAGATCCCAATTCAAAACCTTCTTTAATATCGTGTGTAACCATAAAGATGGTCAAATTCTTTTTTTGCCAAATATCTCGAATTAGTTCGTGCATATCGCCTCTGATGCCGGGGTCTAAAGCACCAAAAGGTTCGTCTAATAATAATATTTTGGGTGACTTCATTAACGCTTGAGCAATAGCTAAACGCTGTTGCATACCGCCAGAAAGTTCGTGAGGATATTTATCAATAGCAGTACTTAACCCTACCGCATCAATAAACTCCATCGCCTTAGTTTCTATGGCTTTTTTAGTTTTTCCAAAGGTCCAGCCTAACCACTTTGCTTTAGAGAACTCATCGGCAATCATCACATTTTGTAAAACAGTAAGATGAGGGAATACAGAATACTTTTGAAAGACAATGCCACGGTCTTCATCAGGCTCTTGTATCAGCGATTTACCTTCTAAAGTAATTTTTCCTTTAGATGGTGACTCTTTACCTAGTAGCATATTTAGAAATGTTGATTTACCGCAGCCAGAAGCGCCTACCATTGAGATAAACTCGCCTTGTTCTACCTGCTTATTTAAACGCTCTAGGACTAGGTTGTCGCCATACGATTTATATAAGTTTTCTACGGTTAAAAAGCTCATAAATTTTCCTTACTTGTCATTATCATTCGCGTGATACCAAGGGAATGCGACGTGAGATAGTTTTTTCAAGGAATAATCCATGATAAAAGCCAGTATTGTGATCCAAACTACATAAGGGAAAATAACGTCCATTGACATATAACGTCTCACTAAAAATATGCGATAACCTAAGCCTTCTTGTGCAGCAATAGCTTCTGCCGCTATTAAAAATAACCAAGCAGAACCGAGAGATAAACGCATAGAATCCAGTAAACGTGGAAGGATTTGTGGTAACACCACTCTGATAGAAACCAACCAAGTTGAAGCCCCTAGCGTTTGAGCTTTTATTAATTGCTCTACCGGTAATTGTAAGACTCTAGACTGCATATCACGCATCATAACGGGAGCCGTACCTATAATAATTAACATGACCTTTGCGAGTTCACCCAAACCAAAGGTGATAAATAAAATAGGCAAAATAGCCATCGGGGGAATTAGCGAGATAATGGTAACAATGGGTGATAAATTAGAACGCGCTAAAGGAATCATACCTGTAAGTAAGCCTATAATTAACGCAGAGCTTGCACTAATTAAAATGCCTAAACCAATACGATATAAACTGGCACTTGTGTCTTCCCAAAAAATATATTTACCAGTGCGCTTATTTTCATTAAACGCTAAACGCTCAACCGCGTTACTAATTTGAGTAAAACTTGGTAAAAGCTTGTCATTCGGGTTTTCAGCTAACCTTACATTAGATGCATTCCAATATATAAATAACGCTGCAATAAATGGCAAGATACTTAAAAAGATGGATAAAGGTTTACTTGGTGTTAAGTTCATTAACCGTTTCATTCACTTACGACCTTAATTGATATTTTTGTATGCTTGTAAGTTTATTTAATTACGTTTCAACCTGAGCTAAACACTCAGGATGAAACGTGCATTGATAAGCTTATAGCTTTCCGTCTGCAGCCATTTTCATAAATTTAGGATCGAAACGTAATTTAATATTCTTCTTGTCTCCTACAACACCGGCTGGGGTTTCAATACCAATAAAGGTTGAATCGGCAGCACCTTCACCAAGTAAGCCATGTTCAAATGAAAACTTAGCGATATATTCCATGGTTTTAGGTAGTTGTTTACTGTTAGTAAATTCAACAGCAGATTTTGGCGTGTAAAGCATTTTGGTGGTAGCAAGCTGTGCTTCATAACCAGCTAAATCAGTACCTGAAGCAACAGCCATTTCGGTCAATATCGCTTTGTCTGCTTGCATCTTATCCATGATTTCATACCAAGCACCGACTAGTGCTTTACCTAATTTAGGGTTAGCGGCTAAGGTTTCAGTATTAACTACCAATAAATCAATAATCTCACCAGGGATATTAGAAGAGTCGTACACCTTAGTAGATTTAGGCATAGCGGTAATTTCAGATAATAATGGGTTCCAAGTAACAACAGACGTCACATCTGACGTTGTATATGCGGCTACCATATCGGCATCAGAGGTATTTATCACTGTTACATCTCTTTCAGACATACCAACGCTTGCTAATCCACGGGCTAATAAGTAATGAGAAACACTTAATTCAACTAAGTTAACTTTTTGGCCTTTAATGTCTTTTAAAGACGTTGCACCTTTTAATACAACACCATCATTACCATTAGAGAAATCACCCACAACTAATGCAGTGCTATCAACAAAACTTGCGGAAGGAATGGTTAATGCATCCATGTTTGTCATGGTACAAGCATCAAATTGACCTGCTGTATATTGATTAATAGATTCGATGTAATCGTTTATTTGAACAATATCAATTTCAATATCATATTTGTCAGCCCACTTTTTAACAATGCCTGAGCTGTCGCCATAATCCCACGGCATCCAACCAACATAAATTGACCAACAAACTGAGAATTTATCTTTTGCAAAGGCATTCGTAGAGGCTAGTGAAGTAAATAAGGTAAGAGCGAGTAGAACTATTTTTAAACTTTTCATATACATCTCCAAGGTTTATACGGTTTTTGGGCGCAAGAGGTTCAATAAACTGACCTCCCGGGCTTTTATCCCTCCGTGTAACCTATTGCAGATGCAATTTGTATTATAAAATACAACGCCAGGTTGATAACTCTCGGTCCAGACATTCAAATTACTTAATGTAATGTGAATCGGAACCCTAGATATCCTTTTGGCTTTAACTTAGTTCAATCGTATTGAACTCTCGCTTTATTATTTAACAAGCATAATTTAGACCATTATTACAAATCATACTAACCTCATGTTTATTAAGTGTTAATTTTATTTCAAGTCTGCTTTTGACATTATGCCTTATGATTAATTAATCAATGCTGGTGCATACATTATCAAATAATCACCATGATAGCGCATATAATTCATTCGGTCCTTAGCGCCTTTCCCCCGAAAAACGTAAATAGAATTTCCATCAAAATCGATGTCTTTGATACGTAAGATTAACAGCTCCGCTTTTCTTAATCCGCTTCCGTATAACAAACTAAACATGAGGTGGTAAGGATTTTTCAATTGATTGATAATTGCCGTAGCTTCTTTATTTGATAAACCCATAGGCACTCTGGTCGGTGTTTTCGCTCTAACAGTATCAGGTAAAAGGGTAAGCTCTCTTTCGAAAACATGTTTGTACATAAAAACAATTGAGCACAGGGCTAAATTCTGCGTACTTGAAAGTGAATGGTGTTTGCCGATATTTATCGGTGATAATGGATTTATACTCACGGCGTATTATTAGCTGGAGTTTAGATAAAAATAGAATAATGGAAGTCACTAAGCGAACATTAAAACAGGCCATTCAAACGCGTAAACCACCAAGCGATTTAATGTTACATACAGACCGCGGTGTTGAATATCGGGGTAATGTATATCAAGGCGTATTAAAACGGCGCGGCATTTTACATAGTTTAAGTCGAGCAGGTAAATGTACTGACAATGCGCATATGGAGTCATTTTTCCATTCGATGAAGGCCGAGGTTATTCGCGGAAACACTTTTAAAAGTGATAAGGAATTACGCAGAACGCTTGGCAGTTACATCAACAAATACCACAATGCGATGAGGTTGCATTCAGGGATAAGCTATTGTTCACCAATAGAATAGAAGCCCTGGCAGCATAAATTTAAATGTGTCCGTTTTATCGGAGGTAGATCACAAATTACAGTTGGCTTTTGCTCATTCTTCGCTTATTTTAGCCAACATATTATTTGTCCCTTAGCGGGGCGTTATATTTTTCAGAGCGCGCGGTTAACATCCATACTTTTGTGTAATATTCTTACAATTAAAATTTGGTTTGATTTATGTTCTTTATAATAAATTATGTGGCTAGCCTGAGGCCGTTTTCGATAACCTTCTCTTATATAATCGCAATTGACTCCCTGCATAGGTTCATCTGCTAATTGATGGAAAGTATAATCTAACAGTTTTAAATAATCATTTCTTTGCGCTGTTCCCCAAGTTAACTGAGTATACTTGGCTATTTTTATTAAATCGCTTTTAGCTTTTCCTGATAATTCGAATTTCGACATTAGTGGTTATCATTGTCCAGCTCTGAAATCAAAGAATCATACGAGTAATCTGTCACACCACTGTTTTCACCTTCAATTAGCATATTGCGTAAATTCATTATCTTTGTTTCCTGATCTTCTAAAGCTCTTAAACCAGCACGCACAACCTCACTTGCCGAGCCATAACGACCAGAGTTAAGTTGCTGATTTATAAATTGATCAAAATGTTCGCCTAATGTTACGCTTGTATTCTTAGCCATAATGTAAAACCTTTACAGTACCAATATATATTGGATTATGGTATAAAAAATATAACAAGACAATTAAACGGACAAAAAAACGCTTAAAAGAATTAATAAATTAATAACCGATACTAAGCACTCTCCATTTGAAGGAATCGGAAAACCTGAACCTTTAAAAGAGAATTTATCCGGTTTTTGGTCTAGACGTGTGGATGAATCCAATCGTCTTGTATATGCCGATAATGATGCCATATTACAATTATATCCTGTCGCTATCACTATTAATTATAAGCATCAGCTATCAAGTTGCTTAAACGGAGTCCTGAATATTGATCTCGCAACTGCCAAAATGGGTTGAAATAGGTGCTTTTATTTTAGCGTTGGTAGCTGGATTTGTGAATGCCGTCGGACTGCTTAGCTTTGAACATCAATCTGTATCCCACTTGTCAGGAACGGCTACTCTATTAGGCACAAACTTTTTAACTTCATCCTTTCAAAACGTTATCCATTTGCTAGGTATTTTGTTGTCATTTTTGTTCGGCTCTATAATAGCTGGGTTTTTATTGCATAGTTCAACTCTAAAGCTTGGCAGACACTACGATACAGCATTGCTATTAGAGTCAGCTTTATTGCTAATCACACTATGGTTTCTATCTACTGGCTCGTTTTATGGTCATTTTTTTGCTTCCGCGGCATGTGGACTACAAAATGCCTTGGCAACAACATATAGCGGCGCTGTAATAAGAACAACTCATGTAACGGGTATTTTCACAGATTTAGGTATAATGCTTGGTGAGTTTTTCAGAGGTGAAACGCTTGATAAGCGTAAGGCAAAGCTCTTTTTAACTATCATTATCGGTTTTATATTTGGTGGCACATTAGGTGCGTTGTTGTATACAAAATATAATTTCATGGCACTATTGTTTCCTGCGAGCATTTGTTTTTTTATTGCGGTGTTTTATCGTGTTTACTCTAAAAATTACAGCTAACAAGCAATTCAACAAGGACAAAAAACAGTTGGCTTTTAACGAGGCGTTAATTATTAGTTTCCATACTTTACGATAGCCAGCGTTCTAATGCTTCTTGCACCTTATTAGGGTTTACTGGCTTAGAGATAAAATCATTCATTCCCACCGCTAGACACTTCTCTCGATCCCCTTCCATTGAATTTGCTGTCATGGCTATTATCGGTATTTCTCGATTAAGTACCTTCGATTCTGGGTGTCGAATTTTTTGAGTTGCTTTATAACCATCCATTACTGGCATTTGACAATCCATAAGAACTAAATCAAAAGGAAGGTTTTCCAAAGAAGTTATAGCTTCTTCTCCATTGGCAGCTAAATCAACTTGCACACCAAATTTTTTCAATAAGCCTTGGGCTACTTTCTGATTAATCGCGTTGTCCTCTACGACCAGAACTCTAGCGGTATACTGAGGAAGTTCACGAGAGCTATAAGCCGTGACCAAGGGTTGCTCTGGTGAGCTAACTCCTGCTACTGACATTAAAGTATTGTAGAGAACAGTTTGATCGATAGGTTTATTAAGATATCCATTAAAACCAGCAGCCTGTAATTTACCAGCGTCACCTCGTTGACCTTGTGATGTTAGCATCACTAAACGAGTATTTTTAAAAAGCTGACTATCATTTTTGATCTTAGTAGCGAGCTGAAAACCATCCATTTGAGGCATTTGCATATCTAGAATAGCGATATGGTAAGGTTTCCCTTTTAAACTTTCTTCAGTTAATTTTTCTAACGCTTTCTTACCGCTATCTACCAAGGTATGTTCAACTTGCCATTTAGTAAGTAGTTGCCCTAACAAAACCCTATTGGTTAAATTATCATCAACGACAAGTATTTTTTGTTCATGTAAGTTGTTAAAAACCTTCTTTGGTCTCACAGTGTTTGAATTAGCAATATTTAGTGTAAACCAAAACGTTGAACCTTTACCTTCAACACTTGTGACACCTATCTCACCGTCCATCATTTCAACTAACTGCTTGCTTATAGATAGCCCTAGCCCTGTGCCACCGTATTTACGAGTAGTTGAGTCGTCTGCTTGGCTGAAACGTTCAAAAAGTTTGTTTTGTTGTTCTTCAGTAAGACCAATACCAGTATCATTAATTTCAAAAAGGAGTTTTGTACGCTGCTCAGTCTGCTCTTGCACTTTACAATAGACTGATACCTCTCCTTCATCTGTGAATTTAATTGCATTACCAAGTAAGTTATTGAGTATTTGTCGAATGCGCCCAGGATCAGCAATGAACGACTGACTCGGCATAATGTTAGCAGGACAAATCAGTTCTAGATTCTTATTATGAGCTTGAAAAACAATGCTGCTCCCAACATCATACAACAACAATTCTAAGCTAAATTCAACGGGTTCAAGCGCTAACATGCCAGCTTCAACTTTGGAAAAATCAAGAATGTCATTGATGATAGTCAAAAGAGATTCGGCACTATATTTTGCCGTTTTGGCAAAGTTGTACTGTTCTTTATTTAATGGAGTCTCAAGTAAGAGGTTCGTCATGCCTATCACACCATTCATCGGGGTACGAATTTCATGAGACATATTAGCTAAAAAATTACTTTTCGCTTTCACCGCATTTTCCATTGTATTTATGGAATTTTTAAGAGAATCATTCATTTTATTAAAAGCGTGGGAAACTAAATTAATTTCGTCGTTTGTATCCATGATAACTAGATGCTCAAACTCACCATTTTCAATTTGTTCGGCTCCTTGGGCCAATCGATTGAGGTTTTCAGAGATATTTCTTGATATATAAAAAGTAAGTAAACTGCCTAAAATAATAGCAAGGAGGGTTCCTATAACCACAACAAATATCGTAAGCGTTGTAGATTTTTTTTGTATATGTTGTCTATCAATCAATAGATTATTTTCAATGCTAACAAACTTACTTGCTAGTAAGCGTATTTTATCTATTATAGTTTTACCCGTTTCAAGTTCAATCAACCGTCGTACATCATCAATTGTGACATCATTTGACTCATCTACCTGCCTTCGGGTAGCTATTTCCTTTTCAGCCGCCAATAATATCCATTGTTTATGTAACAATTCTATTTTATTAAGTTTTTCTACTTGAGTTGGATTATCAGATACCAGCTCTTTTAACGAAGCTAGATGTATGTACCATTTAGATTTTGCGGAGTAAAATGGTTCCAAAAAATTATCTTTACCAGTAATTAAAAAACCTCTTTCACCTGTTTCCATATCTACTAATAATTTAATTAGATAATTAGCATCACCAATAACTTTATGAGTATGTTCAACCCATAAGTTGGTGTCATTTTGTCGTTGGACACTATAGTAAGTAACTACAGAAATGATCAATAACATCACCAACGGGAATATTGCGGCCAATGCTATTTTTTTTCTTAGAGGAATAGTGTTAAGTAAAGACAAAGTTGTTTACACCTATTAAGATAATAATTGATTCTATCACGAGAACTACCAAATAATGCTTAGTATAAACTAGTCTAAATTGAATTCAATAAAGCTAACGGCTGATGTTTTTCACTTAACACTCTGTTAGTCATTGCTTTAATTATATATAGATATTTTCATTAAACGTTATGAAGACTATAGCCTTAGAAGTGATTATCTAATACATCTGCTGTTATAAAAAGAACAATGACCTTTAGTGGCTTTGTTGACTATCAAGATAAAGGTAGAACAACGTTTCTGAACACTAAAAACAGCTTAAAACTATTGATGTTAATTTCTATCTCACTGTGGAGCACAAAGCGGTTTAGGAAGATGCTCACTTTAACTCAAAATTAGAGGAGCCGTTGCTCTTTTAAATTATATTGAATTTATTTTTTTTGAATGATAGTCTTAAAAAATGCAATCAAACACTACATTCAACTTCATTTCAATTTCATGGTGGCGTTCTATTTTATAGAGCGGCGATGAATCATACCTATTCAAAGCTGTCGGAAGACCGTTTATGAATATCATAATTTATGTCTCTGATAGCAATATTAATCAAGAGTCATATTATGCACAATCCAATACACAACACTAAAAAAGAAAAAATATTAACTGGTGATAGAGCAACAGGTCAACTTCATCTCGGCCATTTTGTTGGATCGCTTCAGCAGCGAGTAAAATTGCAACATGAGCATGACCAAACCATTTTGGTCGCTGATTTACAAGGCTTAACTGATAACGGTCATAATCCTCATAAAGTATCTTCCAATATTTTAAATGTAGTCGCTGATTATTTGGCTGTCGGTATTGATCCTCTAAAAACAACTATTTGTTTACAGTCGGCCATTCCTGCATTGTCTGAATTAACAATGTATTACTCAAATTTAGTTTCTGTCGCTAGATTACAGAGAAATCCAACTGTAAAAAATGAAATAGCAAGTAAATCATTCGGTAGTTCGATCCCAACAGGCTTTTTGACATACCCGATTAGTCAGGCTGCTGATATTACGGCGTTCAAAGGAACCTTAATTCCGGTTGGTGATGATCAACTACCAATGATTGAACAGACAAATGAGATCGTTAGAAAATTAAATCATATCGCACAGGATGATATTCTAGTGGAGTGTCGCCCATTATTAAGTAAAGTACCTCGTTTGCCTAGTTCTGATGGTAAAAGTAAAATGTCTAAATCTATGGGTAACTGTATTCTGTTAAGTTCTAGTGAAAAAGACATTTCGAAAGCAGTAAAATCTATGTATACCGACCCTAAACATTTAAACGTAGAAGATCCAGGTCAAATTAGTGGTAATGTTGTTTTTACTTACTTAGATGCATTTCACTCTGATCCATCTTATATCAATGATTTGAAGGCTAGATATCAAAAAGGTGGGCTAGGTGATGGAACAACTAAAAGAATTCTAGAGGAGTGCTTACAAGATTTATTAAAACCATTGAGAGAGCGTAGGGAAATATTCATATCCGATAAAGCTCAATTGATAGATATTCTTCGAATTGGTAGTCAAAAATCTCAAGAAGAATCAAATCAAGTTTTAAATAATGTCAAACGAGCATTTGGCCTTAATTTATTTCATTTGTAAAAACTAAACATGCTCAGCATATAAAAAGGGTAATGAGTTACATGAACTTATAGATTTTTTTTATCTCGGTTTGGAGTACATAGTGAGATATGGTTTATGACAACTAGTCTGACAGAGAGAGGTGCCTTGCTGACGTTGGCTGTTTTTTAGGTCAACTTATAGCCAAAGCTGACATTTAATTTTCAGAAAATAAGTGCAGGTCAGCCTTAAGCTACCATTACGTTCGGAGCCTAAACGCTCGGAAACTGTAATTAATTGTCTCTCTGGTATTATAAAAATAATTTTCTCTATAGCTTAACCATTTTCAAGCAGGTTTTTAAAAGCGTGTATTCAAATAGAGTGCGAATAAAACATGTTATAAGCCGTTTACTTAATCAAAATGTCAGCATTTATAAAAACTAACTAAATTACTACTATAGGAAAGAACAGAACATCATATGGAACTTTTTACTATGCCTCCAATTATCAATTTCAACTCCTTGCTGTTATTTCTTGCTGTTAGCCAAGGAATGATATTTGCTATTTTGCTGTATTTCCGTAGCAAAAAAGGTAGAAAAATTCACATTCACTTATCCATTATACTTATTGCTTTTAGCATTGAAGTCTTTCAAAAGTTCTTAATAGATACCCATTATATATTTCAATTTCCGCTGCTTGTCGGTTCTAATTTGCCTTTTGATGCTTGTATTGGCATAGCTCTTTATTGGTATGTAAGACAATTAACGCATCCTGAGAAAAACAATCAACCTCAAAAAGTAATTAAGCATTACGCAATATTTTTCTTATGTTTCATCTTATCTATTCCTTATTGGTTAATGGATTTCGATGCCAAATTAGCGTTAATGGAAAATGGTGTCATATCAACACAGTGGACAAATCTGGTTTTTTATAGCCTTGGCGCTCAAGCATTTTTAAAAATTATCAGCTTCTGTGTTTATGTTTTCCTTAGTATCAAAATGCTTATTGCTCATAAAAAACGTGTTAACAATATATTCTCATATCGAGAACGTATCACCTTGCTGTGGTTAACTAATATGTTGTGGTTATTTTTATTTGGTTTGTTAAAGGGTGTTTTGGGGTTGGTTTTCTTTCAACAATCAGAAGAAGTAACTTCAATGATGGGCTTCATGGAGTATTTCTCGATTATTGTGATTTTTTATATTGGTATTATGGGGTTAATGCAGCCAAGAATATATCGGCGCAGCGAGCGCTCCTATATAAATGAGTTGAAAGCTAATGACTTAAATAATGAAGCAACTCTTGTTGATAACAGCACTAAAACCAAGCTAACGAATGAAAGTGACTTGATGCAAACATCACCAAAAAATAAATACCTGAAATCAGCGCTTTCTAATGAAGATATGACGCGAATAGCCAAAAAGCTTGATTCATTAATGCTTATTAAACCAATGTATTTAGAACCTAATTTAAGTATGCCGCAGTTAGCCGATGCATTATCGGTTTCTCCCAACTATTTATCACAAACGTTAAATTCAATATATCAGATGAGTTTTTTTGATTTCATTAATATTCAGCGAATTGACTTTGCTAAAAAGCAATTACTCGACCCAGCGCTCAGCCAAAAAAGTGTTGTTGAAATAGCCATAGATTCAGCTTTTAATTCGCGTTCTGCTTTTTATTCAGCGTTTAAAAAACACGTAGGCACGACGCCCCTCCAATTTAAAAAACATAATAAGGACGCTGTATCCGCCCGTAATTAGGGAAGATACTATTATGTGCACTGTGTTTTATTGTCCCCTCCTACAAGGAAGGACAATAAAACATAGAAAAATAAACTAAAAAGATCAATCAGATAGCGATTACTGATTGTAATCGAACGATTGTAATTGTCCTCACCTACTTATCAATACACCTTAATTTCACTTTTTATACATAATGCTTTTCGAATTAAGCGCATGGGATTTAAATATTTCAGCACTTTATATATACCCGTTACCATTCAAAGTGTGTGATTTCAGTGGGAACTAAAAACGATTTAGGTAAGGCATTAAATTGAGATAATAGTCATTCTATTATTCAATTTAATCACGCAACATAAATCGTTTTTAGCCCCATGAAAGAAGCGTTTGAGCAAAATCACTTCATCGTTAACACTTTTTATAAGGGAGTGACCATTATTGCAAAGCGTCGCCTTGAATTGATGTTGCTCAAACACTCTGAAACATGCATTTTGAACGATAACGGGTATATTTACCTCAATCTAGATTAATTAAGAAAAATTATGAATTTAAAAAAAGTAATCACCATTTCTGTTACGACTTCATTGTTAACGATGCTACTAAACTCATTTGCCCATGCTGATGACGATTGGAATAATAGAGTTTCAATTCTTCTTGGTAACAAGGATTTAGACACCGATGCTTTCGGAGATAAAAATCATTCTGCCTTTGGCATAGGTATGGATATCAAACACAAAGATTGGCCAGTGAGCATAGCTGTTGATTTGTTAGCAGCAGGCAAAGAAACCAATAGTGACAATATAAAATCAGAAAGAGTGACCGGAGGTTTACATCTCGGTTTAAGAAAACATTGGACATATCATAATATCGAACCTTATATCGGCGGAGGAGTTAACTTTGCTGTAGCAGAAAATACAAAGGTTAGTGGTGATACTGTTGAAAAACAGGACAACGGTGACTTAGGTTGTTGGTTATCAACAGGCATAAACTGGAAGTTTGATAATAAAATGATAATTGGGGCCGAAATCCGATTCAGTGACGCTGAAGTTGAGTTGTTCGATACAAATATCAAAACTGGCGGGGTATATTCGATGCTTTCTGTTGGTTATCAATTTTAATAATCAAACTCTCTTTATCAAAAATAGTAAATGTTACTTAGGGAAATACCTAGTTATTTTAACTACCTAATTATATAGGTGTTGATGATGACGTTTAGCCTTTGATTATTTAGCCTAAGCACTGAGTGAGTGGTTTTTATTAACCAAGCTTGCTTTGCGTGATTACGTAAAAACAATTAATTATGCATTTATGTATATTTATTATGCGTTAACAGCAGTTATCTGAGAGTAAGGAGATGGATATACTGACGCTCCTCGATACTGATTAAAGTTAAATAACGTTAACAACTTTAAAACTAGGAAAGATAAAGTATAAAAATGCGCTATACCACAATTAGCACAAACAACATGCAAGTTTCGGTAAGTTTCTATAATTTACTGTTCGAAAAACGCCGAAAACGCGCTATTACAAGTACTGGAAACGGTCTATATAATACTTGGCTGACTTGTGAAAGATATTAGATCTATTTAACTATTTTGGAACTATAAACTGTTTTCTTAGTTTAACTTGACTATACATTTCAGCCCATACTTGAGCGATATACATTATTAAGAGATTTTAAATATTATGGCAAGATTAATTTTAGTTTGTGGCCCGACAGGCGTCGGGAAAACAACTCATTCGCTATTACTCGCTAATGAAATAAAAGCAATTAAATTTTCCATTGACCCATGGATGCAAACATTATTTGCCAAAGATATGGTTAATCTAGATTTTGAATGGATGATGGAAAGGGTCAATCGGTGTTCAGAGCAAATTTGGCAAATAAGTGAACAGATTTTGGAAATGGATGGAAACGTTATTCTGGATCTTGGTTTTACGACCAAAGCTCAAAGAGATATTTTTGCTAATAGAGCTAGAGCGTTAGGTATCGAACCTGAAATACACTACTTAAACGCTTCAAAAAATACTCGTAAGCAGCGTGTCGATAAACGAAATATAGAAAAAGATCCGTCTGTTTACGCTTTTGAAGTGACGGACATGATGTTTAACTTTATGGAACCAAGATTTGAAATTCCAGATGAAGAAGAGCTCAAAAATGGGCGTAAAATTGAAACATAACCTAGAAAATAACTGGCCGCTGACACTCAACCGCTTTCACTGATTATCATCATTTTTTTGGGATGTACCATAAGGAGTTTCATGTCGCTACTCAATGAGTTAACTGGATGTTTGGTACTTTAATGTTATTCCTCTTCATACGTAAGAAATTTAGATAAAAATAAAACTGTTTGTTTTTAACAAGCATTAAATGTTAACGACTGAAATAGAAAGGAATATCACTTCTATAGTCAGTGCACTATACAATGGAATTTTAGATATTATGATGAGTAAACAACGTAGATTTATAAATGTTAAATCGATACTTTTTTCTAGCTTGCTACTTTGCCTTACCTCTTGCGGTAATGACTCAAGTACTCCCCCAGTAGATAATGAGCCACCCCCGACTATTTATCAGTTTAGTATGTCGATGGATAGTATGAATCTTTGTGGTCAAAGGGCTGAATATCCGCACTACGAAGCTATAGTATATGCAGGAGGTGGTGAAATATCCTCCCGACATTTACCTAATGAAAAAGGGGAAATTGAAGCGACTTTTGAACAAGCACACATCAATTTAATGATTGTACGTGATACTGGGGAAGACACCTCAGACAAAAAGAATTTGAAGATAACCCTGTTAGCTAATTATCCCGTAGGTGATTTAGGTACCTTAACGACAAGGTTAGATGATACGACAGGTTGTACATGCCAAACAGCAAGTATCTCAGTAATACCAGGTCGATTGACCACAAGGAAAATGAATCTTCCTTACTCAAGTATTTCGTCGTCAAATGATGTTAGTCAGTTTGACAACACCCAGTTATGCGAGCTTGACGAGGGAATTGAAGCATTATTAGTAGCTAATGACCTTAATGGAAGTAGTGGCCAAATATCTTACAGAACCATAGCGGAACCTAGCCAAACTTTACTCGATAGTGCGCTGGTTATAGATATGGATTTAGAGGGTGAGTTAGGCCGTGAAATAACAATTAATACCAGTGAAATTACTTCACATTTAATCAGCTATGTTACGGATCAGGTATATAATTATAGCGTCCCTGCTAATGAAGGTAGTTCAAGTATCAATGTGCTTGACCACGATAGAGTAGAGAAAATTGATTTTCATGCTTATAGCCAGTTGGATGTCATTGGCACCTCTCAACCGGTACGCTTTTGGGGAGTGCATGTTCCTTTGAATAATGAGACAACCGATATTTTTTTCGATAAGCCAATATTCGCCCCCGAATTACTAACCCCATTAATAAATAACCCAACACTAGCTTATGACCTTAATGGCGAAAATGAACGTATTATAACCGGTTATGAAAGATTTTCGAGAATAGATAATACAACGGATGAGTGGGATTATTTATTGCCTAGCCAAAGTGATAATGGCTTCATTTATGAGTTACCCGCAGACTACCTTGTTGATGCAGTTGAGGGAAGTATGTATCAAGATCTGGTCACCTACAGGACTTGGCAGCTTACAGAGATCCCAGCACTAAATTCATTAGATGAACTTTATCAGTCCCAGTGGCTAAAAGTTGTATTACCGACGTTATCTCCCGTTATGGTTCAGCCTCCTGCAAGGTATTTTTATGTTGCTATAGATATCGATACTCCATAATGGTTAGGGGTATGCTATTCATGCAGAAAATAACCTATACGTGTGTTTATGGATTAGCACTAATTTTTTCAACGATTAATCATGCGGAACAATTTTACATAGGTACAGATATAAGCCATATGACACTTGATCAAGTTGAGTTTGATGCTGTTAATGTAAAAAGTCTTTTAGCTGGATATACATTTGAAAAATGGTCGATTGAAAGCAGTTATAATACGAGTATTACAGATAATCGTTTTTACGGAGGTGACCAAAAAATAAAGATGTTCCACCTGTATGGCGTTTACCGAAGCCAAGGTGATTTATATTCTAAAATGAAGTTGGGTATCACCAATGAAAGATATCAATTTTATGATAACGATGGATATTTGAAATTAGACGATGTGCATACAGGTATTGCAAGAGGTATAGGTGTAGGCTACCGATATGGTCAGTTCAATATTGAGTTGGAATACAGCTGGCTAGGACAAAGTTTAGAAATGGCGGGGATAGGCATCCGTTATAATTTTAATTAATAAGGCCGCTCAAATAAGAGGAGTTTGCTATACGAATAGCCAATTTTAGCCCACTCAGCATATTCAAACATAATAAATTATTTTTTAAGGATAAATATGAAAACGATTATCGGTATTACCTTAGTACTATTTATATGCTCATGTGCGACAATAAAAACAGTTGAGCCAACACACAACCATGTAGATATATCACATGGAAAGTATAAAAGTAATTGTAAAAGCATTCCTAGGATATACAGCGGAACCTATTATAATATTTGCATTTTATATGGGGAGCCTAATAAAAGTACAAGTACAGACACGGCTAAGCATTCTTTTCACTATTGGGCTATTGATTCAGCTTTTTCTATCGTTTCAGATACGGTCATATTACCTTATACAATTTATTCTCAAATAGATAAAGGCTCGCTAGATGTTAACTAAATACTTAGAATATTAATCAAAGTCCTTTAGATGTGATTTATATTCTAAGTATTTGTGAAGCTTGGGTGGTTTAGTTGCCCATCAGAAAAAATCTCACTAAAAGTCTTCTCAGCTGCCCAGACTAAATCAATGATAAAGTCTGCAATAGTTGGCACTATCCTTAGATAAACCAAGCCTAATGTCCGCTACCGTATCATTGTTAACATTAAGCCAGTGATCATCAGAGAGTTCTTCAGCTAGCCAAAAATACCAATGGGGTCAGATTCTGAGGGATTACCACGAATTCAAGCACTTAAAAATTAGCCTGAAGCTCAGCAATGAATATGTTTAATGTATCAATAGCTGCTTGCCAATGTCTTTTTAGTAATTTAAATCGCATATCTTTATAGGCACGTAATCCAATAAATTGATTTAGATAACACATTACGCTTTTTAACTGAATTGGCCTGATATCGTCGTTGTTTTCCTGACGATTTTACCACTAAACCAAGTAAAGATAATAAATATTGCGCAACTAGCGCGATGAGAAGTAATACTTGCAATCGCTGAGAATTCCTAGCGCCACAATCACTCATTTTCAGCCCTATTTTTAAGTCTCGAAAACTCTCTTCAATTTGCATTCGTGTGGTGTATATCTGACCAATCTACATGGATAATAGGCTGTCTTTTTGGGCTAACAATAGTGGTACACATTTGACTGTAAACAAGTGGAATTTCTTGCTGTAAATACACAATACTGCATAAGCGAACAACACGTTTTATACGATGTTTTTCAAAGGTGAATTATCAATATTTCTACCAATACCGTCACAGAAAATGTGCCACCATTGACGATACTTTCAATGGCGGCAAATAAACTTTGTTGACGAGTTTTGTGCATAGTAGGGATGATTTGGTCTAGATATTTTGATAAAGTTTGTTTTACATTCATGGTGTTTACTTTCAATTATCGTATTGTTTTTTATCTATATTTTGTAGAAATTTATCAGACTCTGCCCTGAAGGACCCCTTGATATTATTTTGGAGTAACACCACCATAAACATCGATAGTGAAACCTCGTTGTTCAGCATATTTTTTAGGTGTGAGGTTAATCTGTTTTTTTAAATAACGAATAAAGTGGGGTTGGTCACTAAAATCAAATTGGTATGCAATATCAACCCAATCAATATCAACTTTCTTACGTTGATAAAGATACTCTAAGATTGCTTCAAGTTTATTAATTGATTGGCATTGCTTTAGGGTTGCTCCAGTCACCTTTAAGAAACTACGTTCTAAAGTCCTTTGAGAGCAAGACACAAGTTCTTCAAGCTCGTTAATAGGTTTTTTGGTTAGTATAGGGAGGACTAGCCTTGTTATTTTTGAGTGATTGTCTTCGTGGCTATTAAGTAAAATGGGGGCAAATAATTGATCTAACTTTTGAATACAGAGTTCTGGTTCATTTTTGGCAAGGCTAAGTAATTCATTTTCATTGATTGAACAAAAGTTTAGGGTGTTAATGTTAAATTCTGTAACAGTATCAATCAATTTGTGCATTAAACTATCAGGCATTAATGAATATAGAGCGCCTATTTTGAACTTAATACCTAAGCATGAAGTAAATTTTGTATGGTCCAATTCAAATGTTTTGCAATGGGGATAAAGCCAATGAGAACCATTGCCCATAAATTCAATATTTTCTAATTGATAGTGATAACGTTGTTCTGGGGCAGACAATATTAAATGAGCAGATAGATCGGGGTTTAGTTTTGGTCGTTTGTTGCTATTATCTGACGCTGTTTCAATATACCAATAACACTCAATGTATTTTGAGATGTCTTCCGATTTCGGTGATATTAGCCAACGTATCATTCCTTGCTCCCAGTCTTTTACATGCTTATTTTATGCTGCCTAACTTGTAAGTATAGCTTTATCGTTAGGTTAAATTCTGATTTATTAGCTGTGAGTGTTAATAATTTCCTTAATATAAACGTAATTAATACTGTCGTTTTTCTTCAATAAACAAGAATTACGAAACAATATAATAATTCAAATGAATTTAATAAATAGGTAGTAAAAATGAAAGTATTAATTAGACAATATAACGCTTCTGACATCAATGCAGTACTCAAATCATGGGAAGAAGCAACACGGTTAGCACATAGCTTTATGACGGATGAATTTATAGCACAAGAGAGAAAGAATACGAGGGAAATATACCTGCCAAATACGGATACTTGGGTAGCGGAAGTTAATGATGAAGTTACAGGTTTTATTGCTTTAATGGGCAATGAAGTTGGGGCGATATTTCTGCAACCAAATTTACATGGTTTAGGGATTGGGAAAATGTTGATGGACAAAGCGAGTGAACTCCACCAAGTTCTAGAGGTAGAAGTATTTAAAGAAAATACAATAGGTCGCAATTTTTACTCTAAATATGGTTTTAAGCCTATTGAAGAAAAAATACATGAGCCTACAGACCAGCTCCTTGTACGGTTAAAGTATTCAAGAACTTAAATTTAAAGTATCCAAGTAAAAATCTGCTTGCTCATCTAAATATTAGCAATCTATAAAGCATGTTAATAATTACCAAGCAGCCATATTAAAAAATAGAGATTAAAATGAAAACTATTCTATGCCGACTTATGTTACTGGTTATTTTCACTAGTTACGCTCAGGCTAATAATTTTAATGGCCAATGGTCAGGTATTGCTAAAACTGACTCAGAAGAAACACAATTATCATTAACAATAAGTTCAACCAACGAAAACTTTTCAGCATCAATGTCACTGCTTGATATTGGTGTTTCTGGCTGGCCAGCACAATCGGTAGACAAAACAGAGGATGTATTAAATGTTATTTTTGCCTCTGATTCAGGGTTACAGAAGATGCGTTTATTCGTTGACGGACAACTAATTACCGGTACTTGGCAAGAAAGTAATTTTTCGGATGTAGCGAGCGTAAGATTGTCAAAAGTTATGCAAAAGCCAATTATGCAAGAAAAACGTTTATCTATTGATGGGCCTGCAGGAAAGCTTGGGGCCTCTTTAATAATGCCAAAATGTGAGAGCCAGTGCCCTAGTGTTGTATTTTTACATGGCTCTGGTGCTCAGCCTCGTGATGCCAATCGATTTTCTGCCTATGAACTTGCAAAGCATGGTATTGCTTCAATTATTTATGACAAGCGAGGGGTTGGAGAGTCAGAGGGCGATCTTAGTAATGTTACGTTTGAAGCCCTCGCGGATGATGCAATAGCGATAGCAGAATACCTACGGCAACAACCTGAAATATCAATTGTTGGTTTTTTTGGACACAGTCAAGGCGGGTGGGTTGCACCTTTAGCGAGTTTAAAGTGGAAACATGCAGCATTCGTTATCACGAGCGCAGGACCCGCAGTATCTCCTGCACGTGAAGCAGAATGGGATGTCGTTCGACAATTAAGAACGGCCAACGTATCTACTAAGTCAGAAGAGGAAGCTAGAAAATTCGTTCAGCGATGGCATCAAGGGATACGTTCGGGTGATTGGTCAACGTTTGATAAATATTTAGATGCGGCAAAAATAAAATCATGGTTTTCACATGCTGATTTTAATAACTTTAGTTATAAACCCGATGATGTTTTTAGTAAAAGTTATTCAAAGATTATGGATTATGAACCTATGTCTGTTTTGACTTCACTTCGGGTACCATTACTTGCCATATTAGCAACTGATGATGAGAGCATTGATGCTGTTGAAACTCAAATACTTTTGCAGGAATTAAAGCATGATGGGCATAACATCACGTTGAAAATTTATGACGGTTATAACCATAGCATGCGTAAAATAACGAATAACAATAAACCGGTACGCTGGCCAACATACCCAGATGATTATTTTGGTTTGCAGGTATTATTCATTAAAAAATCAGATAAAAGTTGCGTTAACTGCGCTCATACCTCGCGCATTATAGGCCGCCACCAATAACCACTTAGCAAAACGGTAGTTTACAAGGATATATATAGTGACACTTTCCAAAAAACAATTAGGTGTATTCAAGGGCATGATTGCAGCCATGTTAACATCCATTATTACAATTACCCTTAGTGCTGTCTTAGATCCATTTTCGTATGAGATAGCCATAGATATTCAGGACAAAATAAAGATTCTCGGTATATCTATAATCTTTCCTACATTATTTTTGATCGCATCAATAGGACGGTTAGCCAAGTATAGATTTTTTAGTCCTGATGATATTGATGGGAGTGCATTAAGTAATAGCTCTGATGAAGCCTTAGTTCTCCAAAGCTTGCTTCAAAATACGTTAGAGCAATTTGTTATAGCTGTTGCTGTATACACAGCATGGTGTTTTTTAGTGCCAGCTCCTTTATTATCAGCAATACCGTTATGCTCTGTTCTTTTTGCAATAGGTAGGATTTTATTTTTCAGAGGTTACAAGCATGGTGCCGCATCAAGGGCTTTTGGTTTTGCTTTAACTTTTTACCCTACAGTTTTGTTATTTATAATTTTAATCGCTTATCAAGTTTGGGATATTGTAAGTTAACCACGTAGAAAGTGAGAAGTATAAAGCTAACGTCCTCTTTGTTAAGGTTTTTTAGATATCAGCCAGTACACAAAATCCACCAGCAGCCAATCTTTGGAAGGCTGATGTCTAAAAAACCTTAACATTGCTGACTGTTTTGAGGTCGATTTTTTGTACACGTCCGGCCAACAGTACGTTTCCTGAATTAATCTTTCAATTTAAAGTTGCTCTAATTTATTTTATTGGAGCAACCCATGCTGCGCAGAACATTTGATGATTGAAAGTCCTCGTTGATAAACAAATAGCCAGCGGCTTATCGGTGCCTAAGTTTTATCAACAACACCAGCTAAACCCTAAATATTTCTATGCTCGTAAAGCAACCATTGTTAAAAATCAATCATAAACCGGCTTTATGCAAGCCCATGTCGTGACTCAACATACAACAATGGTCAGTGAGCACCAAAATGCCAACTTCATCTTAACAACCTCACCGCCAACCCACACAGGTTATATTGCATGCAACAAGACACATGACAGAGATATTAATTTGAGTAAAAAATTAAAAGCCCCTTTTAACCTTATCTAGCAACCTTTAGCCTGCTTTGTATAAGATACCAGCCTGTACCACATGTTATTAGAAGTATAAAAAACATTCGTGCAAACCTGACAATATGCATTTACTTATATATAAAGATACATTAGTATACAGGTAAACACCTTGTTGAATAAAATTGGTATGGCGATGTTAAAAGAAACAATTGATTTATCACAATATGGCATTAATAACGTAACAGAAATTATTTATAACCCATCTTACGAGTTGCTTTTTTCTGAAGAAACCAAAGTATCCCTTCAAGGTTTTGATAAAGGTGTAGTCACTGAACTCGGCGCAGTAAATGTTAATACCGGTATTTTTACAGGTCGTTCTCCCAAAGATAAATATATTGTTCGTGATGATGTCACTCGTGACACGGTTTGGTGGTCAGATCAAGGCAAAAATGATAACAAAGCAATCACTCAAGAAGTTTGGCTGAAGCTAAAAGATTTAGTGACCGTTCAGCTTTCTGGTAAGCGTTTATTTGTGGTTGATACTTATTGTGGTGCTAATGAGGATACACGTCTAAAAGTTCGCTTTATAACTGAAGTGGCATGGCAAGCACACTTTGTTAAAAATATGTTCATTTGCCCGAGCGATGAAGAACTAACAACATATGAACCTGATTTTGTTGTGATCAATGGTGCTAAAACCACCAATCCAAATTGGCAAGCACAAGGCTTAAACTCTGAAAATTTTGTCGCTTTTAATTTAACCGAAAAAATCCAAATAATTGGTGGAACTTGGTACGGCGGTGAAATGAAGAAAGGTATGTTCTCAATGATGAACTACCTACTCCCTCTTAAAGGTATTGCCTCGATGCATTGTAGTGCCAACGTTGGAGAAAAAGGCGATGTCGCTATATTCTTTGGCTTATCCGGCACAGGTAAAACAACCCTGTCTACAGATCCAAATCGTCAACTAATAGGTGATGATGAACATGGCTGGGATGCACAAGGTGTTTTTAACTTTGAAGGTGGTTGTTACGCAAAAACCATTAAATTAGATAAAGCGAATGAACCCGAAATTTACGACGCTATCCGCCGTGATGCCTTGTTAGAAAATGTTACTGTTGATCAAGATGGAAAAATTGATTTTGATGATAATTCACGTACAGAAAATACCCGTGTCTCTTACCCTATTCATCACATTCAAAACATTGTCAAGCCGATATCTCGAGCAGGTCACGCGCAAAAAGTTATATTTTTAACAGCAGATGCCTTTGGTGTATTACCTCCTGTTGCCAAATTAACACCCGCGCAAACAGAATATTACTTTTTGTCTGGCTTTACAGCAAAATTAGCCGGAACTGAACGTGGGATCACCGAGCCAACACCAACGTTTTCAAGCTGTTTTGGCGCTGCATTTTTAAGCTTACATCCGACACAATATGCCGAGGTATTACGCAAGCGTATGCAAGCCGCTGGTGCAGAAGCTTACCTAGTAAACACTGGCTGGAATGGTAAAGGTGAACGGATTTCAATAAAAGCGACTCGCTCAATTATCAATGCCATTTTAGATGGGTCTATCGACGAAGCTGGCACAACTATATTGCCAATATTTAACCTAACAATACCGAACGAAATTCCAAGTATTGAAGCTGGTTTACTCGATCCTAGAAGTGCTTATCCAGATGCAAGCCAATGGCACAGTAAAGCCCTTGCGTTAGCAGATAAATTTATTAACAACTTTAATAAGTTTACAGATACCGATAATGGCAAGTCATTAATCTCAGCTGGCCCTATATTATAGCGCCGGTTAAAAATTCAACTCTATTATGCTTCTTAAAGGATAAACCATGTACGTAAATCAATCGTCAACATATGAGTGCAAAACTCTGGAAAATATCAAAAACTTAACACTTGCCCAGTGGTTACCTGCACAAAACTTAACAGAGGCTTTTCCAATTAGCTTCGAGATAAACCAGCAAGGCTTGGCGTTTAGTTCGCTTAATTGTAAACCATCTACAATCGAGCTAGTTGTTTTTTCAGACTTTATGTTGACTGATTTACTCGAGTTACAAAACGACTGCGCAATTGCAATACATACGCTCAGTGCAATTAATCACAGAAACGAAAAGATTAGCTATCGCTTTGGCATAACCTGCGAAGATATTGTTTACGCACGTACGCAGCTCAGTACATTTATCTTAAATCATGGTTGTGAAGCGGCATTAGTTGTTTCCGCGCCCAAGCTTGCTCAGCCTGGTTTATTGGTCATGGATATGGACTCAACCACTATTGAGATAGAGTGTATTGACGAAATCGCCAAGTTATCTGGGGTTGGTGAAAAGGTCGCAGCAGTTACCGAACAAGCTATGCAAGGGAATTTAGACTTTGCTGAAAGTTTACACCAAAGAGTAGCAACCCTCTCAAATTCTCCAGAATCAATACTCGAATCTGTAAAACACAACATTCCATTAATGGCAGGGCTTGAAACATTAATTACCGAGCTGAAAAAACATAATTGGCGTATTGCTATTGCCTCAGGCGGCTTTACCTATTTTGCTGATCATTTAAAACAATTACTTAATTTAGATGCGGCGTTTGCTAATACATTAGAAGTTGTTAATGGCAAATTAACCGGTCGGGTTTTAGGTGATGTCGTTGATGCCAACGTAAAAGCAGAAACCTTAAATTTGTTAGCCGAAAAGTTCAACATCAACTACGAGCAAACGGTTGCTATGGGTGACGGCGCTAATGACCTAGTGATGATGGCCGCTGCCAATTTAGGTGTTGCCTTTCATGCTAAACCTATTGTTATTGAACAGGCTGACAGCAGCATCAATCAACAAGGCTTAGATTGCTTATTACATTGGCTAGCTTAAAGAATCAATTAACAAAAATTTACACTTAAATCTATCACTTTGCTACTCGATGTAGAGGCTTAAAAATAGAATGAATGACATGTTTTAAGTTGTTCAATTTATTCTATTTGAGTGATTAAACATAATAAATAAGGGTCATATCATGACATCAAACCTCGAAAATGAATATCAAGCCAGTTGGCAAGAACGCCAAAGTTTAGCTGAAAATATACAGCCTATTATTGGACAACTGTATAGAAACAAAGGCGTAGAAATTTTGATCTATGGCCGTTCATTACTTAATGCTTCACCTATTGATATTATTAAAGCGCATAAATCAGTCGCCTTACATGAAAAGCATAAGTTGCGTGTACGCGAGAGTTATCCTTTTATTGAAGCTTTAAATAAAATGACTTTATCTCCTGCTCGTATTGATATTGGTAAACTTGCATTTCGATATGTCTATAACAACTCAAACACACTATCAATTGAGCAGTTTTTAGAACAAGAATTAACAGAAGTTAATAAAGATAGAGAAAAAGGACAGAGCCGAGACGTTGTTTTATATGGTTTTGGTCGTATAGGTAGATTATTAGCCCGACTATTAATCGAGCGTGCTGGCCCTAATGCCATGTTAAATTTACGCGCCATTGTCATTCGTCCAAGTAATAAGGGTGACGATCTAGAAAAACGCGCAAGTTTATTACGTCGCGATTCAGTACATGGCGCTTTTAACGGCAGCATCACCATTGATAAAGAAAATAATGTTATTAAAGCAAATGGTGCATTTATCAAAGTTATTTATGCTAAATCGCCTGACGAAGTTGACTATACTGAGCACGGAATAAACAATGCACTTGTCGTAGATAATACCGGTATATGGACCGACGAAGAAAGCTTAGGTCAGCACTTAAAGTCTAAAGGTGTGGCTAAAGTATTACTAACAGCGCCAGCTAAAGGTGACATTAAAAATATTGTCTACGGTGTTAACCAAGATATGATCCTTGCAAGCGATAAAATCATTTCGGCAGCAAGTTGTACAACGAATGCGATCACGCCGGTCTTAAAAGCGCTTAATGATAAATTTGGTATTCGTAATGGTCATGTTGAAACAATTCATTCTTATACTAATGATCAAAACTTAATTGATAACTATCACCCAGCACCACGCCGTGGACGAAGTGCGCCATTAAATATGGTTATTAGTACCACTGGTGCAGCTAAAGCTGTTTCAAAAGCTTTACCTGAATTAACAGGTTTATTAACCGGCAACGCAATCCGTGTTCCTACGCCTAATGTTTCAATGGCAATAATGAATTTAAACCTCAATACTGCTAGTGACAAAGATAGCCTTAATGACTATTTACGTAATATTTCATTGCAGTCAGATTTACAAAACCAGGTTGATTACACGGCATCTAGCGAAATTGTTTCAACTGACTTAGTTGGCTCACGATACGCAGGTGTAGTTGACTCGCAAGCAACCATAGTCGATGGCGATCGCACGGTATTATATGTTTGGTATGACAACGAATTTGGTTATAGCTGTCAAGTGGTTAGAGTAATGTTGGCAATGGCGGGCATAACAATCCCGACACTACCACTGAAATAATCAACGCACTAATTTCTACTTTATAGAAATATATTTGTTAAGTATTTAGGGTCTGTTGCACTTTGTTTATAAATAATACAAAGATCAACAGACCCTAGTATTAAGTTGCTTAGCGCTTTTCTATTTCAAAAGTTGAGTATAATTTATGTTAATACCGTTTAACTTTTCGCGATAAAATAATGCGAGCGAGATAAATAACACGCTTTGATATGTTCAATAAGTAACTTTATTTTGTTTGGCAGTTGTTTAGTAAACGGATAAACGGCATACACACCAAGCTTTTTAGCCACTAAAAGCGGAAAAATATCTAACAGCTGACCATCACACAAATCATGATACACCAAGCACCTAGGAACATAGGCAATGCCGTAACCACCAAGCGCTGCTTTACGTAATGCCGCGGCATTATTAGTAGAAAAAGATCCCGAAACATTAACAAAATAATTGCCCTCGCTAGATTTAAACTCCCAATCACTCGCGCCAGTTGTTTGATAGGCGTATCGTAAACAATCGTGATTTTTCAGCGCGTTTGGCTCCAGCGGCCGACCATTATTGCTGATATAAGCAGGTGAAGCACATACCACCCATTCAGAATCAATAATATGGCGAGCGATCAAACTAGAATCATCAAGACAACCCGTCCGAATGACTAAATCGTAGCCACCTTCAATTAAATCAATAAAACGGTTCTCGAGCGACATGTCAACGGTTAAACCCGGATGACTTTGGCAGAATTCACCAACCGCATCTGCCAGTAACAAATCGCCAGAGATGGTTGGTACCGACATTTTAATATGCCCTTTAATTTTATCGCCAAAACCTGAAACTGCGTCTTTGGCCTCTGAGGTTAATTGACTAACCATGTTGGCGCGTTGGATCAGCGCTCTACCCGCTTCAGTAAGCGTTAAACTGCGTGTGGTTCGATACAACAGCTGCACGCCGAGTGCTTTTTCTAATCGCGCTATATGTTTACTTACTACTGAATTAGTGAGGTTATTTTCGTCGGCCACTTTACTGAAGCTGCCAAGCTTTACCACCTGAGAAAACAAAATTAAATCATTCGCCAACATAATTATACCGCTTTGGGAAATAGTGTTTGTCATTATCTCCATTTATCACAAAAATATAAAGTATATAATTGCTTAAGTTATTAAAGATACACGTAGTAATTTTTAATCAAGTGAACTGATTTAGCAAACATCAGCTCGTTACAAAATTATAATAGGATTAAAATATGATTATCTCAGCTCCAACAGATTACCGAAAAGCGGCAAAAGCTAAACTTCCACCCTTTTTATTCCACTATATTGATGGTGGTTCTTATAGCGAACATACTCTGAGAAAAAATACCGAAGATCTGGCTGAGATAGCGTTAAGACAGCGTGTTTTAAATAATATGTCAGATCTTAATTTAAACACCGAAATTTTTGGTGAAAAATTAGCAATGCCTATCGCGCTGGCGCCGGTTGGGCTTACGGGTATGTATGCACGTCGTGGTGAAGTACAAGCCGCAAAAGCCGCTGAAAATAAAGGCCTACCCTTTATTATGTCAACGGTTTCAGTATGCCCTATCGAAGAAGTTGTACCAGCAATTGAACGACCAATGTGGTTTCAGTTGTATGTACTAAAAGACCGTGGCTTTATGAAAAATGTGCTTGAACGTGCAAAAGCTGCCGGCGTAACCACCCTGGTATTTACCGTTGATATGCCAGTACCTGGTGCGCGTTACCGAGATATGCATTCAGGCATGAGTGGTTCGAATGCTGCCGCACGTAGAATATTTCAGTCAATGTGTCATCCACAATGGGCGTTAGATGTTGGTGTTTTAGGTAAGCCGCATGATCTAGGTAATATTTCTACCTACCGAGGCCAGCCAACCAAATTAGAAGATTATATTGGCTGGTTAGGTGAAAACTTTGATCCGTCAATTTCTTGGAAAGATCTTGAGTGGGTAAGAGAATTTTGGGATGGCCCTATGGTGATCAAAGGGATTTTAGACGAGCAAGACGCAAAAGACGCAGTAAGTTTTGGTGCTAACGGTATTGTTGTTTCTAACCATGGTGGCCGTCAACTTGATGGTGTTATGTCGTCAGCCAAAGCATTACCTAGAATTGCAGATGCAGTAAAAGATGACTTAACCATATTTGCCGATTCAGGAATTCGCTCAGGCTTAGACGTAGTAAGAATGTTAGCCTTAGGGGCTGACTGTGCCTTACTTGGCCGTTCTTTTATCTTCGCTTTAGCTGCTCAAGGCCAAGCTGGCGTTGAGAATTTACTCGATTTATATGAAAAAGAAATGCGCGTAGCCATGACCTTAACTGGCGCTAAATGTATTAAAGACTTAAACCGAGATTCTTTAGCTAAGTTTGCTTAATAAATTAAGCAGTGGCCGTTAAGCTTACGGCCATTGCATTTACAACAAAATGAATTTCAATAAATAGACAATAGGCCGGTCACGCTTGTGTTATATTTTTTAAAGCACGGCTAGGTTTTTTGCATGCTCATCCGCTTGCAAGCAAATTTGAATGAAATGGTTAGGATCTAAACTTGCACCGCCCACTAATAAACCATCAATATCGGCTTCTGCTAGCAACTCATAAGCATTGTTTTTAGTAACGCAACCGCCATAAATAATACGTGTCGTTTGTGCAACATTTTCACCAAATAACATATCAAGAACACTTCTAATATAGCTATGTACTTTCTGCACTTCATCGGCTGAAGCTGCTAATCCATCCCCAATAGCCCATACCGGCTCATAAGCAATAACAATAGGCTTTCCACGTAATTGTACGCCACCCAGTGTATCGTTAATTTGTCGGTATAAAATATCCTTAGTAATGCCAGCATCACGTTGAGTAGCACTTTCGCCAATACACAAAACCGGCAATAAATTAGCTTCAAGCGCCCGCTTTATTTTTATCTTACAACTGGCATTGTTTTCATTAAACATCGCTCGGCGTTCCGAATGGCCAATCAAGCACAACTCACCTCCAGATTCCTTGATCATCTGAGCAGAAGTTTCGCCTGTATAAGATCCCGATTGATATTTACTGAGGTTTTGCGTACCAATTTTTAACTTTGAATTTTTAAAGAAACCGATCATCTCTCTAAAAAATATATTGGGTGGGCAAATTACAATATCTGTTTTGAAATGTTTCCCCGTAAGAGCACCTACAGAGCGACAAAGTAAATCTACACCGCCGTTTAATTTCCAGTTACCAATCACCAAGGGGGAATGTTGATTCATCTAAATGTTCCTAAAATTGTACCAACAATACGTAGCCAGAAGCCCATTCAAATATGAAAGCTGTTACTTTCAGGGCTTGCCTGTTGATGGTTGTTTATAATTCACAAGGCTAAAAAATTATTTTAGCCAAATAGAAATAATGGTTTTTAACCCGCTGATCGCGAGTTAACACTACTAAATTCTCTGCTGGGGTTGGCAATATTCAAAAAACTTCTTTCACTACCAATACCCAAACTTAAAGCTTTAACATCTAACTCTTTATTTCTACTGTGTTTTTAGTTAATAACGTTGACATATTTCAGTTAAGTTATTTTTGTATGTGGGGCTTAAATATAAGTTCACCCGATGATGTTTCATACCATTACCACCCCATACATAAGCATTATATAAAACAACAGTTCAAATATAAATCGATATTTAAACTTATTTAATGAATAAAAATCACAAGCAATAACCTTATAAACAAGTGAAATAGAAATGCAGACAGAAAAACAAAGCTACCACAGTTTATTTATAAAACAAAAAACCAAAAGTAAAGTTAACTTATCAAAAGTTACCTTATCTCGAATTAATGGGTTTTATAATTTTATAACTATAAGGAAATAGTTTTTAAAAGAGATGTTTTCAAATATTGAGGTTAAATAATCAAAATAACGTAGAAACAAGCTTGATCACTTTACGCATAACACCAAACAAAACCATTTTCAGGATCTTGTAAGGTGTATCACATCATGCCAGTGATCAGCCCAATATTAGGAATGGAGAAACTGAAACTACAATTTAATATGCTGCTTAAATAACGGTAAATGTTCGTCTTTACGATGACTCACTAATAAAATAGTACTTTGCTGTTGCTCGGTTAAATATTCTAAAAAGTTAAGAATACGGTGACGATTTAACTCATCAAGCCCTTGGGTTGGTTCATCTAAAATCAATAACAAGGGTGACTTAACCAAAGCTCTGGCAATTAAAGCAAGGCGCTGCTCACCATAACTTAACTGCTGAAACGGCGTATTTTGATAATCTAATAAACCCACCTGCTGCAACCATTGGCGAGCTAGTTCAATATGATGTTTTTCGGGTTGGCGATATAAGCCGATAGTATCGTAAAAACCTGATAACACTACCGTTAACAAATCACCATTCACACGATATTGCCGATGCAATTCTGCGCTGACAATGCCCATTTGTTTTTTTAATTCCCAAATGCTTTCGCCTGAGCCTCTTTTGATCCCTAAAACGTGTAAGTCATTACTGTAACACTGAGTACAATCGCCAGTAATTAAATGCATTAACGTTGATTTACCGCTGCCATTGCGACCGCTGATCAAAGTATGTTGTAACGGTTTAATACATAAATTCAACTGCTCAAAAACATTGGCACCGTTATACGAAACCTTGCCATTTTTCAGCTCAACCAAATAAGGATGCTGATAACTGTCTCGATGTTTTAACGCTGCAGGCCAAGTTAAATTATTTTCTTTAGGGGTAAGTAACACATCAAGTTGGCGTTTTGTTTCATCACTTTCAAATTGCCCAATAACGTCAAGCTGACCGCGTTCAATAAAGGCAATGTTATTACACCAAGCGGGTATGTCTTGCCGGTTACTTAACAACAAAATAACAGTAACATTGTTATTGGCCAGTTCAGCTAACGCCTTCGATAACGCAAGGCATGAATCTTCATCTAAGCTATCGAACGGGTTATCACAAACTAATAATTCAACGCCGTTAAAAATGGCTTGTAGAATTAATAATTTACGCCCTTCTCCGGTACTTAGTTGCCGATAGCCAGTTTCAAGCCGGTGGCTTAAATTAAAGGCAGTAATTAGCGGATCATTCAGGTGTTCTGCCGGTAAAAAGTTTTTAGCTAAGGTGCCAACGTCATTCGCATCAAGGAAATCACTGGCATCCATTTTTAACTCATGCTCGTAAATACGTTGCTGAGTTTCAAACGACACCATGGCTATTTTATCTGCCGGCGGTAAGGTTAACGTACCGACATTTTGCGCGGTTAGCTTACCGGTAAAAAGCTCATCAATATATTGTTTACCTGAACCGTTTTTACCTAAAACGCACCAAGTATCACGCTGTTCTACCTGCCAGTTGCTAATGGTTAATTGGTGATGTTGAAAGTTTTTAATATCTATCATAAACATAAAAATGAAGACCAAATAGGTTGAATTAAATTTCCACTTCTTGTGTAAGTTAACGACGCAATGTTCGCTCAGCAATACTATGTGGTAATAAGCTTTGTATTTCTTTTAACGACAACAACGCATTCTTTGTTGTTATTAAAAAATCACGTCACTGCGGGTTAATTTATCGGCCATAATTATTCATTAAAACTAAAGATACAGCCATTATTACAAAATACGGCCAAAAGTGAATAACTAATGGCCGTATTATTTTTAAGGGAGTAGAAGTAGATGGAGAATAATTAGCACTTTGTTTTATTCGTTTGTGAACAGGAACTAGCTGAATATTACGTGGAAATTAACTTCAAAATAATCTAGTAAGAGCAACAAACACTAGTCTTATCGTGGATATAACGACGAACGTAACCTTCAGGTAAGTTTTGGCTAAATATAGGATGAAGTGCCCTTTTTCCATCGCAAAAATTTATTTCGACTTAAACCTGTTTGAGTGGAAACCTGTTGCTGTGTCCAACCTTTTTTCTTTACGTTTTGTTGTTATTAACAAGCCATCATACCAATGCATTATTTTAAAGTGTGTTCTTTATATTATCTTTGAGGATCATACAGCTGTTCGTCCATGAGCATTGAAACTAACTTAATACATATAATAAGCTACTTTTAAAATCTTAAATTTTCAGCGTAAAACAAAAAAATAATCCATAAAAACATCAACTTATTGAAAGTTTTAAGATATTCTAAGCCTACATCACCCATAAAAGGATTTTTCATGAATCAAACCGGCATCTATGAACAGTTGATCACACAATTAGTAGAACAAAATTTAGATCGTGATTTATTTTATGTTGGCGAACGTACATTAGAAGCAGGTGAAGCCGCAACTTGGTTATCTCGCTTTTTAACACGTCTAATTGAAATCGCGATGGACTCAGTGCCAAGTGGCGATACCCGAATTCATGATCAAATTAACTTAGCAAATACCATAGTAAAATGGCTTAGCACACACATTAAAGATGCAGAGTTAATCAACGAAAACCTGCTAGATAGCCAAGGTAAAATACTAACGGCGCTGTTTGATAAAGCGAACCCCATTGCTGCGGATTTACCTAAATACGTAGAGTCAATTATGCCAATTACCGGGCTAACGCAAAGTGAATTATTTTGCGGTAGCAATGTGGGTATATCGTTAGAAACAGAAATTAAAAGAGAGATCCAATCATCAGATAAAATCTATTGGTTAGTATCATTTATTAAATGGGCGGGCATTCGCATATTTAAAAATGAGCTAGAAGAATTTACCCGTAACGGTAAGCAGTTAAAAATAATTACTACCTCGTATATGGGCGCAACCGATGCCAAAGCGGTAGAGTTTTTAGCATCATTGCCGAACACTCAAGTTAAACTGAGTTACAACACCAATCGCGAAAGGCTGCATGCTAAATCATATCTGTTTATGCGAAATACAGGATTTCATACAGGCTACATTGGTTCGTCTAACTTATCGCATTCAGCATTAACCAGTGGTTTAGAATGGAACTTAAAAATCACCTCTAAAGAAATACCGCATATTATTGAAAAATCACTCAGCACCTTTGAAACTTATTGGGAGTCGCCAGACTTTGAGTATTTTGATGGTGAAGTTGCTAGTCGCGAAAAACTAACCAGCGCACTACAAGAAGCAAAAGGCAGTTTTAATAGCTCAACGGCTAATTTTTATTTCGATATTAAACCGCATTCGCACCAGCAAACCATATTAGAAAAACTAAAAGTTGAACGTGAATTACATAACCGCTATCGCAATTTAGTTGTCGCCGCTACAGGCACAGGTAAAACAATTATTTCGGCTTTTGATTTTGCTAGTTTTTACCAAGAAAACCCAGAAGCTAAGTTTTTATTTGTTGCTCACCGAGAAGAAATACTTAAGCAAGCCCAAGGCGCTTATCGTGGAGTATTAAAAAATAATACCTTTGGTGAATTGTGGGTGGGCAATAATAAGCCCAATAGTTATAAACACTTGTTCGCATCAATTCAGAGCTTAAACAATCAACTTGATACGCTTAATTTAAGTGAAGATTATTTTGATTACATTGTCATTGATGAAGTACATCATATTGCCGCGAGTAGTTACCGGGCTGTATTAAAGCATTTCACCCCTAAAATATTACTGGGTTTAACAGCAACACCAGAACGTCATGACGGCACAGATATTCTCAGTGATTTTTGTAATGTTATTGCCGCTGAAATTCGATTACCAGAAGCTATTAATCAACGACACCTTTCGCCATTCCAGTATTTCGCTATAGATGATGCTACCGATTTAACCAACATAAAATGGTCTAAGGGTCGGTACGATATTGCTGAACTTACCAATCTTTATACTTTTAACGACCAACGCGTTTTACGTATTTTACAAAGCTTAAATGAAATAGTTACTGACATATCACAAATGCGAGCATTGGCATTTTGTGTCAGTAAAGAGCACGCAAACTTTATGGCGAAAAAATTCACGTTAAAAGGCATTGCTTGTGGTGTATTGACCAGCGATAACAGTAAAGATCGTGAAGTATTACAACAACAATTAAAATCAAAACAAATAAACATATTGTTTGTTGTTGATATATTTAATGAAGGTGTCGATATTCCTGAATTAGATACCTTGTTATTTTTACGACCTACTGAAAGCTTAACTATATTTTTACAGCAACTTGGCCGTGGTTTGCGTTTAACCGATAACAAAGAGTGTTGTACTATTTTAGATTTTGTCGGCAATTCGCGACCAGAATATGACTTTTCGAGCAAGTTTAGATCATTAACCGGTAAAACTAACCAATCAATAGATAAAGAAATTAAGCAAGGCTTTCCGCATTTACCGGTAGGTTGTCGTATTGAGTTACAAGAAAAAACTCAAGCAATGATCTTAAGAAATATCAGGCGTGCTTCATTAAATCAAAATCGTTTCATTAGACTAATTAATAGATATTCGGAAGATACTCACCTGCCCCTAACCTTAACTAACTTTTTACATATTAATGAGCAATACAGCCTTGAAGATATTTACAATGTAAAAGTAGATAGACTTGGTGGTTGGTTTACTTTAGTTAATAAGGCGAAAGGTAAAGAAGTCACTGAAACAGAAAAAGATATTTATGCCGCTTATTACCGCGCAATTAATAATCGCTTTTTAAGCTGTACGTCTATTTCATATTTACGCTTTATTCAAAAGTTAATAGAAGCTGATTTTTCGTTAGCTAAAGCAAAATCTACCCTCAAAACTAACTACCCAACTGTTCATATAGAGCTATTTGCTTTAATGATGCATTACGACTTTTGGGACAAAGCTGGCGATAAGCTTGGTTTTGATAACCTTGAACAAAGTTTATTAGCGTTAAAAAACACTCAGCTTTTAATGGAGCTAAAAGAGGTACTTACACTATTGGTTGAAAGACTTGATGTGAATGAATTTGCTATGCCGAAAGTGGATAATGCTGTCGTCGATAATTCACCATTAAGTATGCATGTGCGCTATCCAAAAGAGCATATCTTGGTGGCGTTTGGTGATAGTAAATTTACTAAAAAATCCTCAAGCCGTGAAGGTGTATTAACTATAGCTAATGCTAATACTGAATTATTGTTTGTGACATTAGATAAATGTGAAAAACAGTTTTCTGCTACCACCATGTACCACGACTACGCCATCAGCCCAACCTTATTTCATTGGCAAACACAGAATAGCGCAAGACCAAACGCTGGCCGAGGTTTAGGTTATATCGAACAGAAGAAAAACAACAAAACCTTCATTTTATTTGTACGTGAACAGGCAAAAGATGAAAACGGAAAAACCATGGGATTTGTTAACTTTGGCCCTGTAGATTTTGTAAAATATGAAGGTAGCCAGCCAATGAATATAACGTGGAAGTTAAAACATCCCATGCCAGCGTACTTGTGGCATGAGACGGCTAAGTTGGCGATTGGTTAGGTAAAATCAGAGCAGTTATAAATTTATTTTCAATTGATGCCTGTCTCTTTCGTTATTTTGTACTTTTATCTTTATTTTTTAAATTTATACTGCCGCCAACTTTAAAATATTTAGTTAACTACCGATTTGATAACAAGCTAATTAATAGTGCACCTAGAGCTGCGCCGGCTACTACTTTACCTGCTCCTGAACTATCAACACCTCTTAATTGAGGAATGACGTTATACCCTTTATTTTGAAGACGGGTAATATAAGACTCTGTTTCACTCATCAAGTTACTTACTTCATCGCCAAGAGCTTGAGCAACAAGAAATATTTGGTCTGTACTCATTGATGACTTACCGCTCTCAAGGCGACTATAAGATGCCTGAGATATCCCTAATGCATTCGCCAGCTCAGATTGCTCTTTTTCTTGTATTTTTCTTTTACTAGCTACAATTGCGCCAAACACTGCAGAGTAGGTTGTTTGTAAATTATCCATAGAAAACCTTTACAGTGAATACATATACGTTTAACCTATATACTTTAAACGCATACATATAGGATTTACATGCATCATAACTTAAAAATAGGATCTTTACTATTACGTAAGAAAGGGATCTTTGAACACACTGCAATTTATTTAGGGCAAGGTAAAGTAGTCCACACTATACCTAAAACTGGTGTCAATATTGTTAACTACGAAGAATTTGCTAATGAACAACACGTCAATGTTATTAATGTTGAACATCTCGACGTTGAAACCTTATCTTCAAGGATGGTAGAAATATTTGCTGGGGATACTCGATATTGTCTCATTTCAAAAAACTGCCAACATATAGCACACTACTTAATTTATGGTTCCTCAAAAAGTTCCCAGCTTAATTGCACTGTCGCTGGCACCGCAGTCGGCGCATTCCTAGGGTTAATAAATGAAAAAAACATTTGGATTTATGCACTTTTGGGTGGGCTTACAGGGTGTTTACTTCATTCAGCAACATTAAAAATAGACAGTACTTTGCCTGCACTGAGGGCTACAAACTAAGATTATAAGGTCATCAATATATTCAGCTTGGTGACCTTCACTGATGAAATTTCACAAATAGTGCTAAGCCTGAATCAAGTCGAGGGTTAATTTATATAAAGCAGCACGAAAACAAGCCTTCATCTTATTTGTGCGTGAACAAGCAAAAGACGAAAATGGCAGAAGAATGCGTTTTGTGAATTTTGGCCCGGTAGATTTTGTAAAATACGAAGGTAGCCAACCAATGAATATAACGTGGAAGTTAAAACATCCCATGCCAGCGTACTTGTGGCATGAGACGGCTAAATTGGCTGTTGGTTAGGGCGTTAATCAATTAATTAAAACATTATCCAATTATTTACATGAAAATATTAAAAGTGTATCTGCCCCTATTAATTATTAAAAAACAAAAAGAGAGCATATATGCTCTCTTTTCTTGAATAGGTTGTTGGTAATCCTATATCCTAGCGTGTGAGCTGCACTTGGCAGCAATGAAAGAAGCTTTAAATAAACAACTTACAATATAGAACTTCCCAACAACACAAGTGTAAATACTTAATAAGGGCTACGCAATTCTTTTTTCATTAAGGTTTGAGCTAAGTTATTATCCTTCCAAGTAAAAAACCACTCTCTTGTACTTAAAAAGGTAAAAATATTTTCAACTTCAACAGAGGTAATTGTTGAAAATATTGATATTAGTTTAATCTTAAACTCCTTAGAGAAGTAAGGGCAACTAATTGAATCAAAAAACATACAAGTTAACTCAGTATTATGTTGGACATCTTCAGCTGAATTAATAATATTAAAAATATATTCTTCTAAAAATTTAGTTACTACAGGCTGTGATTCTCTTATAAAGCCAGACAAAACCATTGCCTGAAAATAACCAATTTCATTGTGACTTTTGATAAACTTAATTTTTTCATCACTAGTTAACTCTAGGTTAAACAAATCTAATAGTTTCGAATTATCAATAGGGTAATCGTCAATATTTGTTCTTATACCAATTAACAAATTAAGCGTTTCAATACTATTTGCCTTATCTTTCATTAACATCTTCGATAGTAAAAGGTTCGATTCATCATAAATTTTCTTTCTGATTTCATCTTTAAATTCTACAGTTCTATTTTTTGTAATATTATTTAAGCGAACTATTAGTTGAGTTATTATATAAGTAGTTCGAACCCTGATATCCATACTGTAAACAAAGAATGATATTTCAATAACCAAAAGCATCACTTTTTGAATTGTTGTAGAATCACCTTCAAAAATTGATTTTACTACTCTGTCATCTTCTAAAAGTTTAAATAATCGACGGCGAATTTCGGCTAACGTATACCCTGAAAGGCTTTCATAACTAACATCGTTATCCTTTACGACTCTTTTTAAGTTTTTAATAAATCTATTGGACTCTCTTCCTGGGTTGTTGAATTTAATGTGTAACTCTTCCGATTCAGAGTCATGAGGTTCTTTGTTAAAGCCTTTAAATAACTCTCTTACTAATAAACTGCAATCCATTTTTGCAATAGTTAACCCAGTTATAAAAGGCACACATAAAAACTCAGTTTTTGATTCATTAATGTACAGCTTGTATTTTTCAAGCTCATCTTTAACCAGCGTCAATATCTTGTTAGGTATAGTAGAATTAGGTGTGTATAAAAAATAATCATCAACATATCTACGAATTGTATAATCGCTACCAAAGTGCAAACCCAACTCGCTCCTGAGTCTATCCATGATATTTAAATCAATGTCTTGTAAAATTATTTCAGCAAATATTCTAGAGAACTCAGGACCAACAATGATTCCGCTTGATTCCAAATAATTAGCATTTTGCATGATTTTCTGAAATTTACCTTCAAATGAATACGCACCCTTATGTTTTTTAGAAAATTCTTTCGTTTTAACTGCCCAAGATAATGTGGGAATATAGATATTATGAAAACACTTTGAAATATCAAATCGGGTTAAGTGTTCAAATTTTTTCTCTATTCTATGCGATTCATATGAATCATAGTATTTGTATAAAAAGTTGTATTTTCGATATGTAAAATAAGAACTAGCGTAATCAGATTTTTTCTCAAAAGCACCTTTTTCCGTTTCAATTGCATCGACACGCCCGAGAGCACTTCTATCTTCGTAATTAACTAATTCTTTTTCATAAAAACGACTAGCAACCCTAAAAGGTGCCCTTAAGGATATCGGACTCTTACTGCACAACTCAGTTATCAATGAATCGTATTCTTTATAAAAGTCAGTCACCTTACGCTGTATTGTAGGATGAGGAACAGATAGTAATCGTTTGCTTGTGGAGTTCTTATTAATTCGATAATTATAAGGTTTAGTATAATCGTCGTAATTAAAAAAACGTGATATAAATTGGTCAATCGGTCGAGTTGATTTACAGCCACGTTTTTTCTTATTATCAAGTTCTCGTAAATAAAAGTAAAAGCCTTCATTAAGAAAAGTAATAGGAACTTCGTAAGGCAAGGTTTCTGTAAGCATGACCCTTAGGTAATCATGCTTATCAATTTTTATTTTAGCCATTTACCAACATCCCTTTATTTTTCGACTCATTTTTCTATCAAAAGAATTCATCACTTTCTTCTCAAAACCAAAGGAAAACGACATTCGTTGAATTTGCTGAAGTCTTGAGTTTGTTTTAATTCCGCTGGTGGTATTATGTTTTTTTATCATCGACATTGCTTTAGATATATGTGGTGCCTTACTGATTAGTAACTTTTGATAAAATGTATCTAATTGCTTTAGTTGAAAATTTGTCGTCAACAGAGGGTAATTATAATAAATTCCTGACTTTAACTTAGTCCTATCAATATCTCCGATAATATATTGATTTCCAGTTAAAAATTTCAGCCTAGCTAGCAATAAATCAAACGTTCTAGTCCTACAGTAAGAGCGAAATGACTTGTGAAGTCTATCCTTTATTTTATGAATTTTTTTTTCACTAATCTGAACGGTAAGTTCTCTAGGCTTAGTTTGTTCAGGTAACGCCTCAAAGGTAATTTTATATCCTAAGTAATCAATAAACGCCGTCTTTTCATTTTTGACTTCAGCATTGAAAATAAATGTCTTATCATTAAATTCAAGATTTAAGTCAAGTTCTGATAATAAGCCTGATATTTCATCAATAATTTCATGCGGATTTCTAGTGCAAAATATAACCATGTCATCTACAAATCTCCCGTAGAAGTAAACGTCTTTTATTTTTCTCACCTTAGAATCAAAACGCCTCAAACCTAGTTCCGAAAGAGTTGAGCTTATCGATAAACCACGAGGCAAACCTGTTGTTGCTTTGATTTGACTTGATTCATTAAACGACTTGAGAATCATTCTATTTTGATGGGATAACAACCACTGATCATTTACGAAAGATATGATTTTATGCCTATCAATGCTTTCATAAAAATTTTTAATATCTAGTCTAATGATTGAAATTGGTTGGGAATCTTGAAGTAAGGAGATTGTTTGCTTAACTATTGCATGTCGATCTGAGGTTTTGACTTTAAATAGTCGTTTAATATTATCATTAAGTTTTTTTAGAACTAGTTCATCTTCTGGGTTTGCACAATCATAACCGGACTTGCCATTAACCATTTTCGGGATAAAATCATCAAAAGCATAAGCACTATCGGAAAGCTTATTGTTTAAATCATCTAATACTTTAGTAAAAGCTAAATCGCTATCATTGCCCTTCAGAAACTTTTGAAAAGTTCTGCCTTTTAATAGTTTTAAATTTTTTTCATTAATACTCTGATTTAGCACTTTAACTACTCCTTGTTGAATATTATGGCTTTTGAGGGTTATTACCCTTAAAAATCACATTTTCTCTATAAGCTATAAAATTAAAGAAAGCCTCATATTCCATATGCCCTTTAAACGATTGTGCTCTTTTGATAAAGGTAAAACTCAAAATCAGATAAATTGATGAAGCTAAAGCTGAACAAATTGTAATGTCGATTAAGAAAAGCGTAACAGGAAAAAGGAGCAACATTAGTACCCCTAAGCTGCGATAAAAACCAAACCTAGCTAAGAATACTGAAAGATTAGAATTAGGGAAATTTTGTTCAACTACCGCTTTACAATACCTAAACCTTTGCCTCTCACCTAAACTAGCAGGAAGGTAGTGAGCTAGAATAGGAAAAAGAGCTGCCACGCCTCTGGGCTCTCTTCGTTTTAGAAAAGGCAATTTTTTTTCAAAAAATTCAAGAACGTAATTACTAAAAGGTTCGAATACAAGCCCAAAAACTAGAAATAATATCGGAAAAAAAACAACCCCTGCCGCACCGCTTTCTTTAGTGATTTTAACAACTTTAGCCCATGAGACATAATCAAATTGAATCGCATAAACTGTAATAAATGCAGTTATCAACAAGCCAATCAAAAAATAAGTAAATAATTCCCAAAAACCTAACTTAGCTTTGTCTATCACATTTCCCCCTTTAAAATTTTTTTATAAACCTTAGAACTATAAAGCCCTTTATTCAATATATAAGGCCAACCAATTATAGTGCTATAAGATCTGTATTTATAACTTTAAAATACAAACCGTTATTTCCCCATATTCTTAATTATGTTTATTGTAAATCCGCTTTCTAACAATTAATCAATTGACTCTAGCTTTTAGAGCAGCCGGACCCATTATTATTTGTACATAAAACTACTGGCCAAAATAGTAAATAGAGCTGAAAACAATTCACCACTCCCTCAACTGCTGCATTTCTTTCAATCTTCCCAGTTGCATCACTAGCGCTTCAAATAAATCATCTATTGAATCGTTGTTTGAATTTAATCCCGGTAAAGCGATATTGGCTTCGGCAAAAAAACGTTTTAGCTGTGTTTGTTCAACATGTTTTTTTGGGGGCTTCTCAACTGGCGCAGTGAAATATTTAGCGTCACGCCCAGCGCCCGCACCTAAATCAAGAATACGTGCGTGAGGATTATTGAAAATAGCAGGTAAAAAATGCGACCAGCTTTTATGCACCTGTTCAAACGATTTTGAAAGGTATTGCTGTGATAATTCAAGCGCATTGGTGTTATAAAACTGGGGTGTCAATTATGTCATCCTAACTGTACTTTTGTACACGAATAGGGTCATCCATGACAAGACCTCAAGATTGCCAAATTAATCGCTTTATGTCAAAAGATAAAATGTAAACTTATTACACATCAGTAAGTTGATGGCTTTTATTTTTTAATTTTGTTTGATGAAACTTGTATTAAAGCTGAGTTCAACAAAGTATTTTGGGCATGCATTGTCACTTACTTGTGTCACTAGGGGATAAAAATGGGGGATCACCTTCGCATTTGCCAATTTTTGGATTTACCTTTTGTTGTTATTTTTAAGATGCATCTCTAATAAAACACAATCACTATAACCATAAAATTGCTACTAAGATAGCAATAAACTATAATAAAAAGCGATATTAGCTACTATAGTAGCATTTTGGGAACTTTGTATGCTCTCGTTACTAACCCCTTTTGATTTACAGTTAGAATTTAGCCAGTTTTGCAAAAAAGCTCGAAAAATGAAGGGCTTTAGTAGTAAAGAGTTTTCTGAAAAAACAGGGGTACCCGACAGCACCATTCGTAAGTTTGAAAACACAGGTGAAATATCATTTAGGCAGTTTCTCATGCTTTATGCAGAATTAGGTAAGCTCACAGAACTGCAAAAACTCACCCAGTTGACCGATTCTCCGAAAAACTTAGACGAGGTGCTTAAAGATGCTTAAACATAAGTTAGTTGTTAAGCGAAAACTCTCTGATGGCAACTCTATCAAGGTAGGCGAACTTGCCGAAAATAAAACGGGAATATATTTTCAGTACGATGAACAATATTTAACGCAATATTCAAGTATTTCCCCTTTTGCTTTAGAAGATTATTTACAAGCCCAACTCGCTCCGCAGATACCGCATAATAAATTACATGGCGTTTTTGCTGACAGCCTACCTGATGGCTGGGGTTTGTATTTAATGGATAAAATTTTTAGAAAAAATGGTTATGATCCTAAACAAATAACACAGCTAGAACGTTTGGCATTTATCGGTGATAACTGTTTAGGTGCCCTTTATTATGAACCCACCAGTGAGCTTTCTAAAAATATTCCTCAAGAGCTCTCTATTCAAACATTAGGTAAATTAGCTGTAGCTGAGTTTGAAGGCACAGAAACAGAATTGATTGAAAGCCTCATGAATACGGCGGGCTCTGGCGGTGATAGACCAAAAATCAATGCAACTCAGTTAGCTAACGGTACCTATTCTACTGATAAAAATGCAACAGGTAAGCCTTGTATTATTAAACTTACCTCTGAAAAATTTTCTTTATCACATGAAGAAAGCTTGATTGAATATTGCTGTATGACACTAGCAAATGAATGCGGAATAGAAACTGCTAACTTTGACTTGCTCGAAGCCGAGCACAATAGGTTTTGGCTAAAGCAAGATAGATTTGATTGTATTGGTGACTATGGCCGTTTTCATATGATTTCGGCAAGTGGCCTGCTTGATGCTTCATTTCGAGAACCGTCACTTGATTATGTTGACCTAATAAAAGCAACACGCATGATGTGTGGTGTTTCAGAAGCAAGGAAGTTAATCAGTAGAGCTCTCTTTAATTATTTAATTTGTAATCAAGATGATCACGCAAAGAATTTCGCATTTTTGTCTGATGATAATAACAACTGGCAGTTGTCGCCCTTTTACGATGTCGTTTATTCTCCTTCGCCCTATCAGCAACATATGACCTCATTTGCTGGCGATGGTGTCAAACCCACTAAAAAAGCACTTGAACTTATGGCGCGACAAGCCGGTATAAACCCAAAAGAAATAAAACCTATTGCTCAAAAACTCATGGATAACATATTAAATATCAATGAGCTGCTTAACAATGTTGGGGTATCTAAAAGTAGTTCAAATATTATTCTAAAAACTATGAAAGAAAAGGTTATGCTTTTAAACCAGCAACTTTAAAATATTATTGAATCGTTATTATTTTAATTATTCATAAAGGCTCGATTTATGGCTACGGTAAAGCTTTTGACACCGCATGTTCTATTTAGGTAGCTTTGATATAAAAGCGCCTAAATTGTGAATTTTTAGACCTTTGCTGACACATTCTTTTATATTTTCAATGTGTTAGTTTAGGTTGTTTTATAAATCACTGTTTTTTATAATCGCTGAATCTAACAACGTTGCTAGGTAAATCGTCCGTTGGTTCAAGTTCTTGCTTGTTATCGTTATCTTGGGTGATCATCTGGCAGTATTCAAACAAACGCTCTATTGGAATAAACTTTTCTTTTCTCTGTTTAATACGTTTAACTTGGCTATTAAGGTACATGGCTAAGTCTTCGGCTAATGCTAATGGCATGGCATCTAGCCTTTCTTCTCGTAAAGTTTGCGTGATCCATATGCCGGCATCGGTAATATGGCCATTAATACTTAAATCGGTATTTTTCGCCCAGCTAATATCAAACGCTAGTGCATCTAACTTACTTAACAATAATACTGCGTCACTATTAGCAAGTAGTTGATTCGCGCTTATCATTTCAACTAATAAGTGCTGCCACTGCATACAAAGTTGCTGATGTAGTTCGGCTAACGTTATTGGCATATAAACAGGTATAAAGCAGGTAAAGCGGCTATGCGCTTCTGTAGCAATAATTGTTTTATCCGATGACCGATAACAATTATCAATAATGTGCAGCTGCCAGCTCAATGTTTTGGCATTTGAGGTAATTGTATTTCGCCCTTTCTGAGTTCCTACTAATGTAGGTAATTCAGCTTTAAGCCATTTGTCGAGTGCTTTACTGGTTGAATAAAATAATTCCATGTTACCCCACTAATTTCCCACTGACTCAGGCCAGTTAATTTTTGCTTTATCTACGCCGTTTTTACAGCTCATTGGTTCATTTCCTCGATAATTTTTACAGCCCCTTTATCGGAAATTCAAGTTTATCAGTGGGATAAGTTTATATAAACCAGAGAATGCCGAAAAGGCGTAGGTCGTATTTATCAGTTAATATTCGTTTAAACCTAGGCAAAGTGGCTTTCGCTAAGCTTTATACGACTCAAACACTACAACAATTACAGCCGCATACGTTCTCATGATAGAGTTCTGCTATATTTCGAGCATTACGTCCTACCTATGTTGCGAATATTAACTGACCATGAGTCTGAATATTGTGGCCATGTCGCCCCCCATGGCTAGAGCAATTGCATCCAATTTAAATTCTTTGGAATATTTTTTCGTTTTGTCATTGTCGATTTCCTGTTAAGTTTATTATTCCTTTACTGAGGTAGTCGAATCAATTAAACCATGTCATAGAACAATGAACGAACTCATCAAGGAAAAATGTAATGCAGACGAACTCCGCTAGAAACATTAATTGATGGTAAATCGATTTGGGCTGAAAAGAATTTAACTCAAATATAAGCTGACAAGATACCATTAAAAAATGGGAAACGGTCGGTCAAGTCTGAGCTACTACAATCAATACTACCTGATCTGCTTATTCCTTATTTTTTTACAATAAACGGGGTAGTATAAACTTCCTCCAAACTAGGTAAAGCGGTCATCGCTCCAACTTTTGAACATACTTTAGCACCCACCTTCTGCGCAAATGAAACAAATTCACGCATACTATCTTCATATAAATTATCACTACCTGGATTATTCGCCATTTGATATAAAATAGCGCCAATAAAAGAATCACCTGCTCCTGTAGTGTCCACTGCTACTATGTCATATGCTGGTACAATATATTGCTCGCCATTTTGTGAGACTAAACAACCGTGTTTGCCTAGCGTAACAAATATCAAATTAACACCTTTTTTGTGCAAAGCATTACACGCTTCTTTTTGTTCACCAATACCGGTTAATAGCTCTAATTCCTCTTCGCTTACTTTAACAACATCAGCTAACCCTAAAAACACTTCACAGCGTTCTTTGAACTGTTCTAAATTTTTTTTCCACAAATCAATACGATAATTCGGATCAAAAACAATAAGATTACCATTCGTGTATGCTTGCTTAGCTATTTTAAAATAACTATCAAGTAAATTATCGCCAAGCAAAGCCGTCGCTGATCCAAGGTGTAATATGGAGTCATTTAATAACGTGTCTATACTGCTATCCGTTAAGGTTAATTTTTCATCGGCACCACGATTAAAAATGAACTCCCTCTCCCCTTCATCTGCTAAAGAGACAAAGGCTAAAGTTGTGGGTAATGAAAGTACTTGCGTATAGTTAGTATTAACATGATATTTTTGCAAACCTTCTAATAAAAAATTGCCAAACGGATCATTACCAACGGAACCAACAAATTCTACATTACCGCCTAGGTGTCCAATACATGCAGCAACATTAGCCGGTGCTCCTCCAGCCTTTTTAACAAAATCAACGCCTGATTTTAAGCCAACATTAACTTGAGTACATACAAAATCTATTAGTATTTCACCGATGCAGATAACCTTCATAATATTCTCTATATAATATATTTACGTTTTAAAACTTCTGATTAATACCGCTAATAGCATTAATCGATAGCGATAAAAGACCTAAAAATTTATTGTATTATAGTTAAATCACAAATAAACAACGTTGTCTTCTGTGGTTATTAAACTATATTGATTTAAATAGTGCAAGAGTTTTCTATATAATTGTAATCTCACGTGGCACACTATATGTCCTTTAAATTAAGATGAATATCCTGACGTAAATCTGAGCCAGTTTAACAGCTAACAAGGAAAAGAAAGTGGTAACCATAAAGCAAGTCGCTGCACATGCGGGCGTGTCATTTAAAACAGTATCAAGGGTCGTGAATAAAGATCCTACTGTTAAAAAAATCAATCAAGAAAAAGTACTTAAGGCTATTGAAGAGTTAGGCTACCGACCAAATAGAGCGGCAAGCATGACTAGAAGAAAACATTCAGGCGTTTTTGGTTTGATCGCTGACGAACTTTTAGAAACACCTTTCACTTTCGATATCATCAGGGGTGCTCAAGATATAGCATGGGAACAAAACAAAGAATTAATCGTATTAAATGTTAATAAAAAGCGTTTTAGTGCTGAACAAGCTATTGAACACCTATTTGAGTATCGAGTAGAAGGCATTATTTACGCAGCTATGTATCATAGAGTGCTTGATATTCCTGATGAGTTATTAAAAATTCCCGCGGTTTTAGTAAACAGCAGCACAATAAAAGAAAATCTAGCTTGTGTTATACCTGATGAAGTACAAGCAGCTGAAACAATAACCAATTCATTAATAGGCAAAGGCTACAAACGAATCGCGTTTTTAAACTTGAATGAAAATATTGAGGCAGCTAAAGGACGAAAACAAGGGGTTATTAATGCTTTTAAGCAACATAATTTACCTATGGAAGATTTATATATTGAATCAGTGATTATCGAAGATAAAGATGGGGAAAAATCAATTGCTCGTGAAGCAACTAGACGAGTCATTAATACGTTTAACCCTGATGCTATTCTATGCGGGCAAGATTTTATGGCGGTTGAGGTTTATTTTGTAATGCAAGCAATGGGCTATAAAGTCAAAAAAGATATTGGTATTGGAAGTTTTGATAATTGGGAAAATACTCCTGAGCTACTCCAACCCATGTTAACAACAATGGCATTACCTCACTATAAAATGGGGCAATGGGCAATGAATTACTTACTTGCCGGACGAAATGACATCATCAAACATAAAGAACAATTCAAATTGATAGAGCGGGAATCATTTTAATAATAAAGTGCTATCAATAATGATTATTCCAATGATGGCTTATCGGAATTACATGCTAAAGCTTTTTGGGTATTAGATAATAAAAAATAAGATACAAATGTACAAATAATGACGATACTACCTAATAGCTTATAAGAAGCTGAAAAACCGATAGTATCATATAGTATGCCCACGCTTCCTGATAGCAATGAAGCACCTAACTGCGTAAAAACTAAAAAACCTACTAGGTAGATAGTCGATGATAATCGCTGATCAAAGTTGGCAGCAATATACTTAAATAATGCAACGATTAATATTGGAAGTTCAATAGCGTGTAATAATTTCATCAACGAAATAAAAATATATCCTTCCGCATAGCCAGAACCAATCATCCGGGAGGCCATAAATATTCCACTTAAAATAAGACCATTTTTAGCGCCAATTTTATTCACTAAAAATGGTGCTAGAAACATTCCTCCAGCTTCAAGAAATACCTGAAACGAATTTAAATATCCGTAAACAAGGTTACCTTCTGCTTTAGTCGAAAATAACGAAGAAAAATAGATGGGAAATTGTTGGTCGTAGACCATATAAATACACGAAACTCCCATCACAAAAAACACTAATTTCCAAAAAATTGGCTGTAGAAATAACGTGATAATCTCTTTGAGATTTGGAGGAGAACTTCTTTGTTCACTAAATGCTTTGCCATTATTTTTTGTGGATATTTGTACGAAACAAATAATGGTAAAAAACACAAAACCGCATACTGAACTCAACCAAAAATTATATTCCGGATTTAAATTCAACATGGCTCCTGCAAATAAGGTAGCCAAAGCCCAGCCTAACGATCCCCACATACGGGCCTTACCAAATTCGAAGCCGACGGTTCTACCCGCTCGTTCAACATAGGTTTCAAGTACACCAATACCTGCGCCAAATGCAATGGCGAAAATAAATGCTCCTAATATAGTTACAGAATAAAAGTAGTTATTTAATAACGGTCCATACACATAAATAAAAAAGGGGCCCATACATATTAAAGCGACCCCAATAACATAAAGTAAATGTTTTTTTAAACCTAGCTTATCTTGCATAAAGCCATAAAATAACATCACAAATAGTGCTACTAAGGCATTAACACCAAACACAACCCCAATTTTTTCCCCTGTTAAGCCAACAACTTGGTCTAACCAAATTGAAAATAATGAAAACGAGAATGACCACGTTAAAAAAAAGCTAAAAAAAGCAGCGCTCATTAACCAATAACACAACTTATCTGTTTTCATTAAAATCCACCTTGGGGAACCCTAATTAATAAACTCTATCATTACCAAATAGATTTAAGTTCACTTATCATAATATTTTCTAGGGTTATTTCACTGTCAGCTTCAATATTTACCGATGAATATGGCTTAGTCGGAAAAACTATCGAAGTAATAACGGTTTCACCATCATTAACAAATATCTCAAATGATGATGTATCAACATAAATATTAAATCGGTATTTTGATAGTTTTGGTGTCGTGATTGCTTTTTGAATATTAGCAAATTTACTATCAAAAGAAATATCTCCCGAGAGTGACCTATCGAATATAATAACGCCAGAAGTGACATCTAAATTTATTGACGTTTTTTCACCTAATTCATTATTAAATATCAAATTAATAGAATTGGAATTTAATGGGCTTACATCAAACTCAAGATGATGCAACTTGGCATTTTTATTTGCGTTTACCAAGTTATATTTACTTTCACCTGAAAGTTGTTGATAAGTCTCTTTTTGCTTAACAATTTTACTTAACTCTTCAACGGGTGTAGATGCAACTCTTAATCCGACGTTAGTTTTGACTATAGACAACGCACGTGGAATTGTCATGGCACTACGCCACTTTTCTGTAGGAACTTGATTCGCGTATAGCCAATTGCTCATCCAGCCAATAAATAAACGACGACCATCTTCTTCCGGAACATCAGAGAAAGTGACTCCCGCATAATTATCTGTACCATAATCAAGCCACACACCACTTTCTGTAATCTCATTATTTACGATAACAGGCTTAACATCGTCTTCAAAATCACTTGTTAAAGTAAAAGTTTTACCGTCAAAGTCACCAATAAAATATTGCGTCGCTGAACCACCATTCGGACCACCTGGGTTTATACTTACTAACAATGCGTATTTAAATTCATCAGTGCCTTCAATAGGCATTTTAATCAAATCTGGACACTCCCAAACACCTGCATGAACGCCCAAAGTTTTCCCAAAATTACTCTCCAATTGCCAATCAATTAAGTTTGGTGATGAATAAATTCCAATATGATCGTCTTGTGCTAATACCATGACCCATTTTTGACTTTCTTGATGCCAAGAAACTTTAGGATCTCTAAAATCTTTGATTCCGGGGTTTGCCATTACTGGATTTTTGGAATATTTGATCCATGTTCGCCCCTTATCCAAACTATAAGCTATCCCTTGAGTTTGATAATCATTTCTACCCAGCTGTTCCTTTTCGGAATTGTGGTAGGTATAAACAGCCACTAGTGGTGGGTTATCTTTAGTGCCAAACCCCGATGTATTGTTCCAGTCAACTACCGCACTACCTGAAAAGATAGTTCCATGCTCATCAGGGTATAAAGCTATTGGAAACTGCTCCCAATGTATTAAATCTTTACTAATAGCATGGCCCCAATGCATAGGTCCCCACACAGTACTTTCAGGATGATATTGATAGAATAAATGATATTCACCTTGGTAATACACCATGCCGTTTGGATCATTCATCCAGTTACTTTCAGGACTAAAATGAAATTGAGGACGATATTTTTCAGAATAATATGCTGAAGAGTCAGCTATTAATTCGTCATTGATTGGGTTTTTTTCAAGCATTTCACACCCACATAAAAATGTTATAATTAAGAACGCAATAGCTCGCATTTTAGTTTCCTTTTTTATTTAAAATAGAAGATATATCTTCTAACGATCGCCCCTTAGTTTCGGGCATTAATTTGATCACAAATAGAAGTTGTAAAAACATCATCACAGCAAAAAATATGAAAATATGACTCGGTTGATAATGACTCAAGAAATAAGGCATTACTAAAGTAATAATGGCGGCAAAAACCCAATGTGTTCCAGAGCCAAACGATTGCCCTTTGGTACGGACACTATTAGGAAATATTTCAGCAATAAACACCCAAATAACAGCACCTTGGCCGATCGCATGAGCAGCTATAAAAGCAAACACAAAAAATACTACAGTCATACCACCAGTGTTTGAAGCAAATGCCCAAGCAACAACGCTTAAAGAGATAATGTAACCAATAGAACCTATCAGCAATAAACTTTTACGACCCGCCTTATCGATTAAATACACACCCAACATGGTAAAAAATAAATTAATCAATCCCACACCCGCGGTAGAAAGTAATGAAGAACTACTGTCTAAGCCTGCCAGTTCAAAAACGCGAGGCGCATAATAAATAATAAAGTTAATGCCTGATAACTGATTAAACATAGCCAATAAAAAGGCCAATAAAATAGGAAAACTATAGGCTTTAGAAAATAGCGGATCCTTTTGATGACCACTGGAATCTTGCTGAATTTCTTTGACTAATGTATCCGCTTCCGGTTCGCCAAGTGAAACCATAATATTTCTAGCTTTTTCAGCATTATTATCATGAAGAATTAACCAACGAGGACTCTCAGGCGCTCGTGAAATCATCATTAAATAGATGAATGCTGGAACAGCTTCTATACCTAACATTAGCCGCCAATCAAAGTCTGAGATACCAGAAATTAAATAGTTAGATAAAAATGCGATTAAAATTCCAAAAACGATTTGGAACTGATAAATAGAAACTAAACGACCACGAATTTTAGCCGGTGCAATTTCTGAAATATAAGCAGGTACAGCAATAGAAGATATCCCAACACCTATACCGCCAATGAATCGTAAAATGGCAAAAGTATATGGGTCTGTCGCTAACGCGGAACCAATAGCTGATAATAAATATAGGATGCCAATGATGACCAAGGTTTTTTTACGACCGAATTTATCACATGGATAACTGCCCGATAATGCGCCAATGACAGTGCCCCATAATGCTGAAGACATAACAAACAAACCATGAAATAAAGGACTTGTTTGCCATAATTCTTGAATAGGCTGATCAGCCCCAGAAATAACAGCAGTATCAAAGCCAAATAAAAATCCGGCGACGGCGACAGTAACCGCCCAAAATGTAACTTTATTCAAAATAGTGCTCCCAAAAACTTATTATTTTTACATACTACATCATTTAAACAACGTTGTCTTTTGTTTTTTAATGTGTATACGTAAATATTTAAATGGCAAAAACTAACAGATCATCATCTTCTAGTTTCATCTTTTTAGCCCATAAATATTCACTCTAACCAGCTAAATTTACGGCAGTTCTTCATGTGCCATGGGTAATTAGCTAGCCAAATACAACTCTGTCAATTCGCTACTTTTACTAGATAAAAAGATTAATCTTCGATTAGTTAGCAATCACTGTTGTCTATTTAAGCAATAATTTCAACGCGACACCTGCGGCTTATTAAAGAAAATTGACAATTAACTAACTGATGGGCGATCACCAAAATTGAACTCAAAAGATTAAATTTAGCAATAGCTACGTCAAAGTGACCGATTAATAAAGATACCTTAATTGATATCACGATTTTGTTGATGACGTTAGCTGAATTTAGGAAAGCTTATAGCTAACGCCTCTAGGATGATGATGTTCTACTCTATAGCCTTGCACATAAAAAGTTAGCTTATATCATTTAAAGGCAACTTAGATTCAATGTATTTCGATACTATTATTTCTAATAATGGCTTGAATCCTGGACTACTTGCTGTTTTATCTGTATTGCATTATCTGCATTAAGATTATATAAAACGCTAGTGCTACCATTAGGCCAGCTCACTTCCAAACGGTCAATCAGTGTACTTTCGCCAAGACCAAAATGAGCGATTAGCGGATTATTCGATAAATAATTAGAACCTAACCTAATTTCACGTAACTGCTTATTTTCACCAACAGTAACTGTCACTTTAGCACCTACCGCATCTGGGTTTTGCTCATCACCAATCAATGAAACTGCAAGATAATGTTTTTTTGTTAGATTATTATTTCGATACAACGTAGGTGACGCGCCATTGTTTGCTATGAGTATGTCTATGTCCCCATCTTTATCGTAATCTAAACAACTTATCCCTCTACCTTGTGCGGTATGAGTGATCCCCCATGATTTTGAAACCTCAGTAAATGTACCATCTTGATTATTGATAAATAAGCGGCTTGGGTCTTGATAAAATTGGCCTACCGCAGAATTTTCTGCAAGCCGGCCTGTTCGCATACCATTAGTATGAAATATATCAAGCCAACCATCATTATTAAAGTCGGCAAAACAAGCTCCCCACCCCCAGTACCCCTTACGTACTCCAGCAATATCGGTAACATCATTAAACTGTCCTGTTCCATCGTTGTTGTATAAACGATTACCGGTTGTTCCTCCTTTATAAGCTTTTTGTTCTATCGGGTTCCAAATTGAACTGACAAACCAATCAAAATCGCCATCATTATCGTAATCGCCAATAGCCGATCCCATGCCATTCTCATCAGAAATAACGCTGCTAGTATTATCAACATAGCTTCCCCCATCGTTACGCAGTACTTGGGTTGTTTCATAATCTGCCGCTATTAATAAGTCGAGATCATTATCATTATCAATATCACTAAAAATAGGCACAAAATTCACATCTAATGTTGGATATAGTGGTGACACTCTAGTTTGTGGTAAAAGGTGACTGACATCGTCAAACATTCCTCTCCCGCTATTGTTCCATAAATATCCTTGACGAACAGGAGTAACAACATCTCCCCAGTGAGAAGCAAAAATATCTAGGTCACCATCACCATCATAATCTCCAGCAGATAAAGAATGGGTAAATCGTTTAAACCTTATGCCTGCCTTGCTAACCACGGGGCGCATGACCCCACTAGGTAGTTGAGAATACAGCTTAAAATAATCTTGGTTAATATTATCTTCCACTAATAATAAATCTTTATCGCCATCGGCATCATAATCCAAAAATAAAGCACCAAGTTGTCGATCGACTAATTTCCCCATTACCTCAGTTGTGACATCTTCAAAGGTACCCTTACCTGTATTAGTAAATAACTTGCCTGGCTGCATAGAGTGGCTAATAAATAAATCTAACCAACCATCTTTATTAAAATCATCAACGGCAACACCACCACCCATTAAATGGTATTCATCAGAAAAACTAGGCTTATCAAGTTGATAATCCAATCCACTCGAAGCGGTTACATCGGTAAACCAAGTAGTAGCGGATCTTTTTCCAGGTAATAATTCCGTTTTTTCTGTTACAAATGCAGCCGGTCGATAAGTTTCTGGTTGCTCAGAAAAACTTGCAAATTCGGCTTGTAAGCCATTGCCATCAGGGCCAATATCACCTTTTGTTAAAAACCACTTTTTTAAACATTCACTGTTTAAAATACAGGGGTCGGTTAATGAAAATAAAAAAGCCTCAAGAAAAGCAGCATCATCATTTATATTATTTAATTGGAACTCTGGTTTAATCTGGTGAGACTCAGAAATTGCTTGTAACGCTTCATAACTTAACGCTTTTGAACGGTGTTGATTGGCTGAATATTGATTAAACTGAAATAGATTTGATAACGAGAAGTCGTAGTTTTCTAAAGACTTTTGAGGATCGACGTGATGCTTTATCATCTGTTGTAAATTACTAAAAGCGCCCGCGTGGCTCCAAGGCCCAGTAACTTGAACATTTAATAACAGTGGTGTCCGAAACTTGTATTTATCTTGGATATTTGATGTATGTATCAAGCGGCCATGGTCATTTCCTAAACCATCTTTGCCTCGTCCAATTTGTGGTGTAGCTAAATTATAAAAACTTTCGTCACTAAAGCTTGTCCCTTCGTGACACTGATTGCATTGATAACCACCTTCTTGCGGTGAAGTATAAAAAAGTAATGCGCCTTTTTTAGCCGATGTACTCAGCGTTGTTTTATTTCCCTTAACATATTCAAACCACGGATTATTCACCAATACCAATGATTTTTGATAATGCGCTAACGCTTTGGTCATATTATCTAATGTGATCAGTTGTGCTGTTGTTCCAGTAGGAGCATTAAATGCTTTTTGAAATAATGACAGCCAAATACTTGGCTTACTTAAATCGCTTCCGATTAATTGTTTAACAACCAAGGCTCGCTTATTTTTATTACTGGCCAACTTATTTGGACCATGGCCAAACATTTCATGAATTGATGATAGTGGAAACCTAGCTTGTGCTTGAATAAAATCTTCACCAACGCTCTGATCTGGTAAATTCATGACACTATCAGGTGTGATCAAGCTTGCACCGTGGGCATAATGTAATTTTTCGTTAATCACTTCAATACGCCCATCCCAAAAAGCCGCTCTTTTTAATAAATGTAAATTAAAAATCGAAGATGCATTTCGTGGCACATTGGGCCCTCCATCAGCAAGAGGATCGATAACCCTATCGCCATTATGTGCCCGGCCAGGGCCTATAATATTTTCATTAACCGCGTCAACCCCCACAGAGAGTGACAGGCCATCGCCGCCACCTAATAATGGATGGTGGCATGAGGCACAGGCCACATCATTATTCATACTCAATGATTTGCTAAAAAATAACTGTTTACCTAATTCAAACATTGGCCCAGTTGCATCATTACCGTTTGGTAACGCTTGTAGCTCGCCAGCTAAACCAAGTTCAGTGATCCGTTTAATTAATAGATTATCGAGTTGTTGCTCATCATGCTTAACAGCTGATTCTGATAAGTTATTATTAGCGTTTGAATTAAAGCATAAAAATAGCAAGATAAATGTGATGACTTTATTCACCATTGTATATTGATGAGATAATTTCTGAGTTTTATTATTCATAGTAAATACACACGACTGATATAAAAAAGGCCTACAAAATTGCAGGCCTAGGTTAAATATTAAGGTTTAGTTAATAACCTGGATTTTGAATGTAAATACCACCACTTAAATTGATCTGTAAGTTAGGAATGGGTAAATATTCATGCTTACCTTTTGTAAAAGCAGCCTCTGCTAAATATGGTTTTCTGCCACTTTCAACGGCTAAATACGCATCAATATTTTCTTTAGCAATACCCCAGCGAATTAAATCAAAGAAACGCAATCCTTCTAAACCAAGTTCTAAACGACGTTCCCATCGTAGCGCTTGACGAGCTGCTTCTTTATTCGCAAAGCTAGTGTAATTAGCAATTGAATAGTTACTCGCATTATTTAATCTACCTGTACTATTAGCGGCCCGAGTACGAATACTATTAATAATTGGTAAAGCTTCATCGAATCTATCTAGTTCGATTAATGCTTCAGCTTTCCACAATAATACATCAGCGTAACGGATTAATACGGTGTTCAACGCATACACAGGAAACGGACCATTTTGTACTCTTGCTGGGCTATCAGGATGTTCTAAATCCTTCATGCCAACAAAATTACCATAAATACCCGGAGCACGTGCCCAATTATCACCGCCATGAATAAGACTAGGATCATACTTAAACGGTTTATCTTCCATCGATACGGTATGGTCTAATCTAGGGTCAACCGCATCTGTTAGCACATAGTTTGAATCATTATAGTTTTCAAACATCGGTAAACCACTGGCGTCAGTTTTAAATGCGTTAACAAAGTTTTCTGTTGGGACATGGAAACCACAACAACCAAAACCGCCACCAAGAGGAGCATTTAACGCACTCGGCCAACTTGCTCGGCCATCAGGGCTACCATCATCGATTGACCGTTGAATAGCAAAAACAGATTCGCTACTGTTTTCAAATTCAAATAAGAAATTTTCAGCATAATCAGCCGTTAAGGTATATACGCCTGAAGTTTGGATTTCAGTAACTAAATCAACAACCTCGTTTAACATCGTATTATCAATAGAAATAATGCTATGCGGCGCTATTTCAGCCTGCTCATAATCTGAGTTTTGAACATAAGCTTGATTTAACAGGGTTTTAGCAAGATAGGCTTTTGCTGACAATGCAGAGGCACGACCAACATCATCTTGTACATCAGGTAAATTAGCGGCCGCAAAACGAAAATCATCAGCAATTTTATCCCATAATTGTTGATCCGTTAAATCACGGTTTGTAGTCGCCAATATCTCTTCTTGTGTCATTGTTTCATCAATATAGGGAATATGCTTATGATGAATTTTCAAGTCAAAATAAAAAACAGCTCGAATAAAGCGTAATTCCGCCTGTTTTTGCGTTACATCAACTATTGAGTCAGCTTCTGCATCGCCAATAACTTGTAGAGCAGCATTAGTTCTAGAGATACCTGTATAATTTCTGCCCCATTTTTTATCATTAAGATCAATAAGGTCAGGTGGAAACGACTCCATTTCCGGTACCAACGGCTCATATAAAGACAAAGCATGATAGGCAAAAATGTCTGATGGACCATTGCCTCCTTTATGTGCATCACCGGCTCTTAGGTTACCTGTCGGCCAAGTAAAATTTGGCGCGGTATAATGATCATTACCAAGATACGAATAAGCAGCAATAATCAACGCATCGACATTTTCAGCACTTGCAACCTGTTCTTGAGTTAACACAGATTTAGGAGCAACTTCTAAATCATTACCACATGAAACAACCGCCATAGATATAAGGCTTGCCGTTAATAATTTTTTAAAATTTTTCATAATTTATTCTCAAATTTAGTTCAGTCAATATTTCAAACGTTGTGATTAAAAAGTTAAATCAACACCAATGCTAAAACTGGTTGGAATAGGAAATACCTCATTCGGGGTTTCAGGATCTTGGCTTAATGTCCCTTTAGGAGTAAACGTAACTAAATTAGAACCTCGTAAGTAGAATCGGGCATTCACAATACCGTACTGCTCTAAAAACTCGTCATCAGGTGTATAACCAATTGATAGGTTTCTTAATTTTAAATAACTACCATCTTCATAAAAGAAACTTGACTGACGACCTTCACCGTTATTATCAATAAGTGTTAGCGCCGGTACATTTGAATCAGTATTAGTTTCAGACCAGGCATTTAAAACTCTGTCACCGTAATTTGAACCTATATTTAACGAGGTAAAGTCAGTGAATAAACGCCAGTTATTTCTAACTTGACCACCTTCAACACCTTGCCAAAACATATTAAAATCCCAGTTTTTGTAAAATAGAGAAACATTAAAGCCATAGATATAATCAGGGTCTGTATCAACAAAGAAATCTTGGTCATTATCAGTAATAACACCATCGCCATCTAAATCAGCCCAACGAATACGACCTAAACCTACGCCGGCTTGTGTTGCTGCTGCATCAATTTCGTCTTGGTTTTGAAACAAACCATCTGCAACGTATCCATAAACAGAATTCACTGAATGGCCTAGAATCGTTTTATCTTGACCATTACCACCAAAAGAATTAATGACATCTTCTGGTAAAGCGGTAACTTTGTTTTTTGCTGTTGAAATATTAAAAGAAATATCAAAGAAGAGATCATCATCAAGGGAGTCAAAAGTCATGGCATCTTCATAACCAACAATAACTTCAACACCCGAGTTTTCAATAGTGCCGCCATTCACCCACTTTTGAGCACCTTCACCTAGTGTCGCTATCGGTCTTGTTAGGGTTAAAATATCTTTTGTTTCTTTGTCAAACCAATCGATACTGCCATAAACCGCACCATTAAATAAATTCACATCAATACCAATATTATTTTGAGTTGATGTTTCCCATTTTAAATCTTCATTTCCTGTTTGTGCTCGAACAAAACCAGACGTCAATGTGCCTGAATTTGCACCGCTAATATCATAAGCCGTACCTTCATCTTGCTGAGTAGTAAATAATGACTGTGTGGCATATCTAGGTTCATAAGTTGTTGATGTAGCGGTACTTGCAATTTCTTGATTACCTGTTTCCCCCCAACTCGCTCTTAATTTTAATGCGCTTATGGCATCAATATTAAAAAATTCTTCATTCGAGATAACCCAACCACCAGATATCGAAGGGAATGTTCCATACTCGTTAGCTGAACCGAATTTTGATGAGCCATCTCGTCTTACTGTCGCAGATAACAAATAGCGGTTGTCATAGTTATAATCAGCACGAGCAAACTGTGAATCAAGTTTCCATTCATCACCACCACCTTCAACGCGTATATCTGATGTTGCTTGTGAAAGATGAGTAAAGTCTCGGGAATCAGACGCAAAACCAGCCCCAAAGGCGGTCGAACTTTCTGTCGAAAAATCTATCTGTTCAATACCGGCTAAGAAGTTAAAATTATGTTTATCATCTAATACCAGCTTATATTCCGCCGTGGTAGCTAGCGTAATACTTTTATTCCAGTTGTTAATTTGAGCTAATTGATCATCAAAACTTAACGTGCCCGCTTGAAATGCTCGGGTATAATTACGGAATTTAAATTGACCATAATCAATCCCCAAGCTAGTGCGAAGCTTTAAATCTTCTATCGGAGAATATTCCACATAAAAATTAGCCATAACTTTATTAAAGGTATTTTTATTATCTCGGTTCATTTCAATAAGACGAACAGGATTGTCTCTATCGGTAATGCCCGCTACTGGCCCGCCCCAACCACCGACATCATTATAAATAGGTACAATTGATTGTTGTTCAATTGAAAGGCCTAAAATACTCCCTGCTAAATCGTTAATTAAATTGGATGTTTGGTCAGTGATTAATAAGCTTTGTCCTACTTTAAGTTTATCTTTGATGATCTGGTGATCCGAATTTACACGGAAAGATAACCGTTCAAATTTGGAACCATCAACAATTCCTTCTGCTTCATACGAGCCCAGCGATGTATAAAAATTTGAGGTGCCATTTCCACCTGCAACTGACAAGTTAAAATCAGTCGTTTCCGCAGCGCGAGTTACGGCATCAAACCAATTAGTATCTGCAGGTCGCTGAACATTCGCAGAATCGGTGAATGTAGGTAGAATAACGCTATTTAACTGAGGGTTATTAAAGTCATTATTCCAATCATAACTGTATAGAGGGCTTGCTGAGTTTGGGTTTGAACCATCATTTACCGCCGCTTGCCAAACAGCCTCTCCACGTTGTTGAGTATTTAATGGATTTAAATCAAAACTATAATCTTGAAAACTTTTATTGTAGCGAAAACTAACTTCTAGATCTTTTGACTCTCCGCGTTTTGTCGAAACGACAATAACGCCATTACCTGAACGAGCACCATAAATACTGGCTGCTGCTGCATCTTTAAGCACTTGAATATTTTCAATGTCATTACCGTTTATTTCATGTAGTCCTGATTTTGTTGGGATACCATCGATAATATATAAAGGGTCGTTATTACCTAATGGACCAAGGCCTTGCCCACGAACTCTTACTGTTGCCCCAGGATTAGGATTACCACTTGTCGTAATTTGCAGGCCAGGTACTCTACCTTGTAAGTTCTGCATGACATTACCTGAAGGCAAGTCAATAACATCTTCTAAGGCAACAGTTGAAACCGCACCAGTTAAATCATCTTTTTTAATTGAGCTATAGCCTGTTGATACTGTGATGATCTCAATTTCTTGTTCCTCATCTACCGTCGTGTCTTGTTCGGCATGAACTAGTGTCATGGGAAGTAATAGTAATAGCGAACTAGTTTTTATAGCTGCTTTTACCATCACTGTTAGTGGGTTAAGTTTAAAGTCTTTCATTATAGTTATATTTCCTTAAAGCTAATGTATCTATGCTAAATATTAATCAACGTTGTTATTTTTATTTTAGAACCGCCCCTAATAAACAACGTTGTCTTTTAAGGATAATAAACTATTTCAAAATTATCAAACTTTATTTCATAATATTACTTTTTGATTTTTAAAGCATGATTACTGACATAGAAAAAATATCGTATAAGTACTTAAAAACAACAAGTTACAATAAATTTAAATATCTAGAATTTTAATGTTTATTCTTTTAAAAAGGAAAACTATATTTACTTTTTATCGTCAATATTATGAACTAGTGTAGTTTATTTAACGGCTATAAATTTTGAATATTCTATTCATTTCAACCATCATCAAGAATAATAACGAGTTAACTTAGATTGCTAAGCCTTAAAAGTTACGCTGAAAATATGGATTTTGAAGAGAGAATAATAAAAAACATAACAATCTGTTTTTATTGGTTTTTATTAATGTGGATATTGTTTTTATATTTTAAACCTTTACCTATCACTATTAACAACGTTGTCAATAGTTTAGCATTAGAAATTACTTTAATTTTTTATTTATTCAAGAAAAATGAAGTGACTATATGATAATTCAAATTATCAATAAAAATCATATAGTTAAACTGGTTTTTTAATCGTACAGCAGGAAAGTTCAACTCTATTAAAATAGAGAGTTTAGTAATTCTATACGTTATTTTTACATAGCACGGGGAGTTACTACGCAAAAATAACCTTCAATCACCACTAAACTCTCATAACTATGATTTTTCATAAAGATAACTAATTTATTTAAGTATCTTTTTGAAATTCATTACCCAAGACTAAGTTATTTAGTAAAACGCGCTAACTCATTAACTGAAATATTATCTGCGGTCGAATATAAGCCAACTTCATAATCGGCTAACTCATACAACCTAAAACTTAAGGCTCTGAAATCATCCATATATACGACGCCTACACCTGCCGCAGGGTCTAATAAAATATCTATTTTTACTCCGGCAGTTAAGTCTAGGGGTAAACTAACCGTTGGGTTCAAATTATTATTTGCATCACCTTCAAAATAGAATTTAGCTTGATTTGAGCCAGCATCAATTTCGATAAAGGCGTTTTTATCTGCTTGTTCTTCAGATACTTTACGCAATTGAATACCAAATTTAGCGTCTTCATTATCGCTGGTGACGGTCATTGTAATTCTATTTTTGTTTGCACTCGGCGCCAACGTGATTGCCGAATCACTAGTCAAGCTTGGATTTGTCTCTGACGCAGTTACCGAACCGTTTGTCCACACTGAGGTAGTTGCCATTGTCGTGGCTATACCATCTCGTAATTTTTGTGGTAAATGAACGCTTAATTCACCGTTTGATTCTGTCACTTGATGTACCATGAGATCCCCCCCCCAATCTGGCGCATTACCATCAACACGACCAATATTATGAGCAACCCAACCAAATAATAATCTTTCTTCATTAGTACCTGCGGTTCTAGCTGCATAAAAGGCTCGCCCATCAAGTGCTTCATACTCAGGTTTTCCCCAAGTTGCATTATCTTGAGTTAAGTATTTAACTTGGCGAGAATCATCTCTTTGATCAGAATAAACAATAAATGGTGTATCCGTTAACGTAAAATAATCAGCTACCTCTAAGTTTAAATTTGACGTTTCAGAATACAAAGGACTCTCTGCGTTCCAATTACTTAAATCAGTTGAGGTGTAAAGCCCAATTGCTGCTTTTGATTGATAACGAGATGTAATTAACATCCAGTATTTCTGCGCATTAGCATTCCAAAATACTAATGGATCTCGAAAATCGAAATCACTATAGCCATCTGTGCCACTAAAAGTATCTGCCGCAACAGGCTGCCATTCTGCCAAGGTATTATCTTTAGCTGTAGCATGCATTACCGCTTCTACTGGGTTAAAATCTGCATTGTGACCGGTATAGAATAAATGGTATTGCCCTTCTTGATCTTTAATTACACTACCTGAACCTATCCATTGGTCTTGCTGAGCAGGGTTGCCAGATGCGGCTAATACTTCTTGAGGAAAAGTCGATGTCAATAAATCATCCGTTTTTGCTAAGGCCCATGAATGAAAACCACTATTCTGTAAGTAATATATATAATAGCTGCCATTGTCATAAAATGGATTTGGATCTCCTAAATCCAATTTTAATTCTTGTAAATGTCCAACAGTAGTTGAAACAACTGAAGCTTGAGAAGGATTAACAGCAGCTCTATCTCCTTGTCTAATTTCATCAACCAGAATAAAAGCTAAAGAGCCATCATCTTCACTTGCATCATGTTGATCTATAATTTCTATAACGGCTTTTTGACCTTTTAAGCTAGAGACATCCCAGCTATACCAATCCATTTTACTTTCTTCACCATTACCTGTTGCATGTCTGACTATTTTTCCATTAACTCTTAAAACCATAGCCGTTGCTTTATCAACACTATAAGCATTAGTACCACCACCAATTAAAAAATTAATATATTTTTCGTTGATAGTAAAAGAAGGGGTGATCAAAGTGCCTGTTGCACTATCGCCAATCCAGCCTAGCGAAGTACCATCTTCTTCAAATCCGTCAGAACGGCTTGAAAATACTCGTTCACCAATATGATTAGTAATATCCGCTCCCCAAAAACCACCATCAAGTTTAATGAAGTCATCTGTAACGATAAAGTTGTGTTCTTGATAAGTGTTATATTGGCCACAACAAAATTCAAAGCCAGCAATATTTTGACCCGGATCGGTCATTCGCGTGAATGCAGCACTACCGTTTGATTCAGGCGAACTTGTCAAAGGAGCTGCTATTAATACAACACTTGCTGTATCAGGTATTTTTGCGGGCTTATCTGCCGCTCTAAATTCATCAGCTAAGATATAAGGCACTGCGCCATCAGAATTATCGGCTGGATGCATATCAATAAATTTAATTTGTCCGGTCTGCCCGGCTAAATTTTTTACATCCCAACTATCCCATTCAATGGTATTTTGTTGATTTTTCCCTGTCGATTGACGCACAACTTTATTGTCAACAACCAACGTGATGGCTGTTGTATTTGCTGCTCCAAATGCATTGTTTCCACCACCAACTAAAAAATTAATATAATCTTTGCTTATAGTGAAACTTGGACTTATTACTGTACCCGTGGCCGTTGGGCCAACCTGCGCAGCAGAGGTATCGGCATCAGAATCGAAACCATCTCCATAACTAGAAAAAACGCGTTCCCCTATATGACCAACAACGTCAGCCCCCCAAAAGCCACCATCCAATTCTATAAAATCACCTGTAGCATCTGTGAATTCGTGTTCTTGATAGGCATCAAAACCTCCACAGCAGAACTCAAAGCCAGCAATATTTTGTCCAGGTTCTACATTGCGAATAAATAATGCTTCACCTTCTTTTTCAGGCTCAGTGGTTACCGTAACATCACCAGAATCCGGTATATCTGGAGTATCAGGATTACCTGGAGAGTCGCCTCCTGGATTTAAAATATCATCAATTGTCTGCCCTTCCTCTAGTACAATTAATTCAACATTACTTGGTGGCGCCGTAAATTTATCATCACTATCACACCCCGAAATAATCATTGCACTAATGCAAAGAGTACTTCGCAACATAAACTTATTTAGCTTTAATTGCTTATTCATTATATAACCCCTCTAATTACTTTGAGTTGCACACTATTATTATTTTATTAGGTGCTTTTTATATCTGTGATTACCGTTAAAACACAAAATAACAACGTTGTCTATTTAACGCTAAAAAAATGCGGCTTTAAATCGTATCCCAGGATTTATTAACCACACCAACAAAAACAATACACCAACTTAAACAACGTTGTCTATATAATTTTTGTTATATTTATCCATTACACTGAGGTTTATCTTGTAAAGGGTCTATTCGACAGAAACTTCCTAGATAACAGGAAATAGCCTCGTCAACCGGTATTGCCGTGAATAGTAAAGCTGTTAAGTTATTACATAATCTACTTATAACGTCGTTTTAATAAATTATAAAACTCCAGCGTTTTGCTAGCATTATTTAATAACAAGAAAGATATAAGTATGCTCAGCCCCTCATTTACGATTCAGTGTTGATGTATAACAACAATGCTACACCACTGACTCAGGCCAGTTGATTTTTGCTTTATCTACGCCGTTTTTACAGCTCATTGGTTCATTTCCTCGATAATTTTTACAGCCCCAAAACTCACCATTTTTACTTGCGCGCAGCACCATTTCAGCATTACAGGTGTCACACGTGGGGATGATACTTTGACATGCGTTATTTAAGCACAATTTAAAGCCTTGGTGGCGCGTGCGTGTCATTGGGCTTTCACACTGTACACACGGTTTTTCTTTATGTTCGCAGCGCGGAAAATGTGAGCAGGCATAAAAAGCGCCGAAACGCCCGGTGCGTTTAGTTAATATGCCGGTGTCGCAGGTCATGCAATTAATATCATTGGTATACGTTTGCTCGCTTTGGCAGCTAAATTCATTCAGTTCAATATGATGATCGTTCATTAATTCATGGACAAAACAGCTAGCGTTAGCCATATCAGCAATTATGTATACGCGATGTTTAGCGCGGGTTAAAGCAACATAAAACAGGCGTCTTTCTTCCGCGTAGGCGTAATTTTCTTGCTGGGGCAGTAACGCATCTAAAATAGGCGGTGTTGCTTTTTCTGACGGGAAACCGTGTTTGCCTTTTGTTAGCCCTAGAATAACCACATAATCAGCTTCTTTACCTTTTGAGGCGTGGAAAGACTGAGATTCTATTTTTAACAGTGGAAACTTTGCGTACAAAGCTTGAAGGTCTGATTTATTTGGTAATTGAAACCAAAAACGTGCCAATAAATATACTGTCACCGGTTTACAAACCTTTGAGTGTATCGCCTGTAAAACATCTTCAAGCGCACCGTTAGATACTTCCGGTAATGAGTGCTGATGTTGAGTATTTGCCGTTTTTCTTAACAGTGAAATAGCTGGCGCTGATACTTGTGTTATTGAGGTGATAGTTTTATTTAACTGATGCGGGTTTTTAGTAATAAAAGCTGAGGCGACATCACCAATTTTGTTATTAAATCGAAAAGTTAAATCTAATTCGGTTTGAGTGGTAAAACCAAAATATTGTTTAAAGCCGGTGGTTAATCTCAGGTCGGCACCACTAAAGCGGTAAATGGCTTGCCAGTCATCACCTACAGCAAAAACCGAACTGCCTTGATTATTATCACGCAGCGCCTTTACTAACCTTGCTCTGGGCTCTGAGATATCTTGAAATTCATCAACCATAATGTAGCGCCACGGTGATTTAAACGCGCCAGACTTTACATAGCCTATCGCCTTTACAATCATATCTTCAAAATCAATTTCACCGCTTTCACTTAATCGTTTGTTATAAGCGGCCATAATAGGTTTTAACAACTGTAATGCTTTGGTTATTTGTTTCGGATCTTTCGCCTGTTTGATGATTTTTTTCTCAGCACTTTCATCTAAATAAGCCACTTTATACAGCCCAAGCAGTTTGCTAAAAAGTTCTGCTAAAACGGTTATTCGGCCCGTTTCTTTCAGGCTTGAAAGTATTGATTCAGCCGGTAACATTTCGCACTTAACATCAGCGTTCGATAATGCTGTTTCAAGGGCGCTAAGTAATTTTCCTTGTTTGTGTTGGCCATAAGTCAGCGCAATACATTGGGTATTGTATTGTTCGTGAGTGGCCTTTTTCCACGCAATGCCAGCGTGATAAGCGTCTTGATCAATATAAGGCGCCGTATTACCTTGCTTATCAATGCCATAATATTCGATATATAAATTATACTCAGGCAAGTAAAAGTCAGGCTTATATTGCTGGTATCCGATAGTTTTAACATCAAATTGGTATTGGGCTTCGTATTGGTAATCAATGCCATGATAGAAAAGCCAATTGGCGATATAAAGCTCACCAAAGCTTTTTACTTTGTCGCCTTTTAAACTGCGAATGTCGTTGTCATTTAAATATTGGTAATAATCACCAAGGGTTTTAAAGTCAAAGTCATTTTTTTCTACAAAATAGTATTTATTAAAATAATTTAACACCAGTGCGCGGTAGGTGAGATTATTTTCAATGAAAGATTCAAAACACGTTTGAAGCCATCTAGTTTTGGCCTTTTCATCTTCAGCAAACACTGAAACACTTGGCTTAGCGCCCTCAACTTGCGAGATAATATTTAGTCCAACGCTATGAAAGGTGCTCGCTTTAATTTTATCGGTTGCCAGTTTACTTTGAATTCTTTCATCCATTTCGTCAGCCGCTTTTCTGCCGTAGGCGAGTAGGAGAATATCTTCATACTTTGCTTGCCCACTTACTACTAAAAAACCGGCTCTACCAATCATTACACTGGTTTTACCTGAGCCTGCGCCAGCAAGTAATAAATTATTATCGTTATCAATCACACAGGCTCTTCGTTGGCGCGCAGTTAACGGGTTTGACTCAACCTTATCGAAAAATAACTTGTGCTGATGAAGCTGCTCATGAATATATTTTTCTTGGTAAGTTTGCGTTAATGCATCATTCCAGTTGGCGTATTTATCTAACCATTGAATTTGTTTACTCACCAAAGGCAAGGCTTTACTGGTTTTAATCCATGGCAGCCAGCGCGCATGTTCTTCAGCAATAATGGCTTTAATTTTATTTGCTGTTGATTGGCGTAAAAAACGTTTATTTACGGTCGTGGTGATTTTATTGAGTAGCGTATTAAGCTTAAGCAAGTTCGCTTTTACCCAATGCTGATCACATTGTGTTTTAAATAAATAGTCACTGCTATAAGCCATCAGCGTTAACTTACAAGTTTGGCTGGCGGTAGCAAAACAAATGGTTTGCCCAAAAAAACCAAACTCGAAAGACACTGGCGTAATTAGCTCACACCATTTAATTAGCTGGGTATTTTTTTTATCTGTTAGCGTTAAGCCGTCATCATTAATAACAACTGATAATTTTTTGGGAAATATTCGACCGAAGATACTAGATGCAATAACACTCATTAACAGCAGAATTCTTATTGTTGAATTAAATAATTATCGGCATTTTAAGTTAATCTGAGAGATAAGTGTAAGTAAATCATAAGAATGAGTTGAATATTGTTGACCGCTTCAATTACAACTAGTACGCTTTTTATCTACTATTATTTTAATTGAGTGACTGGTAAGAACAGGACTCTACAATTAAAGTACATATAACGCTATTGTTCCCATAAAGGGTACATCTCCACCTTGAAGCCCACAACCTAGCCTGAACCTACGAATATCATAACAATATCAAATAAATCCATGCAGGCAACGCAGTTAGGCGCTTAAATTGCGTTATTGAGTAAAATGGCTTAAACCGAATTCCGGTTATTTAATATTTCTACGATAATTAAGAACCTAAAGCGTTATTATTGACAATCAACATGCACATTTTCACTATAATACCAATCCGTATAAGAAAGTGATCGCTTAGCAAGAATTTAAAGGCTTAGAGGCAAGGCATTGATTGAAGAGAATGGTTATTCTCGGTAACTGCTCCTGCGTTACCCTAATGTCCCACATCCATGTGGGAACCTTGTCAAAATCAATAACGCTGCATATAAGCCTTTAAAACTCGCCCTTTGGGAACGTATGGGCACCATGATAACTGCACAAAATTTATTTGTTCTAATGCCGCCCATACCGTTCTAAGTGAGCACTTCTTTATACGGAATGGTATAAGTGTCATTGGAATTTAACGATTGATCGCTATTATAATTTTTAGCCATTAACGGAAAGCTAAAATATTTCTTTTGTTCACCCCAAAAAAACAATAAAAATGATAAGTTAATTTATTTTGATCGAAATAACATGCGGTAAGTTAATGACATTGTTAGAATAACTATTCTCGACTATTGTAAAGCAGAAAATAAATATCTGCTTAAATTAAAAGCGCTTGCAGCAATAATAGTAATATTTTGCTAGTACTATATTTATTAAAAATAATAGTATTTTCTTAAGGCAATACCAAGGCTCATTAACATCATGAAAAACGTATCATTATTAGATAATCTTTATCGCGACATTACCGATATTATTATTAAAAGACAGCACCCTGTTACTGGTTTATTACCCGCAAGTACCGCTATTACCACTCATGGCGATTACACCGATGCATGGGTAAGAGATAACGTTTATTCAATACTCAGTGTATGGACATTGGGCATGGCATATCGCCGTTACGGTGAAAAAGTTAGATGTGACGAATTAGAGCAATCGACCATTAAGTTAATGCGCGGCTTATTACAATCTATGATGCGCCAATCACCGAAAGTTGAAAAATTTAAACATACCTTAGACCCGATGGATTGTTTGCACGCTAAATACGACACTAACTCCGGGCTGACCATTGTTGATGACCATGAATGGGGACATTTACAAATTGATGCCACCTCGCTCTTTCTTCTGATGATCGCACAAATGAGTGCCTCGGGTTTACGTATCATTAAAACCATCGACGAAGTAGATTTTATACAAAACTTGGTTTATTACATTGCCTTTGCCTACCGAACACCTGATTACGGTATTTGGGAGCGTGGTAATAAAATTAATAATGGTAATCCCGAAATTAATGCCAGCTCGGTGGGTATGGCAAAAGCGGCGCTTGAAGCATTAGACGGCTTTAACTTATTTGGCCGTGATGGTAACCCAAGAGCGGTTATTCATACCATTCCTGATGCTATTTCAAGAGCGCGTAACACCCTTGCCCGTTTATTACCACGTGAGTCAATTTCAAAAGAAGTGGATAGTGCCATTTTGAGTATTATTGGTTTTCCAGCTTTTACCATTGGCGATAAAAGCTTAGTGAAAAAAACCAAAGACAAAATTTTATCTGAATTGGGTGGCCAGTTCGGTTGTAAACGTTTTTTATGGGATGGTCACCAAACAGCGGTTGAAGATCACTCACGCATTCACTACGAACATTCTGAACTGGCTAACTTCGAAAATATTGAATCAGAATGGCCGTTATTTTATACCTATTTATATATTCAAGCATTGTTCGACAATAACCTTGATGAAGCCAAAGAATATCGTAACCGCCTAGAAAACGTGATGGTGGAAGTTGATGGTAAAAAATTATTACCTGAGCTTTATTATGTTGAAGCTGAGAATATTGAAGCCGAGCGCAATGCCCCTGGTTCACAACCAAGAACACCGAATGAAAATTTACCTTTAGTGTGGGCGCAAAGTTTATATTACACCGGCTTAATGTTAGATGAGGGCTTAATTGAGCAAACAGATTTAGACCCATTACGTTTAAGTGTGCGCTCGTCGCAAAGCACCAATTCTCAACTGGCTTTAGTGGTGCTAGCTGAAAACAACAGCGTTAAAGAGCAATTATCAGCAAAAGGGGTTATTGCTGAAACTATTTCTGATATCAGCCCGATCAAAGTCATCACGGCAGCAGAACTGGTAAAGGCTTATCGACATGTGGGTGAAAACGAAAGTTTAGGCCTTACCGGCCGACCAAAACGTCGCTTCCAAGGCTTAGCAACAGCACAAACTTACATTATTAATCAGCAATCGTACTTAACGCTTTCAAGCTTACAATACGATGAAGATAACTATCGTTTGTTTGATGCCGAACTTGCCAGTGCTAACCTAACCCGTGAAATCAATTATATTTGTCAATTTTGGATCAACAAAGAAGCCGCAGTATTTTCCTATTTGTTAACCCAAGATATGTTAGATTCGGTTAATGTTGATGTACTGCTAGCGACCATTAAAAACCTGCAATTACGTATCGAACATACTGATGTTGGTTATGCTTCAGCGAGCCTCGCTTACCGAGCTTCTAAACAAAATACCATCATAATGAAAGGCAAAGCGATCAATTCATTGGATGAATCGCCAATGACCTCAAGCTCTCGTATGTTGCCTTTTGATATCAATGTATTTACTCAAGCGTTACAAAACGAGTTAAAAGTATTTGAAGAAGACGATTTAGCCAGCTATCAACAAATTCAACAATGGCTAACCCACTACGCACTTAATTCTGAATTAAGCCAGAGCGTAGACGTTAACATCAGTTTCCAAGCGTTGATTGAAGCGATTTATGATAAAGCAAAACATGAACAGTTTTGGTTAACGGCAAGGTGTTGTTTTTCTCTGTTAAATTTTGTGCAACGCGATTTAGCCGATGATGTTTCTTTAGTGTGTGCTCGTAACATTTCCATTGTTATTGGTCACAACAGTGACGTTGTGCTTATTGGTGAACATGCCTTAATGAAACCAAAAGAGTTAATCAAGTTATTAGATAGCGCATGTAATGATCTTATTGAAAGAAGCCTAGTACAAGAATCATTGGTAATTTTAGGTAATACCATTCGTACTAAACCGCAAATATTTAGAGGTATTCGCTCAATAAAATTAAATAGCTTGTTAGCATTATGTGACGCTAAAAACGAATGCGATAAAGAAACCTTAATCACCTTAGCGAGTAAATCACCGTTTCAATTATCGGAATTGATATCAGATGTATTAACCGCACAACAAGAATGTTTAAATCAAGATGAAGAATTTAACTTTGCCCGCCAACTTGAAAATTCAACCAGAAACAACTTGGGTAACGCCATGGACACCGACTGGTTACAATGGCGCTCAACTCGCGGTTTAGTTACCCGTTTTGACGATGAGTTTTTAAATAATATTTGGCAAAGTTTAGCGAATACCGATGCGGTTATTTTTGGCGATAATATAAATACCAACGAGCGTTTAAATACGGCAGAAACTAGAAGCTCTATGACCCCGAGAGAAGAAAGTTTTGCCAGCAAAATTGACGCCCTGATCTTGCATTTGCACCCCATATATTTCAAATCAGCCATTGTTGAAGTGTTATATGCCTATACACAATTTTGTTTATTAAATCCTGACAAACATTTTGACAAAATAGTGCTAGGTAAAATATTAGAAGAAGCGGCTATGTTGTACATTACTGACAACAATATTGCCTGTGAAGGTAAACGTTGTTTAGATGTGTTAATGACTAAATCACCCAAAATATTGCAAGAATATGCCTTAAAAGTACTCGCTAATTATTAATATTGGTTAACCGAGTTATCGATAAAACTGAAAATCCATGATCGGAATATGCATCACATTCTGATTATGGATTTTTTATTTAATCGCGCTTTTTTATATAATCTATTTTAAATAATCCGTTTTAAAAAATACATGGCTAGCGAAGACTTTATCGCCACCTCACAGCTGCTAATCTCCACATTTTTAACGCTATCGAAATAAGATAATAAAATGTTTCTGTTTTGTTCGCTCAAAGTCCTAAACATAAGCTGACCTTAACTTTTCAGTTAAAAACGGAAGATCAGAGGTCTTAAAGTTGTCGTTTTTATTTCAAAACTCATATCTATTCACAATTGAGATTGTGCCGAAATCTTTGTACTCAATTAGATCTAAAATCCCTAAAGCGGACATTGAATTATTTAACCTGAACTCGGTTTAATACTTTTTATAATATTTATTGTCTCTTGGTAGCATTCTTTGCAAAAACTAATGAAAGCTTTAAGTTCATTCCCTGCGTAATAAAGCGGTTCTCCAATACTAGGAGCTTTATGTTTAGCGCTATATTTAGAAAGAATGGCTATATAATCCAGCCTACGTGTAGCGGGTATAACAAGGGGAGCGTAACCCGCTCTCAGTAAAATAAGGTTAGCTATTAAACGAGCAATACGTCCATTTCCGTCCCAGAATGGATGTATCTGTCCAAAGATCAAATGAGCTTTTGCATACATAGTGATCGCTTCATCAATGCTATCAGGCTTACACGACTCAATGTATTCTACTAAGCCAAATATAAGTTTTGGCACATCAAATGGTCGAGAGTACGCATGGTATACGCTTGAATTATCACTAAGTAATAAGTAGCTTCCATTAGGAACGACCTTGAAGTCACCATCAGGTTTATCTATTTCGAAACTAACGTCAGTCTGAACAGCTTTATGTAGCTGTTTGATTTTGCTTACAATCAGCTCACTACTAATCATACCGTAAAGCAAGTCGATAGCTGTCGCGTGCCCCATTACTTCTTTATGATCTTTTAAAGGCTTACCTGATACAGTTAAACCTTCACTTAATATAAATTTTGATTTATACGACATATTCTTTGTACCAATGATTCATCTGTCGGAACAGCGGACAATTTCTAAGTAAATTACAACGACCGGTGCTTGCTCAAAGTAGCCAAGATAATTTGACATATTTGATATGAAAAATAGCAGTTTTGTCGGACAAAGTGACTGTAAGCTCTAGTCACTTTTGAACTTATTGCAGTCCTAGAATAATGTGTCCATCGTGGTATGTACCTGAAATACACCTAAGTGCAGATCAACAATCCAACATACCCTCAAGAATAGTTAAGCGCTGGATGACAAGAGTGTAGATCAATATTCCAATACATCACATCGCTATAACAGCGATTATATGTGGAATTAACTAATTGCCGGCATTTAAGTTAATCGACGAAATAAGTGTCAGTAAATAACCTCACAACTAGCTAATTTAAGTTCTTGCTAGCCGCGAGGCTGTCTATTTATCTTACTTAAAAATCACGTGATTAATAAGTGACACTAATTGTGTATTGGCCTGATGTTAGGGTTGGAATTAACAACGAATTTTCGGTCTCTGCATATTGGGCTAGTTCAGCATTTATCATCACTTTAGCTTTGAGGTTGTCACTCGTTTTAGCTTTTGGAATGTGCAGCTCAGCTTCACTATTTGCGGGTACTGTCAGTTGCAGCTGTAATGCGTTATTTGCAGCTTGGCGAATATTGACATAAACCTCGCCGCGAATGGTTGGAACACGCCCTTGTGCAAAACTTAACTCAGATAATTGCGGCGCAATTTTAATTCGTTTAAAACCGGCTTCAAGTGGCGTAACCCCTAATAAATAACGGCCAACAATGTTTCCCGGAACAGCGCCCCATGCGTGGTTCCAGTCTTGGTTAGGTTTAAATTTATCGTCCCATGCTTCCAAGGTAATTGTTGAACCAACACGTAACATATTAAACCAGCTGCGCGTAGTTTCAGCTGTCATCAGCGATAATGCATAGTCTGACTCGCCAGCAATGTATAAAGCTTCTAACAAATATTGGGCAAAATAAACACTGCCGGCCATGCCTTTGTGTTTGATCAATGCTACTACTTTTGCTTGGCGTTCTTGTGGCACTAAACCAAAAGCCAGTGCTGCTACATTGGCATGAAAACCACTGTGTGTTGAGCCTTCACCATCAAGATAAACACCCGTTTCTTGATTAAAAAGTACCTTATTGAATGCTTGATAGACCTGCTTGGCTCGTTCAGTATAAAAACGTTGTTCGTCATTTTTACCTACGGCTTTTGCCATATCGGCCATTTGTTTTAAGTTCAGATAATGAAAAGCATTAATCACCGCATTAACGGGTTTAAAGTCAAAATTATCACGCTCTGATGCTGGCCAATCAACGATATCACGATTTTTAGGTGGACGAACTTTTTGATCAGGAAAACTCACTAACAAACCATCTTTACGGGCATGTTGCTCTAAGGTTTTCTCTTTTTTAAAGGTGTCGAAATGTTGTTTAATCGACTCAGTGTCACCTGTGTACATCCAGTCGGTCCACGCCATCATAATTGAATGCTGTTTCCACTCTGTTGGCCATGTTGGATGGGCTAATAAATATTCATGTGAGTAGCGCGCTAAACTGTATTCGTCGTCCACTAAATAATGTGACAATTGGTTGATATAAGCATCGGCTTCATAAGGAATTCGTTCACGGTCGCCATCAACATAAACACCAGCAAAGCTTGTTGCTTTCATGCTGTATTTACATAAGTCCCAAATGTCATTTAATACTGAACTTGATGAGCTAAAAGATGAGGCGTAAGGGTCGAACGGATAATGTACGCTGAGCTGAGTCGCTTCAACATCACTAATATTCAAACCTTGCGCTTCAATTTCGACATATCTAAACGGCGCAATGCGGCCAAAACGACCGGGAATAGGAATGGCTTTATTGGGTTTGGTATTACGTTTATCGCGTGGTGGGTGCACGCTATAAATATCTCTATTTTCGTGTACCGCAGCGTCAACCGTATAATAACGAACACTAGTTTTTGGGGTTAAATCGCGCTTGATGCCCTGCTCTGATCCTCGTTCACCAAAATGCACCTTGATCGTCCCTGCTTTATCTGAGGTTAGTGAAAAAGAAACATAACCAAAAGCTACTTTACCAAAATCAATTAAAATATTGCCCGATGGTAAGGTCGTGATGGTTTTCGCTGGCACCGGACTGCCTTCAAGTGGATGCTGGCTGGCCCAATGATCAAATTTATTTGCGGTAGTGAAACGTTGTACTTGTGACCAGTTTGAAACCGCCGCTGAGTTATTAGTTGATTTCAGATTATTGTCCGACTGCCCCCATACTTTAACGCGCCACTGATAATCGCTAGCCGGTTGTAAAGTCTCGCCAGCATAACTAATGCTTAAACTTTGCCCCGCGTTTACTTTAGCCGAGTCCCACAAGAGTGGCTCATTAAAGCTTTTATCGGCACTTTGCACTTGTATTTGGTAAGCATTTTGCTGCGTAATATTAACTAAAGACCAAGTAAATTCAGGCGCTTGGTCTTTTACACCTTTTACCCAAGCTCCCGCGAGTAAATCAACGCGTAACTTTTCTGGCGAAGCAATATTAACGCTGCTATTCAAAGTAGAATTATCTGTGCTTTTATTATCAGCGCCGGTAGTTATTGTACAAGCAACAATACTTGAACAAACAAGAACCGATGCTATTTTTAAACTTAATTTTGTTTTATTGATCACAGTTTCACCGTAGATATTTTTGTGGTTACTATTTTACTTTGCTCAAAACCAATGCGATGAGAAAAACCTGTTCTCAAGGCGCCAACAGCTAGTTCAAACCTCTGCTGGCATATAGCCCTGATTTGGCTGCTTGAGTCTGTCAGCTATATATCAAGCATCATATTAGTTTATACTTAATTTTTTTCTGCGAACCGCACTTCAATTTTTTGTACCGCAAACGATGGCATAGCGGTGTTGATTAACACGACTGATTTATTACTCTCAGCTTCAGCTTTAAGGGTTTTACTTGTTTGCCAATCAGACCATCTCAAATCGTTAAAGCGTGTGTATTTATTGATGTGTTGTCGATAGATTTTTTTCCCATGTTCATTAAGTGCATTCATTGCTGAAGTACTGATATGGGCATCGGGTTTTCTCCAGCCACCTTCAGCGGTAGACAATGTCGCTTTCGGGAATTCAAGAGCAAACTGATGGTCGATATAATTATTGCGATCAATACTGCCAATGCGATATTGAAATTCAGTGTTTGTTGCTTGCGCTACGCTTAATGAAATAGCCGTATTTTCAGCTTGTTGGTAGTTTAGGTTTTCTTTATTGAAGTTAAATAACACAATATCATAGGCTGATTTATTTGGCTGCTTAGTGAATATACCGTCAACCAAGTTACCTTTAACACTCGCTTTACCGCTTACGGTATTACTAAATAATTGATTGCCGACCATAGGGTAAAGCGCTAATTGTGTTAACGCTTCAGGGTTATAATTACCCTCATTGGCAGTGCCCCATTGAAACACTTCTTTTATGTTTTTTTCTAACATCATTTTAGCAAGCATGGCGAAAAAGGCCGAAGCGTGTGACGTTCTAACGCTATGAAAACCAGCGCGTTTCATTTTAATAATAAATTTATATTCGTGAATTTCAAAACTAGCGTCGTTATTCCAATCAGGGTGTTGTTGAATTGGTGCAATATCGTGATGGTAAACCGCTGCCATATCTAATTCATGAGTTTTATCGATATGGGGATAATAAGAAATAGCTAAAAAGTCATAGGCAACATTGTTTTGTTTTGCCCAACTAACAAAGTGCGGTGCGTAGCTGTCTTCAGCATTACCTGTGTAATCAAGGTATTTACCTTTGAACGAGCCTTCTCGAAAGTGAGCGCCAATTTTAGCTTCAGGTAAAATTGAGTGTACAGCCGTTACTGTGTTTTGATAATGGTCAAAAAATTCTTGTCTGGTGGCAGACCAATGTTGTGGCCGTGTGTCAATTTCTGAACCAACACGAAAACGCCATGACAATACTTTTTCTTTACCATAAGTGCTTACTAAATGCTGAATAAATGCCTGCATATAACGATGCCAAGCTTGTGCATCGGCAGGCGGTAAGCCATTACCATAAACGCCATTCGCGTCTTTTTGTAAATAGTGTTTGCCATCTGGCTCATCGACAAACGTTAAACCGCGTTGAAATGCCCACGGTGGGTTGTCTAATACAATTTGGAAAATGTCCCAGTCGTTGTTTAACCAGCTGTCGATGCGTTTTGTTGCTTGTTCAAAGTCGTAAACGAATTTTTCGCCGTCCCACTTATAAGTGTCGGCGCTTTCGTCTTTATTTGCCCAACCGCCTAACATACGCACGGTATTCACTTTAGCAGGTCGGCCAAAAGTAGCAGGCATTGACTGTCTTGAAGCCCTTTCTGTTCGTACACTCACATCAAAAAAATCAAATACGGTCGCATTGGTATCACTTGGTTTACTAAAGTCCGCTTGCAGCGTTATGTCTGCTGGCGGCAGTGAAGCTGAAAGTGCTAATTTACTTTTTGGCATTTTTTCAATCTCAGAGCTGCAACTGATCACAGTAAGAAGTAAAACCAATAACCCGCTGACTTTCATATTCATTATTTATAGTAACCTTTTAATTATTAGCCTAACTTTCAACGCACAGCGAATATATCGCCGACACGGATTTCAAACTAATGGTGTAATTGAATTTATTAAATTTCTTAATGCTAAGGCAGTATTACCAATTTAGGTCGCATTTAAGGGAATTCAAAACGTATTACTATACATCCTAAAACATAAATACGACCAATACCAACAATTATTAATCACAACCAATCATTATAATTCAATTATATCAGCGGATAATTTACTTTTAGTGACTACGGTTTAATTAGCTAATAGTTAACTTAATTATTCAATAATTAGCATGATGCATATTAAAAACAAGTGTTAGTGAGATATTTTGAGAGGCAGCTGGCTTGTTATTATATAGTGAATATTAAGCTTGGTTGCCATCGGCATAAACTTAAAATATACCAACTAAAAATATTATTTTACTGAGTAGTTAACCGTTGTTAGTTAGTCTGGATTTACCAAAGGAAACACTGTTAATTAGTTTCGTCTATTTGACTGCTTCAGGCAGTCGGAGTTATTAAGCAGCATATTGAAATTAAACGACTTAATAACTAAGACTAAAACCACCAAGGTTACTGGTTTATTTTTAAAATATGCATATATTTTAAAGAACATATGCATACACATCTATGACTAAACTAAGTATTTAGTATTATTTTAGACATTAGTAAATGACTAGTTAAATGTCATCGGATATAAGGTGCCATGTGCCGGTTTTTCTGATCGTTGTTCTACTTCATTAAAAGTAATAACTTCATATATTACCTCCGCTGAGGGAATATTATTGTAACCTGAGCGAATGTGCGCGGTTTCATTTTTGTATAATAAATTATTAGGTCCGGGTGGTTGATGTGTACCTTCGCCACCCGTTGCTAGGTTATGCCACTTGTGCACAAAGGGTATTTTAATTGAGTTCAGCAAATTGGCGATTCACCAGACAATGTCTCAGCGCAAGACACACAAGTATATGCAACCGGAGCCTTTTTATTAACAGGTAGTGAGTTGCACAAATTAGTTAAGTAAAAGTAGCGCAATAAATTCAATACTTGCTGTCGGATACAAAATCGATGGCAAGTATTAAATATTATAATAACACCCATATATCAAAGTAAGTTATTCAAGTGCTAGTAGGTATTAAATTGTCAAATATGCCGTGAACATTGATTATTTAATACGCATCGACTCCAAGCCAATAAAAACTGTATAAATGATACAAACTAAAACAACAGCGGTCTTCAACTAAGCAGATGCACATGCCTGCTTTGAAAAATATCAATAATTATTACGCTAATTTAAGACGTTGCATTATTGATGTAATTGAATGGCAGAGTTAAAGCAATCATTCATTATATTTTCATCCCCTACCCAGATGAAAATATAATGCGTTGATAAAAGCAAAGCAGTTGGCTAAAAATTTCTAAATAAGAGCACTAACCAACTGTTGTTTTTACTGTTCTACGGGCTTGTTATGTGCCGTAGTATGCGTCTACAAGTTTACCAATATTAAACTCTGCAACGATACTTTGGTTTTTCAACCAATTAGATATACTTGTGATATCAGTTTCAGTGACTGAGCCATAGCGTTCATGAGAAGAAATAAATCCTGCAAAAGAAGTCAGATCACCACCACCACTAATCACTAAGCTTAAGCTTTCAAGATAAATAAAGAAGTCATCCATAATTGTTGCTAATTCCGACTCTTCCTTACAAGTTAAATTACAGTCTAATTCAACTCCCATGACAGCAAATTCACTTAAAAACAGTTTTTTTCTTAATCGACGAGATTTTTGAGAGTGCATAATTTTCCTTGGTATATAACGCCTCAATAAGAGGCTAAAAATTGTTGGGTAAAATGTGAAGTAAACGAAACCAGCTAAAATCAACTATTGAGCGATAATGTTTTGTTCTTCCGAAACAAGCGAATAAATTGAAGCCAAGTAGTACAAGCCACCTTTTTTAAATATCTGTTTTTCCGAGTAATTACTTTTTATAAGCCTGATTAAGTTTAAGTGTGTTCCTGCAAGCAAGTCAATAAACTCTAACAGGCTACGATTATCAGCCTCTCCAAATCCTGAAATTTAGTGTTTTCAAGCTCAATTGCCCATCCCTTCGCAGTATTTACTATTGTCAGCTCAGTACTATCCGGCCCCTGAAAAGTTGCACTATTACTGCTTGTATTTAGCAGGTGAAAATCTGAACTTTTAATTGGAGATATTGTAAGACTATAAGATTCAATTAGCGCTGCATGTTTTTCTTTGCCGTATGTTTTTACATATAACGCTTCAAAAGCCATACTACTTTTCATTATGTTGAGCAGGCTAAGAATTATGTGTTTATTTTCAGTATCGCCAACTAATATTGATTCGCAAACGCTTGAGCTTTCATTTAGACATCGCCCAATAATGAATCTAAAATTGAGTTGGGTGATTTTTCAGCCAAATTAGGCAGACTAAAAAACAATAAAAGGGTGACAAACATTAATTTCATACACTACTCATTTAACATGCTGTGTATTAGGTTCTTTATAAAAAGTTATCAATGTGTGATCACATTTCAAAATGAGAAAAATCAGCCAGAAATGTATAGATAAACTAGCGGTTTTTTACAAATATGGGATGTTATCTTGTGTTTAACGAGCTAAATACAACAGTCTGTAGCAAGAGAACCGCTAAGGAAGTTTCATCAACAAATTCCTTAGCAAAACCAAGTAAAACCTTAAGGGTAAATTAAATGCTTAGCTGTCTAAACCATGAACACAGCGCAGTAATGTTTTTTCAGCGGTGTTTAAATGTCTTTCCATACTTAAAATAGCTCCTGCAGTATTATGAGTTACCAGGTTGTTTAAAATGTCAATATGTTCAGAAATTGCCTCGGTAAAACGCTCCAACTCGCCCGTTTTATCCCATTGGTAATGATAGTGACAAACAAAAGAAACAATATCGAAAAACTGCTGGGTAAATCGATTTTTAGCGCTTTTTAATATAATTAAATGTAAAGCTCTATCTAAATCAGGAAATTCCAAATAACGGTTTTCCATATCTTGGCTTACTTGCAGGTGTTTATCTAACAGGTCTTGTATTTCTTGCCAAACGGTATGATCTTTTGGCGTTTTTAATAGTTCGGTAATCGCCCGCATCTCAATCATTTCTCGAAATGCAATTAATTCACGCGCAAAATCTTCGTCAAATTTAACCATTTTCCAACGGCCACGCGGAATTTTTTCTATTAGGCCATTGTTTGAAAACTTGATCAAAAACTCACGAACGGTAATTGTGGTACAGCCGGAGTTTTTAGCTAGGCTGAGCTCTGAGAATCTGTCGCCAGGCAATAATTGTCCAGTATTAATTAAATTCATAAAATACTTTTCAATTTGGATATCTTTGCTTGAATTTTTATCTTTAATATCAAAAAAGTCGTTAGCTTCAGGCTGGCGTAATATGATTTTATTAGAGCCATCTCTTTTAACAATGCCTTGTTCAATGAGATGTTCAACACATGAACGTACGGTTGTTCGACTAATACTTAACAGCTTTGTCAACTCAATATCGTTAGCCATAACATTTTGACCATCAGGCAGGCCTATAATGAGCTCAAGCATACGGTTTATCGATTGCTTAAATAGATAGGTTTTATTATTCATACCAGCTTCCTTGATAACCATTCATCGATTTCATAATTTAATTAAGGGGATTTTATACCTAATTTTACAAGTATTTAGAAAGAAATGTACCACTTTATATGAATTAATGTATTTATTAATAAATTAATGCAGTTGTTACTCGGTAAAAATGTAATAAAAGGCCAGCGCCAAGCTCAAAAATTAAAGTGAAAAATACATTACTGCTGATTTGAATGATTTTCTAAAGGACAACCTAGCAAGCTAAATGTCAACATAGCTTATGAAAGTTAAAAAATCGCTAAACCTAGGCTCAATAATTAGAGCGCTTATGGCAAGCTTTAGTAGTATTAACTGTTCATAGTAAATCATTAATAAAAACCTATGGACTGGTTTCATAACGCTGGCTTTTACTTTAGCGTTTGAGTCTCTGTATTAACTATGAATTTAAGATAAAAACAATTTATCCCTGTAGTTACCAAAGCTTACCTAGTGCTTGTTGGGCAAGACACATAAACTTGTAAACTGCCGAATATTTACCGTAAATTACATAACTACCAACTTAAACCACAACCAATCACATAAAAATCAAACATTCTTTACTAAAGTTTAAATACATTGTTTTTCATAAAACTATTAAAAATTAATTATCCATTATTCTCTTAGACACTTATTTAAAACCACACTAACTACTGCATAAAAATCAAATAAACAGTCACTTACACGTCAAATTAAATTACCTATCACTTCGTAGACTTAATATCCAATACAAATTAAGCATATTCGATATTTACTTGTCTTATTCGATCATATAGTGTGTCTATCTGTCAAAAAAACAGTCTAAAATAATAGGGATAAAAATGAATATAAAAACCAATAATAAATTTAGATTATCAATTGCTCTTTTAGGTACCTGTATTTCCTCACAAGTATTTGCGGGCTATCCATTTGTTTTGCCGGCAAATGTTAACGCTAGCATAGATATAAATACAACGAACCAAGAGACATATAACAATAAGTTACTCGGCACCAATATCTTTGGTTTCACAACTGCCACAGAACAAGCGCTCATTGAACGTAATGAGCCAATTACAGTGCGCTTTCCGCATGGATTATGGGCTAACTGGTACGATTGGGAAACTGATGGTACACGCGTATTTGGTACTGATAGCTTTGAATATAATCGAGATAATGGAGTGAAAACGACGAGTCTTGATCATTTAGCGGAAATTAAAATATTCGATAATGCCAATATAAAAGTTGGGATTGAAGGTTTAACTGATTTAAATACCACTAAGAAGTCAAATACCGGTAAAGGGTACGACATGTTATGGACGTTTAACATGAGTGCTGATGGGACTAACTTTAATAATGGTAGCCCTGTAACTGTTAGCCGATATAACGACATGATCGGCCGTGGTTTTGAAGTGAAAGCTGTTGAGCTCGGGAATGAAAACTTTTATCCCGGTCAACGAAGCTCTATTATTCCAAATGTTGAAGAGTACCTGCAACGTGCTAAGTCTATGTCTGCAGCTTTGAAAGCTCAGGATTCTAGCATCCGAGTGTCGGTGCCTATGTTGCGACGTGACAGTGCCGCCAACGCTAGTTGGAATCAAGATTTAGCTGCCGACTTAAGTTATTTTGACGCGGTTACTGTACATACTTATGTCGGATCAGATCCAGATGTTGAAGATAGCCCTGATGGTGCATACGGCACGGCATTAACAGCCCGTCACCATTTAGCTGCGTCGGTTGATGATTACGCCGGACAAGTTGCACCAAACAAACCAATTTGGTTGTCGGAATGGGGTGTGAAATCAGGTGGGCCAAATGCAGTGTCTGTATTAGGTATGGCCGATGCATATATCTTTATGAGTGAAAATCAAGACCGTTATGAACGTGCCAATTGGTTCAGTGTTAATGGCCAACTTAATTCATTCTACGTGTGGGAAACTTATACGGCTCCAAATGGTGCTGAGCGTCCTCGAATTAAATACCCATTAGAGAAAACAGCGGTTGGTTCTTCTTACGAAATTATCCGTGGTGTCTTTGAAGACAGTACTTTATTAGCAAGTGATATGACGAGTCCGGATTTGATGGCTGGCGTTGATGCCGTTAGTGCTACTGCTGTGGTAAAAGATGGCATAACCACTGTGTTTGTTCTTAACTTAACAAACAAGTCAGTGCCATTCACGGTTAATTTAGATGGCACTAATTATAATGGCTATTTTAAGCATGAAGCCATGCAGTTTTCTTGGATGGGCGCTGAAAAGGTCTTACCAATCGATACCAATCCTTTAGAGGTAATCAAACAAGGATCTGGCGCTATTACTTTACCTAAATTTTCGATGAGCACCATTACATTAAATGACGCTAATGTAGTCGTTAACACTAAAACTTATGTTCAATTAACCAAAGCGAATAGTAGTGCATTTTCTTTAGACGGTGGTAACGGTGGGGCTAACAATCAAAATGTTAAATTGTGGTCTACTAATTCAAATAATATTAATCAACAGTGGGAAGAAATACATCGCGGTGCTAATTATTATTCTTATAAAAAACGCGGTACTCAATTTTGTTTAGATGCGGGTAATAATGGAGCTAATAATCAAAATGTAAAACTTTGGCTTTGTGATTATCAAAACCAAAACCAACACTTTACAAAAGTAAGTCGCGGCGGTGATAACTACCAATTAAATAAACGTAACGCAGATGGTTATGCTATTGATGGTGGCACAGGTGGCGCGAATAACCAAAATGTAAAACTTTGGCAAGCTCAAACAAGTACCAGCAATAATCAAGTGTGGCAATTTACCGAAGTTGATTAACCAAGTTACATGTTAAATATGGTAATAAAAAAGGTTCATGTTAATTGCATGAACCTTTTTTTTGTTTGAACAACTGATGTTTTAAAGTGGCCTGAACAGCGCACAAAGGCTGATACCTACTTATACCTAATAACAATATCAGGTGTTATAGCCAAGCCAGATAAAGCTTTCATTTAAATAACAACACGGCATATTTTATCTTTCCCTCCTTTAGAGCCCTTAACATTTTTAATGAGCTACATTAAGGGCTGTAATTGTTAATTCGATCACCTACTCCGGTAAATTTATACCTTATGTATTAAAGATTCTCTGGTTTGCATGGGTAGTTAGCAATAAGAGTATCGAGCACAACTTCGCTAAATTTTTTCTCCAATAGTTGTTTTGTGTTCAATGATTTAGCAATTGTTGATGCGACTTTATTTCTATTATCTTCAAGCGGAATACAAAATTGATAATTTACGCTTTTCGATGTTTTTGACGCTGAATCAAACCCCCAAGCTTGATAAGCTCTCTTTAAATAAGCGCTTTTTTTTACTGCTTTTTTCTCAATTATTGCTTGGGGTAATAGAGCTCCATTTTTCGATAGCAATGCAGAGTCGATAAAACCATCAATATATAATTTACAAGAATTTATCTCGCTCTTATCGTTACCTTGCTGGTACTTAGTTCAAGACTCAATAATTTCTGATTTATAATCCGCAAATGATATTCCAGGAATAAGTACTACACCTGCTATAAATGATTTAAGTATTATCTGTTTGAATTTTTTCATTATTCGCTCCTAAACTGTTAATAACTTTTTTTGATGATTTACGTATTAACCATGCCCCCGCAATGGCTGATATTAATGAACCAACTAATACTCCTACTTTTACTTGGGTTTGATAAGCGAGTCCTTGTTCCTCAAAAGCTAAAGAGCCAATAAATAAGCTCATGGTGAAACCCACACCACATAATAAACATACACCGTATAATTGTGTCCAAGTGGCATCTTTAGGTAACTGACACAGCTTTAATTTTATCGCGAGGAAACAAGCCATAAAAATACCAAGCTGTTTACCAATAAATAAACCTCCGACAATCCCGATAGACACAGGTGTTACTAATTCATCAAGCGAGGCGTCAGTTAAACCAACACCAGCATTGGCAAAAGCAAATAGCGGCAGAACAAAAAAGGCAATCCAAGGATGTAAACCATGTTCTATTTGGTACGACATTGACTGACTTTTATCTCGAGCAATAGGAATAAACCAAGCAACAATAAAACCCGCCAATGTTGCATGGACACCTGACTTTAATACGGCGGCCCAAACAACAACTGAAACCAATATGAAGGGTGTTTTATTTTCTAATTCCAAGCGATTAAAAATAAACAGAACAATCACGCCAATGGTTGCAACAATCAAAGAGTTTGGCGCTAAATCTTGTGAATAAAAAACCGCGATAATAATTACCGCACCAATATCATCAATAATCGCTACCGACAGTAAAAATAGTTTCAAACTAGGCGGTAAGTACTTACCAAACAAAATAAATATACCTAACGCAAAGGCAATATCTGTTGCGGATGGAATTGCCCAGCCGTTCATAGCAACCGCATCTTGATAGTTAAAAGCAACGTAAATTAAAGCTGGAAAGACAATGCCAGCGACCGCAGCTAAAAAGGGTAAAACAACTTGATCAGGTTGCGATAGTTGCCCATAAAACAACTCGCGTTTGATTTCTAAACCGACGACAAAAAAGAATAAAGCCATTAAGCCATCGTTGATCCAAAGAACTAACGGCTTGTTGATAGCAAATGTGCCTAATGTGATGCTTACTGGAAACTCGAGAAAGTCGTTATAACCAGCGCTAAAAAAACTATTAGCCATGATTAGAGCAAGCGCGGCTGAAAAGACTAAAATAATGCCCGAACTAGCATCGGTTTGTATAAATTGCTTCCATTGTTGAACTAATTTTTTTTCCGTCATTACAACTCCTTTAATATCTAAAAGAAGTTATAGTTAAACTACAAAGACAACAAAAGCCGTATATTTTTGCGTTATCATCAATTTAAAACTGATATCATTTTAATGTATTTATATTCATTACGTTTTATTAAAGAGGAAAAATGGCCAAGCTTAACTATCATCATTTACAATATTTTCAAGCAATTGCAACTCATGGCAGTATTGCGAAAGCATCCTGTATGATTCATATCACACCACAAACACTGAGTGCTCAACTAAGTATATTAGAAGAGCAGTTAGGTTATAATTTGTTCGACCGAAAAGGGAAAAGACTGATTTTAAATGAAATGGGTCACATAACTTTGGGGTATGCGCAAGAAATTTTCAGCTTAGGTGATGAGTTATTAAATTCTTTAAAAAATCATTCTACCAACTTTACATCTAAGTTCTCTATTGGGGTAACTGATGTTATTGCTAAAGTATTTTCGTTTAATTTTTTGAAAGTAATATACACCATGGATGACTCAATAAAGTTGGTCTGTAAAGAAACCAACCTAGAAGTTCTTCTAGGAGAATTAGCTACTAATAAATTAGATGCTGTATTGAGTGATACACCGCTACCTATAGGTTCTCCTTTAAAAGCCTATAGCCATTTGGTCGGTAAATGTGGCCTTAGCTTTTTTGCCAGTAAAGATTTAGCTGAAAAATTACAAAATAACTTTCCTCAATCTCTTGATGGCGTACCTTTTTTTACTGCTGGCGATGGCTCTAATCAACGTTTAAGTGTTCTTACATGGTTTGAACAAATTGATATTTCACCCGTTGTTATTGGCGAGTTTGATGACTCAGCGCTAGCTACCTATTTTGGTAAAGCAGGTTATGGCGTTTTTTGCGCGCCAACCATTATTGATAAGCACATTATTGAGCAGTTTGAAGTGACATTAATAGGTCAAACAGATGATATTACTGAGCATTATTATCTAATATCGCCAGAGCGTAAAGTAAAGCACCCGGCTGTTCATCATTTATTAGAAGAAGGTAAAAAGCTTTTTAAATCAAATGTATTACAAGAGATATAAGCCATTAAGTAGGTATATCTTTGCTTTTCTTAAGTATGACCAAATAACGCTATAGCTAGTAGGTAAATACATTTACCTACTAAATTTAATATTTAAACCTTGAATAGATCAGGTTTTGTTGTAGGTATACAAGTTACCAAATACTTTCAGCTCATCAGACAACTTCCATTGTTCGAGTAGGATTACAAATTCATTTAAATCATTTATTGTGGCAGTTTCGTACAAGACTTTTTCTGATAAATTATTTAAACGCTTAAAGCTATTAATATCCATACTTTACAATCCCTTTGTAATTGATATTTAAGTATTAGGTTAAAGCTGTATTAAAGTCAAAATCACATTGGCTTTGATGTCTCTTTTATTTATTAAACTTTTGTGAAGATCACTAGGGGCTGTTGATCTTTTGCGGTTAAATTTTGTTCGAAATAAAACCGTTTTAATCGCGGCGAGCAGTGTGTAGCCTAGTCATTCTAAGCAAATACTGCTCAACAAAGAGTAAAACGTTTTTAGACGAATCCTTCGGACAGCGTTTGTAGGATATTTTTACGGCGTTATCACCTTTTTATGTGGAATAACCACACGACAAAGGTTCTGCTTTGTATAAATACCCAACAAACTGCTGCAAAAATAATCTCGAAAGATCAACAGCCCCTAAATAAACATTATCAAATTTTTGGCCGCATGCGATTTATGACAAAATAAATGCAGATAAGGGCTAGTTATTGAACATAGTGCTTACCTATTTGTTTTGCTTTTCCTATTCACCTTTAAGTTTCAACCGCTATTTACTTTAACTTAGCTAGGCTTTGATTTTTATGTTAATTTCGGCCCGGCTCAGCAAGATTAATACGCTTAGCCAAAGCGGCAAGATCAGAGGCGGCTTTTAAAGCGTCTTTATCTTTGGGTTTACATTCGGCGCCAATATAGCCTTTATAACCTAATGCTCTTAAGCGGCTTAATACCAAGCCATAAGCAACTTCGCCAGTGCCAGGTTGGTTTCGATCAGGTGAGTCGGCTAATTGGCTATAAGCTATTTGATCAAAACCATTTTCTAAATGGGTGATTAAGTTACCGTTAGTACGTTGCATATGGAAAAAATCCCAGTTCAACTTAACGCTTGGCGAATTAATAGTACGACAAATAGATAAGCCAGGCTCTGCACCATAAATAAAATGACCAGGATGATTAAAAGGATTATATGGCTCAATAGTGGCAATCATATTAGCCGCTTCTAACTTTGGCACCGCTAACTTCAACGTTGCAATATAGTTAGCGATCATCTCTTTTTCAGTTAAACCTTTAATTAACCTATGCCCTGTTAAGTTAAAATTTGAAGCGCCTAATGTTTTCCCCGACGCAATGGCAATATCAAGCCACGCAAGAAACTTATCGCTATTGTTAATATCGGCAAGTTCTGGGGCATTAGGAGAATAATTAGTGATCTTAATATTTAACTCTTTTGCCCTTTGAGCAATCAGTTCAGGGGTTTTTCCTTGAGATTTTGATATCGGATTCCAAATTTCAATAGCGCTAAAACCGATGGCCTTGGCGGCGTTTATTCGATCTAAAAACGCAAGTTCTTTAAACCAAAGTTCGATATTACAAGCAAATGAACTTAACCATTGTTGGCGCTCGGCTAATGATAAAATACCATCTGCTGATCCATTATTATCTAAGCTGTTATCAACAGAGTTAGTTAATGCGCAAGCGACTAGGCCTGTTCCTGCTATGCCTGCGATAAATGACTGGCTAATAAACTTACGTCTATCCATCATAATTTACCTTCCCTTAATAGCTTCGCGGCATAATCAGCGGCGCGCGCAGTAATCGCCATATAAGTGAGTGACGGATTTTGTGTCGCGCAAGATGACATACAAGCGCCATCGGTAACAAATAAGTTACTAACATCGTGACTTTGTGCCCATTTATTCAAAACAGACGTTTTAGGATCGCTGCCCATACAAGCACCACCCATTTCATGCGTTCGATTACCTAATATAAGGTGTTTATCTTCTGGCGTTTTATTCACTTTGATATGAGTACAACCACCTACTTCAAGTATTTCTTTTACGTCAATAGCTGCTTGTTCGATCATCTTACGTTCGTTATCACGAATTTTCGCATCAATATGTAACTGTGGTATGCCCCATTGATCAATTTTAGTTGGATGGAGACTTGCCTGATTATCATAATAAGGAAGTACTTCGCCGTACATCAGCGCTTTAAAATACCAAGGCTTAACTTGTTTGGCATTTTCTTTAACTTTGGCGCCTATGCCTTCGCTTTTAGCCGTTGTTCCTGTATCGGGTCTAGTTACGGCGATAGTTTGATAACCATAACCTCGGATAAAATCGACATCGTCAGTTTTTTCATGTCTAAAATTAGGAATATAAGTCGCGATAGGTCGTCGGCCGTAACTGTAGGTATCTTCAAAGCCCGGTACTTCTCCCATTCCGACTACACCTTTAAAATGATCCATAATATAATGCCCGACCGTGCCGCTTGAGTTAGCAATACCGTTGGGGAAAGCTTTAGATTTAGAGTTCAGTAATACCTGCACAGAACCTAACGCTGACGCACAAAGAAAAACAACCCGCGCTTTATAGCGACGCTTTTCTTTAGTGATCGTATCAATAATAGTGACCCCTGATGCTTTGCCAGTGCTTTCATCATAATCAACTGAGTACGCGATCGCATTAGTCACTATGGTTAAATTTCCGGTATTTTTAGCCGCTGGTAACGTGGCTGATAACGAACTAAAGTAAGCACCAAACGTGCAACCTCGCTGACAATATGAACGTGCTTGGCAAGGCGTACGGCCTAATTTAGTTTGCTCTTCGGTCGGTTCAGTTAAATTTGCCGCTCTCCCAATAATCAGGTGTCTGTCGGTATATTTTTTAGCGAGGTTTTTAGCAATAAACTTTTCGGCACAGCTCATTTCCCATGGTTTTTGAAATACGCCATCAGGTAAAACATCTAAACCATCTTTATTAGCTGAAACGCCAATAAAAGTTTCAACATAATCATACCAAGGAGCCAAGTCCTCATAACCTATAGGCCAAGGAACTCCATGACCATCTTTAGCGTTTGCTTGAAAATCTTTTACCCCCCAACGCAACACTTGTCTACCCCAAGTAAGTGATCTACCGCCTAAATGATAACCCCGAGTCCACATAAAAGGACGTTCTTGTGGAGTAGAATAAGGATGCTCTTTATCATCGGCAAAAAACTGAATTGAATCAGATTTCAAAATATTTTTCTTCACCTTAAGCATGGCGTAACGACCTTCTTCGTCGTAACTTTCAGGCGCAAAACCACGATTGTCTAGCTGCCAAGGCGCTTTCATATCATTATATTCAGGGCTTGGATGATCTAAGTGACGACCACGTTCAATCACTAGCGTTTTAAAGCCCTGCTCACAAAACTCTTTTGCCGCCCAGCCACCAGTAATACCAGAGCCAACCACAATAACATCATAGCTTTCGTTCGATTCATCCGCCGTAGTTTCAACGGGAGCTTGGCTAGTTATTTTTTTCATAAGTAACCCCTTGCTTTTATCTCATTTAACTCTGTTTTGGTTAAACAACCACGGTAACCGCCTGGTATTAATACAAAGTCTGGATTGGCAGGCTCAGAGGTATAATAAATATGAAAAATCATTTCTTTTAAGCGTCGGTAGTTAACAGAAAGCTCTGATTGCTTATTGGCAAAAGCAGTTTTGTCTAACTGCTCTATCAGTGCTTGTCGCTGGTTTAACGCAACATTATTGTATTTTTCTGAATAGGTATTTTGCGCGATGGTTTGAATTTGTTGAATAGCGTTTCTGTATTGAACTTTAGTGGTAGCGCCAGCCCAAGTGATCATAAGTTCATCTAAGACCGGAACAACGTACACATCAGTTGCTCCGACCGTTGTTGTTTTTGGGATCATAATTTCTGCAACATCAGTTAAAACAGTGAGTTCTTCGGCGGTAAAAAATCGTCCGTCCTTGATGATTTCGTCAATATTCCTGACCTTATTATGAACTTTACCAAATAAAGAAACTGAAACAACACAAGCAGTTGCGCCAATAAATACCCTTCTAGTGATTTTTAAATCAAGCATAACGACTAACCTTTGCATAACCTTGAGTGAAGGTGATAAAAATGTTTATCGCTAACAAGCCAATCTTGCATTATCTAAACCGAACACAATTTTATCGTACAGGGTTAACGCAAAACAAAAGCAATAAACAATGTCATACACATCTGAGTAACAAATTATTCAATCATAATAACCCTTGATTATCAATCCAATTCAATTAAAATAAATCAACTTCAATCATTTTGGCACTGGTGTTTCTTATATGAAATCTTTACGCGCTATTATTTATCTCTTACTTAGTATCAACCTCATCAGCTGTAGCCAAGAAATTACATCGTCATCTGATAATCAACTACCGGTGGTAACAGTTGATCCGCAATCTGAAGCTGCTTTTCACGGCCACAATCACAATCATGGCCATAATTCAGCTGAAAACAATAAAACTGACCAGCCCAAGAAAAATCCGGGCGATAGAAAAGGCGATAAAATGGAGGAAGTCGTTCCTCGTGAACTTATCCCACCAGCGCCAATATTAAATATTGAACAAGCTTTAGCCGCATTTGAAGTGCATCAAGATTTTGAATTACAAGTTGTCGCCAAAGAGCCGTTATTATTTGACCCCATTATGATCCAGTATGATGCTGCCGGCAGAATTTGGGCGGTTGAAATGACCACCTTTATGAAAGATGTTGAAGGCACAGGTAAGTTCTTAAAAGAAAGCCAAATAGTGGTGTTAACCGACACAGATAATGATGGTGAAATGGATAAACGCCAAGTGATATTAGAAAAAATTATGCTACCGCGCGCATTTGCTTTTGTCACTGGTGGTATTTTATGGGCTGATAATGAAAAGCTTTATTTTACCGAGCTTGAGGCTGCGAAATCTAAACCGCATGATTTTGTTGTTATTCAAACAGAGGTGGTAGATGCAACTTATGCGAAAGGTGGAAATTTAGAGCATAAAACTAATGGTTTATTATTTAGCCTTGATAACTGGTACTACAGCGCAAAATCAAGCACACGCTATCGCCCTTATCCACTGAATTCAGAAGTACCACAACAAGCAACTGAAGTTTATCGTAATCATTTATGGAAAATGGTCAAAACCGCCACGGAATTTCGCGGTCAATTCGGTTTAACTCAAGACGATTATGGTCGTCATTATTTCAACGTTAACTCAACGCCTATATTGACAACTTCTTTCATTCCCAATGCAAGCTTAGGTAACCCTAAACATAAAGTAGCTAAAACCCTTTTAGCACAAAAAGTTGGCACCACGGATGTTTATCCTGTGCGAGTTACGCCGGGGATTAACCGAGGTTATAAAGCAGAAAACTACAGCAAAGATTTTAAACTTAAAACCCACACTTCCGCCTGTGGCCCCTTATTTTATCGCGGTAATCAATTTGCTGCCCATTATTATGGTATTGGTCTTGCTCAAGAACCAGCAGCTAACTTAGTGAAGGCCACTAAATTAACCGATACTAACGGTGTGGTGAGTGGTGAGAATTTATTCCTCGAACAGGAAATTATCGCCTCAACCGACGAACGTTTTAGACCAGTAAATGCAGTTAACGCCCCTGACGGCACAATCACATTAGTTGATTTTTATCACGGTATTATTCAAGACCGTACATTCTTAACTTCATATTTAGCTGACCAAATTAAACAACGTGACCTAGAACGTAATCAACATATTGGCCGTTTGTATCGAATCAAGTATAAAAACAAACCATTACCTAAGGTCACATATTTAGATAATTTAAGTGCACAGGCATTAGTCCCGTTTCTTGCGCACGATAACGGTTGGCATCGTGATATGGCGCAACAATTATTAGTGATGAAACAAGATTTTTCTGCCATTGATGATTTGAAAAAAATGGCCAAGTCACATGCTAATCATTTAGCTCAAATTAAAGCGTTGTGGACGCTCGAAGGTTTAAATGCGATTGATTTTGAAACCTTAAAAACAGCAAGCCAAACAGATAACAACAAAGTTAAGGTGAGTATATACCGCTTAGCGCAATTACAAGCCACCTCTGAACACTTTAAACACTGGTTACTTGATGAAGTAAAAGTTGTCAATGCAGAAACCTACTCGGCATTAGCCTTAGCTGCCGGCGCCCATAAAGCATGGCCAGTACTTACTGAAATTATTAATCAATTCGGCCTTAACGACTTTATTTTGGTCAGTTTAGGTAATCAAGAAGCAGATTATTTAAACGCTCAAGGGACTAAAATTAGTACCGCTGCTAACCAAAAAATAACCGAGCTAAGTTCACTTGTGCTTAAAACAAAAAAAGCCAAAACATACTCGAAAGTGGTTAACGCACAAATTAAGCATGGAAAAACGCTGTTTAATGGTCAAGCGGGTTGTTTTGGTTGTCATGGCGCTGATGGTGAAGGCAACCAATTTGTGCCTCCGCTAAATAACAGTCACTGGGTAACAGGTTCAGAAAAACGGTTAACCGCAATATTGTTGCATGGCTTAGCTGGCCCAATAAAAGTAAATGGAAAACTTTATGAAACGCCAATGACGATGCCGGGTTTAGCTAATAATTCTGCTTTTACTGATGCCGACTTAGCAGCAATAGCAAGTTACATACGTACTGAGTGGGACAATAACGCAGCCCCTGTAACCACGAAAACGATAACCTTAATGCGTGAAAAAACTCAGCAGCAACAAAGTACTTATACTGTAGACACAGTCAACGCATTGAAATAAATAAGCAGTACAGGCTGCCACGTTTAAAATTAGCGGCAGCTAGTTAGCTGTTACCAAGTGGTCTACTTGGTAACAGCTTATCTATTTCCTGATGATTAATCACCTGCCAGCTAAATCACTAGCTGGCTTTTTTTGTAATGACTTTTTACCGCTTAATGTTAAATTTAACGAAAATTCGTTGTAACCCACCCCGAACAATAACGACCATATATGATCATAATAAATCAAACAAAATCTTGATTGAGCACTGTATAACCTGCTAAATTCTTAATAACACTTTTCAGTTCATTTTTTAATCGCTAGATTAATTTGGCTAAAGTAATAAAAACAATAAGTTAATTCAGGGAATATGATGAAAACACAGTTTATAAAAACACCAGTAGCTTTACTTTTAACATCTTTGCTTGTCGCTTGCGGCGGCGGAAATTCAACGCCAACTTCAACGACAAAATCGACGCCAACTCCGACGCCAACTCCGACTCCGACTCCGACTCCGACTCCGACTCCGACTCCGACTCCGACTCCGACTCCGACTCCAACTCCGACTCCGACTCAAAATACCGGTGCCTTTATTGAAGAAAATGGCATTGTCGTGGTTGAAATGGAGTCAACAAATTACAGCGGTGATTGGAAGTTAAAAGCTGATACTGCTGCATCTGGTGGAGCCGCTATTGAGTGGCGTGGCGCTGATTCATTTTCAACACCAGGAAAAGATATTATTAATGTTGAAGTTAAAATTACTAATACTGGAATTTATCGTTTTGATTGGGCAAATCAAATTGGCGAAGGTAATGAAACCACAGAAGCCAATGATTCTTGGTTAAAAATTGAAAGTCATAAATTTTATGGCGATAACCGAACCACAATCGTTTGTCCGAAAGGCCAAGATCCAATAGAAAATAGCTGCGTCGGTAATGAGCCTGCAGGCGCCGGAAAATTCGGCTGGTTCAAAACCTACCGCAGTGGTGGTGGCGTAACACAATATATCTGGAAAACCAGTACTTCAGATCATGATCCGCATCCAATATATGCTGAATTTACTCAGCCAGGTATTTATAAAGTACAAGTGTCAGGCCGCTCAAAGCATCATGTTATCGACAAGTTTATTATGACAAAAGATCCCACAATGCATGAATCCGCAAAAAATAGCGATCAATCAGCTCGCGAAGAATAAAGGAAAAAGACGAATATAAATGCTGTGACAATGGCATTTATATTAGGGTCTATTGATCTTTGTTTATAATTTAGCTGAGAAAAAATAATACAAAGGTCAACAGACGTTAATAAGCTTGGTAATTTAAGCGGGGAACTTTACTTTCATAACAGGTTATTACAGTAAATTATGTCAAAGCTTAGTACCGTATGTTTTTCGATTAGCATCCCTCTAATCGACCGATCTCTTTTCTAGAATACCGCCCTATATATTCTTTGGGAAAAATGTTTTAATCAGCGATTTTTCGGTGCTGCAGTAAACTTAAAAATATTAGTTCCTAATAGCTTGTTGTTATATTTTTCTTGGCTATTGGCGTTGATATTCACTTCGGTCGCAACTGAATCAGGTAACGTAAACGGCTACTCTATAGCTATCGCTTGTTCAGCTAATAACAGTGGAAGGACAACAATAGATGATGTTTTTATTTTCATAATAATTACTTCTCTATGCCTTATTCATTTTATGTTAAAGTTCATACTTATTTTTTAGTTATTTACCTTAAATAACACCAGCAGAAATACTTACTTAACAGCTTCAATTTTTCTAAAGTACTTTTGAGGTTTTATCCAAGCGATTACTTAATACTTGTAATTCGATGGTCTTAAATTGCACTGTGCTGTTTTCAGCTTGTATTGCTATGTAACCAGATTTCATGGCTGCGCCACCATATAGCTTGGTTAAATGCTGAGATTTTTCATCAATTACCGGTTTTGTGTATTCCATAACTAGCTCACCGTTAATCCAATGTTTAATAATTTCATCCGATCTAACTTCAATTTCAATTGTTACCCATTGATCACCTTTAAATGTTTTAGAACTTGAGTTAATACAATGTGTTTTGATGAGTTGTTTGTTAATTTCAACATGTGAATTGGGGGTGCATATATTTGCAGTTGTCCGCTCAACGGTACTTTGATCTGCGCCAAGTAACTGCACTTCTATGCTGGCAGGAAAACGTTGTTTAAGCGTCATTGAGGTAGGTGGCTGTGCATGGATCATAAAACCATTATTTTTCCATGCGTTTTTATAACCCGGTAATTGCTGTGCTAAAAAACGATACGTAGCGCGAAGCTTGTAATTGGAATATGGTGTTTTATAAAACAAATGACCGAATTCAAAATTAAAATTTTCATATTGGTCATAATTAGTTGTTAAAAAACCGTCTTGCACCCTAAAAGTATTTTTATAATTAATACCAAGCTCGTAGCCCGAAAATTTTGGGATCCAGCCATTTAAGCTTTGACCATCGAAAATAGGTTGCCAGTCAACTGCTTTATCCTTAGTTAGACCTAGAGTATAATTTTCAGCCACGACTAAACCACAAGTACTAAGAAAATTAACCACAGCCAAAACGGTTAACGTTAACATGTTGAATTTCATTTATTTTCCTTCTTATTTATTTACCGGGCAACCAACATAAGGACTAATTCTTGGAAGCTTTTGGCTAAAACTCAGTGTTTACACTAACCAAATTAGCATTTTCATTACAACAAAGAAACAACGACCAATCAATTATAATCTTTATGAATCATATAGTTTCATATATAGTCTTGCTTATATGTCTTTAATATCAAGTAATTCGTGGATGTTTTTCCGTCTATTTGGATTGAAGTTATTGATGACAAATTTGCACAGAACAAAATTGTTTTACTGCTATTGACGATTTATTACCGTTTTGTTTCGTAGGAGAAAGTAGTGAAGTTAACGATCAGTGAAAGATTAATAACTGATGTTTTACCGTCGGTCATACCCAATAAGCTAACCGAGCAATTATCATGTATTGATAATATAGGGCGTTATCTGTTAATGCTTTTATGCACTTTTATGCTTGGTGCATGTAGTCATAATGATAATAAACAGAACTTCTATAAATACGTGCCAGAAGAACATGTTTTAGCTACACCTAAATTAAGCGTGCAGCTCCACTCGGTAAAAAACTCTCTAGCAAATGATTACAAAGGCACCTTAGTTAAGTTAGCGAAAATGGGCATTGAAGGTGTTGAATTTGCCGGCCGGTTTGGCCCCTACCAACAAGATCCAGAAGGTTTAAGAGCATTTCTTAAGACACTTGGCTTACAGGCGAGTGGCGCTCATATTGGCCTAAAACAATTACGAGGGAAAGCCTTTGATAAAAACGTACGTTTTTACCAAAAGCTAGGCGTTAGTTTATTGATTGTGCCGCATGATGTGCGCGTTGATCAGCCAAATAAAGTAACAGCATTAGTGAAAGAGTTAACTAAAGTGTCTGCTAAATTAAACGCGGTTGGTATGACATTAGGCTACCACAATCACACAAAAGAATTTAAGCGCTATCAAGATTCAACATTTTGGGACTACTTAGCTCAAAATACACCGCAAAATATGGTGCTGCAATTAGATGTTGGGTGGTCAAATTTTGCTAATGTCGATTCCATCGCTTACATAAAGCGTTATGCCAAACGTACGTTAACCTCTCATATAAAAATTCGTACCCTATTAGAAAAGTCGCTGATAGATAAAGTTGACGATACAACCGCCGTTGTAATTGGTAAAGATGTCTACAATTGGTCCGCTTTGGTTAACACGTTAATTTCTCATGGTGGAGCGCAATGGCTTGTCATTGAACAAGAAGAAACACATGCCGGTATAAGTAGGTTACAAACACTAGCAGCGTCAGTCGATGGCCTAAAAGCTGTGATGATATTAAGATAAATCAAGCGTCATTGACAAACTATTATTACCCGAACAGAGAAAAGCGATGCGAATAAACACTCTATTATTAACATTAATTAAAACCTTAACTTTAGTGCTTTTCTCGTTAGTAAATTGGGTCTGTATAGCAGAAAAATTTGACAGCAATCGCGTGAATAAGACGCCTTTAAATGACGAACGTCCTAATATAATATTTATTTATACCGACGACCAAGCCCCTTGGGCGCTGGGGCATTCTGGTAATGCTCAAGCATTAACCCCTAATTTAGATAAACTTGCTAGTGAAGGTATGTACTTACCTAATTCATACACTACAACCCCAGTTTGTAGTCCATCAAGAGCAGGTCTATTAACTTCTCAATATAGCTATGAGATTGGTATAGACGATTGGATTAACGTGAATCCGAAAGCTAAAACGTTAACCGGTCACCAACCCAAACTTGGACTTAGCCCTGAGCTTGAAACCTGGCCTAAAATTTTACAAAATTCAGGTTATTTCACTGGTCTTATTGGCAAATGGCACTTAGGTACATTAGATAAATTTCATCCGACTAAACATGGTTATGATCAGTTTTTTGGTTTTAGGGCTGGCGGCAACTCACCGAAAAATCCAACATTAGAAGTTTATGGTAAAGAGCAACGTCACGAAGGCTTAACAGTCGATATTTTAACCGACTACGGTGTCAATTTTATCCGAGAAAATAAAGCAAATAAGTTTGTCTTATCGTTACATTACCGCGCGCCCCACTACAAGTTTTTACCTGTTGCGCCTGAAGATGCTGCGCCTTATTTAACGATGGACATTAAATTACCTCACCCTAATTATCCTGATCTTAATATAGAACAAGCGCGCCAGTATATGCGAGAATATCTATCGAGTGTTAGGGGCATTGACCGTAATGTGGGTAAATTGATGGCAGAGTTAACCAAACAAAGCCTTACCGATAATACACTCGTAGTTTTCACTTCAGATCATGGCTATAACATTGGTCACAACGGCATGTGGCATAAAGGAAACGGTTTTAGTCTCTTAAACACCATGCCGATAGGAACAAAAAATGTCCCAGGCAGTCAACGTCCTAATATGTACAATAATAGTATTAAAGTTCCAACGATTGTGCGCTGGCCTAAGGTTATAAAAGCTAATAGTACCAATTATTCAACCATGTCTAACCTAGATTGGTTTCCAACCTTAATCAGTATTGCCAATGGTAATGTTAGCAAAAACAACATCGTTAGAGGGGTAGATTATCTGCCGGTATTTCTAAACCCGCATAAGATAATCTCAAGCGATTATTACGCTGCGTATTCAACGTTACATCAAAGCCTGACGGATATGCGAATGTATAGTGACGGTAATTATAAACTTGTTAGAGATTTTAAAAACCCAGAGCGGGCTGAGTTCTATAACTTATTAGCCGATCCAGCAGAAACAACAAACTTGATCAATAGCCGAAGTTTAGATCATACCACCATCATGAGAAAATTTGACCAAATTATCAAAGACAAAATGATAAGCACAAATGATCCAATACTGATTAACTTATAATATGGCTGATGTTTTCCTAACATTAAGCATTAAACGCAATTAACTACTATCATGAGTCGTTCTTTTATGCTTTCATCATTACAAGAGTCTCACATTTAGTGAGTAAAGTTTTATTTAACGACTTAAAATTCACGCTTTTGTGGTTATACTAAAAATACAATCGACCCCAACCATCTAAAATACCCTATATGACTAAATTTGATTTTAAATCATATATTCACACCTACTACCACTAAGTAGCCTCTGAGTAGTGTCCGCGAAATGAGCCATTTTAAGATAAATTCAGATATTAAAGATAAATTTCCTTAAATAACCTGAACTCGGCTTAAATAGCGTTTTATGTTACTAAATCATAAGAAGTTCATCATTTAAAACTATGTATTGGCTTTAAATAAAATTTAACTCTTAGCCCTCCCTAAATACCACAAGTTAATCTGTCATTTTTCAACCATTACCCATAGTTGTTTTACTCATTTATTTCAGGTGAAAACCAGCCTAACGATTGACACATGATTAATAATGACTAATATTGACCACTAAAGACGCATATTTCTATAATAATTGAGCCATAATTAGCTGTGGCTTAAGAGTACTTAATAACAAATCATGAAAATAATAATAAATAACAGCTCAACTCAGTCAGGTTATATTTTCTTTTTACTTTACAGCCTGACCTTATTCATCAGTACTGAGGCTGTCAGTCACGAAACAGCACACGAAAGCCATTATGTCATTTCTAAACAATGGCAAGACCTTGCTAACGGTACTCAAGCTATTGGTAAATCACACGGTGAAATTGATGTCGATAAAAATGGTAACTTTTATGTCAGCATCATGGGCACGAATGAGCAAAAAGGCGGTGTACGCATTTATTCGCCTGAGGGAAAGTATTTGGGTGACGTACCTAATGCGCCTGACGATTTTCATGGATTTGTCATTCACCAAGATAAAAACGGTCAAGAATATATTTACGGTACGTCATTAAAATATAAACGCATCATGAAAATGACTTTGGCAGGTGATGTCATTTTTTCAATCGATGCTGTTAAAGCTATCCCTGCAGAATTTCATAACAGTGAAAAATACAAAAACAATCAAGCTAAACCAAAATTAAAGCTTACCGCGATTGATGTCGACCAAGCAGGTAACCTTTATGTGGTTGACGGCTATAGCCTTGATTATATTCATAAGTTCAACGAAAAAGGTAATTACACCGCTACCTTTGGCGGTAAAGATGCGCCTTATAGATTCAACAATTGTCATAAAATTCACATTGACCCGCGCTTTCTGCCTAATCGTTTAATTTGTACTGATCGCAAAAATGGTCGTTTAGTGCATATGGGGTTAGATGGTTCGTTAATAGGTAATTATGCTGAATACTTACGTAGACCAAGTGCAGTTGCTTTTTATAACGACCTTGCTGCCGTTGCTGAAATTAGTGGCCGAGTTAGCTTACTTAATAAAGCTGGTGTTACTGTAAAAACTTTGGGAACCAATGACGTAAAAGCAGAAATAAATACCAACATTACCAAGCCAAACCAATGGCGAACAGGTGTGTTTACTGCGCCACACGGTATTACTTTTGATCACCAAGGTAACTTATTTATTACTGAGTGGAATAAAACAGGCCGTATCGTACGTTTTGACTTACAAGAATAACAATTAAAAAGAGATAAATAGCTCCCGACGCGCCTGCTAATTTATATAACAATATAAAAGGCGCGATGAAAAATTATTGGTAATCCATATGATGAAATACAAACTAGCCGCTGTTGTGGTCGTAGTCGGCACAGCATTAGCTTGGGCTTATACCGCAAATAAATCAGCAAGCACAGTGCCCGCAGAAAATCTCATTTCTTTTAATGAGAAAATACGCCCGATCCTGAACAAAAGCTGTACGGGTTGTCATGGCGGTGTGGGTAAACAATCGAATGTCTCGTTTATTTACCGCGAAGAAGCCTTAGCCCGTGGTCACTCAGGGCGCTTAACAATAGTACCGGGTGATCCTGATGCCTCTGAACTGATTGTAAGAGTTGAGTCTAAAGACCCTAATATTCGTATGCCATATAAAGCCCCTGCCCTCAAGGCTGAAGAAATACAGTTATTACGCGACTGGATTGAACAAGGCGCGCAGTGGGAAGAACATTGGGCGTTTATCAAACCCAAAGCACATAGCGTTCCTGATGTGAAAAACGACCGTTTTATCAATAATGACATTGATGCGTTTATACAAGGTAACCTTGAACAAACTGTATTAAATGATGCGCCAATATCGCCTGCTCAAAAAGCCGATAAAAACAGTTTATTACGTCGTTTGTCATTCGATTTAGTCGGCTTACCACCAACACCTGAAGAGATAACTAATTTTTTAGCCGATAACTCTGACAATGCTTATGAAAAACAAGTTGACCGTTTATTAGCCTCGCCGCGTTATGGCGAACGCTGGGCAGCCATGTGGATGGATTTAGCCCGTTATGCCGACAGTCATGGTTACACGCGTGACGAATACCGAGAAACTTGGCCATACAAGCAATGGGTGATTGAAGCGTTAAATGCAAACAAACCTTACGACGAATTTGTTATTGAACAATTGGCGGGGGATTTAATGCCTAGCCGAAAATTAGATGATGTGATCGCGACAGGTTTTCATCGCCAAACCCCTTCAAACAGTGAAGGAGGTACCGATGATGAAGAGTTTCGTATGGTCGCTGTTATGGACAGAAACGCAACAACATGGTCAGTTCTTAATGCCATGACCATGAACTGTGTACAGTGCCATTCTCATCCATATGATCCAATTGAACATGACGCGTATTACACGTCGCTCGGCTTTTTTAATACCAGTAAAGATTCAGATTATCGTAATTATCAGCCGCTTTATAAACTGGCAAAAAAAGAGGCTGACAAACAAACGGCATTTTCCATTCAAGAGCAAATGGTTGCCATTCGTGAGCACGAAGCGCAGCAAGCTTTTAGCTTAGCTGAGCAAACCGCTCAATCAGAGCAACCTACACAATCTTGGCAAAAGCTAAACATTGAAAGCGCGGTTGGTGATGAATACCGCGGCCTGAATACTTACATAACCGAGATGGAAAAAACCAACGACGAATTACGCATAGCCGGTAAGAAAATTAATTATCGTTATCTTGAGTTAATTAAGGTCGGTAAAAAACAGCTTAAGGTGCTTGAAACACAGAAAATTCGTGAGTTTATTGTTAAAGATGGTGAATACTTTGACCCGGGTAACTATGAGGCTCGCGTTTTTTTCCACTTTACTTCACAGTCTGCGAATCAAGATCAACACATCAGCGCCTTGCGTTTATCTGTGATACCACAAGATCCAGAGCAAGCACGACATACACCTGAAAAGCCATTTCATATTGATGACGTAAAAATATATTTGGTAAAAACCGACGGCGCTAAAGAGCAACTGGCAGTTAACACGCATCTTTCAAATAGCACCGAAGTCATGGATCAACAATTAACGGCACTTAGTCAGTTACCCAACAATCATGATGGTTTAACTACGGGTAAAGGGGTTGGCTGGTTTGCTCACCGTATTTATTTACCGCGTTGGAGCGTTGCTGTATTAGCAGAGCCACTGACATTAAAATCAGGTGAAAAACTCGAGTTTGAAGTTGCACAAATGCAGCTAAAATCTCAAGGAGATGGTCTATTTCCACGCTTAAATCGCGTTAGGATTGAACAAACGAGTAACCCTAAGTGGCGCGAATACGCTCTTAGCGATAAACGAAGCAAAAATATTAACCTGTATGGCAAACTTAAAAAGCAGCTTAACGCCATTGATGGTTACGACATGCCCGTGATGTTAGAGCAAGACCAATGGGACAATCGCGGTATCGCTAAGTTTAACCGCGGTAACATGATTGCCAAAGTAGGCCCGTTATTAGCGCCCGGTACGCCAAAAATATTCCCTGAATTTAACCAAGAACAAACGCGTTTAGGTTTAGCTAAATGGTTCTTCCAACCTGAACAACCTTTAACGTCACGCGTGGCGGTTAACCGTTTATGGCATCGTTTATTTGGTATTGGCATTGTTGAAACGTTAGAAGACTTTGGTAGTGCAGGCACCGCGCCTACTCACCCTGAGTTACTCGATTGGTTAGCGCTTAAATTCCAAAACGACTACCAGTGGGACATGAAAGCCATGCTTAAACTGATGGTGATGAGTCATACCTATCAACAAGCGTCGGAAATTGATCCTCAACTTTTAGAATTAGACCCGCAAAATCAATTATTTGCCCGAGGACCAAGACAACGCTTAACCGCCGAAATGGTTCGCGATCAAGCCTTAGTCGCCAGTGGTTTAATCAAACACAGCATTGGTGGTGAACCCGCTATGCCGCCTCAGCCTGAAGGCATTTGGGGACATCCGGGAGCAATCATCAAAGAATGGACCGATGCTGAGGATAACCAGCGTTATCGTCGCGCTATTTATACCTTTGTAAAACGCGCATTTATGTACCCAAGCTTTTTAACGTTTGATATGGATACCCGTGAATTTAGTCATGAACGACGCATTCCAACCAACACGCCACTACAAGCCTTAGTCACCTTAAATGATCCGGTATATCACGAAGCCGCACAGCATTTAGGCCAACTGATGTTAGCAGAGCAAACGTCGAAAAATACCGCGGCAGCCATTACTTATGGTTTTAACCGCGTGTTGTCTCGCTTACCTACAGATGCAGAGCTAGCAAGTTTAGAAAGTGCATTAACCGCCATCAGTTTAGAAATAGATGAGTCTGGCGTTAAAGGTACTAATGATGAGCATACAAAAGGTAATAGTAATAACGCGATAAACAGTCAATGGACGGCAATGGCCTCTATTTTATTAAACGTAGATGCGGCATTAACGCGTTAACTTAGCAGTACGGTGAACTTATGAAACATTTATTTTCTAGAAACTTTTCGTCTAAGAACGGTAAAGAAGCGCTAGCAACACCCGCTGAGTTAAATCATTTAAGATTAAAGCAAATTCAGCATCAAACTCGACGTGAATTTATCACCCAAAGTGGTGGCATGTTAGGCGGCGCTTTTTTAGCGTCAATGTTACCTAACCAAGCGATGGCAAGCGGGCAAGTGCTTGATTTTACCCGCGCAATGACCGAGCCATTAGCACCACTGCCGCCGCAATATCCGGCAACAGCCAAGCGCGTTATTCATATGCATATGGTAGGTGCGCCCAGTCAATTAGAGTTATTTGACTACAAACCCATGTTAGAAAAATACAATGGTAAAGATACCCCACAAGAGATATTAGAAGGTAAGCAGTTTGCCTTTATCTCAGGTACCCCTAAATTATTAGGCCCACAATTTCCGTTTAAACAACATGGTCAATGTGGTGCGTGGGTGTCAGATCGCATGCCGCATTTAGCCAAGCATGTTGATGATATTTGTTTCATCAAATCAATGAAGACCGACCAATTTAACCATGCGCCAGCACAGCTGTTAACGCATACGGGTTCGCCATTATCGGGCAAACCGTCTATTGGCTCGTGGGTTACTTATGGCTTAGGCACCATGAACCAAAATTTACCGGGTTTTGTGTCCTTGTTATCCGGTTCAAATGCGCCCGATGGTGGTAAACAATTATGGGGTTCTGGCTTTTTACCCAGTGTGTACCAGGGCGTGCAATGTCGTTCTCATGGCGATCCTGTTTTGTATTTAAGTAATCCTGAAGATGTTAGCCGGCCGCTACGCCGCCGGGTATTAGATGCCATCGCCAACCTTAATCAACAAACATACGATACCTTTGGCGACCCTGAAACCTTAACGCGAATTTCGCAATATGAAATGGCCTATCGTATGCAAATAGAAGCGTCTGATGCCTTTGATATTCAAAAAGAATCTGCCGCAACATTAGCCAATTACAACGCACAACCGGGGCAAGCAAGTTTTGCTAATAATGCCTTGGTCGCAAGACGTTTAGCTGAACGTGGCGTACGTTATATTCAACTGTTTGATTATGGCTGGGATTCTCACGGCTCAGGTAAAAATGGCTCGTTAAATCATGGTTTTGTCGACAGCTGTAAAAATACCGACCAACCGATAGCTGCCTTATTAGAAGATTTAAAACAACGCGGCATGTTAGAAGACACCTTAGTGATTTGGGGCGGCGAGTTTGGTAGAACCCCCATGCTTGAAAATCGTGGCGGACAAGACGCTCCCTTTGCTGGCCGAGATCATCACCCTGATGCCTACACTATGTGGATGGCAGGCGGCGGCGTAAAAGGTGGTTATACCCACGGCGAAACCGATGACATTGGTTATGAAATTGTAAAAGACAAAGTCGATATTGCCGATTTACACGCCACCATCTTGTATCAACTTGGCTTTAATCATTACGACTTAAATTATCGCTTTCAAGGGTTAAACCAGCGCCTAACGGGTGTCGAAGAAGCACATATTGTGTCGCAGATATTGCGTTAAGGTGGTTACGATGTCTCAAATTGATAAAGCTAAAATTTACTTAGCCGTGGTCGGCGCGCTATCGTTGTTATGGATAATACTCTTTGTGATCAGTGATGCCGAATGGGTACAAAAAATTAATGAAGAGCTGCATATATCGCCGCCACTCAAAGCCGCTGAAAACTCTTTTTACAATAGCCGTATCGATCCTATATTTGAAAAATATTGTGTCGCTTGTCATGACGGTGAAAAAGACAAAGGTGGACTTCGTTTAGATAGTTTCCGACAGTTAACTTTTTCCGGAAAAAGCGGTGCGGACTTAACCCAAGAGCATAATAATTTACTGATAGAACGCATGCTACTGCCTGAAACAGACCGAATGGCAATGCCGCCGTATGGGCGAGATCGTCAAACCGAAGAAGAACTCGCACTGATAGCATTATGGTTAACTAAAGGAGCGACGGGACAATTACCTGAAAGCGAATTTCCTGAAGCGCCCGCGAAAGCAAGAGTGATTAAATTTGCTGAAATTGATTGGCATGGTATTGAAGACACTCGAAAAATTCATGCAGATACCGTTGCAAGCTTGCAACAAAAATATCCAAACGTATTACATTATCAGGCTAAAACTACTCATCTGTTAGTAATAGATAGCTTCTCGATGAAAGCACAATTTGGCGATACTGCCTTGGCTGACTTTTCACCATTGGCTTCACTTATTGTTGAGATAACGTTGAAAAATTCGCAAGTAACAGACCAATCAATCGCGTTTTTACTTGAGCTAACACAGCTTAAAAAAATCAACCTCAGTGGCACACAAGTTAGCCAAGAAGTACTTGAACAATTGCTATCGTTAACAAATTTAACTCAAGTGACCATTGACGCTAAGCACAGTTCTGAGGGTTTAAACGCGCAATATGCTGAGCGTGATATTACCTTGACCTTAGTTAAGGCAGGACAATAAAAATGAGTGTTCCTAACGAAATCAATAGCGCAATGAATAACCCAAAAGAAATTAACGACTCGAAAGAGATAGGCTCTGCTAAAAAGATAAACACATCCACTTCGCTAGATGAATTACACAGTACGAATCCAGTTAAGGAAGTTAACGTATGGGATGGAGCGACGCGTTTATTCCATTGGACGTTAGTTATTCTTATTTTAGGTGCTTGGTACACCATTGAAAATCGTATGATTGATACGCATGAAATTATTGGCCATTGTTTAATAGCTTTACTGGTATTTCGCGTTATTTGGGGTGTTATCGGTTCAAGTACGGCGAGGTTTAGCCATTTCATTAAAAACCCGCTCGCTGCTTTAAGCTACCTAAAAGGTTCACTATCGCTAAAAAAAGAACACGCTACCGGACATAATCCTGCGGGCGGTTGGATGGTTGTGGTGATGCTTTTAGTGATAGGCGCACAAGTTGTAACCGGCTTATTCAGTAATAATGATCTAGGTTTTAGCGGCGCACTGGCTGATAGCGTGACAAAAAGTATGTCTGATACGTTAACCCAATTACACGCGCTTAACTTTACAGTAATAGTAGCGATTGTATGGCTACATGTGGTCGCAGTGTTCTTTTACGTGATTGTGAAAAATGACAACTTATTTAAAGCAATGATCACGGGTAAGAAACCAGTTAATCAAATTAACCCGAGCGATAAAATATCTTTTGCGCCCCTTTACCAAGCAATCATCGCTTTTAGCTTATCTTCAGCTTTGGGTTATTGGTTAATGATTTAATACCGAGAGTTAATGCAGATAATTATGCATAAGATTAAAAATATAAATAACGAGGCTACACCTTAATGAAAAAAAGCATCATTGTCGGACTATTATGCGGTGTTTTATCGGCATGCTCCGATGAACAACCGGCACAGTCCATAGAAACGTCAAAAACATATATGTCGGCCGCCTCTACATTGTTAGTCGAAGGTAATAATTCGCCACTGAATGTACATAACCTCGCGCCGAGGTTATCCTGGCATGCCAATGTAAAACAACAAGGTGCTTATCAAATACAAGCAGCTTCAAGCCCTGAACGTTTAAAAGATAACCATCCTGACTTGTGGGATAGCGGTAAAGTAGATGAGAGACGTTCCATCAATATTCCTTATCAAGGCAAAGCATTACAAACCAATCAAGCAGTATTTTGGCGTGTACGTGTTTGGTCTACAACCGACACCGAGCCTAAAGCTTGGAGTGAACCACAACAATGGCAAATGGGTTTGTTAGCATCTACTGACTGGAAAGCTAAGTGGATTCAGGTAAAAGAACCTACCATTACAGAATTAACCCCTGCGATTGAAACTTGGGTTAACTTCGCTGGCACCATTCAATCTGAAGCGGGTGAGATCATACAGCCTGCTATAAAGCAGTTACAAGACCAACCGACCGCAAGTTTATTTCGTCATCAGTTCAGTATTGATAATACAACGGATACCAAGACTGATAACAAGGCCGACAATAAGGTTACAAGTAAAGAAATCGTCTCAGCAAAACTGCACAGCACAGCGGGTGGGTATTACGAAATATATATCAACGGCAAACGCGTTGATGACAGGTTATTAGACCCTGGACAAACCGATTACGACAAACGTATTTTATATAATAGCGATGACGTTGCCTCATTAATTAACAGCGGCACAAATAGCATCGCTGTTCACCTTGGTAGTGGTTGGTATGACGAAAGTATCGCTTTTACTAAACGTCAAGGAAACCTCAGTTACGGCCAACCGAAATTTATTGCCCAACTAGACATAACCTTCGCTGATGGTTCTACTCAGCAAGTTACCACCAATAAGCAATGGAAGAGTTTTCCTTCGCCTGTTGTAAAAGAAGGTATTTTTACCGGTGATTTATATGACGCGAATAAAGCGGTTAGTGATTGGAACGCATCTAACAATCCAAAAAATCACGTAAAGTGGCAGCCTGTTAAAGTATTAGCACAATGGCCAACTAAGGTATTAGAGCCACAATTACTACCGGCTATTCGCGCCCAAAAATTAATGAAACCCGTTAAGCTTTTCAACCCGGCACCGAATGTATGGGTATTTGATTTTGGTCAAAACTTTACGGGTATTTCAACGCTAAACATTGATGCGTTAAATCTTAAGCCGAGTCAGGCTGTTTATTTACGTTACGCCGAGTGGGCGAATGATAAAGGTGTGATTAGCCAATTAAGTGGTGGTAACTTCGCGACTTTACTTAATGCAGTAGATGCTTACATCGCAAGTGACAACACCCGTGTTAATAGCAATGATGATGCTAGTGATCAAAAAGAGAAAAGCTGGACAACACAGTTCACATGGCGCGGATTTCGTTATGTTGAAATTACCGGCTTAACCGAAGAACCTGATTTACATGCCCTCACCGCCCAATTAATTCGCAGCGATGTTGAGCGTGTAGGACAATTTGAAAGTACCGACCCCCTACTTAACCGTATTCACGATACCGCCATGTGGAGTTATGAAAGTAACTTATTAAGCTTGCCAATGGATTGCCCTGTCCGTGAAAAGGCCGGCTGGACTGGCGATGCCCACGCGGCATTAATCACAGGTAACTATAACTTTAATCTTGATAATTTTTGGCAGAAATATTTAGGTGACTTCAAAACAGCTAAATTTATCGCACCCGCGGTTGTACCGGGCAAACGCACTGCAGGTGAAAAAATAGACTGGGCAGTCGCCGAAGTCTATGTAGCATGGGAGCATTATCGTCATCATGGCGATAGCCAATTATTAGCTTCGCAATATGAAAGTCTTATAGAGTATATGGATTTTGGTGAAAGCCAATTAACCCATTTTTTAACCGATAATGGTTATGGCGATTGGTGCGATCCTGTTGCCTCACCGGGTACCCCACGTGTTGGTGGCCGAGGTGTTTCACAACAAACCACAACCACAGTAACCACTAGCGCATTGTTTGCCCGCGCAGCCGATATCATGTCTGACATTGCCGAAGCGTTAAACAAACCTGAAGATCAACAGCGCTTTGCAACCTTGTTTGAAAATATTCGTGTTAACTTCCACAACACCTTATATAACGAAAATACAGGACATTACGGTAGTCAAACCGCAGATGCCTTAGCATTACGCTTTAATATTACGCCAGAGCATTTAAAACAAAATGTGGCTGATGGTTTAAATAACGATGTTAAAAACACATGGAAAGGCCATTCATCAGTTGGCGCTATTGGCCAAACGTGGTTATACCGCGCGTTAAGTGATTATGGCCATACCGATACCGCTTTTAACATATTCAAAGCTAAAGGTTATCCGGGGTATTCATATTTATTTGATGTGTTAAACGGTACTACTTTATGGGAACGTAAAGGTGCTTTTGACCCAACAACAGGTAAAGCGCCACTTCGCTCGTTAAATCATCCGTTTCATAGTGGTTACGACGGTTGGTTTTATGAAGGTTTAGGCGGTATTCGTCCTTTAGAAAACTCAGTAGGTTACCAAGACTTCGCCTTAAGCCCTGTATTTCCCAAAGACTTAGCAGGTATATCGGTAAGTCATAAAACAGGTTACGGCGAAATTAAAAGTGCATGGAAGCGTGTCGAGAATACGATTAAATGGGATATAAGCATTCCAAATAACACGACTGCACTGATCAGCTTACCCAATAAAAAAACAAAGTTATATCACGCTGGCGAATACAGCTTTGTCATTGATGATTAATTTGTTTAAAAGGTCTTTGAACAATAAAAACTATTCATTTTATTTTAATAACTAAATAACTAAATAACTAAATAACTAAATAACTAAATAACTAAATAACTAAAACCAAGTATGGAGTGTCCATTGGTTAACAAACTAAGTTAATCCATGGCGATAAGGAACAATATGCAAATCATTTCAAAACTTTATTATATTTTATTATCACTAACATTAACTTTTTCTTGTCAAGTAATAGCCCAAGAATTTGATATACCGCTCGAAGCTTATGGCACAATCAAAGAGCACTCAATGCTAACCATATCGCCAGATGGCGGCAAGATTGGTTACCGTATAAAAAAAGACAAACAAGATGCCTATGTGGTCATTGAACTTGCCACAAATAAAATGGTAACTGGCTTGGATATTAGCGAAATCGATCCAAAAAATGCCTATTTTATTAGCGAGACCCAACTGATATTTGTAGCATCAAGTTATCGAAAGGTCCCCGGCTACCTAGGTAAACACCACATTAGTTCGGCCTTTATTTATGATCTTGCAGAAAAAAAAATTCGCCAGCTAGTTATTCCAGGCAAAGGGGTAGCGTTAGCACAATCTAATGTTGGCCGTATCATCGGTATTTCACCAGATAAAAAATATGCTTATATGCCCTTATATGTAAAAAGGGGCGGAGGAAAACCCGTTTATTCTTTAACAAAAGTATCGCTTGTAAGTAAAAAAACACCCTATACCATGAGCTTAGGTCTTATTGATACCCGTGATTATTTTGTTGATAGACAAGGGAATTTATTAGCCCGAGAACGTTATAATGATCACACTGACAAACACAGTGTTGAAAAGTATGTTGACGGTAACTGGATAGAAATTTTCAGTGAAATAGCGCCAATACGTAAACGCTCTTTTGTGGGCGTTACCGAAGACAATCAGTATTTAGTGATGAGTAAAGGCCATGAAAATCAAAGGGCTTATTTTAAATTTTCCTTAGCCAATGGCACTATCTCTGAGCCTTTATTTGCTCGTAAAGATAAAAGTGTCGCCACGGTTTTGTCTGACATTCAACGGGTAGTTTATGGTGTCCGCTATTCAGGTTTTAAACCTAGCTACGATTTTATCAATAAAAAGTACGAAACTTTAATGACGTCGTTGCAACAAAGCATGCCAAATAATACCTTTCGTATTAGCGATCACACCCCAGATTGGGAAAAATTGGTACTGTATGTTGAAGGGCAAAATATCTCAGGCAATTATTTATTATTTGCTAATAATAAATTCCAGCCATTAACAAATGCGCGGCCTTTAATTCAAGGAAGCCAAGTACACCCAGTTATTGAAACAAAATATAAAGCGGCTGATGGCCTAACAGTCCCGGCGTTAGTAACTTACCCTAAGTCAAAATTTGAGACAAAAACAAAGCTACCTACCATAATGCTACCCCATGGCGGGCCTCAATCTTATGACAGATATGGATTTGATTGGAAGGCACAATATTTTGCTAATAAAGGCTTTCTAGTCATCCAGCCTCAATTTCGCGGCTCAAGCGGTTTTGGCGGGAAACATATCCGTAAAGGCCGTGGTGAATGGGGTAAAAAAATGCAAACCGATCTAACAGATGGTTTAGCGCATTTTATTGCTAAAGGAGAAGTTGACCCAGACCGAGTGTGTATTGTTGGCGCTAGTTACGGTGGTTATGCCGCACTCACTGGTGCTGTGTTAAGCCCCGATTTATATAAATGTGTTATCTCAATTAATGGGGTCAGCGATCTTGAAAAAATGCTTAAAACTGAGATAGATGATCACGGTGATGATCATTGGGTGGTTAGTTACTGGAATAAAATAATAAAAAATAAAAGCTTAGATAAAAATCATTTAAAAAACATTTCACCCATCACACATGTAAAAAGTGTTAAAGCGCCAGTATTAATCATCGCCGGTAAAATTGATAAAGTAGTTCCTTATGAGCAATCCGAAGATATATATGACGAATTAGATGATGAAGACAAAGACGTAACCTATGTATTATTGCGTGACGCAGGCCATCACTTAATCCGCAATGACACCCGGTTAAAAACACTACAAGCCATAGATAAATTTATTGATAAACATATGCTGAATTAATGAAATAACTGGGCTTAAAGTTTTAGGCCCTAACTATTTCTGAGTAAGGTCGCGTAAAAAAAGTGTACTGCGCGATATTGGCTGAGTAAATCAAGCCTAGCACGTCATGATTAACTTTAACTTTACTAATAATAACATCAAGCCTCCTGCTAATGGCTTGATGTTTCTTACGCTGTTAATTTATAAAATTATTTATTGGAAGGTTAATATCTTACTTTGCTGATAGCCAATACGATGGGCAAAAGTTTTTAATACTGCCCCTTTAGGTAATTTAAATGGCCTTTGATATATTTCCCAGCTTGCAGGTTCATAACTGTTTTCAATAATTTTATAGCCGATTGAAGCGCCAGCAGTGTTACTTTTTATTGTCACCTTGTCGTTTTGATAACTCATTAAAGCCGCTTCAGTTTTTGGTTGAGTACTTTGTCCTTGCCACATTTTTTCAACAAGTTTAGCTTCAGGTAAGCTTGGGGTGTCATTAATTTCTGCCAACCATTTGTCCATTTCTGCTTGCAGCTCTGCTAATTTTTTACTGTATTTAACATCGCCTGCAAGATTATTTAACTCGTGTGGATCGTTAATAGTATCGAATAATTCGTCAACCGGTTTCGACGTTCTAAACCATTGTGCTTGCGCTGCGCTTAACTCCCCTGCTGCACGTAATCTCAGTAACTCTTGCATGGTTGGAATTTTTTCTCGATAGGTAACAGGCAAATAATAACCTTGCTCCGGACGGTAGTTTCGTATGTATTTAAATTGTTTGTCTTTTACCGCGCGGATCACATCAGTAAAACCATCAAAGCGATCAGCGGCAGCATGAATATATTGTCGTTTTTCTGACAGGGAATTATTGTTAATAAAGTTCTGACCATGCATATGTTCGGGTACAGTCTCTCCCGTTAGAGAAAGAATGGTCGGTGCAAAATCAACAAAACTTATCAATTGATCATCTACATTACCTGCATATTGCTTATGTGGAAAACGTACAATCATAGGCACTTTTAAGCCACTGTCATAAATTAAGCGTTTTTGGCGAGGTAATGGACCACCATGATCTGAATAAAAGAAGATTATCGTATTTTCTAATAAACCATCTTGTTCTAATTGCGTTAACACTGCGCCAATTTGACGATCCGTTTCAGCTAGGTTGTTATACATCTTCCAATAATCGTGTTGAACTATCGGTGTATCAGGTAAATACGGCGCAATGGTAAATTTTGTATTTTTAGGAAGATGAATCGGTGTTTCCGCTTCGCTGGTTTTATCATTAGGGTGCCGCGGTAATTTTGCAACCCGTTCAGCATCATCAGAGAAATAATGGCGAGATTCAACCTTGCGAATGCCATAAGGTTCAAATAAGCCTGACTCATGTGTGGTGGTAAAGTTTACTACTGAGAAAAATGGCTGGTCTTTTGCTCTATTACGCCAATGGGCATAGACACCGCTTTCATCCCAAGCATTAGCTGGGGCTTTAAACTGATAATCTTCTTTTAAGTTATTGGTCGTGTAATAACCTTGCTCACGCATATAATGGCTTAGCATTTTTGCATTAGCTGGCGGCACGGCGCCGTATTTAGGTAGACCCGTTTCGGCTGTATTCGAAGTCGTTCTCATGTTGTTTGCACCCACGCTTGATGGATACATTCCAAGTGCTAACGCAGCGCGACTAGGTGCACAAACCCCAGAAGTAGAATATACATTGGTATATTTAATGCCTTCTTTTGCCAACCGACTGATATTCGGTGTTGCGATCGTCATATCACCATAATCAGGTAACGTCGGGCTCATATCTTCAATAACTAACCAGAGGATATTTGGTTTGGTATTTTTATTAGCGTCTAAAGTAGCTGCCGTTGAAGTATTGGCATGATGCAGGTTTTGCTGACTACATGCGGCTAAAAGTGATAAAAATGCCACTAATACGAAAGTTTTTATTTTATGACGGTTATTCATCTTATTTCCATAAATAGATAATAATATTTTTAATGGTTCGTAAATAAAAATTAGTGCTTAAAAAACAAAAGCCCTTGTGCATCAAAGTGTGAACAAGGGCTTTATTATTTACTCGAAAACAACTTGTGACGCTTAACTTACCAGCTCAGCTGACTCTTGTGCAGATTGCTCATCTTGAATGCCATCTTCTGCTTTACTGGTTTGTATGTAGGCATACGTCGCAGTAACAAAATACACTAAAGTAGGAACAATTAACCATGTGGTAATAGTCGCCATATCATTATTCATGTACGAGTCCAGTCCCATCCAAGCACAAGCGGCTAACGCAGCCCATGAGATATATTTGGCTAATTTTGCCGCGGCCGGTAGTACGATAGTTTGTTTCGTTTCTTGTGCAGTTGCTAAATACTTTACTTCTTCTTGTTTACGTACCAGCTCAGCTTGCTCAGCCGCTGCCGCTTCTGGGTAGACAGCTTTTGCGCCCATTGCTGAGGCTAAAACAATATACATAACCGTTGCGAATATCCACAATGGCACCAAGATAAAGAACAAGTGTAATAAACCATTTTGTTCTACTGCAATACCGACAACCATAGATACAATCCAGGTGATAAAAGCAGGCATGTTGGTAGTGTTACCTTTATATGAAGACCAATAACGGGTTAAACCAATTTTAGGAAATAACCAATGCTCAGCAACAATAATTGCGCCAACCGGTGCTAATAACAGCCCCATGTAACCAACAAAACCTAATAAGCCAGAAAACACAAACGGCGAACAGGCAATAATTGTCGTAATAATACCAACAACAATAGTAACCTTAGTACGGCTCCAAGAATGATTAAGTGAGCTAAACGCTAAACCGGCACGGTAAATTGTTGGGTTAGACGTTGTCCACCCAGCAATAATCACTGCCAGAATACCTGAAGCACCTAAAGCGGTATAAGCAACAGAACCTGGGTCAATTGCAGTAATGCTAGTTTTTAATAATATCGCCGCACCTGCGCCCATAATACCAGCACAAATCCATGCCATATAATGACCAATGAACATACCTAACGCTGAGAAGTAGCCATATTTAGCACTTTTCGCAAAACGTAATAAAGTCATATCACCTAAGCTACCGTGCATGGCAAGATTCGCTACCCACGCAAATGCGACTACATGCCAAATACCAATTTCGCCTTCAGTGTCTTTCCAGATAGATTCACTGGCAACGGTTAAAAAGTCGCTAAAACTGTTTATGCTATCAACACCAGCAGTAGCTGCAACCGTTGTCGGTAACATCACAAACGCGCCCACGATAAACATTAAGATCATCCAAGGAGCACACACTTCCGCAAAAGCGGCTAATTTTTTAAAGCCTTTTACCGCCATGTATACCACAACAGCACCTACACCTAAGACAACTAGGACAAAACGTAGATCGGTTGGGTACCATTCAACTTGGGGCTCAATATTAAATAATATCCGTACAGCTGAAGCCGAGACGGTTATCATAGCGCCGGCAAGGACACAGAATAAGATACCATTGACGACACTGTAGAGTTTAATCGTGCCTGGACCGGCAATTTTTTCAAGATATGCGTATAAGGTTAAACGGGTATCTGTTGCGATTGGCGCGGTAATTAAACCCCACGTTAAGACCGCTAATAAGTTACCAAACAATAAGCCGATCAGGACATCGACAGCGCCAACACCCCAAGCGACGAATAACGCCCCAATAACAAATTCAGTACCGGCGACATGCTCGCCCGCATAACTGGCAGCGAAAGTTTTTCCGCCTTGTAGTTTTTCCGGTGTGACCGGTTTTGTTTCAAATTCTGCAGCTGATGACATACTACTTCCCCGATTTATTGAATGATGCACGTTTTTAAATTGTGCTCACTTTTTTTTATTAACAATTGTTATTTTTATAATGCTTTAGGTTTAACTCACTAAGCACTAAGCTTAAAATTTAAGCCGCTAGCTTATTTACTTCTAGCTTCTAGCTTCCAGCTTCTAGCCTTTCTTTCAGCTTCTAGCCTTTCTTTCAGCTTCTAGCTTCTAGCTTCTAGCTTCCAGCTTCCAGCTTTTCTACTAGCTTCTTTCTTCTGGCTTCTAACTTTTCGCTTTTACTTCCAGATTTCAACTAACAGAAACACGTGAAGATGCCTAAGCACCTTCACGTTAATTCTTAAAGCTTGTCGCTAGGTGCTACCTAAAACAATACGTACTTTAAACGATGCCTGAGCCGTTGCCGCCAGTATTTGGACGTTCAACACCAGCTTGTGCACGGTAACCAGCCTTACGGTAAGTAGCGATAGGGTCAATCGCGCCACCTTTACGTAAACGAGCCATCGCTAAAATTGGTGATACATCAGTTGTAAAGGCATGCTTTAACGTATTGCTACACATTAATGCATCATTGTTTAATTGGTATTCAGACAACTGAGGACGGTCAACAATTAATGCTGAAACGTACGAGCGTTGTACGCTTGCCGCTGAGTTCATTAAACTTTCAATAGGATCAGTCACGTTGTGTGATTGGTCTAACATGTAGTTTGGACCAAAACCTTCTTGACCACGGTACTCAGCGTCAACTAATTCGTTGAAGATTAAGAACTGTTGGTACGGGTGTAAACTACCGCTGTCTAAATCATCATCGCCATATTTAGAGTCATTAAAGTGGAAACCACCTAATTTCTTAAATTGAATTAAACGAGAAACAATCATTTCGATGTTAACGTTTGGCGCATGGTGACCTAAATCAACTAACGACTTAGCTTGAGGACCTAATTCCATTGCGGCTAAGATGTTGCTGCCCCAATCTTGGATAATAGTTGAGTAGAACGCAGGCTCAAACATTTTATGTTCGATGTGCAATTCCCAATCTGCTGGTAAGCCAGCATAAATTGTTTTCATACTTTCTAAGTAACGTTCGAACGCACTTTGGAAATGTTGCTGACCTGGGTGGTTTGAACCATCACCAACCCAAACCGTTAACGTTTTTGAGTCAAGTGCTTTACCGTATTCAATACAATCAAGGTTGTGTTGAATCGCAAGGTCACGAGATTCTTTGCTTGTGTTACTTAAAGAGCCATATTTAAAGCTATGCTCTTGACCTGGTTGGTCTTGGAAAGTGTTCGAGTTAATCGAATCCCATTTCAAGTTCAAACTGTCAGATGTTTGCTTTAATTCAGAGAAATCATCCACTTTATCCCAAGGGAAATGAGGAGAAACACGCTCAGTACATTGTGATAAATCATTGATCACAGCACTGTCTTCTAATTTTTCCCAAATATTACGTGGCTCGCCTTCACCAGGAAAACGTGCGAAACGTGTACCGCCGGTGCCTGTACCCCATGAAGGTACAGCAATTTGGAATTCTTCAGCTTTTGCAGTGATCTCATCAATGTTGATATTTTCACGTGCAAGCTTAGCACCGAGTGCTTCGTAATCTTCTTTTAAAAAGCCTTCTAATTTTGCGTTTTCTTCCGCAATTAACGCTTTATCGATACGTTGTGTCATAATTTTATTCCTGATCTGTTTCTAAAGTTGAGCGCCTTTTGATTAACAAAAAGCGCTACAAATAAGGTTAGCTTAGCGTAAGAACGCTTCGTGTAAACCACCGTCAACTGAGATAACTTGACCGGTAGTTTTGCTTAATTGGCCTGACACCATTAAATAAGCAGCTTCGGCTTGGTCAGCTGGTGTAATAGGCGATTTCGTTAACGTACGTTGTGCATAGAACATTGCTAATTTGTCACGTAATTCATCATCTGAATCCGCTGTTGTGAACTCAACGTTGTACTTTGTTAAAGAAGCAATAACACGGTCACGTGGGAACATGGTGCTACCTTTAACTACAGTCGCTGGCGCTAAACCATTCACATTGACAAGTGGTGATAGCTCAACTGCTAATTCACGTACTAAGTGGTTAGCCGCCGCTTTTGATGTGTCATACGCTAATGAGCCGGCTTTCGCCACTGCTGCGTTAACACTGGTGGTTAAGACTAACGCACCTTTTAAGCCTTGTGCTTTCCAAATTTCATTCGCTTCAGTGCCAACAATATAGCCACCTTTAACATTCACTGCAAAGCTGACATCAAACTGTTGGTCATTGCTCATACCGGCTTGACCAGGTGCTAAAAACACACCCGCTGTTACGATAACTTTATCAATGCCGCCGTAAGCTAAAGTTACTTGCTCAAACATTTTCTGTACGCTTTCACGGTCAGTAATATTTACTGCTTGTGCGATTGCCGGACCACAGCCAGAAATGCCTGTACCTGCAACACCAATACCTTGGCCGTAAATTGCTGTTAATTCGTCAGCCGTTTTTTGCGCCGCTTCAAAACGTAAATCAGCACAAACAACGTGAGCGCCTTCTCTTGCTACGCGAAATGCTGTTTCTTTACCAATACCGTCACCGGCGCCAACAACTACAACGATGTCACGCGCTAAAGGTGCCTCTTTAGGCATACGTTGTAACTTAGCTTCTTCTAATGCCCAATATTCAATATCGAAGGCTTCTTGTTGTGGTAAAGCCGTGTACTCACTAATAGCTTCTGCGCCGCGCATAACTTCAATGGCACAGTTATAGAATTCAGTAGTAACACGTGATTCAGATTTATTTTTACCCCAACCAATAATACCAACACCTGGAATTAAGATAACCGTTGGGCTTGGATCACGCATGGCTGGTGAATCATCACGTTTACAAGCATCGTAATACGCTTTGTAATCAATTCGGTATTGTTCAATACCAGCATTTAATTTTTCAACTAAAATATCGAAATCGTCAGTGGCAGGGTTAAAATCAACATATAACGGCTGAATTTTTGTGCGTAAGAAGTGATCAGGACATGAAGTACCTAATTTTGCTAAACGCGGTGCATCAACACTGTTCACAAAACGTAATGCGGCTTCATCAGATTGTACAGTCGCAATAAATTTAACTTTGTTTGATAAAATACCACGAGCAACTGGTAAGAATTTCGCCAGTAATTCAGTACGAGCGTCTTCAGCTAAGCTGTCAACTTTCGCGCCGCCAAAGGTCATTGCACCTTTGTCGTGCTGTTCAATGTAACTTGCTGCTGTTTCAATCACCCAAAGTGACATTTCGTAACAGCTTTTGCTTTCGCTTTCCCAGTTAGTGTGGCCATGTTGACCTAATAAAATACCAACACTGTCAGGTTTAGCTGCATAAGCATCTTCACAAACTTTCGCCGCTTCCCAGCCTGGACGCATCCATGGCACATACGCCATTTTTCCGCCCCAGATTTTTTCTGTTAACGCTTCTTGGTCTTTACAAGACGCAACCGCGATAACTGCATTTGGGTGCAAATGATCAACATGTTTATCTGCAATCATTGAGTGTAATGGGGTATCAATTGATGAGGCACGTGGATTCAAACAAAAGTTACAGTGTTTATACATGCCGATCATGGCATCTTCACCCGCAGCTTTATAACCTTTGTCATCACGGGCTTGATACGTAGCATCTAACGCCGTTAATTTACCTTGGTATAATGATGAAAAGTTTTCAACTTTTGCAGTGCGTAAATCACCACCTGAGCCTTTAACCCAAAGCACTTCAACTTGCTCACCCGTTAACGGGTCAGTTTCAATCAATTTAGCTGAAGTGTTACCACCACCGGTATTAGTAATACGTTGATCGGCGCCAAGAATGTTCGAGCGATAAACCAAGCTTTCGATAGGCGTTAATGCATCAGCAACGGCATCGTCCCAGCTATAATTAACGTGTTTAAAATCTTCTTTTTTGCTTGCCATCTGTGCTTAACTCCAGCTATTAATTATGTAAAAGACAGACCTAATCTGTCATGACTTTATAGTACCTTGATATTAAACATAGTCAACCACTTTTAATCATATTCAATCACTATTTTATAAAAAGTTTTACTTGATACTTTATATGTCGCAATGAAATAAGCGCTAAGCCACTATTTATAAAGTGTTGCTCAAGTATAAGGATGCTATTACAAGATAATAAATAGAGTTTAATTACATCATGATAGACAAATTTAAGGTTATTCAAGTAATTAAATCTAGAAAATATTTTTATCTTAATGAGTTAATTTGACGATATCTGCATATGATGCACAGTACAAAAATACGAAATTAATCACTGTTATGTACCAAAAAACTGCCATATAAATACGATAAGAATGGTAGTTAAAAATAATCAGTCTAATAAAGTGCTACTTTTAGGCCTGATTAATATTGCAAGCAATGGCTAAATTCTAGCTATTGAATAATCTAGTTATTTAGTAATCTAGCTCTTCACTAATAGTACAATCAACTCTTTTGACCAGTACACCGTAAGCTAGTGTTTGCTGTATATTAGCCGCTTTAGACGGGCCAGAAACCAATAAAGCATCGTCGGCAGTTTATTTCACCCTTGCTCTGTTTTAATTAGCGTTACAAAATCATTAATTTGGTATTTTATTGAGCGTGTTTATTGTGCGTCACAGCACAAAATATACAGATGGCACTAGTGGTAAAGTGTTTGGCTCAGCTACTTTAGGGCATAATACTCAGGTCCCCGCGGTAGTACTTTTACATTTTGAACGAGTAAAGCTTACTGGCGAATCGTCAAATAATTTCACGTTGTTATCCGCTAATAAAAAATCAATTCAGGTCTAATAAATATACTTAACCCTTAAAATAAAAATGATTAATAATGCAATAGTTTGCACTATTAATACCACTAATGAATAATAGGCGACTATTTCGAAACCCACCATCATAAGGTTACGTTATGAAAGATTTTTTTGAAGGTAGCACTGACCCGATTGCTATCGAGGCCTCGCGACTTTTAGCAACCAGACAATTTGTTAAATCTGCAATCTTGACAAGGCTGTTGACCTACTTAGTGACCTGTACATTGAAAAATGAAGTGCCAAAAGAAATATCGATTGGCGTCGAAGTTTTTGACAAAGATACTAACTATGATCCCGCCAACGATTCATTAGTCAGAGTGTATATTCATAAACTACGCAGTAAAATTGATGCTATTTATCAGGCGCAAGATAAACACGAAAAGTTAAGGTTATCTATTCCTAAAGGCGGCTATCAAGTTATTTTAGAGCCGTTTAATGACGCTGCAAAAAACGATGAAAGAATTTCATTTACTAACCTTATCAATATATCCGAGCGTACTTGGTTAAGTATAGGACTAAGTTTTTTTCTTTTTGTTTCTATCGCTATGCATCTTGTTCAATATATTAACAAACCTAAACTTAGCGACACCGCCAGCCAACTTTGGTCTGATTTTGCTCAAAACGGTAAAAAAACTTACATTGTCTTGGGCGATCTTTATTTATTTCATTATCGTGAGTCAAGTTCTGACACCCGATTATTAGCAAGAAATACTCAGGTAAATTCTGATCAGGCGTTACACAAGTGGCTGGCTGAAAATCCACAAAACTCAGGAAAAATCACCCCGACCAGCAATCGCTTTTTAATGCAGTCGTCAGCATATACCTTAAAAAAAATCACTGACATGCTAGATAAAAACACCGTTCAATACACCATTACTACTTTATCTGATCTTGCGCCTAAAGCGTTAAGAGACGTTAATATTATTTACCTTGGTATGTATAAAAGTATGGGGCTGTTGAATAATTATTTTGAAAAATCTAATTATATTTGTGAAGGTGAATGTTATAACACCTTAATTGATCATAATGGCACACGCTATAAAACTTTTGGCGCCGTTGATGGTGAGCATATTGATTATGGCATGGCGGTAAAAATGACCCGAGATAATGGTGCACATGCCCTATTTTTAGCAGGTTTTTCTGATACCGGTATTATGCAAGCCACTAGAGCAGTAACTAATGAAGAAAGTATCAAGTTATTACAACAAGCTCTTAGCACCGAAAACATCTTATTAGAAGATGACTTTGATGTGCTGTTTGAAGTGAATGGTTATGACTATTCAGATTATGAAAGCCATATCAAACAAGTCGCTAAGCTACCTAAAGAACGAGCATTTTAGTACCGTGATTAATGACCATATTCGCTGCTGGTTACAATAGCATTTAAGCGGTGCTCGATTAACTTGTCTTCGTTTATATAAAAACCCGTGTGCTTTGTCAGCGACACGGGTTAAGCTAAAAGTTACGTTTATTTAGGTTCCAATTGAATAAATTTAACTATATAGAACCAACTAAATAGAGCTTAGCTGGCTCCAAGCTACCGTTTTAAAAACGGATATCAAGGCCTACTCTAAAGGTACGACCAAAATCGGATCTAAGATTCACTAAGTTACCCGACTTTTCATCACCCTGAAAATAATTCTGTTTTCGTTCATTAGTTATATTCTGGATATTGGCAAATACTCTAAACTGATCGTTAATATCATAGCGAGTTGATAAACCAAGTTTAAACTCAGGTTTAACATAAACATTACGTGCTGGCTCGCCGGCATTAAAGCTTTGTAAACGCTCCGTTCGATAACGCGCCGACAGCTGGATATTAAAGTTATCAACTTCATAGGCAAGCGAAGCGTTACCTGCAAAATCTGACATCCCGTTTAAATCAAGTTTTGCTCCATCCGCAATAAACGGAGTACTTGTATTACCGCCAATAAAGACAGCATTAGCTGACACTAAAAAGTTATTAAATGGCTGAGGTAAACTGACAAACTGATAACGACCACTCAATTCAAGGCCATATAGTTTAGCGCTAGAAACATTGACTGATTTAGAAAACTGCGTTGAGGTTAAACCTGTTAAAGGGTCAATAGCATTACCACCTAATAGTGGAAATAACGTCGAGTCGCTGGTATTTACTCTAATGATATAGTCTTTAATATCTTTATAATAAACAGCTGCGGTAAGGTTTGAATCTGGCGTAGGGTACCAACCAACATTGAGATCTATCTGATCAGCAATTTGTGGATTAAGAAAAGGATTACCTCCTCGGGTACGAATATTGTAGTTATCTTCATCAGAACAAACAGCATAAGTATCCGCCTGAATAGTGATATCAGAATAACTTAAACATTCACCGTCGACATCAGCAGACTGTTCAAGAAATTCTAAATTTTCATTGATAATGCCATTGGCTGCCCCAAAACTTGGACGAACTTGCGCTTGCGACAAACTAAAACGCGCAACAACATCATCGGTCCAATCATAGCGAAAATGAATCGCGGGGAAATAATTTTCATAGCTGTGTTGGTAGGTAGTCTCAAGCGCAGTATTAAGTAGGTTTTCTGTTAATAGATCGCCAGGTTCTTCAGGCTCAGGATCTAGTCTATCAATAGCAATATTTCGTTCAGTTAAGCCTGTAGCTGTGTACTCACTTTTTTCATAGCGAACACCCATGATCATTTCAAGCTCTGGCAAGATATTAAGAGTAAACATAAAATAAGCGGCATCGGTGTTTTCACTTGCTTGATAATCTACTCGTACTTCAGTCGGCTTAATACCAAGTGCCGAACGTGCATTTTCTAAATATTCTCTAGCGAACTCAATTTGCGGAAAGACCGCGCCACCTGGAATGCCACCATTAATATCAAAGTTAGTTTTTGGTACAAATGTTGGCAAACCGGCAAGTGTTACTGGCACACCTAAGTCGACTATTATTTGCTTTTCTTCATCGGTATCAATACCTTCGAACAGCTCACCGCGAATAAAACCGCGTTCACGCTCTCGCATTTTAAAACCAAACTTAAACGATGCATCCATATTATTAATATCGAAGTAATGCTCTAAATCCATATTAATAGAACCAATTTCATCAAAGCGATCTTCTTCAATGGTACCTATTTGACTTAGCTCAAAATCAGCAGGGGTAATGACTTTACTGTAATCAATCGGGTTACTACTGTTCAAGTCGCCGCTGCCTAAAACGGTATAGCCCGCATCAGTCTGATCCCAATAAGCTTCAACAACGGTATCACGCTCACGCCAAGTAGCACGGTTAGATTGCCCCAAAACATATTCATTTTCAGAATAGTCGGCAGCAAAACTTAACACCCAATCTTCTGCTTTACCGAAGGTGTAGTCACTTTCAAAATGTATTGCATAAGTTGTTTCTGTACTTGGAATAAAAAACATTTGGCGCTCTAAATCAACATCACTGAAAATCCCGCGGCCCAGTCCTATTTCCAAGGTTTCAGAGTCGCTAGCATCACGTAATTCAACTTCCTGTTGCACGCGAATATCATCATCTTCAAGCGTGCCATAAATACCCGCCAACTGAAAACGCCATGCATCATTAGGTTCATAATCAAACACTAAAGTACCACCTAAACGCTCACGACTACCTCGCTCCATACGTTGATCTAATTCTTGAATAGCCCAAATAGATTGATCTTCATTAAAAATATCATCATCGACTTGTTCAGCACTTAACGTACTCGCGATACCACCGCCAGAAGTAGATCGCAGCTGATCGCCGTGGACTGAACGATCAGAATAACTCAGCGCGGCCGCGACGCCAAAACGGCCATCACCAATGTCAAGTTGATGGGTAACATCAGCACGAACATTGGGATCAAAATTTTCTGATAAATCTCCATACTGCGTGCGAAGAGAAAGGCGACCTGTCGTGCCCATTTTCCGATTAAATGCCGATAATGGCCTTAAATCAACCTTAGCACCAAAAGAGTCATGGTCAGTATCAGGTAATAATGTTTTGCCGACTGAGACGCGTTGAAATAAATCGCCAGGTACAACATCTAGTGCTACTGAACGACCACCGCCAGCACCAGAAGCACCTAGCTGAGCGTTATTTATAGTGACTTGTACAAAAGATGGATTAAGGCCACGAACAGTAATATAACGTCCTTCACCTTCATCATCTTCTACCGTTACGCCAGCTAAACGTGATAAAGATTCAGCTAAGGTTTGATCGGGAAAATTACCGACGTCATCGGAAGTGATCACTGACTGAATAGTTTTGGCGTCGCGTTCAAGTTGGGCGGCAAGGCGTAATTGTTGACGTAAGCCGGTCACGGTAATTGTTTCTACTGCAGCCTTTTCTGCTTTCTCCGCTTTTTGTTTAGCTACAGCTGTTTTACTTACTTTATTATTAGTTTCATCGGCAGTTTGCTCAAAGGCAGCGGCAGGAGTAGTTACCACTCCCGCAGATAATATTGTAGCGATACACCAAGATAATTTATTATATTTTTTATTCATTAAACTTCCCGTTTATTTTTTAAAGAGCAGACTAGCGCTCTCTCTTTATTAATTTTATTTCAGTTTGATTTGTTCCACAGCACACTGCGGTTTTAGAATAAACATCGTATTAGGCTTAAGCTGACTTAGGTTTTTAAGGAAACTGATTAGTCATTAAACTTAGGCAAATAGAGCATCAAAATTGATAGCAAATGTCATCCCTGTGCGGGCCCTCTCCTTTGTTATTTTCAATAATAGTCAGCCGATTTCTCAGCTTATTGTTAAAAAAACATGTCGATTATTTTTCCCCTACCAAGCTAATCCTTTGATAGTTCATTGCAATCAGTTTAGGGTTGTAAAACGGTTAAAAACAAAGCATTAACATAGAAAAACCTGTTAACGATTTGTTTTAAATCATTGATATAAAGTGGTTTTATTAATTGACGATAAAGTTGTCGCGATGATGCTAGGTTGGCGTGTTCGCATACAAATACGGTGGAATGGTTTGTGCTATGAAAGGTAAATCACTGACTTTAGCTGAGGTTTATTAAGCAGTAGCGTAAGAATAAGTAAGCAGCTGCTATGGTATTGATTAATGAATTTCATGTAACTGGCTCGTAGCAATTCACCGTGTGATAAAACAGGCTGTAACGATAGCTTTGAGTTACTTTTGAATGACTATGTTGTTTTTGCCTGTTCACTATCAAGCAAAAAAATGCCTGCTGCGAAGCGTTATAAATGACATATTTACACTAAAATGAATATGACGAACAAAGTTTACATTAGCATGAGTTAAGCTTACTACTAAGGCGCGATCACAAGCCCCAGCAATAGCTAATCACTTTTTAACAGCAGAGCTTGTAGATAAATAGAGACTTTCTGGCTTGGGTTAAATCCTACTGAATTATTTGCCATAAATGGCGATGACTTTCCGCTTGGAAAAGCCATATAGCTGATAACTCGTTTCGTTTAAAAAGCTTACCTGAAATTTAATGCCATGGCAGGTTATGGTAGCTGTAACAGTTTATCCATAGCAACAGCAGCGTATAAAATCGCGCCTAAGCCGCGCGGATCATTTAGTCTTGATTGATGGTTTTTATACGCTTGGCTTGACGAAAATATTGGGGTGCCGCGCACAATGCCTGACACATTACCTTTTACATCAATTTGGCTGGTTAAGCCTTGCCAACCTAGCTTAGCGGCCTGACGATACTTATCAGCTTTAAGCCAACCTTGCTGTACGCCTGTTGCTAAAGCACTAACAAACATTGCTGTTACGCTTGTTTCTAAATAACTGTTGTTGTCGTTAAGTACTTGATGCCACCGGCCATCACTTTGATGCTGAAATTTAACCATCGCATCACTAAAGCTTATAAAATTATTTAAAACTCGCGTACGTTTAGGGTGTTCAGCTGGCATTACTTGTAATAATTCCATGTAAACTAATGCCATCCAGCCGACACCTCGTCCCCAACTTGTTGACGTTTGCGTTTGTTTTTCTGCAAAATATCCGTGGCGATATAGGCCTGTTTTTGCATCATGTAAATAATGATGAAAATTAAGTGTTTGTGTGACAGCATCTTCAAGTAATGCCTTGTTCTGTAAATATTTACTGGCTCTAATTAGAAACAAGCCCCCCATAAACAGATCATCCGATTGCACCGTTAATGAAAAAGGCGTTAATCGGGTCAATGTTCCATCATGTAGTCTGGGTATTTTAGTCTTAATAGTAACAACCGCTTTATTTAACAGCTGTATTTTTTCTGGATAAAACGCAGCGTTTTTACCATCACGGCTTAGCGAATTAATGATAGGTACCAATTGCGGCCCAAAATCATCTAATAATAAAAAACGTTCCGCATGATCAAATGGCCCAGCAATAACTCCTGCGGCTTGGCGCTGTAATGTAATGCTTGGATAGTGGTGGAAAAAAAACTGGTCATGTTTATTTATGTACGATTGGAATTTCAAGTCACTAAAATGATCGCTAACTTGCTGTAAAGCATCGACAACCGTTCCGCTGAAATATCTAAAATCAGCAAACGCCAAGCGATCTTTTAATACTTTATGCATCTGAGGTTTTTGTGGTAACCAAGCTGTATGCGCTAAGTCGTTTTTAAGTCTAACGGCAAAAGGCGTCTTTAATTTATCGAGCTTAACTGAGAATTTTATTTTGTTTGCTGCCATACCACTGTTGGCATAAATAGGGGCTATTTTAATGCTTGGCTTGTTATCAAACGGGGTGAACTCTAATAGTATTTGATCCCCCTCTTTAAAATTGAGAGGAATATTTTTAGCATAGCGATTCAGTTGATAATCAAGCGAGGTAAATACTTGCGCTTTTTTTTCTGATGACGCAAACAATAATTGTCCATTAACAAAAACGTTCAGCTTACCAGCACTATGGCTGAAGCCTAATAAGGTTTTGTCGCGGGTATCTAAATGGTTTTCACCGGCATGACTTGCCATTTTGACTGATGTGAGCGCTTGATAAGTATTATTCGGCTTAGGTGCTAATTGATTAAAATCAATTATATAGCTATTTTTTTGTACTAAGCCGGCTGGTTTTTCAATAAATTCAAAACCGGTCAATGATTCAATATTTTGACCAACCAGTTCAGCGACTTCACTAGGTGTTTTCGCCTCCACAGGTAAAGCTATCAGCAATAAACTGAGCAAGGTGTAAAACGAAGAACAAAAATACTTTACCAAGCCAGTTGGTTTAAGCAGCGTATTACGAGAACTTATCATTTAGTTTTCCTATTTGATTCTTACCAATATAATTTTAAGTTTACTCAATATCACATTTTTGGCTTTATCTTTATTGGTAAGGCTCTAGCCATTGCTGGTGTGTAGTTTTGACCATTGATATTAACGTTATGCATTTGTAAATTTTCAACATGTTTTATTTGTGCCGGTACATCAGATTGTTTTATTTCGACATCCACTAAAGTAACATTTTTGACTGGCGCACTTGAGTTACCAAAAATATGCAGGCCTACTTCAGAAGCATCACATTTTACGTCTTCCATGAGTATATTTTGAAAGCTCGTTGGTGAGTTACCCCCGCGATAACTATGATAATCATTAGTAAAAATAATCACCGCTTCAGCATAACTTGAACGAATGTTACGAATATAAACACGGTCAATTTCACCGCCTCGATCATTATTTGCTTTGAAATAAAGCATATGTCGACACTTAGGAATACGATAGTTTTCAACAAAAATGTCCGTAACTCCCCCCGACATTTCACTGCCTATCGCCATACCGCCACCTTTAGTACCGATATAATCACAATCACGAATAACAATATTAAAACTTTTTCTGCCAACCCGCCAAGCGTCTTGATCACGCCCTGCTTTTATCGCAATGCCATCGTCATCAACGTTAAATTTACAGCCCTCTATTAACATATTACTGGTTGAATCTGGGTCAATACCGTCACTATTAATATGTTGACTTATAATACTAATATTACGTACTACAACTTGGTCGCAATAGACCGGATGAACACACCAAAAAGGAGAGTCAACCAGCTCAATACCTTCAACTAAAACATGCTTACATTGAAAGAACTGAACAAACTGTGGTCTTAAATTATGGCCATCACCAAAAACGCGTTCGTCTAGTGGTACACCATCTCTACCCATATCTCTGAGGCGTTTTTGATCAGGCTTTTGCTTCGAACGCCAAGGTAAAAAATGTTCTTTCCCTTGACCATCAACTTTACCTTGGCCAGTTAAACTAATGTTTTGACATGCTAAAGCATAAATAAGCGGCGAGTAGTTATAACATTCTGTTCCTTCCCAACGAGTTTTAACCACGGGCAAATAGTTTTCACCACCGCCACTGAACTGAACATGAGCCCCCTTTTCAAGATGCAACTCCATATTACTGACATAATGGATAGGCCCATCTAATCGCCATAAGCCAGCCGGTATAATAATCCGCCCACCGCCAGCTTTTGCGAGAGACTTTATTGCCAATCTAAGTGCGGGTAATGCATCGAATTGATCCCCAGCACGAGCACCAAAATCAACAATATTAAAAGTAGTTGTTGGAATGATTGGCAGTTGAATATTCTCAACAATTCTTGTCGCTTTATCCCAAGGTTTTTCAGGGTTAAAAATCGTTGATTGTGGTCTTATATCCGCACTTGATTTATTGGTTTGTGAGAAACCTATTAAAGGTATTGATCCTGCGGTGACAACACCAAGTGCAAGGCTTTTTTTTATCCAATCTCTGCGCGAATTATTCATTATTAACTTTACCTTTATTGTTTTTACTGTTTTCAGTGCGCCATACAATCATATAGCGTCAATATCATTCAAATTCGCAAAAACAGCCAAAAATGTCAACAAGGTTGAGACATAAACCACAACGTAACGGTTATAAAAACAGTTACAACTTGTTAAAAACTGATTAGTAAATACACAAAACCAGATTATTCTGAGTAATTTCTATTAAAAGCCACGATGAATAATTAATAACTCATCGTGCATGTGCCAGTTTGACTATTAGGGCAGTTGATCTTTCGAGATTATTTTTGCAGCAGTATATGTAGGTCATTAAAATAATGCAGGAGAAATTATCAAGAATGACTAGGCTTGACACTGCTCACCACGATTAAAACGGTTTACTATCTTTAAAGAGCCGAACGAAATTTTACCGCGAAAGTTCAACAACCCTTAGTAATCACAACGTATTTTCTTAACCTGATTTATTAAATTAGCTTTTAATCAGCTATTAATACTTAAATAAAGTAATTAATTAGAGATAAATTAATTACTTACATAATAATTTATCAATGTGTTAATTTTTATTGCTCAATAAGATTAAATTTCTTACTATGGAGATGAGCTAATTAACAAGGAATAAAAATATGAATAAAGGTGAATTAATCGAGAAGATGTCTGAAGGCGCTGACATTACTAAAGCTTCCGCTTCGCGTGTTTTAGACAGTTTAATCGAATCAGTAACAACTGAATTATCAGCTGGTGGCGATGTGTCATTAGTAGGTTTTGGTACTTACAAAGTAAACGAAAGAGCTGCTCGTACAGGCCGTAATCCTCAAACAGGTGCTGCTATTCAAATCGCTGCTGCAAAAGTTCCTACTTTTAAAGCAGGTAAAGCACTTAAAGATGCATGTAATTCTTAACTGATATTACACAGTCGAATGAAAAAACCTGATGTTAATACACTTAACATCAGGTTTTCTTTTAACTGTTAAACCCTATTACTTCACATTGTCAGTACTTATTTTCTAAGAATAAGTGCAAATAACTGGCAGAGACTAAGTTAAAGCTAAGCTATTTCAATCAGCGCCCTTTGCTCCCCCAACAAAAACAATAATGAACACCGCCTTAAACTAAAAAATAATCGTTTTTAATTTGATACTGTTCAAGTACATCAACAACAAACATACCCGCAGCTTTTGCCGCTTTAATTCCCGCTTGTGCATCTTCAAAAACAATACAACGTTCAGGCTTTACGCCCATAAGCTGAGCGCAACGTAAAAAAGTATCTGGAGCCGGTTTAGGTTTTTCAACTTGATCCGCGCCAACAACATGATCTATCAAATGAGTTAAACCGCAGGTCGCTAGTATAATATTCGCTTCATCGGTATATGCGCCAGTACCAATTGACATAGGTCGCTTATTTTTATTAGCTAATGCAAAGTCAAGCAAAGCGGTGGGTTTCACATAGTCTGTTAGCGTTTGTCTTACGATAGATTCTTTGAAATTATTCACTTGTTGCAGATCTAACGTCAGATCAAGATTAAAATGTTGCACAAGTATCTCAACTGTACCTATGGTAGGTACACCTGCTAATGAACGCATTAATACGGGATCAATAGGTATACCATATTTATCTAATGTTAATGTCCAAGCATGTTGATGCAAACGACCGCTATCAACTAAGGTCCCGTCCATATCAAAAATAATCGCATCAAAATATTTATATTTTTCAATATCCAAAATAAAATTCGCCTAGCACCGCAGAAATATTAATAAGTAATATAGCTAATTAAACTTTTCAAACCTAAGTTTAAAATAAAAAACCGCCCGTAGGCGGTTAACAATCAAGAGTATAAATTACAAACCTTGCGAGAATGCATAGTAGGCTGAATTTTGACGTAATTCATTTTTAAACTGACGAATATTGGTGTCAGCATCAATTACGGTAAGTTCAACGCCAGCCATCTCGGCATAATCACTAATTAAATCAGTAGTGATCGCTTGGCTATAAGCGGTATGGTGCGCGCCTCCGGCATGTATCCACGCGGCTGCGGCTACTGATAAATTAGGACGCGGCTCCCACAATGCAGAAGCAACAGGTAAATGTGGTAAATCTTCCGGTGGAGTTACCGTATCAACTTCATTAACAATAATGCGAAAACGGTTACCTAGATCTATCGGCGATACGTTAATAGCAGGACCTGCTTTTCCGGTAAATAATAAGCGAGCTGTATCACATTTAACCCCTATGGTATGGCGATGAACTTCTAAACGTGGCTTCTCAGCAGCAATTGATGGGCATACTTCTAACATATGAGCTCCCAATACTTGATCAGTGTTACCAAAGTTATAGGTATAATCCTCCATAAATGATGTACCGCCAGTACGCCCTTTAGACATTACTTTCATGATACGCACCATGGCAGATGTTTTCCAGTCGCCTTCACCACCGTAACCATAACCATTCGCCATCAAGCGTTGCGTTGCTAGGCCAGGTAATCCTGTTAAGCCCGTTAAGTTTTCAAAGCAATTGGTAAAAGCGCCAAAGCCGCCATCAAGCATGAATTTAGTCATGCCTAATTCAAGCCGCGCTTCATTTTTCAACATTTGTAATTTGTAATCATCTTTAAATAATGCATCAGCGATTTGATAATCATTTGCGTAACAATCAAGTTGAGCGTTTACATCCGCATTAGAAATTTCATTAACAACCGCAGTTAAATCACCTAAACCATATGCGTGAACTTCATAACCAAATTGAATTTGTGCTGAGACTTTATCTCCCTCGGTTACCGCTACTTGACGCATATTATCGCCAAAACGAGCAATACGTAAATTTTGGCTTTCATTCCAACCAATTGCAGCGCGGCACCAATCATCAATTTGTATTTGTACGCTCATAGCAGCCCAATGACCAACTACCACTTTACGTTCTTTGCGCATCCGCGTACCGATGAAACCAAACTCACGACAACCATGCGCACTTTGGTGAGTATTCATATAATTCATATCTATCTCCCCCCAAGGTAAGGCCGCATTAAATTGGGTGTGTAAATGCATAAAAGGTTTACGTAATTCATTTAAACCTGCAATCCACATTTTAGCGGGCGAGAATGTATGCATCCACATGATAACGCCAACACAGTTTTCGTCCATATTCGCAGCCTGACAAACCGCGTGTATTTCTTTTGGTGACTTTACCGTAGGCTTGTAAACGACATCAATGCCAATATGCGCCGATTGATTAAAGCCGGTCACAATTTCTTGGCTATCTTTAGCAACTTGCTCTAGTACTTTAGGACCGTATAAATCTTGAGAACCGGTAATAAACCACACTTGTTTTTGACCAAATAATTTCATAATGTTTCTCTCTACAAATAAGTTTTCGCTAGCTAATAATTAGCTTTTTTGTCCGTAATAGGCATTTTCGCCATTTTTACGTAAATAATGTTTATCCACTAAACCTTGTTTTAACGGCATAATTGCCGGAGCCAAGGTTTTAGTGAAATAGGCCATTTTGGCAATTTCTTCTAATAACACCGCATGGTAGACCGACTTGGCCGCATCTTTCCCCCAAGTAAAAGGCGCATGTCCCGCAACAATGACCATTGGCGATTCTTTAGGATCTCGGTCATGGAAACACTCAATAATTTGAGCCCCGGTTTCATCTTCATAGTCTTTATTGATACGCTCATCACACATCACTGGCGCACAAGGGATCTCGCCGTAAACATAATCAGCCTGTGTTGTTCCTAAACAAGGAATAGCAAGTTGAGCTTGTGCCCACGCCGTTGCATACGTTGAATGTGTATGGGTAATACCGCCAATATCCTGCCATGCACGGTATAGATAGGTATGTGTTTTAGTGTCTGAGGAAGGGTTAAATTTTCCCTCAACAATATTATTTTCTAGATCAACAATAACAATGTCATCAACGGTTAATTTTTCATACGGGACACCACTAGGTTTGATAGCAACAACCGATTTTTGGCGATCAATTTGCGACACATTACCAAAGGTATAGGTCACGAGTTTACGATGCTCTAATTCCATATTAGCTTCATAAACTTCGCGCTTTAATTCAAGATAACTCATGCTATTTCACTCCATCAACATAGCTAGCTAACGCCTGATATTGTTGATATAAAACATTATATTTTTCGGCATTTTTAACATTAGCTTGGTAGGTTTTTTCAACCGGTGATGCCATTGCATGTTGCGCACTTGCAACATTAGGGTATATTCCAGCGGCAGTGGCCGCATATATAGCCGCACCTAACGCACAGCTTTGCTCACTTTCTAAAACATCAATCGAACAATTCCAGACATCAGCGCAGGTTTGCATAACAAATTCAGATTTTTTTGAAATGCCCCCGATGGTGACAACATGCTCGATATTTACCCCTTCATTTTTAAAACGTTCGATGATTGCCCTAGCGCCAAAGGCTGTTGCTTCAACTAAACTTTTATAAATTTCAGGCGCTTGGCTGCCCATTTTTAAACCTGTGATAGCCATAGCGACAGATTGGTCGGCATCCGGGGTGCGACGGCCATTGACCCAATCTAAAGCGGTGATTCCCGTTTCGCCAATAGGTAGTCTGGCTGCTGCCGCACCTAATTGAATTAACGTTTGATCTTCAATATGTTGAATTAATTTATCTTTGGTTTTTTGATCTAATAAATCAGCCGTTGCTATTTGCTGAAGCGGCCAGTTAATTAAGTTTCTAAACCAAGCATATAAATCACCAAAAGCCGACTGACCGGCTTCAAGGCCAATCATTCCAGGCATAACTGAGCCATCAACTTGGCCACAAATGCCTTTAATACATTTATCACCAATATCTTGATAACTTGCAACAGTAATATCACAAGTAGATGTCCCCATAATTTTAGTTAAGACACCCGGTTTAACATTGGCTCCAACAGCACCTGCATGACAATCAAAAGCACTAAAACCAACAACGACATCCACTGATAAACCAAGTTTATCAGCCCATTGTGCTGATAAAGTTCCGCATATTTGATCAGCGGTAAAAGTATCTCGAGGTAAGTGATCACGTAAGCCATCAAGTAATGGGTCAATGCCGACAAAAAAATCGTTCGGCGGATAACCTTCCCAGCTTTCATGCCACATTACTTTATGCCCGGCAGCGCAGCGGCTTGCTCTAAATTTATCCGGATGAGTGGTTTCGGTTACTAGTGCAGACATCCAATCACAATGTTCAACCCAACTATGTGCTGCATTTTTAACATCATGGTCTTGGCGTAAAATAAACAATACTTTCGCCCAAAACCATTCAGAGGAATATATTCCCCCTTCATATTTTAAATAATTTATCGATGCAGCATTAGCAGCCGCGGTAATTTCTTGTGCTTCTTTGATGGCACTGTGATCTTTCCATAATACAAACATCGCATTGGGGTTATCGCTAAAATCTTCCTTTAGTGCCAATGCCGTACCATTTTCATCAAGGGCAATTGGAGTTGAACCTGTTGTATCAAAACTAATTCCACAGACATGCTTAGCCGCATCTTTTGGCGCTTCAAGCCATAACGCTTTTATCACTGTTACTAAACTTTCGATGTAATCCAAAGGATGCTGTCTAAATTGATCTTTGCTCGCGTCGCAAAACAGTCCTTTTTTCCAACGAGGGTAATATTCAACACTCGTTGCTACTTCAGCCCCTGTTTTACTATTTACTAATAAGGCGCGAACGGAGTCAGAGCCATAATCTATTCCTAAAACATAAGAAATCATTTGAATACCTTTGTAATAATTAAATGTAGTAACTTGGCATAAATGAAATGTGAAATTGTTCTTAACGCATTTCATACTACAATAAGACTATTTATTTTGTCTTATTGTAGTATGAATAAAAAACAAATTCGACAGAAATTCTAATAAATAATGACTTATTTTATTAGTGATTTTTTTTTATAATATTAACAACAACTTACCTAAGAACAAACAATACAAAAACATTGAGAAACAACAGCTGTAGTTAGCTATAAATAGGAATAATAGAGAAAACTCGGTGGAATAATTAACGCTTAAATGAACTAAATAGTTAGTACAGTATTAAATATGAGAAGTAGCAAAGCCAGTGATAGCCACACGTACGACCTTAGAATTGATGCTTTAGCAGCGTAATGACTTAGCATAATTCACCATCCTGAGAGTAAATAACTAGAGCTGTCTGCGTCTTAACTTACGCGAATATTAGCAATAAAAAAGGTGCCTTCCTGGCACCTTTTCAACATTTTTTAAACGTGAATTACGTTAACTTAAAATGTGTATCTAGCCCCGATTGCAAAAGTACGAGAATAAATAGAATTAGCAAAATTAAATAAATTATCATTGCCTTTACCATAATGGTTTTGGTAAACATCATCTAAAATATTGGTCGCATCAAAGCTCACGGCAAAATTTTCACTAACATCATAGTTAAACTGGAAGTCTAAGCTTTGCTCTGGCCGACTCCAAAATTGTAGTGGGTTCGCAAAGAATGAAGCTTCATTACCAGTAAAAAACTCTTCACGCCAGACGTACGACAATCGCATATCATAAGTTTCTTTTTCGTAAATACCAACAATGCTATATGAAGAATCAGATACGCCTGACATCTTCGATTGAATAATATTCGCAACAGAGCCATCATCATTAAAATCTAACGTGGTTTGCTCTGAGTCAAGTTTCGTAAAACTAGCTTGCAAACCAAGACCTTCTAACACTTCAGGTAAATCCGTTGGGAAATATAGAAAACCTATTTCAACCCCTGATAACTCGCCATCAGAAGCATTAACGGGGGCACCTAAAATATAATCACGTTCAACATCATCTTCACCGACACGTCGAACAACTTTAGAACCGCCAATCACTAAGCCATCAATTTTTCGTTGAAACAATGCGCCATATAAAGAACTACCTTCTGAAAAGTACCATTCTAACGATAAATCATAATTTTGTGATTTCGTTGGTTGAAGTTCTGGGTTACCACCATTACCACTCCCATAAGATACACCTTCTGTAAGTGGATCAAACCAAAATTGTAAAGCATTCAATTGGCCAAACTCAGGCATACGTAAGGTTTCGGTATAAGCAAAACGTGCCACTAAATCATTAGTCACATTCCAGTTAAGAACAAAACTTGGTAAGACATCAGATGAACCGCCTTTAGCTGTATCATAATTGCCATTTAAATCCCAGAATTCCATGTCTTGGCTATAGTCGACATAACGTAGACCTAATTCACCGGTGATATCAGCACCCAACTTATATTGGGCTGTAATGTAAGCCGCATAGGCCGTTTCTTCTATATCAAAGGTCTTAGTTTCTGACTCTAATTCATAGCCATAAACGTTACGAACCGCAGGGCCATTTGCAATCAAATACAAGCCATTGGCTGCGATAAAACTATCAAAAGCATCAGCTCGGCCATCCATATAATTATCAGCTTGATAAATGAAACCTGAACCATCACCCGATGCGCCAGCAGTCACTAACGCTTGTGCCATTTCATTAAGTGGCATTACAACGGTTGAACCTTGCGAACGAGTGTAATCTTGTGCACCGCGTTTTTCGTATTTACCGCCCATTTTAATGCTGTCGATGTAAGTTGTGTCTAGGACCCAATCAACATCAAAGGTAACGGTGACAGAGTCACCTTCATTACCACCACTGTTGTCGTAAATGGTGCCGGAATTCCAATTTTCCGCAGCCGCCATATCAGACTCATCAACGCTAGTTGCAGGGTCATCCCAAAATTTAATGCCAGGTATGCCATCATTATCATTAAAATCAACATCTAAACCATAAGCTTGACGATCATATCGCATGGCAAAAAATTCACTTTTAAACTTACTTTGTTGATACAAAATTTCAGAATCAATCGTTATATTATCTGTTGGCGTCCATTTTGCTCCTAATGCATATAAGTAACTATCGGTTTTCCCTGTAGAAGCATCACCACTTTGGAAACCATTTGGCTGATAGACTTGTCGTTCTTTGATGACATTAGTACCTGCAAATACCAATGGCGTATCGATACGTAAATTACCATCGTTGCCATCTTGCTCAAAAGTGTTAGTAAACCACATTGACGTTTGCTGATTGTTTCGATAACCCGTGTAGAAAACTTCAGCAAGTAGTTCTAAGTCATCGTTTGGTGCCCATTGCATAGATAGATTAAATGCGGGACGTTCACGTTTTGCTTCGGCAACATTGCCAAAAACAGCATCACGTGCCAATAAATATGAGACTTCTTCATCACCAACATTAAGCACTGAGCCTGCTTGACTCGGTAGACCATTCGTTAGACCTGCCTGCCAATAACTGCTGGCATCACCAAAATTCATAATTTTATACGGTTGATGATTGCCGATCGGATTAGCATTAAAAAATGGAAATGCGGCCCCTGCAATCATGCCATCATCACGAAAGTGTGTTTCAACATAAGAAAGGTTTATTAATGCGCCAAACTCACCAAAATCAGTATCCCAGCGGTTACTGGCTAATATACTGAGATTTGGGTCAATTTTTTCAGCCTGGTCGGCATAAATACCACGAGCCGCGATAACCACCTTTGAATCGTCAAAGTTAAACGGACGATGAGTTTCAATATTAATTGAACCCGCGATACCACGTTCAACTTGTGAAGCGGAACGAGTTTTATAAACATTAACCGTCGATAATAAACTTGCAGGGATATCTTGTAGTGCGACCGCACGGCCAGCTCCTGTGTATACATCGCGCCCGTTTACTGTCGTATGAACATCATTTAAACCACGGATAGAAACCGTACTAACTTCACCGCCCCCGCGACCAGTAACTTGTACACCTGTAACACGTTGCAATGCTTCGACCACATTATTATCTGGAAATTTACCGATATCTTCGGCCACTATTGAGTCAACAATTTGTGTACTAAAGCGTTTTATATTCATCGCTTTATTCAAACTGCCACGAATGCCAGAGACTTCAATTACTTCTATTTCTTTTTGCTCTAATGCTTTCTCTTCTGCAGCGGCAGCATGCTGTACTGTTAATACCAATGATGCTGCAATTGCACTGTTTATTAAGGAACGTTTAAACATTATATACTCCAAACTATTTCGGTTTTAATTACCGAAACTATTAAATTCGCTATTTATGTTAGGTATGAGAGGGGAAGAGTATTCCCCTCAGAACTGTCATTACTGAGCAATTTCGCTATAAAGTTCAGTGACTTTGGTTGCGTCAATGGTTTCATAGAAGAATTTCAATTCATCTACTGCGCCATTAAATGGCGTATCCCAGTAGTTAACCCCGATACCCCATTCGGTGGTTAAACCGGTAGCGAATAAATTTGGAAACTCACTGTTTGACATAGCTTCAACACCATTTAAATAAACCTTAGCGTTACTGCCATCGACCGCAATTACAATGTGAGTCCAAGCACTGCTACTAAATACACTTTCACCAAAGTTGAAGTCATTCCACCAGCCATTAAAGCCAACCCATATAGTTGATGAGTTTAACGGTCCAATTTCGGTATTGTTATGTTGTGGCACAACACTTAACCATCTATCACCTGATCCGCCAAAGAAAGCCGCAGTGTAATCAGTTTTCACCGTTGGTTTAATCCATAAAGCAAGTGAGTATTGCTCAGACGTTATGATATTATTTGGTAAACGAACACCACTGGTACCGTCAAGTAATAATGCTTGACCTACGACACCTTCGGTAAAGCTAATTGTGCCTCCGTTATTGCCAATACGATCACCAGTAACAGTGCCATTAGCAGCCACACCATCCTTCGCTGATAAGTCACCTTCAAAGCTATACTCTGCCGGTGCTAAAGATTTCACAGTGACTAAAAATTCTTTTGTCTCAGTAAGATCTTGGTAGCGAATAGTTGCCGTTAAGGTAATTTGTTGATCACCTGCTGCCGGCGAGGGCTGGGCAACCATTGCTTCACCATTGACAATTTTGAAATATTCACTTGCCGTTGCTGTCCAGCTAATACCTGAAACAAATGGCCCAACGCGAGGTAATTCAAAGCTTGATTTAACACCCGATAAGTCACCTAAATCTAATGCATCTTTGATAAAACCAGTGAAGTCATTAGGGTCTGTTAAGTTATTTTTAGCAGCCCCTTTGATATCTAAAGCGCTTAATTCATAATCGTAAATAATAAACTCATCAATATGACCAATTAATGGTGCATCCCAATAGTTTAAGCCTAGCGTTATAACACTACCGTCAGGTTTATCGCTATGCATATCTTCTAACCCATTGGCACTACCTGCTAATTCACCATCGTAGTATATTTTTACCAAGCCCTCATTGACTGAATATGCCACATGGTGCCACTCAGTGACCGGGTAGACAACGCTTGTCGCACCATCAAACCAAGGGTGAGAACCATCATCTTCTAACCAATGTGACCACATCATAAGTGAACCACTCCAGCTAGTAGGTAGAAAGCTTTGCCATCTATCAGGACTACGTGCAGAGAACAGGGCTGGACGGAAGGCATGACTTTCTTGTTGGTTCAACCAAAAAGAAACCGTATATTGATAACTATTAAGAATATCATTAGGTAATAAAGCGCCATATGAGCCATCTAAATTTAATGCTTTACCTTTCTGTCCTTCGACAAAAACAGCATCAACAGTGTTACCACCGATAGCAGTAATGCCGCTGACATCAGTATGTGTTCCGAAAGAATCAGTTAAAGTGTCGTCAAAAGCATAATGTGCAACAGCATTTCTAAATTCAGGACGAGCTTTTAACGTGACACTAAAGGATTTAGTTGTTGTTTCGCCGTTAAGACTTACGATTGCATCCAAGGTGACTTGTTGATCGCCTCTATCAGGTGTTGGAATAAAAACAGAACCGTCTGCTTTTATGTAATATTCATTACTACTTTGCCAAGTAATCACAGCACCGTCTTTAGCTTTAGTGGGTAATGAAAAACCTAAATCGTTAACGGTTAATTCTGCAGGAACTTCCAGTACACTATATATATTATCTAAGGTTGTGGTGGTGGCATCAGCATTACTAACTTTGCTGCCCCAAACGGTCGCGCCATTTTTAGCTAAAGCTGAAAAAGTTGGAACCAATTCTGATCTAGCATTATCCCATTGCCATTTAACCGAACCGATATAGGTACCCGATGCTAACTTAAGGTTAATATTTTCAGGATCAACCATAGACCAAGCACCTGAATCATCCCCTGTTACTGAATGATCAGCGTTTAAAGAAATATGAGTAGAGCGAATTGCACTCGTATTTACTTCAGTGCCATGGTTGATAAATTTGTAGTACCCCATCACCTCTTCAGTACTTACAACATTATCACCTTCTAAAGGAACAAAGCGCTGTGGTGACGCGACCAACCAACCATCTTTATTAATAAACATCTCATGCACACGTACTTCATGTGCTTGGGGAATTAATGGATATTCTGTCGATGTTGACGGAAAACGGGTATGAGTAACTAAAATATGACGACCTGTTACTTCATCATAATAAGCTGAATTATGGCCTGGTGATTGATATCCCCATGCAACGCCTTCATCGCCTAATTCTTGAGTGTATTCAAAACCACCCATTAATTTTGCACTAACCTCTAAACCTTCACCATTAGCAATGTCATTACCAGCAGGGTCGTAATAAGGACCTTGTGGCGTTTTTGAGCGTGCTATACGAATGTTATAACCATCGTCAACATTAAAACCAGCAACTGACCACATCAAGTAATAATAATCACTTTCAGGGCTGTACATGGCAAATGCACCTTCCATTGCTCTAAAGTCGCCACCGACAAGGTGAGTACCATAACCTTGGCCAACTTCAGGCATACCCGTTTCTTCATCAAGTGCAATGACATAAATACCACCTGAATACGAACCATAAACCATCCACAAGTTGCCGTCTTTATCATAATACGCTGTAGGATCAATCGCATTTGGATCAACGTTACCATGCCAAGATGTTTGACCATTATCTAATGGATACTGAGCAAATTCAGGAAATATCGTTTCCATTTCAACCACTGGCTGATTCTCAGCATCAAGCACTGGATTACCATCAGCATCTAAGACGGCAATAGTATTACCTTGCTCGTCTAATTTATCTTGCTCAATACTGCGGTAGCCCGAACGTAAAAAAACGCCTTTATCAATATAAGGGCCATCAACATTATCTGATTCAGCTAAACCTAAATATGAACGATTCCAACAGCCGCCACCAACATCGTTGTCATCCACGGCTTCAGCTTGGGCACAATGATTGTAATAAAACCAAAACTTACCATTTGGCGCTCTAATAACATCAGCAGCCCAATTACCGACATAGCCATCAGTCCACTCAATGCCTTCTGCTATTTCTGATTCATAAGTATCAAACAAAGGCGTATTTAAAACATCACTCGAGATTAACTCCCAAGACATTAAATCCGCTGATTTAGCTGCCCCCATATGTGAACCAAAAATGTAATAACCATCATCAGCCTTAACAATTGATGGGTCATGAACACCAACGTTTTGAAATACAACTGCGCCATCAGCATTAAACAGAACATTAGCACCAACACTTGGTTTTGCTGGGGTCTGTTTAATATATGAAGCTTCGACCGCTTCACCTGTTTTACTACCGCCGCCATCACAACTAGCCAAAACTAGTACACCGACGATAGCGAAAGCTATTTTATTTGTTTTCATAAATCCCTCACCTTCATAATCTTATTGAATGAACTTTTATTAATCATATTTTTATTATTTCAAACTGATTATGATTATCGTAATACAATACTACAATTGAAACAAGGTAAATAAATCATAAATTAGTGCTCAAATAAAAAACATATAAATATCAATAAAATAAAGGGGAATTCCCCGAAAATGAGAATAAAAATATGACCAATACAATAAAACTAATATTTATAATATCGATAATTACAGCATGCGGAGTTGCTAAATCATCCCCATTAACCAGCCCTAATGGGGAGCTGAGCGTAAAAGTTTTCATCAATAATTTAAGCCAAGCGAGTTACCAAATTAAGCGTAAACAAGTCACAGTGATTCAACCATCAGCATTAGGCCTGAAATTAAAAGATAGAAACTTAAGTGATAAATTACGGCTGTTATCAACGACTGAAACCACCTCAGTTATGCAGCAATACCAGTTATTCACGGGGAAGCAGTCTGAAGTAAGTTATCAGGCAAATGAGCAAAGTTTTCTCTTTGAAAATATAGATAATCAGCAACTAAATATTACTTTTCGGGTATCGAACGATGGTGTAGCTTTTCGTTATCAGGTATTAGGTGATAAAACCAAACAGGTAGCCGTGCTTGAAGAAACAACCAGCTTTGCTTTTTCGCCGGGGTCAAAAGCTTGGTTACAACCTATGGCTGTTGCACAAACTGGCTGGTCAAACACCAATCCATCATATGAAGAACATTACCTAATGGATATGCCAGTTGGTCAAACTTCACCTTCAACTGCCGGTTGGGTGTTTCCTGCTTTATATAATACCGGCAAGAACCAAAATACTTGGCTTGCGATCACAGAAGCCAACTTACCAGCAAATTTTCACGCTTCAAGATTACAACCAGAGTCAGTAAATGGTGAATATAAAATAGGCTTACCCATGTCAGCTGAGGTTTTTAGTGATGGCGGTATTAAAGGCGCTTTATTAGCGTACGGAAAACTGCCTTTGATTACACCTTGGCGCGTAATTGCAATTGGAGATTTAGCAACCGTTTCAAATAGTACTTTAGGTACCGACTTAGCGGCACCAGCTATTTCAATGAATACCGATTTTATTAAGCCTGGGATTTCATCTTGGAGTTGGGGTTTATTGAAAGATGACGCAACCGTATATGCGATTCAAAAGGAGTTTGTTGACCACGCCGCAGATATGAATTGGCAATACACTTTGGTAGATGCTGATTGGGATAGAAAAATTGGTGATAAAAAAATGCAAAGCTTAGTCGATTATGCCGCCACTAAAAACGTTGGTATTTTAGTTTGGTATAACTCTTCCGGTAGCTGGAATGAAACGCCTTACACCCCCAAAGGCAAATTATTAACCAAAAATAAAAGAGCACAGCAGTTTGCAAAACTTGAAAAAATGGGCATAAAAGGAGTTAAAATTGACTTTTTTGCCGGTGACGGTCAATCGATGATCAACTATTATCATGAAATATTAGAAGACGCTGCTAAATATAATTTATTAGTGAATTTTCATGGCGCAACTTTACCACGAGGCTGGCAGCGTACTTACCCACACCTAATGACTGTTGAAGCGATTAAGGGATTTGAAATGATCACCTTCTTCCAAGAAAATGCAGACTTAGAAGCAAGCCACAGTGCAATGTTACCCTTTACCCGTAACTTGTTTGATCCGATGGATTTTACTCCAACTACGTTTAACGACATCCCTAATATTGTCCGTAAAACAACAAACGTTTTTGAATTAGCACAAACCATATTGTTCACCTCAGGAATTCAACACATAGTTGAAACCCCACAAGGGATGAAAAAAGTGCCTGAATTTGTGAAACGTTTTATGCAAAACCTACCACCACAATGGCATGAATCTAAATTCATTGCCGGCTATCCAGGCAAGCTTGCTGTTTTCGCCCGCCGTTTTAATAGTACTTGGTATATCACCGGCATTAATGGTGAAAATAGTGACAAATTACTGACCTTAGATTTAAGCTTTTTAGCTGGTAAAACAGGCCAATATATTCACAGTGGTCTAGATGAACGTGACATGATTACCGAACAACTTAAGTTAACACAAGCGACTAAAATCAGAGTTAAAGGTAATGATGGTTTTGTTATTAAAGTAAATAAATAACGATAATCTTAATATACTATTAAGTTATCAGCTAAGAGCTCAGTAGCTATAATAAAATGGTTGAAAAGGCCAAAAACTCAACCTTTTCAACCGACATAACTTTATTTTGTTAGATCAAAGCAAAGACTTGGGTAAACTAATTTTAATGGTTGCATATTTCATCACCACTATCATGATGAACTGCGTAGCCATAGCTAAAATTAGGTAGAGTGCTGTAACTAAAGTTCGGTATGATATAGTTACATCTAGCTAATTTTTTGCATAAAAACTAGCTAATAATTCCCGAACATTAACTACTAACATTAACGACTAACACGCTAAAATGCAGACATTAAATCCTTTTTTAACACCAATACTTGATGAACTTGAACAATTCTTAAATTGTTTCCCGTTATGTAATGAACACCAAATAATTAAACACTTACAAGCTAAAAACATCCCCCCCTTTGACAGCTTTTCATTAACTGACACTAAAGATTTATTTAGTGCTCATTTTCTTTGTATGCATGCGCTTTATCATTTAAAAAGCCAGTATCAACACCAACAAAAATTTCAACTTGTCATTCAGTCAGTACGTATTGAAAGAATTGCGTTAAATCATTCAATGCATGAAAACGAAAGTACACAAACTGTGATTGAAACAACCGATCCACTTGCAAGCTATTACTTAAATTCAGCACATTATTTTGAAACACAAGCAAACGAAATTAACGATATGCTGAAATCATTTTGGCAAAAATATATCGCACAAGATCATAAAAAAGACGCGCTTGATGTTTTAAATCTGCCAGCGGATGCCGATGCAAAAACCATAAAAAAACAATACTTAAAACTGGCACAAAAGCACCACCCAGATAAAGGCGGCTGCGCTCAGATGTTTAGTAAAATTCGCCAAGCGAAAGCTGTTTTAGACAAAGCTTAATAAATACTACACTGATAGCTACTGCCACATTGTGCAACACTACCCTCAATATAAATTCTGAAAATATAGCCTTACCCCCCAAGTTATAACTACCTAAGCCGTTACATTTATTAAAGTAATCAACTTTCAGTTTTTATTAAACGTTTAATTTACAATCGAACACAAAGACCACAAAAGACCACAGATGACCAATAAAGATTAAAAACATTTACTTTTGAGTTTTTAGCGATTAATGTATTTTCAGTCTTTGTTTACATGCAAGACCAATGGAAAGTGATTACCAAGCATGGAGATTTGTGTAATGCCAATGATTGCCGGCATTCACTTAACCTTCAGCAATATAGTTGGTGACAGCGGCTTAATCGCTCATGTCGATAACCCATGAGCATAATCACTTTTCCAAATTACCTAACAATAAGCATTAATTTCTCACAAGGATAAAATATGCAAAACATTTGGAAACATAAACTTTTATACGTAGCTTGCTGCTCAGCACTTAGTGGTATCAGCAGTGCTTATGCACAAACTGACCCTGCGGTTGAAGTAATAGAAATTAGGGGTATTCGGGGATCATTAGAAAAAGCGTTAGATCGAAAACGAGAAGCACCAAATGCCGTTGATTCAATCACCGCGGAAGATATGGGCAAGTTTCCAGATCAAAACATTGCTGAGTCACTACAACGTGTTTCAGGTGTTTTTATTGATAGAAAATCCGGGGAAGGCTCAAAAATAACGGTTCGCGGTTTTGGACCCGAATTTAACTCAGTGCGCCTTAATGATCGCACCATCGCAACTATTGCTAATGATGGTGAAGTCGACTTTAGTTTTTCCAAAGTAGGTATCAGCCGTGCGTTTGATTTTCAAGCATTGGCAGCAGAAGTACTAACCGGTGCCGATGTCGTAAAAACTCCAACATCAGATTTATGGGACGGCAGCATTGGTGCCAGCATCAACATGCGCACAGCACGTCCACTCGACAAACCAGGTCTTCATATGTCGGGTTCCCTCCAAGGACGCTATCAAGATATGGCTGATAATTGGGGACCGCGTTTATCAGGGTTAGTGAGTAACACTTTTGCTGATGACACTATGGGGTTTTTGTTTGCCGCTTCCTACGAAGATCGTAGTACTCAATTAGAGGAATCTCGGGGCGGTCAGTGGGCTTATTACAATGGCGCAACAGAAGATTCAGCAGAAACAATCGAGTTTAGATTTCCCCAAGAAATGGGACAAAGTTTCACTATTGATGATCGTAAACGCCTAAGTACTAGCGCAACTTTTCAATATCAACCCAATGATAATATGGGGATGACAGTTGACGCCTTGTATGTAGATTTTAAACGTGAAACCATTACCCAAGGTATAAATGCACCGTTACAATTTCCAAATTTCTCACAAGTGGCAGTGGATAAAAATGGCACCGCTACCTCATTTGTCAAAAGCTTTGGGCCGGTCGATTATCGCTATGAAGAAAGAGGTGGCGATTCTGAAACCGTCGCTGTCGGCTGGAATGGTTTTGTCAATTTAGATAATGGCTTGGAATTAACAGCTGATGTATCTTGGTCACGCGCTGAAGCATGGAACCAAGGCACACGATTACAACCTGCGGTTAAAGATAACAACCCTTGGAATAACCCACTATCACCAGGAACACTTGACGATCCAACCGCAGGTGAATCAAGCCCTGATTTTCGCAATAATGTCATTACTTGGGCCAATGGTGATGTTCCTTCATGGTCAACCTCTTTTGATTTATCTGATCCTAAAAATGCCAGAGCACATGTTGCATTAACGCCGGCAATAGCAAGAGAAGATGAAGTATTTGAAGCGCGCTTTGATGGTTCATTTGCCATCGACAATAGCGTGATCAGCGCAGTCAACGGCGGTGTGTTTTATAGCGACCGCACTAAAGATGCCTTACCTTATAATTCAGGCACTTATCAGCCAACCAACCCAGATGGGCCTTTTGATCCAGGTTATAACTCGGCAGGTACCTTATTTGGTGATCATAACTTTATCGCTTGGTTTGACCCAACCGATGGCGTGCAATCACCTTGGGAAGCAATCAATGTCGCCAATGGTCCTCGACCTCATATGGCAGGTCGTTTTTTTGCCTTACCAACAGAAATTTTTACCCCCGTTTCAATGGGCAGCCTATTAAGTGATTCAGGTGCTGACTTTCCACGTGACTATTTATTAACTGATCTCGCGGGTTATTGTAGTGCAATACGCGAAGGCTCAGGTAATAACGATGTTTGTACCACTGAGGCAAGACCTGATCTCGCCAGAAGTGTTGAAGAAAGTAACTACGGCGCTTATGTCAAAGTAGATCTAATGGGCGAGTTTCAAAATATGTTCTGGTCGGCTAACGTTGGCCTTAGATATGTCGAGACTGATACTACTGCAACAGGCCCGTCAGTTGAATTAATTAGCATTGAAGCTGAAGATCCAAACGGTGCAACCTCAGGTTTAACCTATATAACAACGCCGCGCCAACAAATTACCGCCAAAAATTCTTATTCAAACTTATTACCCAGCGCTAACTTTAAGTTAGAACTGAGTGATAGTGTTGATTTTAGAGCGGCGGCATCAAAAGTAATTACTCGTCCAAATATGGGAGCGATCACACCAAGCCAAAACTTTAGTGGTTTATTTGGGCTGTCAAATCGCACAGCTAATAACCCTGATTTAAAACCTTTTGAAGCTTGGCAATATGATACCTCAGTAGAATATTACGCTGACAATGGTAATGCCTTTTCAATATCATTATTTTATAAAGATATTACAACTTCTATTACTGAAACAACTGAGCTAGTAAATTCAGGCTACAATCACCCCGCTTTTGGCGATATTATTCTGCAAGATACTGCCCAGCGAAATGTCGATGGCGGTACCGTACAAGGATATGAAGTAGCGGGTTTAGTCTATTTTGATTTCTTACCGGGCTTTCTGAGTAAAACCGGCTTACAAGCAAACTATACTTTTGTTACTGGTAATGATGATAAAGTCAGTTCAACAACTTTGCCTTTGGTAACAGCTCCAGGCAATGGTTTAGAAGGTTTTACGCCACATTCGTATAACCTAATTGGCTTTTATGAAGATGACAGTTTTTCAGCGCGAATCTCTTGGAATTGGCGAGATAAATTTCTTGTCAAACGTTCAGGGCTTGCGGGTTTACCAGAACATTTTGATGAATATGGGCAATTGGATCTTGGCTTTGCTTACGCAATAACTGAGCAAGTTAAACTCACCTTTGATATTAGTAATGTGCTGGATGAAAATGCCATCAGATATGCTGATGTTCGAGAACGCGTGATCCACAATGAATACACGGGTCGCCGCGCACTATTAGGAATACGTGCGACGTTTTAACTAAAACATAAGCCCCACAGTGTTATGCTGATGGGGCTTTTTTATACTTAATAAAAAGTTTTTCATAAAAACTTATGGCAACTACCGGTTTAAAGTTTAATAATTTACTAATTGAGCCTTATAGCAGTCGAAAATAATTCGCTGTACTTGTCTACTTAAACGGTAGCCAATAAATTTTATTCGAACAAAGTGTTATAAAACTAAGGAAGGTAAGTATATGAAGAAAGCTTTGCTATTAATTCTATTAGTTATTGCTGTTTATCAATGGGATCAAACAACATTACCAACTAACGTAAATTCAATTGCAATATCTGCTCCTTCAAACTCATATCAAGCGCCGAAAAAAGACTTACTTCAACAAGCATTTGAAAATCGTCAAAGTGACCTTCAAGTAAAAGGCTCCGGCAATGTCATTAAAATATTATCAGACGATAATAAAGGCTCACGGCATCAAAAATTTATTATCAAGTTAGCGTCTGGCCAAACGTTACTCATTGCCCATAATATTGACTTAGCACCTAGAATTAACACTATCGCTAACGGGGATTTAGTTCAATTTTATGGTGAATATGAATGGAATTCAAAAGGCGGCGTGGTTCATTGGACACACCATGATCCAAGCGGTCACCATATTGGTGGTTGGCTAAAGCATAATGGACGCACGTATCAATAAGTTGCTAACAAGCAAACAGGTTACAGGTTACAAATAACGCTTAGCATTACAATCTGAAAATCTAATAATTTAACCTTAAGTGTAAACAATGAGAAGTAAATAATGAGAGCAGAGTTACGAACTAAAATCATCACCATTTGTGATAAAAAAATTGCGAGTAAAGGTGATAATGTCGGTCTTTCATTTTATGCTTTTTTCGCAAATAAAAATGACCAGCCAGAGCTACTCATGGAAGCCGCTACTTGGTGGATTCAAACTCATCAATTAGATCACTTTGTTAAAGCACTTAAAATTAAAGAAATGATCCAGGCTAATTTGTAGTGACTTAAATTATTAAAATATACTACTGACTGCCATTTAAATTTTCCCCCAAGACCCTCCAGAGGTTAGCGAAGTAACCGTAAAACAAGAAGATTTACGTTGGAACTTCAAGCAACACCTGGAAAGTTAATAATCTCAGTATTGGAAAAGCCGTTTACTTAAAGTAAACGGCTTTACTCTTTTTATAATAATGGGTTATCAGTTAAGTTTTAACTTAATATTGATTACATACGAACACGAATACCGACAGAAAAAGTACGGTCACGAATGTAAGTATCGCGTGGATACAAACTAGCATCAGCAGAAGAATCACCACCAAAATAATCGGTAGCTTCATCATCCGTAATGTTAGTACCATCAAATGACACAGTTACATTTTCGTTGATATCATATGCAACCGAGAAGTCTAAAGACTGAATTGCTTCATGAACAACTGAACTACCGGGTTGATCACCTGATTCATTAAAACTACCGTACCAATCACTGCGCCAATTGTAGGCTAAACGCGCTGACACATCACCACGTTCATACATCAATACGGCATTGTATGATTCATCAGAAATATTCGCTAATGGCTGCATTTCACCGTCAGGGCCTTCAGTTTCACCGTTCAAGAAAGTCGCATTAAATTGAATCCCTAAACCTTGAAATACTTCAGGTAAATTATCAAAAAACTGCGTATAGGCTAACTCGACACCATCAAGTGTACCTGCGCCAGTATTTTCAGGACGAGTGACTTCAAAAGTTGTGCCATTAACCACTTCTGATTTGCTGTAGAATTGAATATAACCATCAATTTCACGATAAAAAACACCCGCAGTTAAAGAGCTGGTCGCATCAAAATACCATTCTGCTGATAAATCGTAATTACTTGACTCAACACCTCTTAATTCAGGATTACCTCCATTGCCACTACCAATAGTCGAAGTATCACCAGAAATAAAATAGCTAACGCCAGGGTTTAAATCCGCAAAGTTAGGACGAGTAATCGTTTCGCCATAACTGGCACGGAAGAATAAATTTTCAATGGTTTCTAAACGTAAACTAAGTGATGGTAAAACCTTAGTATCAGAAGTATCAACAGTAATCGGTGAGACCACGCCATCAGTAATACTATTACCATTTAATTCAGTGGCTAAACGAACCACTCGAATACCCGCTTGTCCGTCGAATTGCATACCACCAATTTCTTGTTCAAAATTCGCTTGAATATAGGCCGCATAATTTTTTTCAGTATTATCGTAATATTTAGCCGGTAAATACTCCGGATCAGCAGGTGAATACCCCATAGCTTCTCGAATACTGCTACGGTTAGCTAATAAATAATCAGCATTCGGTGTTAACCATTGAGTATTATTTAACTTAGTAACATCTGACATAAAGCCGGTTGGCGTAAGGCTTTCCATACCAGGGAAGTCAGTTAATGGAATACGCGCACCTGATATATTACCTTGATTACCCGTATCGGCAGTTTGATTAAATGCTTTACGACTACTTAAACGAGTTCCAAAGTCGATTGATGTTAACCAAGTATTATCAAGTAAATACGTTGCATCAAGTGTCCAGTCAACCGCGCTACCTTCTTGTCTACTGTGTTGGTCGAAAAACCCCCAAAGCTCATAAATATCAGCATTCGCCATATCATAAGCTGTGCCATCAGCATTACGAATATCAACATCAGAAACGCCTGAATTGTTTTTCGAAAAATCATAGGTAATGTTATCAGCAAAAAACGCTAAATCTAATATGAAGCCTTTGCTCTCAGCGGTACTTTTGGTATACGACAAATCACTTTTAACCGATAGATTATCAAAATCCCAGTTACCACCAATAGCATATTGCTTAGTGTCTGACACATTACTAAATGATTGATTACTGGTTATTGTGCCGGGATTATCTGGACGTACTGCTGTTTGTACGACATTGGTTCCAGGTTTATAAGAAGTAACATAACCCTGGCCCCAACCTCCCCAAGATGGTAGCGGAACCCAAAAATTCAATTGGCTATCTTGTTCATAATCAACGGAGAAAAAATCGACATAATAGCTAGTATCTTGTGTTGGTGCCCATTGAAATGAGGCATTAATAGAGTCACGAGTACGATCACCATAACGGAAATAACCACCAATAACATTTGGAGCTAAAGCAGGTTCATTTGGATTGTTCCGTACCACTGAATTAGGATTATCAACCACAGGTTCAGGTAAATAATAAGGTGCTGTCACAAAGTTGACTTGATCCATAAAGTCACGATCTTGATGTGAGACACTGATCATCGCGCCAAATTCGCCAGCGTCCGACTCCCAGTTATTATTTAACGTTAAACTACCGATAGGATTCCATGACTCTGCTTTATCGCTATATTCATAACGTAAGCCACCTGCGCCAGTAAAACCATCATCAAAATCGAAAGGACGACGTAATTGCACATTTACCGCCCCTGCAATCCCCCCTTCATGATCTGAAGCGCTTTGTGATTTTTTTATATCAACTTTATAAACTAAATCTGCCGGTATATCGGCTAAGGCAATTGAGCGCCCTGTTGTGGTAAAAATATTACGACCATTCATAGTAGTCACTACATCAGGCAAACCACGGATCAACACTTGATTCACTTCACCATTACTTCTGCTGACTTGTACACCGGTAACCCGCTGTAATGCCGCGGCAACACTGTTATCGGGTAGCTTACCTATATCTTCTGCAACAATTGAATCAATAATATCACTTGAACCCATTTTAAAGTTTCGGGCAGAAATAATACTGGCTTTAACACCACGAACTTCGATAACTTCGGTTTCTTTTTTTAACGTGTCTTCATCTTCATTGGCAGCAAAAGTTTGTCCGGCGCTAAATGAAAGCACTATTGTAATTGATGAGCTCAATAGACTTTTTTTAAACATGATATTTTCCCTATTTTTGAAAATTTTATTTTTATTTTCTCGTTTTTAATATTAATCAGAACACAATATAAGAATACTGTATTATCATACTACAAATAACAATATCATGTTTAATTAGCTTTTCAAGCGTTTTATCGATGAAAAAGATAACGATGAATTTGGGCAGGGTTTTACGTAAATTTTATCAGCAAAAAATAGATTAAATAGAGAAGAGAAGATACTTAAACCGGTTAAGTATCTTTTTATAGGGAGTAGATTGCTAAGTTATTTCGCGGGTTCGGTGATCCCTTCTGTCGTCATAATAATACGCTTGATGGTGCCGTCTGCATTATATTCTAATTTATCAACAGCAACTGAACGACGGTAACGATTACCCCCTCCAATGGCGGAATTATGCTGAATCGCTGCATTGTGATAAATGAAATAATCTTTGCCTTTAAATTCAATAATCGACTGATGATTAGTTTCACTATTACCGGCTATTTCATTTAATAAACCTTTGTATTCCCATGGGCCATGAATACTTTTACTCATCGCATAATGAATGGTTTCAGGAAAACCACTGGCATAAGAAATATAATAATATTCACCTTTTTTATGCACCCATAACGCTTCGGTAAAATTAGGTAAATCTAATACTTTAATCTCACCATCAAGTTCGATCATATTGTCTTTTAACTTAACCACTTTTGGCACTAAATTACCAAAAAACATGTAAGCATCACCGTTATCTTCAATAAAAATAGCGGGATCAATATCATCCCAATCATTCTTAGTTTGTGTGGTCATGTCATTGGTTAATAAAGCACTTCCACGGGCATCTTTAAAAGGGCCATAAGGGGTATCAGCCACCGCAACACCAATAGCAAAGCCTGGTTTATCTTCTTTATGGTAAACCGTTGTATAAAAATAGAATTTACCGTCTCGTTCGATCATATGAGCTGCCCAAGCTTGCTCTTTTGCCCATGTAAAGTCAGTCACTTTCATGATAGGACCATGGGCTTGCCAGTTAACCATGTCGGTTGAGGTAAACAATAACCAATCTTTCATTTTATAAAAGGTATTATCGGTGTCTTCATCATGGCCGGTATACAAATAAACGGTATCGTTATAAACCATGGCGGCAGGGTCGGCGGTAAACATTTTATCGGTGATTGGGTTTTTAGCTAAGGCGGATGTATTCATCGCTAAACAAGCTGTTAATGTGACGTAATATAAGCCAGAAAATAATTTTTTCATTTTAACCTCGTGGCGTTTAGCCAAAAAATTTAGCTAAACGCGTTTTTTTATTGATATATAAGTTAATTTAAAAAGGATAAATATAGAGAGATCATTTGACCGGATTAACAATACCTTGGGTGGTCATGATGATCGGTTTTATCGTGCCATCAGCATTGTATTCCAACTCATTAACGGCAACCCCTCGACGGAACTCACCGCCAATACCAACCGGTGAATTATGCTGCATAGCGCCGGTGTGATAAATAAAGTAACTTTTATCTTTAAATTCAATAATAGCTTGATGATTAGTATTGCTGTTACCGGCTACTTCATTAAGTAAACCTTTATATTCCCATGGCCCATGAATGCTTTTACTCATCGCGTAATGAATCGTTTCAGGTAAACCGCTGGCATAACTTAAGTAATAATTATCATCTTTTTTATGAACCCAGAGGGCTTCAGTAAAATGCGGAATATCAACTACTTTAATTTCACCATCAAGCTCAATCATGTTGTCTTTTAGTTTGACGTACTTAGGTACCGAGTTACCAAAAAACATATAAGCATCGCCATTTTCTTCAATGAAAATAGCCGGATCAATATCATCCCAGCTGATCGGGCTTTGTGTTGTCATCTCATTGGTTAATAACGCACTGCCGCGCGCATCTTTAAACGGCCCTGTTGGACTATCAGCTACGGCAACACCAATAGCAAAGCCAGGCTTTTCTCCTTGGTCTGAATAAACCGAAGTATAAAAATAAAACTTATTATCGCGTTCTATCATGTGTGCAGCCCATGCAGAATGCTGCGCCCATTTAAAATCGGTTACTTTTAAAATAGGTCCATGCGCTTGCCAATTCACCATATCTTTCGACGAAAACAATAACCAGTCTTTCATCACAAAACCTGGCTTGCCCAGCTCGGCTTCATCATGGCCGGTATACAGATAAACGGTATCCTTGTGAACAATAGCGGCAGGATCGGCAGTAAAAACATTATCGATAATTGGGTTTTTGGCAACACTCACCGTACTAAACAGTATGCCGGCGGTTAACAAGCTAGTTATAAATTTTTTCATATAAAACACCATATGCTAATAAATATGGTGCTGAGTGATACTCAACACCAAGTGATCATTTAATACATCAATAGCTGACGAGATGAATTATTCCGCAACGCGGAAATAAAAATGTTGATAGATAGTATCTTTCCATACTTCTTGAATAATATTGTCGTTGTTATTGATAGACTGACCCGAAACTTTCAACGATAAACCATGAAGTTTTGACACCATGCGTAACGAACCATTTTTTAATAATTCAAAACGCCATTCACTTTCAGCTTTACTACAATCGTCTTGCGCAATATTACCGGCAATTTCGACTTTTCCTGTATTAACGTTTTGTACCGCTAAACAATAATCTGAATTTAGTGATTTAAATTTGTAATAACCATTATCGGTTGCCGTAGCTTGCCACTTTTGACAGGCTGAATTAGTAAAAGCATGTTGACTAATATTCGCATTAGCAGCAGCGCTACACTCGTCCACAGAAATAACTTTACCGCTTAACGCATTAATCATCGCAAACGTAGATACCGGCTCAAGACGCCAATCAGTACACGCATGAATTTTATTTTCTCCCGTCACTACACTATTTTCTTGTGTAGAACAGTTATTCACTTGTAAATTACGAATGGATTGTTCGTTAGCAAAGCGAACCCAGCCGTTATTTGACGCATCAATTGACCAACGTTGACACGTATTCGCTTGCCAAGGTTGTGATACAACTGCACCACCTTGTTCAGTTAAACAAGCTTGCTCGGTTAAAAATTTACCGTTGGTATTAACTAAGCGATAGTAACCATCGTTAGCTGGGTCAATCACCCATTCACTATTGTTGCTCTCACAAGTGCCGGTAGTGGTATTGCCTTGAGTATCCGTTAATAAACATAACGCCGATTGACGATCAACAATGCGGTACTTAACCCCTTCAACTTGTGCGGTTAGTGGCCCACTTTAACCACTTGGTACCTTGATTTGTTTTTTGTCGGCGGCTGGTTCACCAAAGTTAGGTAAACCTGTTTCTTCATTCCACGTAAAAGGTTGTGCGCGTGCGGCACGAGTACCACTACAACCATCGCTTGGTGATGAATTACCGTGGTAAATTAACCATTCTTCACTACCATCAGGCGAAGTAAAAAAGCCATGATGGCCTGGGCCATAAACACCGTTCCCTTTACTAAAAAAAGGTTCGTCATATTTTGTCCATGATTCTGCTTTTAATGGCTCATCACCCGTTAACTCAACAACCGCTAATTTATAATCTTCGGTATTACAAAAGCTGGCTGAATGAACAATAAAAGTACGACCATTATGTTTAATAATTTCAGGTCCTTCGTTAACGTTTAAGCCGGATTTTTCCCAATCGTAAACCGGACGGGTAATAATGGTACGCTCACCTTCTAACGTCCAAGGATTGGTCATTTTTGAAATCAAGTTAACTTGATCATCACCATGCCATTCAGACCATAAAAAATATAAACCATCATCATGTTCAAAGTAGCTACCATCAATATTCCAATGATCTGTCATTGGTGTGCCTTTATATTGATAAGGGCCCATGGGATCAGAACCGGCACTTTCTAGAATATGATTGCGTTGGCCGCTAAAATCAGCTTCAATTCCTGCGGTATAAATGACATACCAACGTAAGCCTTCTGGGCGCTGCAGTGGGAAAAATTCAAACGCCCAAAAATTACAACAGCGGTCCGCTTGGTCGCCAGTCCAAATATTATGTGCTGGTGCTGACGCTAAGCCTTCAATAGTCGGTGATTTTCTCATCACTAATTCTGACGTCCACGTGGTGGTGGTTAAATAATAATTACCATTGTAATAATGCATCCAAGGATCGGCGCCATTACGGAATAACGGGTTAGCAAAGGTTTCACCGGCAATTTTGATATTTTCGGGTGTTACCGGCGTGTTTACCGCTTTCTCTTGGCAAGCGGCTAACAAAACACTGACCATCACCAACAACAGTCGAAGGCGAGTTTTGCTAATACAAATTAAGTTAAATGTCATATTTTTATTCTCTATTTTATTTTTTTACGGTACTTACATAGCTATTTAAAATGCTCGGATCAATTTCAGGCCAGCCGGAAGCTGTCCATGTCATTTCAGCAATTTTTAATTTTTGTAAGCCTTTATCTGCTGACTCATAAGCATGAAAAACTAAGTAATCTTTATTGTTAAAACGATAAGCACTGTTGTGCCCTAACCCTGGCCATTGTTTGGTGCCTTTTAATAAAATGCTGCCACCGCCTGCGGATAAATCTTTACCCGCTTTATCTACATAAGGACCCGTTACTGATTTAGAACGCCCCATCGCTAAATGGTAAGTACTTTCATCGGCACGACAACATTTCCCGTAAGAAACAAACAGGTAGTAATAGTCGTCTTTTTTATAAATAAATGGGGCTTCTATTTCTGCCGGACCAGGCTCAGCTTCATTGAGCAAGGTTGAACGATCTAACTTAGCAATGGTTGACCATACTTCAGGTTGGGCAATTGAAGTTAAATTATCGGCTAACTTCACTATTTTTAACCCCTGCCAAAATGAACCAAAACTCATCCAAGGTGTGCCTTGTTGGTCAAAAATAATGGCCGGATCAATGGCATTCCATGAATCTCGATGTGGTACTGACTGAATAATAATGCCTTGGTCTTGCCACTGATAATCTGGCGAGCTTTTGTCTAAAGTTTTATTGGTAGCAACCCCAATCGCCGAGGTGTTTTTACCAAACGCCGAGACCGAATAATAAAGGTAAAAAATACCGTTATGTTCAATAACATCTGGCGCCCATAGATGACCATCAAACGAAGGTGAAACTGACTTAGCCCATTCCGGTTCTTTTTCAAAAACTCGGCCATCTAATTGCCAATGAATAAGATCAGACGATTGGTAAATAGTAATGCCTGGTCCGGTACTAAAAAGGTAATATTCATTATTTTCTTGAGCAATCACAGGATCATGAATATCCAACTGTGGCAATATATCTGCTTGGCAACTGAGCGTAAAAAAAACCAGGGATACGATATAAGTTAATCTTTTAATAGATTTTTTTATACTGACTGAAAGATACAAAATAAATTTTCCTTACATTAAATGAAATTATTTTTAACAAAATACCATTAAGTACTATTGTATGATTAATGATAGTAGCATAATATTAAATAAAAGCGGAAGCATCCTCTTAAAATTAATTAACCGGTCTAATAGACCTTGCTTAATCAGCAAAGAAAACAAGGTTATTTAATACTAAGTGACGATGACTTACCTAGAATAGGTAAACAATAGAGGTAATAATGAGTTCTTCCAAACTTACAGTATTAGAAAAAATAGGATTCGGATCTGGTGATATGGCCGTCAATGTTGTGATTTCATCCATGATGTTAATTATCACATTCTTTTATACCGATGTTTTCGGTTTAAAACCACAAGACGTCGCATTACTACTTTTGTCAGTTCGATTAATTGATGCGATTACCGACCCGCTTATGGGTGTTATTACCGACAGATATACAACACGTTGGGGCCGATATCGCCCTTACTTTTTAATTATGGCAATACCTTTTGGTATCTCCGTTTTTTTAACCTTTAGTACCCCTGATTTAGACTATAACGGTAAACTCGTATGGGCTTATGCTACCTATATCTTTGTTACCATTATGTTCACTGTTGTTACAATTCCTTATATTTCACTGATTGGCGTATTAACTGACGATCCAAAAGAGAAGTTATCCGCGAACGGATATCGTTTGTTTTTCGCTAAAATAGCCGCTTTATTAGTTACCTCTTTAGTGCCAATTTTAGCTGAATTATGGGGCGGAGATGACCTAGCCGACGGATATCAATTTGCCATGGGATTAATGGCAATTCTAGGGGCTTTATTATTTATCTTCTGTTTTTTCACCACCACCGAACGTATTGAGCATAAAGTTGAATCTAAGCCTTTTTTATCGCAAGTGCGCTTGTTATTAAAAAATGATCAGTGGCTAATTCTTTGTTCAATTTGTGTCGTAGGCACCATTGGTTATGTTATTCGTGGCTCGGTCGCTTTATTTTACGCCAAGTACTATTTAGGTGGTGATGCCGCCATGTCTTCCGCTTTTATTTCTAGCGGTGTTGTTGCCGCTATTTTGGCAATGGTCGCATCAACGTGGATCACTAAACATTATTGTAAAATTAAGCTATTTCGATATAGCCAACTACTCGTTGGTTTACTGAGCGTAATACTATATTTTCTCGTCTCGCCTGGCGATGTTTTACTCGCTTTTATTCTCTATTTTATTCTCTCATTTGTCGTTGATCTGCATGCCCCTGTATTTTGGTCAATTATTTCTGAAGCGATTGATTACGGTACAGTGAAAACCGGAAAACGTGTTTCGGGCTTAGCTTACGGCGGTATTTCTTTCTCACAAAAAGCGGGGATGGGTTTAGCCGGTTACATTGTTGCTATGTTACTTGCCTACTTTAATTACGTTCCTAATCAAGAACAAACGGCTTACACATTAACGGGTATTGCCTTAATGCTGTCAATTATTCCTGGTGTATTCCACACCATTATGGGCTTGTTAATGTTCAAGTATAAAATTAACAATGAAAAATATGAAACCATTAAAAACGAATTAATCGCTAATGAATTAATCATTAGTAAAGAACATCCTCAAATTGAAGCTGCAGGTTCTACACCTACAACATCTATTTAAACGAATTGGAGTATCAAGTGAATATACTTACCCCGCTTATTGAACAACGTGCAGATCCGTTTATTTATAAGCACACCGATGGTTATTATTATTTTACCGCCTCAGTACCCGCTTATGATCATATTGAACTACGCCGTGCTAAAACCATTGCTGACTTAGCGGATGCGGAAACCGTTAATGTGTGGCAAAAACCAGAAACGGGTGCTTATTCAGATCTAGTGTGGGCGCCTGAAATTCATTTCAATCAAGGTGCTTGGTATGTTTATGTTGCGATAGCGCCGAGTCGTGAAATTAAAGACGAGTTATTTCAACACAGAATGTACGTATTACGTTGTACTGATGACAACCCGCTTACCGGTAACTGGGAGTTTTTAGGACAAGTTGATACCGGTATCGAGACCTTCTGTTTAGACGCAACCACCTTTACCCATAAAGGACAGCTATATTATTTATGGGCACAAAAAGAAGATGGCATCCAAGGTAATAGCAACCTTTACATTGCTAAAATGGAGACGCCGGATCGCATAAGTTCACAGCCAATCATGTTAACCAAGCCTGAATTACCTTGGGAAATTATTGGTTTTTGGGTAAACGAAGGGCCAGCGGTATTACAACGTAATGGCAAAGTATTCATTACCTATTCAGCCAGTGCTACCGACGAAAACTACAGTATGGGTTTATTAACCGCTGATGATGATGCTGATTTATTAGATCCGGCGAGTTGGTCTAAAGCACAAGAGCCGGTATTAAAAAGCTGTTTTGAACATAATGTTTATGGTGCGGGTCATAATAGCTTCACCGTTTCAGAAGATGGTAAAGATGACATTTTAGTTTATCACGCCAGAACCTATACAGAAATTGAAGGGGATCCTCTTTGGGATCCTAATCGTCATACCTACGTAAAAACCTTACGTTGGGACGAAAATGGTTTACCTGTCTTCGGAAAACCATCACTACAAGAATAAGTCTCCCCTGGCGATTGTGCCCCTATTATCTTTTTTTATAGGGGCTTTTTTATTTTTAGGCTTTACCATTTTTATTTAAAAGGGTTTATGAATGCCAACATTTTTAAAAGAAAACAACTTCAATCAAAAAGTATTTAAAAAAGTTTCACTGGGCTGCCTTATTAGCTTTTTGGCGATTAGCGTAAATTTTTCTAGTTTTGCACAATCCCATCCAGCTACCTCAGTGATAAAAAGCATTCCTATTTCAAATGTTAAAATTACTGATGGGCCGTTTTATCATGCTCAGCAAACTAATTTAAAATATCTACTGAAAATGGATCCTGAACGATTATTAGCCCCTTATCGTCGTGAAGCAGGATTACCGGCAACCGCAGAAAGTTATCCTAACTGGGAAAGTACCGGGTTAGATGGTCATATTGGTGGCCATTATCTAACCGCCTTATCGCTTGCTTACGCGGCGACTGGTGACGGCGCTATTTTACGTCGTTTAACCTATATGATCCAAGAGCTAGATAAGTGTCAAAAAGCCCATGGTAACGGTTATTTAGGAGCCGTACCTAAAGGCGCTGAAGTTTGGCGACAAATTGCTAATGGCCAAATTGAAGCCGATTTATTTACCTTAAATAAAAGTTGGGTACCTTGGTATAACTTACACAAAGTTTTTGCCGGTTTACGTGATGCTTATTTGTATACCGATAACCAACAAGCAAAAGCTATGTTAGTGTTATTCAGTGATTGGATGCTCACTTTAAGTAATAAGTTAACTGATGAACAACTACAACTTATGCTGCGCACTGAGTATGGTGGTTTAAACGAAACCTTAGCCGATGTGTATGCGATCTCCGATAACGCTAAATATTTAACCTTAGCCAAACGTTATACTGAGCAAGTATTACTCAAGCCTTTACTTAACAAGCAAGATAAACTCACCGGATTACATGCCAATACCCAAATTCCTAAAATTGTTGGTATTGCCCGCATAGCGCAATTAAATAACGATAAAACCTGGTTAGACAGTGCTGATTACTTTTGGCAACAAGTCGTCGGTAAACGTAGTGTTTCTATTGGTGGTAATAGTGTGCGTGAACATTTTCACCCAAGTGATGATTTCAGCAGCATGGTTAAAGATGTTGAAGGCCCTGAAACCTGTAACACCTACAACATGTTAAAATTATCGAAAATTTTGTATGAAAATAAGCAAGATTTACACTATATCGATTATTACGAACGAGCCCTGTATAACCACATTTTATCGTCGCAACATCCGGTTCATGGTGGTTTAGTTTATTTCACGCCAATGCGACCTAATCATTATCGAGTGTATTCGGCTCCTGCGCAAGGAATGTGGTGTTGTGTTGGTTCAGGTATCGAAAACCATTCAAAATATGGTGAAATTATCTATGCCAGCCGAGGCGATGATTTTTATGTTAATTTATTTGTTAATTCTGAAGTTACTTGGTCAGAAAAAAAAATAAAGATATCACAAAAAACGTTATTTCCTGATGCTGAAAATAGCAGCTTAACCATTCATAACGATGCAACTTTTGCGCTTAATATTCGTTACCCTGCATGGGTAACGGCAAAGTTATTAACAGTATCAGTCAATGGCCAAGCCTTTGATATTAAAGCTTCTCCTGATGAGTATGTTCGTATTAATAGAACTTGGCATAAAGGTGATGTTGTTAACGTACAGTTTCCGATGCACACAAGCGCTGAACAATTACCGGATCAATCGAATTATTATTCGATTTTACATGGTCCAATTGTCTTAGCAGCAAAAGCTAATCCCTTTAAAAATGAGCAGCTAAACTTTATTGGCGATAGCAGTAGAATGGGACATATTGCTCAAGGGCCAGTTTGCCCAACCGATAATGTGCCGATGTTTTTAAGTAAAGGTGCAGAGTTTGTTAAGCAAATTAAACCGCTTGGCAGTACGCCATTAACTTTCACAACCGGCCACGCGACAATGGCGCAAACCACACCATTAACCTTAATACCCTTTTTTAGGTTACATGACAGCCGTTATAGTATTTATTTCCCACAAAGCTCGCCCACTGAATGGGAAAGTGTCAAACAAAACTTAACAGCACAGGCGCAACAAGAATCTGAATTAGCGGCTCGCACCTTAGATATAATCCAGCCGGGTGAACAACAACCGGAAGCTGATCACTTTTTTCAAGCAGAACAAAGTGAAGCCGGTTTAAATGGCACCAAACATTGGCGCCATGCCAGAGACTGGTTTAGTTATCAAATGCACGTAAAAGGTCAACGTTCAGTCACCCTACAACTAACTTTTTTTGGCTTAGATGATAATCGTCATTTTGATGTCTTAATTGATGATAAGTTACTATCAACGATTAGGTTAAGTGGTGATAAAGGTCCCGTTTTTTATCACCAAAATATTGATATCCCAGCGCACCTAATAGCCGATCCAAATAAACCCTTTCGTTTGAAGTTTAAAGCAAAAGAAAATTCAATTGCTGGTGGACTCTACGGTATTCGGTTACTAAAAAATTAGCATCAACTTTGTCAATTAATCGCTTTATTAACCTCTTTTAAAGGTTTTTTGGATAAATTTTGTTAAAAACTTAACTTTGGTAAGTTATTTAAAAAAATAACTTACCAATAACTTAACTTTCTTTCGTAGTTAATTCTCGTCTACACGTCATGATTTTAATAGCACTGTTAACTTATTATTAATGACTTCTTCTTTCTCAACTAATTGCTACGTACTTTTCACTTAAAAGATTCAAAAACAATCATTGAACTATTTAGTAATACAATACTACAATATAAAAGTTAACCTAGTGTTAACCACCATGAACCAGTCGAATAATGTATAAATACAATAATAAAACAGAGAAGCATATGAAGTTATTTATTAAAAAAAGTAAATGGTTATCAACAATGTTAATGACAGTTTCATTGTTAACGACAGCAACCAACGCGCAACAAATAGACAACGGAACTTATGTCATTAAAAACAAACACAGTGGCAAAGTACTCGATGTCCTCAATGCCTCAAGTGCCGATGGTACAAGTATTATTCAATATAGTAGCAATGGTGCCAGCAACCAATTGTGGCAAGTTAACTACATAGGTAGTGGTAAATATTCAATACTCTCAGTGGCGACAGGCAAAGCCATTGAAGTTTATAATTGGGATACCACTGACGGTGCCGATATTGCCCAATACAGCTACTGGGGTGGTGAAAGTCAAAAATGGCAGATGACAGATCAAGGTAATGGCCATTTTAGTTTAATTAATGCTTATACAGGCAAAGGTGCTGAAGTATTTAATTGGTCAACGTCAAACGGCGCAAATATCTCACAATGGACCTACTGGGGTGGGGACTCTCAGCAATGGGCGTTTGAATCAGTAGATACGGGCGCCCCATACCACTGGCCATTAACAGGTGATATTGTTACTCACGATCCCACCATGATTAACAGCAATGGTACTTATTACGAATACCAAACCGGACAAGGTATCTATGGCAAAATGTCGACCGACGGACTTAACTGGTCGCCCTTAGCTTCAGTATTACCAAGTGGCCTGAGCTGGTGGCAAAACTATGTGCCAAATCATGATGGTATTGATGTTTGGGCGCCAGACGTTAAAGCCTACAATGACACAACCTATATGTATTACAGTATTTCTACTTTTGGTTCTAATCAGTCAGCCATTGGTTTGTTATCAACAACCGATATTGCTGCAGGTAATTGGCAAGATCAAGGTGTCGTTACTTATACCACTACCTCGAGTGGCCATAATGCCATCGACCCAGATTTATTTATTGATAACGACAACAAACCTTGGTTAGTTTATGGCTCTTGGTTTAATGGCATTAAAGTGACTCGATTAAATGCCACCAGCATGAAACCTACCGGTAGCTTATATTCAATAGCTGCTCGCTCTGGTGGCATTGAAGCGCCAAGCATTACTTATCGTAATGGTTATTACTATTTATTTGTTTCAACCGGCAAGTGTTGTGCGGGAGTTAATAGTACTTATAAAATTGAATATGGTCGTTCAACCAGTATCACCGGCCCTTATTTGGATAAAAATGGCGTAAACATGATGAACAGCGGTGGTAGTGTTTTAGATGGAGGTAATGCGGCTTGGGTTGGCCCAGGTGGTCAAGATATTATCGGTAATAACACCATCGTTCGTCATGCTTATGACGCTAATGATAATGGCACACCTAAATTAATGATCAGTAAATTAAACTGGGACGCCAATGGTTGGCCAAAATATTAATTCCTCTCATTTATGATGTTATGAATGAAGAAACCTAACCCAATTTAAGTTCATATTAAATACGCTTAAGTTGGGTTAGCTGGGTTGCAATTTTATGATAATTTGTATCAGATAAAGGGATATCATCAATGCCTAGCTAATTTTTTAATCCTCATATATATTGGAGGAACTATAAAACATTAAGAAGGTATTCCTTGAAAAAAAGTATTTACCTAGTTTTATGCCTATTCCCACTGAAAGTGCTAGCGCTTAATGTAACTTTTATTTTGCCTGACTACAGCCATCATCAATTTTGGTACTTACTTGCTGATGCAACGCAAAGTGCCGCCAAAAACTCTGAAATTTCATTAAAAATAATTTATACCGACAATAATCGCTTTGCTTTTAAAACTGCAATACAGCAAGCAATTAATTCTCCAACTAAACCTGATTATGTAGTATTTCGCCCCTTTCAAGGGAGTATTTCTGAAGTCTTTCAAGAATTAGAACAACAAAAAATCAACTTTATTACCCTAGAGCAGGTGTTAACGGGGGAAGAAGCTAAAATGATCGGCAAACCAAGAGAAAATTATCAACATTGGTTAGGAGAAGTTTTTTATGACCAAGTGGCCGGAAGTGAATTATTAACCAAAACCTTAATTGATGAACACCATAGAAGATTCCCAGGAAAAACGGCTTATATTACCGGTTTAAGTGGGTCATTTGATGCGGTTACCCATGAAAGAAATAGTGGGTTAATCGAGCAACAAAAAAAGCACCCAAATACGACATTAAACCAAATTATCACCTTGAATTTTGATCATCGTTTAGTAGAGCAACGTATTGAAACCATCGTTAAACGTTACCCTAACACTTTAATTTATTGGTGTGCTAGTGCACAAATGGCAGTAGCCGCCTCAAGTCGTATCGAAAAATTAACCGGCAATGATAAACTCATCATTGGTGGTTTTGACTGGCTACCTAAAGGGTTAAATAAAATAAAAGAAGGAAAAATAACTGCGCTAGTTGGCGGGCACTTTTTAATGGGGGCAAAGGCGGTTAACCTTATCATTGATTATCATCACGGTATTGACCGCTTTATCGAACAGCCTAATATTCCAAAAGAACACAACCACTTTGAATTAATCACTAAGCATAATGTTGAGCAATATTTAGCGTTTATTAATAATAGAAATTGGCGAGATATTGATTATTCTCAGTTTTTATATTCGAATAAAAAACTATCACGCCAAGAGCCAATTACCGTTAAAAACTTAATTAATGCTTATCAAAAGCAAAAAAACACTCAATAACACTTAATCTTTAAGGGTATTATTAAATATCGGAAAACCATCTGTTGACCAAGTGATTTCACGTATTCTTGCATGTCGATTACCATCGGTTAGCGGCGTTCCACGCAGATTAAGGTAATCCCTAGCATGATAAATCATGAGGTCTTTTTTACCAACTTCAGACACAGTAAAACTGTTATGACCTGGGCCAAATCTAAACAAATTTTCTTGGGTAGTAAAAACCGGCTCAGGCAATTTATGCCAGCTTTCAGCTTTTAATAAATCTGCGTTTTCATCAGCCCATAATAAGCCCATGGCATAACGATGATCAGTTGCACTAGCAGAATAAGTAATAAAAATTTTACCGTGACGTTTAAGCACTGCAGCCCCTTCATTGACTTTATAACCAAGACGCTCCCAAGCTAATAACGGCTCGGTAATATAAACTTCCGGTTGTTCAACCGCTAAAGGATTTTTCATTTTTGCGATCACTAAGCCGGTATTATAACTTTGTGCCTCATCTTGTTGTGCCCACACTAAATAACGCTGACCTTGGTGAGTAAAACTCGTGGCGTCTAACGAAAAACTTTCTCGTGATACTTTGACCTTACCGGCTTCTTGCCATTGCCCTGTCATTGGATCTATTGAGGTATTTTTTAGCGCATACATTCGAATACTAAACGGTTTATCGAGATCACCGGCGGCGAAATAGATATACCAAACACCGTCAATATGGTGCAGTTCCGGCGCCCAAATATTAACACTCATTGGCCCACTAGTATTTTTACGCCAAACAACCTTTTTAGTCGCGGTTTTTAAGCCGTTTAATGTACTTGCATGACGTAATTCAATCCGGTCATACTCTGGCACTGAGCCAGTAAAATAATAATCACCATTGTCTGTACGATGAACCCAAGGATCCGCCCGATTAGGGATAAAGGGTTCAACAACATAGCTTTGTTGTATCGTACTTTGGTTAATGTTTTCTGCTTGTACAAAAAACATCTGACAAAGCATCGTCACCATGACTGATATTTTGATAATAAAAGTAAATATATTGTTAAGCATGCGAATTTTTCTCTCGGTTAAGAACCTTTTGCAGCACAATAAAAAAGAATAACAACAAGCCTATTACAATTTTTGTCCACCAGCTACTCAGTGTGCCATCAAAAGTAATATAGGTTTGAATAATACCCATCAATAACACCCCTAAAACGGTGCCAATAACATAACCACTGCCGCCGGTTAATAAGGTGCCACCAATGACAACAGCGGCAATAGCATCAAGTTCGACACCTACACCAGCTAGGGCATAACCAGAAAAGGTATAAAAGGTAAAAACTATCCCGGCCAAGGTCGCTAAACCGCTACTTGCAGCATAAATGGCAATGGTGGTTTTTTTCACCGGTACGCCCATTAATTGCGCCGACTGTTCACTACCACCTAAGGCATAAATGTTGGTGCCAAAACGGGTAAAATGCATTATGGTCACAATAAATATTAGCAACAAAATAAAGATCATCGAACTGGTATCAAACCACGCATTGCCCAGCAGTGAAAAACCAAAATCAGACACCATGTCATAAAAGGGATGGTCAATTTCTACCGACTGTTCGCTAATGGTGGTAGCTAAACCTCGAGCTAAGAACATACCCGCTAGTGTGACAATAAAGGGCTGCAAGCGATAAACATGAATTAGCGTGCCCATCAAAGCACCAAATAACGTGCCTAATGGGATAACTAAAGCAAAAACAGCAACCGGATGCCATTGATATTCAGTGATCAAAACACTACATAGCACCCCACTTAGCGCGATAACCGAGCCAACCGACAAGTCAATACCACCTGAGATGATCACTAAGGTCATTCCTAATGCGGTGATCAATAAGAAAGCATTATCACTAAATAAGTTAGTCACGACCCTTAAGCTGCCAAACCCTTCAAATTGAGCGGCACCAATAATAAATAAAACCATTAATAAACTGGTGGTGATCCATAAGGGAAAAAAGCGTTTTGACATCATTTCGCTGATCCTAAATTTTGTTGACGACCTTTAGAGCTAAACAGCGCTTTGAGCTGTTTTCTAAACTTTTCTGACTGTAATAATAAAACCATTAAAATCACGACGGCTTTAATTAATAAATTAAATTTAGCCGGTAAACCACTAACAATAATGGTGGTGGCTAACGTTTGAATGATCAGTGCACCAGTAATCGCTAATGCTAAAGAGAATCTGCCCCCGACTAGCGAAGCACCACCGATAACAACGGCTAAAATAGCATCAAGTTCAAGCCATAAACCGGCATTGTTAGCATCTGAGCCTTGAATATTCGCCGCGCTGATCATCCCTGCTAACGCCGCACAAATACCGGCAATAACATAAGCAAACGACTTAACGGCTTTATCATTAATCCCTAAATATCGACTAGCGCTCGCATTACAGCCGACCGATTCAATAAATAAACCTAATGCAGTTTTACGCAGTAATAATTGGGTGACCACTAACATGCCAATAACTAGCCAAACCGGCATAGGTAAACCCAGCCAATTGCCAACACCGATAAAAGCAAAGCTGTCATGTTGAAAAGTAATAATTTGTCCTTGGTTAATTAATTGGGCAACACCACGACCAGCCACCATTAAGAGCAAAGTAGCCACGATCGGCTGAATACCTAAATAGCTTACTAACGAGCCATTCACTAAACCGGCGACAATTCCCACCGCTAAGCCAGCGAATAACACGGTAATTAAGGCGATATCAGGCATTAATAATAAGTTGGCACAAACAGCACCTGAAATAGCCATCACCGCACCAACCGATAAGTCGATACCACCGGTTGCGATCACTACACTCATACCAATCGCTAATAAAGCCACCGGCGCGCAACGGTTTAAAATATCAATTAATGAGCCATATAAACGACCATCTTGATAAGCTATGCTAAAAAAACTTGGGTCTAAAATAAGATTCACCGCTAATAATAAAATTAACGCACACACCGGCCATAAATAACGGGAAAAATTATTACTTGAACCCGCTTGATAACGCTCGCTTTTAGCGGCAGCTAGTGCTTGCTCTTGTGTTAATAGTTGCTCAACCGCCGACGGTTCAGCGGCCGCTTGATTATTGTTTGAAGATTTCATTTATCCCTCCGCAATCGCTTGCATAACATGCTGTGATGTTAACTTATCACCACTCAGTTCAGTCACTTTATGGCGATCTCGCAAAACGACAACTTTATTGGCAAAAGCCACTAATTCATCTAATTCAGAAGAGGTCACTAATAACGACATACCGTCTTCACATAAGGTTTTAATTAAGGTTAAAATTTCGGCATGAGCACCAATATCGATACCACGGGTGGGTTCATCTAAAATTAATAGCTCAGGATCAATCGCTAACCAGCGGGCAAGGATCACTTTTTGTTGATTACCACCACTTAACTGCTCAATCGGTTTGTCGGCATCTGGCGTGGCGATTTGTAATTTGTCGATATAAAACTGCGCCAGTTCTTCCTGCTTAGCTTTTGATATACAACGCCACCAACCTAAACGAGCTTGTAATGCTAAAGCGATATTTTCACGAATAGAAAGCGGTCCAATAATACCGTCTGTTTTTCTATCTTCAGGACACAGAGCAATGCCTACGTTAATGGCATCAGCAGGTTGGGTTAGTTTTAATTTATTACCGGCAAAGGTAATTTCGCCATCAGTTAAACTGTCTAAACCAAATATTGTTTTACAAACTTCAGTACGACCTGAGCCTAATAGACCTGCCAAACCAACCGCTTGTCCTCTACCCACCGTTAAGTCCATTGCTTGAATAGAGCCATTAGCTGATACTCCGTTTAACTGTAGCAGCGGAGTTGTTTCGTTGAGGGGGATTTCACCATCACTTTGTTGAGTTTTTAAGTGTTGTAATTCTTTACCTAACATGGCTTCAATTAATTTAGCGCGCGGTAGCTCCGCCGTTAAAAATTCACCGACTTGTTTACCATTACGAAGCACAGTAATGCGATCACTGATTTGGTACACTTGATCAAGAAAATGGGTAATAAAAACAATCGCAACACCTTGTGCTTTTAATTGATTCAGCACGGAAAATAAGGTTTTTACTTCATCTGTATCTAAACTAGCGGTAGGTTCATCTAATACTAAAACCTGCGCTGACATCGCCACACCACGGGCAATAGCGATAAGTTGCTGAACCGCTACTGAAAACGACGACAGTTGCGCATTAACATCAATTGACAACTTAAAACGTGTTAATAGTTTTTCCGACTCTATCAACATTTTTTTGTAATCAATCAAACCATATTTACGTGGCTCATGACCTAAAAATAAATTTTGCGCTACCGTTAAGTTTGGTAATAAGTTTACTTCTTGATAAACCGTACTAATACCGGCAACTTGTGCTTCTGCTGGGGTTTTAAAATGATGTGATTGCTGATTAAATAAAATCTGCCCTTTACCTGCATCTTTATTTTGTGCGCCGGTCATTACCTTAACGAGCGTTGATTTTCCAGCACCATTTTCACCTAATAACGCATGAACTTCCCCCTGATATAAGGTGAGATCAACATCGGCTAAGGCCTTAACCCCGGGGTAAGTTTTACTAATATTTTTGAGTTCTAATACTACAGACATAGAACAACTCCTTGATCAACGAATAGTGATTTTTTCATCTTAAACATCGATGACTATTTCATTCGTCTTTGTTGATATTCTTGAGCAGCGGTTGCTTGGGTAAATAATTCACCTGTGGTGCTGATCAGCTTTTTAATATTTTTATCACCTTTTAAATACGCTTCAATCGCATCAAAAGCAGGGCCGCCCAAATGTGGACTTAACTCAACCGTTGCGTTCGCTTCACCATCGGCCATTGCTTTAAAATAGTCAGGGACACCATCAACAGCAACTACTAAAATATCTTTCGCTGGTTGCAAACCGGCTTCTTTAATCGCTTGAATAGCACCTAACGCCATTTCATCGTTATGCGCCCAAACAGCACAAAGTGAATTACCACCTTGCTCTGCTTTTAAAAAACTTTCCATGACCTCCTTACCTTTAGTACGGGTAAATTCACCGGTTTGGCTTCGCACTATCTTCATATTCGGGTAGTTAGCAATTACTTCGTTAAAGCCCCTTGCACGATCTATTGCCGCTGTTGCTCCTACGGTTCCTTGCAGTTCAGCAATGGCACAATTCTCATTGGTTGCTTTTACTAACCAACGGGCAATTTTTCGTCCTTCTTCACTAAAATCAGAGGCAATACGAGTTAAAAATAGCGACTGCTGTTTTACTTTAATATTACGATCAACAATAACCACCGGAATGCCAGAACGTTTAGCCTCTTTTAAGACCGGCTTCCAACCGGTTTCAACGACTGGGGCAATTACGATACCGTCGACACCTTGGGCAATAAAACTACGCACTGCTTTAATTTGGTTTTCTTGTTTTTGTTGGGCATCAGCAAATTTTAAATTAATGCCTCGTTGTTTCGCTTCCGCTTTGACCGACTCACTAAAGCTAGTACGCCAGCCACTTTCTGAACCCACTTGCGAAAAACCTATGGTGGTTGAAAATGCGCTCTGCGTGACCGACACCAACATTAATATTATCATACTACGAATATACATTATTTAGACCTCTGCTCTTTAGAATTTAACAATAAATCCTGTTTATATTTATATTATTAGGGGATCAGTTACTTAAAATTTTGAAAATCGATGTAAGGTGGTTTGTTGGTAGACTTCACCTTTGTTCACCATGACGCTAGGAAAATGTGCATGATTGACAGCATCAGGGAAACCATGGGTTTCCAAACACAAGCCCATATGTTTAGTCAGCGCTTGTTTATTACTACCTATATGGCTGCCATCAAGGAAGTTACCACTGTATAACTGAATACCTGCTTCGGTCGATAAAATTTCCATTACTCGCCCCGATTTAGGATCCGTTAACTTAGCAACCGGCATTAGTTCATTGTTACCACGCTTAACGACAAAATAGTGATCATAGCCATTCTTTAATTGCTCAATATCTTTGCCAATCGCTTTATTGGTACGGAAATCAAAAGCGCTGTCCGTGACTAAGTTAAGTTCACCCGTGGGTATTTGTTGCTCGTTTAGGGCTAAAATATAGTCTGCCGGCAATTCAAGGGTGTGTGATAAAATATCACCGTTCGAGGTACCGGCAAGGTTCCAATAAGCATGGTTGGTTAAACAAATCGGCGTACTTTGATCGGCAACCGCTTGATAAGTTAAGGTTAGCTCGTTGTTATTGCTTAAGCGGTAAGTTAATTCAATATCCATATTACCCGGAAAACCTTGATCGCCATCAGGGCTGTGATGGTGATAAGTAACCGCTACCGAATCCACATCTTGACTGGTTTCAAAAGACCAAAAACATTGACTCAAGCCGCCCGGACCACCATGTAGCTGATTGTCACCTTCATTGGCAGCTAAATGAATAGTTTTACCCTCTAATTCAAAATTAGCGCCGCCAATACGATTGGCTACTCGGCCGGCGGTAACGCCAAAATAATAAGGATTTTTCGCCCAATCTTCGATATTTTGATAATTTAAAACCAGCTCAGTTGCAGGCAGATTATTGCTTTTTTCTGGTACAGTTACTGACCAAATACTCGCCCCTAAATTCGACAAAGACACAGTTAAACCGTGACAATTTGCCAAAGTAATAATCTCTAATGGTGCAGCCAAAGTAGAATTAACCAATTGCTGTTTAGTAATGTTAAGTTGGGGCGATTTTTTCGTCATTTAGCTCTCAGTGCTCTCTTATGGTTTTATTTTAGTTTGCATTAAATCCAACCACCATCAACAACAAAGTCTTGAGCTGTGCACAATTTACTGTCGTCTGAGGCTAGAAATAACACCATGGCGGCAATATCTTCCGGCATGACATAATCTTTAATACATTGGTTTTCTTCAATTTTTTTAACTGTATTTTCATTTACCCAATGGGTTAACTGGCGTTTTGTCATCACCCAACCTGGAGTAATGGTATTAATTCGAATTTTATCTTTACCTAATTCACTGGCAAAACCTCGGGTTAAACCAACAACACCCGCTTTCGCTGCGGTATAACCAGGCATACCACCTTGGTGATCATGCCAGCTCATTGAACCCATATTGATAATTGAGCCGCCGCCATTTTTTGCCATTTGCTGTTGTACGGCCTGAATAGCAAAAAAGTAATGTCGTAAATTAATATTGATACAACGATCCCAATCTTCGATGCTAACATCCTGAAATTTATGACGAGTATCATTGGCTGCACTATTCACTAATACGGAAATATCACCTATTTCGGCTTCAACCTGTTGCATAATATTTTTTAATTTTTCAATATCAATTAAGTCACATTGAAAAAAGTACACTTGTGCACCCGGTATTTTTTCGGTTAACCCATTCACTAATGCTGTTGATTCCGATTCCAAAACATCAACAAAAATCACTTTTGCACCTTGTTCAGCAAAAGACTCAACAAAACAGTTACCTATCCCTGTCGCTCCACCGGTAATAAAAACCACTTTTCCACGCAAACTTGGATAAAGGTTACTCAAATTCATAATTAAACCTTTTATTATTAAAACTTAGTTCATTATAAAGAAGAATCTCAGAGTTGCTAATGCGAATGCGAAGGAACATCAGCGCCTCTGCATCCCACTAGAAAATCAAAATCACAGCCTTCATCCGCTTGTAAAACGCGTTCACGATAAATTTCTAGATAACCTCCGGTTTTAACAATCACCTGATTGGCTTTTAACTGAGCTAATCTATTAGTTAACTCTTGCGCACTAACTTCTAAATGTAATCGGCCAGTTTCTACATCAAGTTCAATATAATCGCCCTCTTGTACTGCCGCTAACGGGCCAAGTTCCATGGCTTCCGGCGTGACATGTAAAATTACCGTACCAAAAGCGGTACCACTCATGCGAGCATCCGAGATCCGCACCATATCAGTAATACCTTTTTTCAAAAGCTTAGGCGGTAACCCCATATTGCCAACTTCCGCCATACCAGGATAACCTTTAGGACCACAATTTTTTAATACCATGACACTATGTTCATCAATCTCAAGCGCAGGATCATCAATACGTTTTTTGTAATGTTCCAAACTTTCAAACACTACCGCTTTACCGCGATGTTTCATCAAATGTTTGCTTGCTGCCGAAGGTTTTATTACCGCACCACGAGGCGCTAAATTACCACGCAATATACGGATCCCACCATTTTCCATTAAAGGCTTATCAAAAGGAAAAATAACATCCGGATTATATTGCGAGGCTGTTTTTACATTTTGCCACAAGGTTTTACCATTCGCGGTTAGGGCGTCATTAATTAACAAGCCTTGCTCACCCAATGTTCTTAACACCGCAGGTAAACCACCGGCATAATAAAAGTCTTCCATTAAATACTGGCCAGAAGGCTGTAAATTAACAAGGGTTGGCACATCATGACCATAAGACCAATCGTCTAAATTTAACTCTACCCCAATACGCCCAGCAATCGCTTTTAAATGGATCACCGCATTGGTTGAACCGCCAATCGCAGCATTAGTTTTAATCGCATTAATAAAAGCTTCTTTGGTTAATAGTTGCGAGAGTTTTAAATCTTCTTTAACCATATCAACAATTCGCATACCTGACATATGCGCTAAAACATGGCGACGAGAGTCAACTGCAGGAATAGCAGCATTATGAGGTAAACTCACGCCTAAACTTTCAACCATACACGCCATGGTTGAAGCCGTCCCCATGGTGTTACAGGTACCTGATGAACGTGACATGCCTGCTTCAGCGCTCATAAATTCGTCTAGATTAATGTTACCGGCTTGGTAGTCTTCACTCATTTTCCACACTAAAGTACCTGAGCCCACATCTTTACCTTGATGTTTGCCGTTTAGCATTGGCCCACCGGTCACAACAATCGTCGGTAAGTCACAGCTGGCCGCGCCCATCAATAAGGCCGGAGTGGTTTTATCACAACCAACCATTAACACAACGCCATCAATAGGATTGCCACGAATAGCTTCTTCTGTGTCCATCGCCGCTAAATTGCGAGTTAACATCGCCGTTGGACGAAGATTTGACTCGCCACTTGAGAACACGGGAAATTCCACCGGAATGCCCCCTGCTTCTCTAATACCGTTTTTAATTTTTTCTGCTAATTCACGAAAGTGCCCATTACAAGGAGTTAAGTCTGACCAAGTATTACAAATGCCAATAACCGGTTTATTATGAAAATGATGATCAGGAATACCTTGGTTTTTCATCCAACTACGGTACATAAAACCATTTTTATCATTAGTACCAAACCAACTCGCTGATCTAAGCTTGATATTGTTATCATTATTTTTCAAAGCGACACCTAAACTTAAATCAAGAACTGTAGTGACAGCCAACCATTAGTAATACAATACTACATAAATCATTCACCGATCAATAACATTTACCGTTATCGTTAAATAACAACTTAAAATAATAGTAATCAACTGATTTACCGGACAAAAAAAATGGCTAACACCTATAAGATGTTAGCCATTCATAATAATTGACGTGCTAATTGCAGAGTTTATTGCTCTAACGTACCCTCGAGATTCTTTTGTGAATCATCTAATAGTACTAACATTTGCTGTTTCGCGCCCTCAGGATCTTTTGCTTCAATCGCTTTATATATCGCTTTATGACCAGGTAAGGCATCTTGGTATTCTTTATTAGTCGCACCACTACTTAAACGGAAAATTCCCATCAAAGCGGTTTGAATGGTTACCCCTAAAGCGATCATAAAATCATTATTAGTCGCGGTTAGAATCGCCATATGAAAATCTACATCGGTAGAATAAATTTCATCGGTACCTAATTTAGCTTTTTCCATTTTGTCATAAGCATCGGCAATCACAGCGATTTGTTCTTCGGTATGATTCAAGGCAGCAAGTTCAGCAGCCGCTGGCTCAAAAATTTTACGAATTTCAAAAAGTGATTCATAAAACTTTGGCGATGGCTTCGAGTCAAACATCCAGCCCAATAAGACTGAATCAAACATATTCCAATGCTTGCGCTCACGAATACGGGTGCCAAGTTTTGGGCGCGATTCAATCAAACCTTTAGCCGACAATAATTTAAATGCTTCTCTTAAAGCAGTACGAGATACTCCCAACTCTTCACCTAAATTGGTTTCATTTGGGATATATTCGCCAGGTTGGTAAGTACCGGTGACAATACGATTGCCAAGTTCACTAGCTACCCAACTATGAATACTTTGCGGTCGATTAGTTGATCTATTTGCCATAAAGGTCTCTATGATTACTTTTTATACGGTTCTATTATTTTATATTTGTTTTATGACTTACTCACGCTTAAATAAACCGAAAATCACAAAGGGTAAAAAAAAATCCCCTCTGAATCAACTAGTAGAAAAGGTGTGCGAATTACGAGTCAAAAAAATAATACTATGATATGACTTATATTACCGATATTTATAATATTTTCTAGCGCTTAAGCAAATCATTTGCAAATTTTTGCCATTATAGCGGAAATTCTCCTGCGATAAATTCAGCATTTATCCACTTTCCGCCATTCCAATATAGTGTTATCATACTACAAATAAAAAGTAACTAGAGTAAATATAAAGATGAATTTATTAGAACAGCTAAAAGATGTGACTATTGTCGTTGCCGACAGCGGTGATGTAGACTCAATTAAAGCATTAAAACCAACGGATGCCACCACCAATCCTTCATTGATATTACAAGCGGCTAAATTACCTCAATACCAATCTCTTATTGAAGCGGCCATCGCAAACTCAAGTGATGATATTGATGATATCTGTGATCAACTTATTGTTAATTTTGGCTGTGAAATTTTAAAACATGTGCCAGGTCGCATTTCAAGTGAAGTAGATGCTCGTTTGTCGTTTGATACCGAAGCGAGTGTAGCTAAAGGGCGTAAATTAATTGCCCTTTATCAAGCGGCTGGTATTCCTAAAGAACGTGTATTAATTAAATTGGCGTCAACTTGGCAAGGTATTAAAGCAGCCGAGCAATTAGAGCAAGAAGGCATTGCTTGTAACTTAACCTTATTATTCAGTTTAACTCAGGCCGTTGCTTGTGCTGAGGCCAATATCACCCTAATTTCCCCTTTTGTTGGTCGCATTTTAGACTGGTATAAAAAATCGGAAGGGCGAGATTTTGAAGGCAGTGATGATCCTGGTGTGCAATCGGTCACCGCGATTTATGACTACTACAAACAAAACGATTATAAAACCGTCGTCATGGGGGCAAGTTTCAGAAACACCTCTGAAATTATTGAACTGGCCGGTTGTGACTTATTAACTATTTCACCTGCTTTGTTAAATGAATTACAAGCAACAACAGGCGAATTAGCGGTAAAATTATCCGCTGAAAAACCATCGACAACACCACCAGAAAAAAAAGCACCACTCGATCAAAAAAACTTTAACTGGCAGCTTAATGAAAACGCGATGGCAACGGAAAAATTAGCTGAAGGTATTCGTAACTTTGCCAAAGATCAGCTTATTTTAGAAGACTTAGTTCGTTCGTTAATTAAGTAACCCGATTTCACATTTCAGCTCGTTCACTAGCACATAGAACGCGAACTGAACGGGAAATTTATACTGTAAGGAAAAGAGCATGACCTCTCCTAGACAAAATTTGGCTAATGCCATTCGCGCCTTAAGTATGGACGCGGTTCAACAAGCTAACTCAGGACATCCTGGTGCACCAATGGGTATGGCTGATATTGCCGAAGTATTATGGAATAGCTTTTTAAAACATAACCCAACGAACCCTAAATGGTCAGATCGTGATCGCTTTGTCTTAAGCAATGGTCACGGTTCTATGTTAATTTATTCACTGTTACATCTCAGTGGTTATGATTTACCGATTGATGAACTCAAGCAATTTCGTCAACTTCATTCAAAAACGCCAGGTCACCCTGAATATAACTACACGCCAGGTGTTGAAACCACCACCGGCCCACTAGGAGCGGGTGTTTCAAATGCTGTTGGTATGGCAATCGCTGAAAAAACACTCGCGGCACAATTTAATAAAGAACATTTTAACATTGTTGATCACTTTACCTATTGCTTTTTAGGTGATGGCTGTTTAATGGAAGGCATTTCACACGAAGCTTGCTCTTTAGCTGGCACCTTAGGTTTAGGTAAATTAATTGCCTTTTGGGATGACAACGGCATTTCAATTGATGGACATGTTGAAGGTTGGTTTACCGACGATACCCCAGCACGTTTTCACGCCTATGGCTGGCATGTTATTAGCAATGTTGACGGGCATGACCCTGAAGCCATTGCTGGGGCAATCGCCGAAGCAAAATCAATCACCGACAAACCAAGCATGATCTGTTGTAAAACCGTGATTGGCTTTGGTTCACCAAATAAATCTGGCTCTCACGATTGCCATGGTTCACCTTTAGGACCAGACGAAATTAATGCCGCGCGTGAATTTTTAAATTGGCCATATGCGCCATTTGAAATTCCACAAGATGTTTACCAAGCTTGGGATGCAAAAGCCGCAGGTCAAACAGCTGAAAGCCAATGGCAAATACGTTTTGATGCTTATGCAAAAGCTCACCCTGAACTAGCCGCTGAATATACCCGTCGGGTGATTGATAACGCACTGCCTGAGTCATTCGAAGCAAAAGCTGATGATTATATTTTGTCATGTCAAAACAACGAACAAAACATTGCTAGCCGAAAAGCTTCACAAAATACCATTGAAGTATTTGGCGCTATGTTACCTGAATTATTAGGCGGTTCCGCTGATTTAGCTGGTTCAAACTTAACATTATGGTCAGGTTCAAAAGGCATTTCTGCTGACGATGCCGCGGGTAATTATTTATTCTACGGTGTTCGTGAGTTTGGTATGAGTGGCATTATGAACGGCTTGTCATTACATGGTGGTTTTATTAACTACGGCGCGACTTTCTTAATGTTTATGGAATATGCTCGTAACGCGGTTCGTATGTCGGCATTAATGGGCATTCAAAACATTTTTGTTTATACCCATGATTCCATTGGTCAAGGGGAAGACGGCCCAACGCATCAACCGATTGAGCAAATTGCTAATTTACGGATGACACCAAATTTACACACTTGGCGTCCATGCGATGCCGTTGAATCTGCCGTTGCTTGGAAAGCAGCCGTGATGAGAAAAGACGGGCCAAGTGCCTTAATTTTTAGCCGTCAAAGCTTGGCGCATCAATCACGTACTGATGCACAAGTTAGCCAAATTGCTCAAGGGGGTTATGTTTTATCTGATTGTGATGGCACGCCTGAACTTATCTTAATTGCCACCGGTTCAGAAGTTGGTTTAGCCATTGACGCGGCAAAAGAACTGACGGCCTCAGGTAAAAAAGTACGGGTTGTTTCTATGCCAAGTACCTCATTATTTGATTTACAATCTCCTGATTATCAAGAGTCTGTACTACCTAGCTCGGTTAAATCAGTCATTGCCATCGAAACTGCTCATGTTGATTATTGGCATAAATACGTTGGTCGCACTGGCGCTATTATTGGCATGTCTACTTTTGGTGAATCAGCCCCTGGTCACGCGTTATTAAAGCACTTTGGCTTTACCGTTGAAAATGTTGTCGCTAACGCAATGGCTTTATTAAAATAATCTAATCATTTAATAAGCTCGAATAAAATGAAGCTTCGGTAAATTAACAAATCATCCGTTGTTTCATTTTTATCATCCCTTTGAATTCAATTTAAACTTATCTCAATTTCCAAATAACATACACAGCTATAAACTCAATTATCCTTCTTGAGCGCTCAGTCTATATTGGCTACAATGGCGAAATTTTTATTTTAAGAGAGTTATCACCATGAGCGATACTAATTCGTTACCCACTTTACCGGATCGTCTTTCAGGTAATCCACGTAGCCCACATCATGTGGCAGAAATTTTCGAACATAGTATTGGTATTCGACTGAACGACAAAGAACGTAATGATGTTGAAGAATATTGTATCAGTGAAGGTTGGGTAAAAATTCCTGCACCTAAAGCTTTGGATCGTCGTGGACAGCCTATCCTTATTACCTTAAAAGGGACTGTTGAAGCCTTTTATAAATAAGAACAATAGCCCCACAGTTTCATTTGAAAATTAGTTGGCCATTGAACAAAAAATTAAAGCGGAACTTTCACTTATACTAAGTTCCACTTTAACTTTACTTTAACTTTAACTTTAATAAATACGGTTATCGGCATATTATTCAGCCGTCAGTACCAATAATACGAGAATAAAAATCATCCCAACCAGCAATTATTTACCCCGGTCTATATTCGGCTGTAAAAACGTCCACATGAATTGCCTTTCTATCTTAACTTACGCCAATAATACAATATAAAATATATAGCCCGCAGGTATTAAAATTAATCCCCCGAGTGTTAAACGCTTAACTTTTGACAACTGAAACATAGGTTCAAACATAATTAAATCACTCAGTAGCCAAAGCGCAGGTGCCATTGCTAATATTAATGCTTCTGATCCCGGCAACGCAAACGAGCCAGAGCGAGTAAACATGGTCACTTCGCCAGTAATAGCACCAAATAAACAATAAAGCAGAGCTGCTGTTGGCAACAGGTAATGTTTAACCATTCTCGTTTTTAGATCGTTGTTTTCATATTCCATCGTGGAACTTATCCTTAATTTTTGATTAACCAGCAAACCATATTCTGCATAGTTTAATTACTTATGGTTAAATATTCCTTAATATTTCGATGTAATAATGAATGCTATCAGTTAATTTTTTTATTTTTACTTAGTCGTAAAGCTAATTGGGCTTCAAATAAAGACAAGGGTTCAGCGACTTTAGCGGCCAGTTCATTGGCAGCATAGGTGCCGGCTTTCATACTGACTTTTTTACCTTGCAAGCCAACAAAATAAGGCATCGCAAACGTATGAGCGTTACGTTTTTTCGGCCAAAAGTCATAGCTATCAGGCCCGCCATTTAAAACAAAATTCCAAGCAACAAAATATTTACCATGATGCGGGTAATTATTATGTGGACCACCATTACCTGATAATTGTCCGTTGGTAACGCCATCCATTAAAGTTACATATGGGCTACCGGAGTGACTATCAATTCGCTGCTCTGGCGACATTTGGTAGCGTAAAAAGACCGTGCCTACTGATGAGTAACCAACACTCGGACCATAGCGATTACCAGCAAGGTCTTGTACATCTTGCACTAAAACGCCGTAAGAGCGACGGATATGAATAGACAAATGTCCTTTTTTTCCGGTAAAAGCTAGGTTTTCTATCGTTACCGCAGCAGCGCCATCGATATAAATACCTTGGTTCCAATCTTTAAATTCACAATTACGGATCCAGCTATTAACAACATTATCTAACCGAATGGCATTATAAGCGTAGTCATGAATGGCATCTTTATGATGAACAAACGTTTCAGGATAATTATTCCAATTACCTTTAAAAACAATATTTTCAATACCTACATTTGAAATCACATTATAACTTCTGACCTCAATGGGTTGCTCGCCCATAGCTAAGGTTAAATGTAACGGCTCGCGCAACGTCACATTATTACCCTCAATTGCCGCGATGGTATGTAACTCACGCAGCTGAAAGCCATCCTTTGATAAACGCGTCCATGCACTTGAAATATCTTGTGGTGCATAATAGGATTTCGCTAAATCACGGCTGTCTGCACGTATTAAAATACGCTGTCCAACCGTTAATTTTGACGCATCAGCCACTTCAATTTGGTAGCTTTCTCGCTCAGCTTGAGCAACAACATGCGTTAAACGTTTTTCCCTGAGATCACGTGGCGTAACCTCAATAATATGTCGGCCATTTTTGACTTTCATATGATTCATAAAAATTTCAGTTACGCCGACCTCACTGCCTTTTAAAACAATATTACTGGCATTAATAAAAATATTTTCACCGACTGTATCATTGGGGCTGACCATATAGCGCCCGGCGGCAAAAGTCACCACGCCACCACCGGCAGCTTCGGCGGCATCAATAGCCGCCTGAATCGCTTTATCGTCATAAGCATTATCATCAGGGACTGCGCCATAATCGTTAACCTTAAAAACAGCCCAAGTACTGAGATCAGGTATTTCACTTTCTGAATAATCAAAACCCGCATAAGAAAAATCAGGTAATGTTGTTGCTGTGCCAGCAGATTTTGCGCTGACAAATTGTTGCCATAACGCTGATTCTGCGGCCCATACCGAGGTAGTAAAGATTAAACAAATAGGTAAAGCTAAATTACGAAAATTAAGCATTATTTTCTCCATAGTGATGATGTTATTCACTCGCTAATAAATTGGGGGGACCGGTCAAATAAGCGCGTTTTAGTTTTAGTTAAAGTTAAAGTTAACAATATTTAGTAACTGTCAGCTTATTATCTAAATAATAAAGTTTAGTTAGGTCTGATTGACGCTAGCGCTTTTATCTCCCAGAAATGACAAAGATGTCAGCACAGCATTAAATTGCTGCTTTATTAATCGTTATAAATTAACAAGCTAACAACTCACAATGTCAAAACCGAACAATTGGCCAACTGGTAAGTCCAAAACTATACGCTAACCGAAAAAAACATCAAGAATAAAATTACCGTTACGATTCAGCCCTATGATGTGATGAGAATAGCTGACCAGTGGCGTTATTAACTCAGGCACGCAAAGGCTTTTAGTTAACATAATCATTAACAACCACTGATCACAAAGCACTGCCTAACTGAAATAAAAACCATTAATATTATAGTGATATAAGGTATTTCTTGGGCAACAAGCTACACTTTAATGGCGCAGCGATAAGCAATATAAGCGGGAATAAATAGCACAAAAACATAAAATAATTGAAATAGTGGCGGAAAATCTCTATCATCACAATTGGTAAGGCCACCACACCACACATTAAAGATAACAAATATAGAGATAACAATGAAAAGATTAATCACCTCTTTGGCTATTTTATCTACTTTAGCGAGCTGCGGTAACAAGCTAGCTGAGCAGCCAATCGAAACACCACAAAATAAACAAGCTTTCACCGCAGGCCAAGCTAAAAGCAATTTGTTATTTGCTAAAGATCAGTATCTTAAATTAATTGACCATGTCGAAAGCGACAAGAACTTACATAAGTCATCGGCCTGTAAAAAAGATCAAAATCTAGTGTGTTTTCCACGAGCAGAAGAGTTCGGTACCATTTATCTTGAACAACCTAAAAAATGGACTAATGGTTTCTACCCAGGTTTAATTTGGAAGTTATTAGCCAGTGATGAAAGCTTTAATATTTTAACCGACGCGCAAGAGCAAAAGTTAAAAGCCACAGCCCTTATGTATCAATATGCATTAGCGCCAGAGACTCAGCGCGGCTCAACCCACGATTTAGGTTTTATCCTGAATGATTCATATGGTGAAGCACTCGAATATAACCAGCTCAGTAAAAGCGACAGAAGTAACTTTAACCAACGCTTAAATGAAGGCCGAGCCACCCTCATTAAACGCTATTCCGATCAGCATAAGGTAATTAAATCTTGGGACTTTTTACCTAAACTTCGACTTGCGTATGATGACAAAGGTAAAAGCAAAACCGAAACCTTAGCTATCTCTGCACCTTGGTCGTATCCAGTGATCGTCGACAACATGATGAATTTAGACTTTTTATTCGCGGGTAAAACCAATAAATATGACGCGGTGGCATTTAACCACGCGGCTTCAACATTAAAAAATCACTATTTTTATGATGATAACGACAGCAAACAAGCGCGTCCGATCGCTTATCATTTAATCGATTATGACACCATGCGACCAGGAAACTGGCAAGGTATGGGCTCAGTGTCAGCATGGGCAAGAGGCCAAGCCTGGTCTTTTTATGGTTTTGTTTCAGTTTTAGAAGCACAGCAAAACTCTCAATATACTGATAATAACCTGCCTAATTTTGAGCAACATCTTGATCGTTTATTTAACAGCGTAAGCTATTTATTAGCCGCTGATGCCGTGCCTGACTGGGATTTTTTCGCGGCAAGAAGTAACGCGAACGAAATTGCCAATAACATGGATGCTACAACCACAGCCTATTCAAGGATCCTCGATTTATGTCCGTCAATGATTGAAGATACCATCTTGCCTTATCACGGTTACAGCCCAATATTAATTGATTCCAGTATGGTGACTAAAGCAGCATTAGCTAAGATCAAAACCTTAAAAAACCACCAGGGAAATAGTTTCATTCAGAATGATAAAATTTCCGCCTGTGGTCACGAAAAATATGACCTAACTGAGCGTAAAATACCTAAAGACACCTCAGCTGCAGCAATATTAGCAGCTGGTATGTACCGTTATGCGAGTTTTGTAAATAACCCAGCTAAAACACAAAAAATGGTAGCACTTGCTGACAAAATTATGGCTAAGTTAACCAATGAGTACCGAACCGATAAAGCGGGTGGTAAAAGTTTCGATTTAGGTTTTGTCTTAACACAAGCAACAGGTAATTTACCGAGCGGCTCTGAAATCAATACGCCAATCGTCTACGGAGACTTTTACTTTGTGGAAGCAAATATCCTCAAATTAAAACTAGCTGAACACCAGTAAACAATTTCACCTTTAAGCATAGAAGCATCATTGCTAGCTTCTATGCTTTTTTTTTATCCCTTTATTTTAGCGGACATTATGGATTTAAATATTGCCCAAGCTTTTGGTTTACTGAGCTTTGTATTTGGCACTTACACTTTTCTACAAAAAAATGATCAACGTTTAAAAGTGAGTATGCTGTGCTTATTTACCTGTCAAAGTATTCATTTTTTCCTGATGGGATCACCAACAGCAGCAGCGGCGAATATCTTAAATTTACTGCGAACATTTATCTCGTTAAAGTTTAATAAGCCATGGTTAGGCGCTTTATTTATTGCCGCAAATATCGCTTGGGGCGTATATTTATATCAATCAATGATAAGTATATTACCCACCATAGGTGCGTGTTTAGGTACTTATGCGGTTTTTTATTTACAAGCAATTAAGATGCGCTTAGCTTTTATCTTGGCAGCGCTATGTTGGATCACTCATAATATTGTCGTAAATTCCGTTGGTGGCATACTGTTAGAGTCGATTGTTATCATCGCCAATACCATCACTGCGATCAGAATTTATTTACAAGCTGAAGTAGTAAAAACCGTATAAAATAATCCGCAGCTTGATAGCTAAAAGATAAAAAGCGAAGTGAACAAATCCTGATATTTTATCCTCCAGTTATTTAGAGTAACCACAGACATGGTTACTCTGATCTGAACCATACGTTTTAACGACAATATGTATGAAAACACCAGTTGGTTTCAAATAATGAACGGGCAAGGATTAACACCTGAAACTTACACCCCTTGAGTTTATTTATTACCGTAATAAGCCATTGAAATAAAAAGAATAACGCCTTAGGTTTGATAAAAAACCAGCTAATTATTTACCGTCACGCCAAGTTTTTATTGACGAAAATTATTCTGCTGTGCTTGATTAAAATACACATTAAAGCTTGTGTTTACATTATCTGAGGTAACATTGATTTTACCGCCGTTTGCTTCCACTAAAGCTTTAACGATAGCAAGGCCTAAACCGGCACCATCACTGTGCCGCTGTCTTGATTTATCAGGTCGATAAAAGCGATCAAATAAATAAGGTAAATGCTCAGCGGGTATTGGCTCGCCAGGATTAATCACTGAGAGACAGACTTGCCCATCTTTGGTTTTGGCGATGTTTACGGTTATAGATAAACCTGCCCCAGTATAACGCAGTGCATTGGAGATAAGGTTGGATAATAATTGCCTAAAATGTAATTTTTCACAGTAAAAATCCAAACACTCACCCTGCTTTGTAAAGGTAATATTATTATCTTCCGCTAGTGCATCGAAATACTCAAATAATGCCTCTACCTCGGTATCACTATTTAAAATTTGCTGATCCGGCTTGATAAGCCCATTTTGACTTTTAGCTAACCACAGCATATCGCTCACCATTTTGGTTAATCTATCTAGCTCTTCTAAATTAGAAAATAATAGTTCCTGATAGTCCTCTAGCGCGCGTGGTTTTGAAAGCCCGACCTGAGTTTGGGTAATAATATTAGTTAATGGCGTTCTTAATTCATGAGCAATATCGGTGGAAAAATTCGCTAACCGATGAAATTCATTTTGCAGTCTATCAAGCATTAAATTAAAAGAACGTACCATATCTATCAATTCAACGGGGACTGTTTGTTCAGCTAATCTAATTTCGAAATTATCTGTTTGGATCTTTTGCATTTTTCGACTGAGACCACGGATAGGATTTAGACCTTGATGAACAGCGAACCAAGCTGTTAGCAATACCAATAAGCCTGCACCGAACATGATCACCCACAAACTTTGTTTAAATTGTGTGAGAAACTGCATATGAAAACTCATATCAATTGCGGCAATTATTCGATAGTTCGCTTGCTGATTTTTATAATCCGTTAACAACACCCGATACATTGATTGATCTGCAGTATGCAGTGTAACGCTTGCTCGATCAGCACTTAAATTAGTTGATAATGGTATATTTAAACCGCTGAAATCTACGGTTGAGTTACGATATATTAACTGTCCTTGCTGGCTATTAACTTGAAAATAAACACCGTGATGACCAACAACGGCTTTAGACAAATAGGCCGTTAACTGCTCTTTTGAATTATGCTGCTGGGATAACGATGTTTCAATTGAATGGCTGATCACTTTAAGTTCAGCGGTATCTTGTTGAAGAAAGTGGTGATCTATTGAACTATTAATTAAGCTACCGATAAGAGAAAGGCTAAAAACAGCGGTGACAGCAACAAATAACACCACCCTGATAGTAATAGACATCGGTCGAAAATTATTAGGCATTAATTTCGGCCTCTAATTTATACCCCATACCTCTTACGGTATGGATTAACTTCACCTCAAAGTCATCATCAACTTTGCCTCTTAACCGGCGGATCGCTACATCAATCACATTAGTATCACTGTCAAAATTCATATCCCATACTTGAGAAGCGATCAACGAACGCGGTAAAACTTCCCCCGCGCGACGAACCAATAATTCAAGTAGGTTAAACTCTTTGGTACTGAGTAAAATACGTTTTCCGGCACGTTGTACTTTACGTTTTGGCATATCCATTTCTAAATCGGCAATTCTTAAGATGTCTTCAATTTTCTGACTACTGCCGCGACGAATAAGAGTGCGCACTCTTGCTAATACTTCAGCAAAGGCAAACGGTTTAATTAAATAATCGTCAGCGCCTAGTTCTAACCCTTTAACTCGATCGTCAACACTGTCACGGGCCGATAAAAACAACACGGGAATATCATTATTGACGGCTCGAATCGATGCTAATATTCGCCAGCCAGAAACATCAGGCAACATCACATCTAAAATAATGACATCAAAAGATTCAGTCATCGCTAAGTGATGACCATCAAGGCCGTTACGCGCTAATGAAACCTGAAAGCCGGCTTCGCTAAGCCCTTGCTTTAAATAATCTCCGGTTTTAATTTCATCTTCGACCACGAGTAAACGCATACTATTCCTTAGCTAACTTAATCTTAATATTCGTAATAACAACTCATGTTAACACTATGTAACATTAGTCCTGACCGCAACATGACATAAAGATTACAACTTTGTCATGTTGGCGTCATGTCAATGACAGGTCTAACTTCTATACTCGTTCCATATTCTAATATAAAAAGGGTAAACCAATGAGAGTTAAAGGATCATTAGCGCCATCATCAACACCACGACGACGTTTTGTTCAAGGACTTGTCGCTGGCGGCGTACTTGCTGCGTTCCCTAGTATTGTCAATGCAGCTTCCTCGTTAGCTGCAACTATTACCGGTAATGCCTCTGAATTAAGCGGTAAAGTTATTGAACTAGTCATCGATGAATCGCCAGTAAACTTTACTGGGATAGTACGTATGGCAACTACGATTAATGGTTCAATACCCGCCCCAACCTTACGTTTAATAGAAGGTGACGAGGTCACTATCAAAGTAACAAATAACTTATCAGTGCCTAGCTCAATTCACTGGCACGGTATTATTCTACCTTATCAAATGGACGGCGTACCCGGTATTAGTTTTAAAGGCATTATGCCTGGAGAAACTTTCGTCTATAAATTTAAATTACAGCAAAGTGGCACTTATTGGTATCACTCTCATAGCGGCTTTCAAGAAATGACCGGTATGTATGGCGCATTAATTATTGAACCAAAAGAAAACGACATTATTAGTGCAGATAATGAGCATATTATTCAATTATCTGATTGGACCGATGCTGATCCTATGGCGCTGTTTCGAAAATTAAAAGTGCAAAGTGATGTTTTCAATTTTAATCAACCAACCGTACCTGAATTTTTTGATGATGTCGCCAGTAGCAGCGTTTCAAATGCGCTACAGCGTCGTGAAATGTGGAATACAATGCGGATGAACCCTACGGATCTGGCCGATTTATCGGCTTCAACCATGACATTTTTAATGAATGGTAGTACACCGATGGCTAATTGGCGCGGCTTATTCAAGGCCGGTGAAAAACTTAGGTTAAGATTTATTAATGGCTCAAGCAATAGCTTTTTTGATGTACGTATACCTGAATTAAAACTCACCGTTGTGCAGGCTGATGGACAAAATGTAGAACCGGTAACCGTCGACGAATTTCGTTTTGGCCCAGGTGAAACATACGACGTGCTCGTTGAACCGAAAAACGATGCCTATACCATTTTTGCACAAAGTATGGATCGTTCAGGATATGCCAAAGGAACTTTATCTGTAGCTCACGGGATAGATGCTGCCACGCCAGCATTAGACCCTGTTGAATGGTTAACGATGACCGATATGATGGGAAATATGAGCCACGGTGGTGAGCATTCACAGATGCCTGAAATGACCAATGGGGCTATGGATCATTCCGCTATGAACCATGCCACCATGAACCACGCTAGTATGAACCATGAAACAATGGATAACGGCACTAAGGCAATGGATCACAGTGCAATGAACAAAACCACGATGAACCATAAAGGTATGAACCATGGTGAAATGGCAATGGATCACAGTCAACATACCATGGCAAAAAATCCATTCGCGGTGGCAACTAAAACAGTTCGTCATGCTAAAACTGAATACGGCGCTTCAGTAGATATGCGCGTTGACATGCCAAGAACTAACTTAGATGATCCTGGCATTGGTCTGCGTAATAACGGCCGACGAGTATTAACGCTTGCTGATTTGCATTCGCTCGATGGCATTGCTAATCATCAAGAACCCGAAGCTGAAATTGAGCTGCATTTAACGGGGAATATGGAACGTTATAGTTGGTCATTTGATGGTTTAGAATTTGGTAAAAGTACACCTGTGCATATGCAGCATAATAAAAGGGTACGCGTTATTTTACAAAACGACACCATGATGACGCACCCGATGCATTTGCATGGTATGTGGAGCGATTTAGAAAATGAACAAGGAAAAGTACAAGTTCGTCGCCATACTATTCCTGTTCAACCCGCCCAGCGAATTAGTTTTTTAACGACACCGCATGATTTAGGACGATGGGCTTGGCACTGTCATTTATTATTTCATATGGATGCCGGTATGTTCAGAGAGGTGGTTGTATCATGAGAAAATTAACCTTATCTACATTATTTATCCGTACGTTATTTTTCAGCATCCCCCTACTGAGCCCAGCAAGCTTTGCTCAAAGTGAGATGGCGGCAATGGCTATGCAACCTCAAGGTGGTGATGCACCAAAAGATGCACGAGACCCGCATGCTTATTCAGCTGGCACCACCTTAACTGAGGGTCCTTATGCATTTACAGAAGGAAAGCGATTAACACTTGCCGATGAACATAAGTTTTTTGCCCTGTTAGGTGATCGGCTTGAATACAATGAGCAAGCCGATGCGGGTGTATTCGACTTTCAAGCTTGGTATGGAACAACATTTGATCGGTTAGTTATTAAAACGGAAGGTGATATTTCAGACGGTAAATTGACAGAAATTTCGACGGATATTTTATGGGGACATGCCATCTCCGCTTATTGGAATACACAAGTAGGTATTCGCGCTGATTATTATCAAGCGGGGAAAAACCGTCAATGGTTAGCATTGGGGGTGCAAGGGCTAGCCCCATACTGGTTCGAACTCGATATGACCGTTTACATTGGCGAGCAAGGGAACACAGCCCTGACTTTTGAAGCTGAATACGAGCTATTATTGACCCAAAAATTGATCATACAACCACGTGCTGAGCTGACACTATATGGTAAAAGCGATTTGGTAAATGGTTTAGGTAGTGGTTTATCGAGTAGCGCATTGGGTTTTCGAGTACGTTATGAATTCACTCGCCAGTTTGCTCCTTATGCCGGTGTTGAATGGACTAATAAATTTGGCAGTACAGCAGACTATGCAAAATTAGATGGACAAAGCACTCGTGAAACAACATTTGTTGCGGGCGTAAAATTTTGGTTTTAACGTTTTATATATTTAGAGGTAATAATGAAATTTTTTAATACAGCGGCTGCTTTTTTGAGCCTAACACTCGCATTTTCAGCATCAGCACATGTATCACTTAAACACTCAATACCTGAGCAAGAAGCGATGTTAATGCAAAGCCCTGAGCTACTCACCTTAACTTTTAGTGGTGAAGTTAGGCTTGCTAAAATGAAGCTCAGTGATTCAAAAGATCAAGCAATTGATTTTGCTTTTAAACCAAGTGCCACACCTAGCGCAAAGTTTAGCTGGCCATTACCAAGCTTAGCGCAAGGAAATTACACTGTTCAATGGTTAGTATTAGGTGATGATGGTCACAAAATGTCCGGTAGTTTTAACTTTATGCTTCATGGCAATCAGTCAATGATGAAAAACATGGACAAAAAGTTAAATACCCATAGCCAACATAATCATTAATTAAGCCGTAAATTATGCAAATAAATGAGTGGTCAGTTTTTTTACTGTTATTAAAGTTAACAAGCTATTTTGCTATTGCCTCGCTGGCTGGTACTTTACTCATGCGCGTGCTCAATAGTAAAACTGATAACGTTATGATAATTAGTTTTTATCGTTATTTAAAAGGCTGGCAACTCGTTTTTCTTACTTTGGGCTGCGCCGCGTCGTTATTACAAGTTCCTATTGAGGCCGGTGCTATTGCCGAGTCTGGCTTGGCCGGCATGGTAGATCCTTTTATGCTGGAAATCGTTTGGCAATCTGTTATTGGTGAGCAAGCAGTGATAAGAGTTCCTGCTTTTATTGTCGCGATCATTGCGGTCGCTAGTTGGCAAACACATCATAGTGCTAGCTCAACAATCAAGCTTAACTTTCTGATCCTTTTGTTAATGCTCGCTTTCATTACTTATAGTTTTACTTTTACTGGCCACAGCGCTAATGAAACTATATTAATAAAAAGTACTTTCGTTTTACATCTTATCGCCATTGCAAGTTGGCTTGGTTCATTATGGCCACTTTATAAAAGTTGCCAGTTATTACCGCTTCAAACAGTTAAGCGATTGATGCACCGCTTTGGGCAATTCGCTATTGTTATTATTGCCGTACTACTTATTTCAGGATCAACCTTGTTATTAGCGTATTTAAATACTTGGGCTGAATTATTTACGTCTAATTATGGCCAGCTCATTTTATTAAAGCTATTGCTCGTTAGTGCCATGTTGCTACTTGGCGCTTGGCATAAACTTTTTTTAGTCCCGCAAATTGAGCAACCACATCATATTTTAACGTTAAAGCGCTCTATTTCAGTTGAAATGTTAATTGCGTTATTCGTGTTGCTTACCACCAGTATTTTTACCACGCTTATTGGTCCCCCGATGTGATTACTGCGCGGAAGAATCCACCTTACTTTTAACGTTCCACCTCTAGCTAATTAAGGAGTTAATTATGCGATTAATTTATATTACCTTAGGCTGTGTCATAGCCCTTATTATCACACTAATGACAACAGGCTCAGAAAAACCTGAACAAACAACAAATACCAAAACCTTAGTTCAAACCAATAAAAACGAGACATTAGCATTAACTGTCTATAAAGATAAAAACTGTGGCTGTTGTAAAAAGTGGGTTACGCATCTAAATGAACATGACATTAAAACCCATGTTATCAATCTTGATAATATGGCGCAGATCAAAGATAAATATCAAATCCAGTCAAATCATCGCTCGTGTCATACAGCAATATCATCTGATGGTTTTGTCTTTGAAGGTCATGTACCAGCAAAATTTATCAAACAATTTTTAGCTGAAAAAAATCACTCGCAGGCACTTGGCTTGGCGGTTCCGGCTATGCCTGTTGGCTCTCCGGGCATGGAAGTTGACACACAATTTATGCGTTATAACATTTTACAGATGAACAAGAATAGTACCGCTGAGCAATATGAAGCGGTTACTCATTACGATCAGCAGTTTTAATTAGCTTTTTATATTCGTATATTTCTGTCCGTTTTATAGCCATTTAGTTACTTAACAGTCTATAAAATTTCACCATTAATATTAGCGATGTTACCGATACGTTTAATGAGCCAGAACCAGAGCCAACCACATCGGTTGCTGATAAAAGTTCAGGTGGCTCAGATGGTGTTATGAATTTTTCTTTAGTTAACCTGAACTCGGTTAAATGGGTTTTGTAATCGTCTGATTTATAATAAATAATTCACGTGTTTATTTTTTTCACCTAGTTTATCTTAGACTAGATGATGAAATTTAAGTGGATATCAAGGCGTTTTTCCGCACTAATAGCAGGCTATCAACTGCCCGCCGTTAACCTATTATTTATTCGGTTAACGGCAAAAGAAAAAGCTGAGATAAGTCTCTCGGCTTTTTACTTTTTAGAACTTTTTATTTTGATAGTCCGCACTCTTATAACCTGCGCTTTACAACCTGTAATTTATAAATGGCCCCTTATATCAAGTCCATTCAGCTCACCGCGCTGCTGCGTTATAGTGCTTAACTAACCTTTCGGTTAAATCCCACCACGTATATGCTGTTTAACATTCTCTTGATAAAAAGTGTTTAATGACTGAAGTAACGCTGGTGATAACGACGGTAAAGCACTCACCTGAGCATTATTGATGACTTGTTGCGCACTACTCGCGCCCGAGATAATGGTGCTAACTGCCGGTTGGTCTAGTAACCAGCGCAGTGACGCTTGCAGCAAAGTCAAATCTTCCGGTAACAAGGCTTTTGCTTGGTTCGCTAAATCAACACCGGTTTCAAATTCAATGCCGTTGAAGGTTTCGCCAACATGGAAAGCTTGGCCGTCGCGATTATATTGGCGATGATCTTGCGCTGAAAATTGACGATCTTTTTGCATCTTGCCGCTAAGTAAACCACTGGCTAAAGGTAGTCGCACAATAATGCCGATATTTTTTTTCGCTGCTATTGGTAATAGCTGCGTTGCCGCATCTTGGCGAAAAATATTAAAGATAATTTGTAAGGTCGCTAAATTATCCACTTCAGTGCACAATAACGCCTCTTCTAAAGTTTCAACACTAGCGCCAAAGTTTTTGATCAAACCTTGCTGTTGAAAATCAGCTAACCAGTTAAATATTTCACCATCTTTTAACACGTTTGGCGGAATACAATGCAGTTGAATTAAATCTAAAGCATCAACACCTAATCGGCTGACCGTGCCTTCAATATTCTTACGTACCTTTGCTTTACTATAACCATCAGGAAATAACGCACCATCACGGCCAACTTTACTGATCACAATAGGTTTTGCTGTTTGTGAGGATTGTTTAGCCAACCATTGGCCAATACGCTGCTCACTAATACCGCCGCCATAAACATCCGCAGTATCAAATAAGTTAATGCCCTGCTCGCAAGCCGTAGTTAAAATTTGCTCAGCTTGTGCGTCTTCCATTGGGCCAAAATCATTACCTAGCTGCCAACAGCCAAGGCCAATTTCTGATACCGACAAACCGGTTTTTCCTAATATGCGTGTTTTCATTTTAACTCTCTATACTTGGATTGTTTTTACTTGGATTAGTTACATTTGGATTAGTTATGCCAATTTACCATTACGTTATCACTACCAAAGTGTACCAGCTGCTAGCCGATAAACAGGTAAGTAAGCAGATTTATAACGGGTGTTTTCCGCTTGCTTTTCTTCAATATTAACAGCATAACCGATACCTTCATTTAGGGTAAAATCACCATCAACATACTGATAGCTTACATTGAAAAAACACTCAATTTTCAATAAAAATAACGTTAAATTCATCGATTATATAATGAATAAAACCAGAAAACTTTTATTGTCTGTCACAATGAAATTATGAAATATCACTTACACTCAACATGATATGGTCAATATCTCAGAAAATTCAGCAAAAAAAATGACATAAAAACTCTGTCGCCATCGGATTATCGAGTGGTTTTATTGAATCATTAGAATCAACCAGTATTCATTGATTTATGATGTCGATTATTCGTTTAATGAAGTTACTTCCTTTTGGTGGCGTCACTCCAGAGCTAATGAATATAAGCAAAAATCCGCTTGCGAACTTGAAAACATCAAAAATTTTATTATCTTGCATACCCTGTGACTCAACTTAAAGACAGCCCATTTTGGCGTCACTGTAAAAGTATCAGTGTTCCTAAAACACTTGCTCAGCGCAATAAATTGTTTAAACATAGTAGTAAGTATTTCAAGCTGATGGCGAATTATTTCGAATGGATTCATGGGGATAAGTAATGCTGGGCCAAGTTATTATGCCCAAAAAATACCACCAAGCGGTTACTTCCATGAGCGATGCAGAAATACATCGGTTTTTAAATGGTGACCGACAATCTATTAATGATGCGATTGATAAGTTGCCTAGCCATGAGAAATTTAGTATCAATTAATAATGCAAAGCTAGGTTGCAACAGTAAAAATATTCAACCACCATTTAACCTTAAACGAGTGATCACAGTGGAATTAACGTTAAACCCAAATATGCAGATTAATAAACTGACTATCGGCGTAGAAAAGTCGCCATTATTAGTGATTGATAACTTTATTAGCCAGCCAGATGAGTTAGTGAACTTTGCTAGCCAAAGTAGTTTTACTAAAAACTCGCCTTTTTACCCTGGAGTACGAGCTGTAGCGCCAAGCGAATATCAGGCGTTATTAATGAACGATTTTAAAGATACCTTGATTGATTTTTTTCAGCTAAAGACTGATAAGCTAAGTTTACAAATTTGCCATTATTCATTAGTAACAACACCAGCAAAAGAGCTGCAATTGTTACAGCGCATTCCTCATTTTGACTCGTTAGATAAAGCAGGCTTAGCCTCTGTTCACTATTTATTTAAAAAAGATTTAGGCGGCACCTCTTTTTATCGCCATAACAAAACGCAATTTGAATATATTGATGAAAGCAGAAAGCTTGATTATTTTCGGTCATTAGAAAGTGAAAACGGCACGGGTAATATACCTGCTTCGGGTTATATTAATGGCGATACTGCGTTATTTGAAAAAATAGCTGAGCAAGAAGGTGTTTTTAATCGCATTATTTTTTATCGCCGCAACTCGTTACATTCAGGTTCAATCAGCGAGCAATTTGTTCCTGACCATAACCCACTGACTGGCCGATTATCGATTAACAGTTTTATTGATTAATTAACTGATTAACTTAAAAATGATGACTCAAATATTGATATAGTAGCTAGCTGCAACAGCACAGCCTCGTCAAAGCTTTACTATATTTACTTCCCCTATTCCGTTTTTCTTTCAATAAACTGCGCAGCTTGAAAAGTGTGATTAAATATAAATAACAACAAGCGATATATTGTAAACAGGTTAGCTTACATGGCTATTACGAGAGTATTAAGGCGATTAAACAATAATAAACACTGGCGACACTAAGTTTATAAATTAATATATTTAATTATCAGTTACTTAATGTGACACGCACACCAAGACAGGATAAATAATGGCTAAGAATAAAAAATTACGTTGGGGTATTATCAGTACCGCTCAAATTGGGCGTGAAAAAATGATCCCCGCTTTACAAGCATCAATACATAATGAAGTTTATGCCATCGCTTCGCGTAGCCAAGCACAGGCTGACGCTTTTGCCAAACAGGCAGGCATTGCACATGCTTATAGTGATTACGAACAGTTACTTAATGATCCTAATATTGATGTTATTTACAATCCGCTGCCAAATCATTTACATGTGCCATGGACAATTAAAGCCATGGAAGCGGGAAAACATGTGTTATGTGAAAAACCTATTGGGCTTGATGTTAGTGAGGTAGAAAAACTAATCGCCGCTACTCAGAAATACCCTAAGCTTAAAGTGATGGAAGCCTTTATGTACCGTTTTCATCCACAATGGGCATTAGCTAAACAACTCATTGCTGAGGGTAAAATAGGTAAAGTTACCACCATTGATGCGGTTTTTACTTTCCATAATGTTGACGCGAACAACGTGCGTAACCAACCAGGTATTGGCGGCGGCGGTTTAATGGATGTTGGCTGTTATTGTATTTCGGCGGCGCGCTATTTATTAGATAAAGAACCGTTACAAGTAACCGGTAAATTATCGATGGATGGCAACTTTGAGATTGATAAACACGCCAATGCCTTACTTGATTTTGGTGATTTACAAGCATCCATTTTTTGCTCAATGCAAAGTGAACCAGCTCAGCGGGTTTACATTATGGGTGAAAAAGGCAGCTTAACAATTGAATTTCCGTTTTATCAACCAGACGACTGTGATGCTCGCTTAATAATAAAACATGATCAAAGCCCAGAAGTGCATCAAGTAGCCGCTTGTAATCACTACCAAAAACAAGCCGATGCCTTAGCGATAGCCATCAACAACAATGCCGATACACCCACACCATTAACGGATGCTTTAGCTAATATGAAAGTTATCGACGCTATTTTTAAAAGCCATAAAAATAACAGCTGGGTAAGTATTAATTTTTGAAGATTAGCGCGTAAAGATCACCTAAAACTAGCGATGACTATGCTTGGTTTTAGGTGATTTTAAAGTTATATAATTAAGTAATTAATGAATAAATCAGTAGCCAACCGAAAGTTATATTTTGGCCATAAGTCACATGGCTAACTTGCGGATACTTATTCTAACCTTCCCTAATGTAATAAAAATTAAGCCTAATCTCAGTTAAACTACTAACAACTTAACAGGAGTAGCTAATACTTTTCAGTCATCGTTTCGTTAATATATATCCCAAGTTAATTGAGTATATTTAGCTTTAGTAATGAAATTAGAGATGGAGTTATAGGCTAACTAAAACTTATTCATTAATAGTTGTCTTTATCTAATTCAGTCAGCACACTTTCATAACTTTAATCCGCAACTCCGCTTTATCACCTTGGATTAACATATTTAAAAATCTACCAATTCAGCCTCTTCATCATGTAACGATCTTAATCCTACACTAACAACTTCATTTAATGACTCACAAAAAACAACCATAAGCTATTGAATAATATATAAATTAACATCATATCCGAATACCATACTGGTGTGTTTAGCCATATAGGTATTTATCCATACAATAGCAATTGAAAACAACCGCATTAGTCTATCCGATAATCTATTGATAATGTTTACCAGCAGTAAATACCATCCAAAACCTTATTAATACGAATGAGATCGATTATCATTTACAAAAATAAAATACCAAGTTATAATTGATAACAATTCTCATTTACAATTATATTATACGTAGCAATAATGCAGTCACTAACCTTAAGATTAATCCTTTACACAATGCTATTTTTATCAATCCTAATGACAACAGGATATGCCGAAGAAGTAGATAACGAATATCATCAAGCCAAAACAGAAGTTATTGTAATAACAGGTACCAGAACACCTAAGTTCTTAACTGATTCACCGGTATCGGTAACCGTTATCTCTCAGGACGAGATTGAATTATTAACCCAAGGCACAGTAGCACAAACCTTAAATTACATCCCTGGTGTTGTTGTTACCCGAAACCCAAAAGATGGTTTTAACATTCAAATGCAAGGGTTTGATGGTGACAATGTGCTTGTACTTTTAAACGGCCAACCACTAATTTCTCCAACAGGCGCGGCTGTCGACCTTGATCAAATTAATGCTCAGGATATACAGCAAATAGAAGTCATACGCGGTGCATCTTCCGTCATGTATGGCAGTTCGGCAATGGGTGGTGTTATTAATATTATTAGTAAACAAGCTAGTAAAAACCAAGCAAAATTAAGTTATGAAACAGGTTCATATGTAGGGAATCAAATCGACGGTGACGAAATATCACATCAAGCGTTATTTAATGGCACTTACATTACTCATGGTTGGGCAAACCGCTTAAGTATGATGCTTAAGAGTACGCCGGGCTTTGATTACGATGCAGATCCTAGTGCTTCGCCAGTGGGTAGTTTAGATAAAAAATTCATTAACATTGCCACAACAGGTCAAATACAAAATTTAAATGTTGAACTTAAATATCAATTTTTTAACGAACAAAAAAGTAAAAATGTTGGAATTATAGCAGGACAAAATGGCTACGAAACCTATCAATCTGATGTCGACCAATACCAAATAGATTTACACCTTGGCAAAGATGTTTTTGATCGTGAAGAACATGAAGTAGCCGAGACCAGTTGGTATATCAATACTCGGCTAATGAATCATGATGAAACCAGTGGTCGTTCAGGTAGTTTACGCAATGCCAATATAGGATTATCTGAGGTTAATGGGCAATATGTTTGGGCTCCCTCAACTTCATTAGAGGTAGTATCAGGTGGTGTTATTCACCAAGATACCTTAGAACAAATTACTTTAGTAGATAACAAAGAGGAAGTTCCTTTTGTTACTAAAGAGAGTGTTGAAGCTTTCACCCAAGCAAACTGGAGCAATGATAACTACCAAATATTAGTTGGATTACGTAGCCAAAATGATTCAGATTTTGGTAATCACACGGCGATAAGAGCCAGTGGTATGGTTAACCTATCTAAGAGTAACCCATTAGTACAATGGCGATATGGTATTGGCCAAGGATATCGAGTACCAACCTTGAAAGAGCGCTTTTATGAGTTTGACCACAGCGCTCTTGGTTATAAGGTTTACGGTAATGAAAACTTAAAACCAGAAGAATCAGTATCACTTAACTCGACGATTAACTATCAACAAAGCTTTGCTGATTTTGATCTTAGTGGGGAAATAAACCTTCACTATACCGCAGCTGACAACCTTATTGAGTTATTCAATGACAGTAAGTTATCTGCAGCTGAAGAACTTGATATTTCAGTCTATGGCAATGTCGCTGAAGCAATAATCTCTGGTGCTGATATTTCGGCAAAAATAAATTTTTCAGCCTGGAATGGTCAAATCAGTTACAGCTATCTTGATGCACAAGATCAAGCCGGAAACCGTTTAGAGTCACGTCCGTATCACCAAATAAAATCCAACCTTGGTTACAGTAACGAAGAACTCGCACTTGATGCCGTTCTTTATGTTGTTTATCAAAACAATGAAGCCGTTCCTATTGACCAATACGATAACGGCACTCGAAATAATGAATGGGTAACTGTCGACTTTAAATTAAGCCAGAAAATTTTCAACAACTTTACCTGGCGTGCAGGCATTGAAAATATATTTGATGCGCATAAAAACAGTAATTCAAACCAAGAACAAAAATTCGATGCAAGACCCACCTCAAGTAGATACTTCTATTTAGGTCTTACTTATCAAATTTAATCCCTATTTTAACACTTAAATTAATCCCTAAATTTACAAAAAATAATGAAACATATAAAACTATTGGAGAAAACTGTGAAAAACACTCATAAATTATTTGGTACCGCCTTACTAACATTATCGCTCAGTGCGTGTGATAGTGGCACAGATAACGTAGCTGAAAATATTGCAATAGATACCGCAATAATTTACGGGCCTTATGCAACAGGGAGTGTATCCGAGCCAAAGTTCGTCTACTTTGATTTAGAAACAATGGCACCGCTTGAAATGTCAGACACCGAAGCTAAAACTAATACGACTTGGGATATTGCATTCAAGCGTAGTGGCGTGTACTTAAATCATGCAAACTCGGAAATGCCGGTGTCGGCTTATTTTACTAACAATAATGCTGACTTTATTAATAGCGAAGGAAATGCAGTAACAGAGCTATTTATTAATGCGACACCAGAAAGTGAATTAGAAGATTTTACCTTGGTAACTGCTGCTGATATTCCAACAGATACTGCGCTTTTTGTCGCCGATGAAACCAATAATATTATCAATGGTTTTTACGATTATAACACCACCACACATGTAGTTAGTGCTGCCCCAGCAAATTACTTTATTGTTAACTCCGATGATGACTTCAGTAAATTTAGCGTGACAGATATTACCACGTCTGGTTTCTCACTAACCCATATAACCGTTTCATATACAAACCAAACGGCCAGCGCTGTTGAATTTGACACAAGCACCAGCGACGTTGTAGTTGATGTGGCAGCAGCTTGTGCCGCGTATGAAGGCGTTTATATAGACTTTGCTTTAGGGCAAACGGTCAGTGCTACTGATGCATGGGATATCTCATTAACGTGTAATGCAGACATGACAGGTGCCGATTTTAGTATTGATATTGCTGATGATGCTACTGCCATGCAAGATTTTGCTAATAGCTATGCTGCTATTGACCCTGCCGCAATTAATTATTATGACTTTCAAACCAATGAATACTCAGTAAAAGCTTTTGATGAAACACCATGGTATCGCTACGGAGTGAATGGTGGTCATACACTATGGTCACAATATGGTGTGTACTTGATTCAAACGCCAACAGCCACGTACAAGTTTCAAATCACCAGTTACTACGATGCTGACGGCACATCAGGCAACTTATCTTTTAGAGCCGAAGCACTTTAATTAGTTAGCGACTGAGAACTGCACTCAGTCGCCCTATTTTGTCATTATATTTAACCTCATATTCAGATAAGAAGTTGAGGTTACTTAAATAAACGTTAAATAAATATTAAGTAAACATTAGGTAAACTATGATCCATCAATTAGAGCAACTCATGTATCACGTGTCAGATTTTTTCATGGCGCCGGTACTCATTATTATCAGTCTTCTCTTTATTTATGCTTTATTCGCACTAGGGTGTTTTATCGCCCAAACGGCACAACGCAAACAAAACAAATCATCTTTCATCGCCTTGTTATCAAAAAAACTAGGTGATATGCCGGCAAAAAAGTTAGCCGGTTATCCTTTAGCAATACTCGCGAATCAACATCCACATGTTACTAGAGATCATTTAGATATTACTGCGTTGGGTGAATTAGACGGGGTACGTAATGTCAGTCGCTTAGCACCAATGCTTGGTCTTATTGCGACAATGGTACCTATGGGGCCGGCATTAAAAAGTTTAGCTGATGGCAATATTCAAGGTATTAGTGAAAACCTAATGATCGCTTTTTCGGCAGTAATTTTTGGTTTGGTTATCGCCTCTATTACCTTCTGGATTGCATCAGTAAAAAAACGTTGGTTAGCTGAAGAGTTGGTCGCATTGACGCCGTTACTTAATCACGCAGACTTATCCCAAAGTACACCGCATCATTTAGCAGCAAAGCCCGCACCTTTGACAGCAACTAGCGCTGATGAAAAATCACAGGAGCCAACTAATGAGGCTGCTTGATGAAGATGAGTCAATGAACCCTGCCCTCTCGGTTGTAAATTTAGTTGATGTTTTTTTAGTGGTTGTTGCGGCGCTCCTGATCGCTATTGCGCAAAACCCGATGAACCCCTTTATGGCTGAAAATGTCACCGTTATCAAAAATGAGGGGCAAGAGAATATGGAAATAATTGTTAAAAAAGGCAACAAAATTGAGAGTTTTAAAAGCCAAGGAAAAACCGGTGCTGGTGAAGGTAAAAAAGCGGGTACCGCTTACGAAATGACTGACGGCAGTATAATTTACGTAGCCGAATAGATTTGTTTTTTGTTTATCGTTAATACGCACAATATTTACGTTCAGCATGCTCACGTAGAAAGCAACTCTCACGTAGAAATCTATGTTCACGTAGAAAATTATGCTCCGCGTGCCTTGCTTGACCTTGTGCGCACCAATTTATAGCAATCAACCAAATTGCACACTAATTAATAGAGTTTTATCAATTAAAACAAAATAAAACTCGACTACATAAAAGTAAAAAAATGAAACAATTAATAAAAACATGCTTAACAATAAGTATGCTGTTTTGGCTTAGCTTGTCAGCAACGGCTGAAACAGCTACCAGCACTCAAATAATTAACAAGGTGCTTTTTGTTAGTGCTGCGCACTCCAATAAAGCGAAAGTAACACTACTTAAAAATGCGGCTAAAGAAAGCAAAACAGCAACATTTTCCATCGAACAAAAGTCAGCTAAAAAACTCACTGACATGGCTGCGGCTGAAAAGCTGTTTGCGCAATATGACTTAGTGGTATTGGATGCCGTTTCGCCTCGGTTTGCTAAAAAAACCTTTGAAACATTTTTACCGTCTATCGCTAATGTTTCTAACAAGCATCCGACTAAATTTATTGCCTTTAATTGGTTGAATAATCCTGCCGCACAACACGGTGTAACACCCAAGCAGCAACAAGCATTACAAACGTATTGGAAAAATGCTGGGCGTACTAATTTAACCAACATGCTTAACTTCATTGCCTTTGACGTGCTCTCTAAAGCGACCACTCACCAAGTAACGTTAATTGAACCAATCGTGTTTCCCACCCAAGGAATATATCACCCAAATCAACCAAACCTAATGAGTGATTCGTTAACAAGTTACCACGCATGGGCTGCGCCGAAAGCTGGACAATTGAAAATAGCATTATTAATGCAACGCGCCTCTATTGAAACTGAACAAACCACAGTTATTGATCAAACCATTAGCCGCCTTGAAGCAAAAGGCGCCTATGTGGTACCGTTTTTCTTTGAGTTAAGCCCACGTAGCGGGGATTACTCGCATTTATTACAATCAGACCTCATCGAAAATGGCGCCATTACTGGTAAAAAAACTGACGTTGATCTCATCATAAACTTCCGCAATATTCATTGGGCAAGCAAACGTAAAGCTGAATTTGAAAAACTTGGCGTACCTGTCATTCAAGCACTAACGTATTACGATGGTGACCAAAAATCATGGGAAGAAAGTGACGCCGGCATATCGTCAGGTATGATGTCGTTTATGTTGGTATTACCCGAATCAGCTGGCGCCATTGACCCAACCATAGTTGCGGCAATGAACCATAAAGAAAACAAAATTGAAGTGATTGATTACCAATTAGATTTTCTTATCGACCGCGCATTAAATTATGCCAAGTTAGCGCATATGCCTAACGCTGATAAAAAGCTCACCACCATGTTTTGGGGCGACCAAGACATGGGCGCCTCATTCTTAAATGTGCCTCAAAGCTTACAAGCAATTAGCCATCGCTTACATGATGAAGGCTATAGCATTGAAAAGGTTGATGCGCAGTATTTCATTGACCGCGTTGACCGTATTTTAAATCCTTTCTATCGTGATTTTGAATTAGAAGCATTATTGAAAGAAGACCTAGCCGAATTATTACCCGTAACTGAATACAAACAGTGGTTAGCCACCGTGCCGCAAAATATTGTCGCAGGTATTAACGAGCAATGGGGCAAGCCTGAAGACAACTTCATGGTGACAAAACGTGACGGTGAACATTACTTTATTATTCCACGTATTCGTAACGGCAATATGTTGATACTTCGTCAACCACCACGTGGCGATAGCGCAGATAAAGAACAAGGTTTGTACCACAACACCAAAATCCCGATGAATCACTATTATTTAGCGGCCTATTTTTATTCGCGAGAGTATTGGAACAGTGACGCCTTCATTCATTTAGGAACGCACGGTACGCACGAATATTTACCCGGTAAAGATCGTGGTTTATCACGTTATGATGGCGCTAATTTATCAACGGGGGCATTACCGATAATGTATCCATATATTGTTGATGATGTTGGCGAAGCCATGCAAGCAAAGCGCCGCGGAAATGCGGTAACCATTGGCCACATGACACCTCCTTTTGCTGCTGCTGGTTTACAAGGTGTAACGGCTGACATGCATACCTTAGTTGACCAATATCGCCATATTGATACCGGTGGCGTAAAAGAAAAAACCAAACAGCAAATTATAGATTTTTGTATCAAAGAAAACCTCTGCAAAGATTTAAATTACGACTTAACGCAAATTAACGAAGATTTTGATACTTTCTTACAAGACTTACACAGCTTTTTAGAAGAGTTGGCAGCAACCAACCAGCCGTTAGGTTTACACAGTTTTGGCGAATTATCAGAGCAACGTTTGATCATTTCAACGGTTGGGCAAATGCTTGGTACTGAATTCTTGAGCATTGCTGCGAAGTTTGAAAAAGACCACCACGAGATTGAAGACCATCATGACCATGGTCATCAATCCGAGCATAAAAATGAGCAAGCCGCTGAAAGTGAGCATCGTCATGATTCGGAAAAAGAACATGAGCATGAAGAAGCGCAAGCCAAGTCTCATGACGACATTTCTGATGGATTAATGCATTTCATCAATGAAGACATAGAAGCAACAGCGGGTTATAAAACAATTCGTGATTATGTTGTGAACACTTCAAAAAAAGCTAACATAAACGACCTTAATGACGAGATTAAACCTTACATCATTCAAGCGAAAATATACTACAAAAACATTGTCGGCATTAAAGAACTAGACAACTTAGTGGCGGGTTTAAAAAGCGAATTCATCGCCCCCAAAAATGGTGGTGACCCTATTCGAAATCCTGAATCATTACCGACAGGTTTTAACCTTATCGGTTTTGACCCATCGCGCTTACCAACTAAAGCAGCCTTTGAGCAAGGCACCGAATTAGTAGAAGAAATCATTGCTAATTACTACAAAAAGCATGGTCAATACCCAGACAAACTGGCTTTTTCATTATGGTCAGTTGAAGCCATGCGTCACTACGGTGTATTAGAAAGTCAGGCACTTTACGCCATGGGCATACGCCCAAAGTGGAGCCCTGATGGACGTGTTGTAGGTACTGAAATCATTCCTTATAGCGAATTAAAACGACCCCGTGTTGATGTAGTATTGTCAGCAACAGGTCTTTACCGCGATGCATTCCCTAACGTCATGGAAATGTTAGCAAAAGCGATTAAGGAGCTGTCTGAATTAAAAGATGAAAGTAACCCTATTTGGCGCAACTATGTTCGAGAGAACTCACAAAAAGTAAAAGCGCAATTACAAGCAGAAGGCGTTGACGAAGCAGAAGCCGAGTACCTTTCAAGCGTGCGTATATTCTCAAACACTTTTGGTGATTACGGCTCTGGCGTTGATGAGCCTATTATGAATAGCGACACTTGGGAAACCGACAAAAAAATCGCCGATAATTACCTCGCCACTATGGGACATTATTTTGGCGCGGATACTTCTCGTTGGGGTGAAAAAGTAGATAACTTATATGCCAAACAACTATCCGGAACAGACGTTGCTTTGTTTGCGCGTTCGTCAAACCTTTACGGCATGATCACCTCAGACGACCCATTTGAGTACTTCGGTTCATTAGCGTTAGCTGTTCGTAATATTGACGGGAAAAGCCCTGAAATGATGATCAGTAACTTACGTAATACCAAAAAAGCCAAAATGGAAATGGCGTCAGACATGCTGGCAAAAGAGCTGCGTACGCGTAACTTCCATAAACGTTGGATCAGTGAAATGCAAAAAGAAGGATACAGCGGCGCGGTAACCATGTCGGGTAACTTAAATAATTTGTGGGGCTGGCAAGTCGTAGATCCTGACGTTGTACGTGACGATCAATGGGATGAGTTTGCCGACATTTACGTTAACGATAAATTAGAAATGGGACTGGATGAATGGTTTGAAAAAACAAACCCTGCCGCTTTAGCACGTATGATGGAACGCATGTTAGAAGCAGAGCGTAAAGACTACTGGGAAACCGACCCAGAGCGCTTGAAGTCCATCGTCGAGAAGTACATTGAATTCGTAGAAAAATATAACTTAGTGGTGCTTAATGGTGCGGTGCGTGAACATACTAATGCCTTGGCTGAAGGCTTTGGATTACAACCGCTTCAAAATGCAAAAACATTAAAAGACATGGCGAAACTGGCTGAAGTGAAAAAAGCTAAAAATGAGCAGCAAGCTAATGAGCATGACTTAACAGAAAAAGACTCAACAGAAAAAAGCGCAACCGAACAAGTAACAGGACAAAAGTTAGAAAAGCAAAATCAAGAAGCCACCGCTGATGACGATGATTTTATCTGGCAGGCATTAAGCGTTATGTTTTTTATAATTTGTTTAGGTGCCTTTTACCAACAACGTAAAAGTGTGATCAAGCTAAATTATCGATAAAATAAGTACCAAATCACGGAGATTAAATTTTTGTCCTACACCTTGAAAATTTAATCTCCTAATTAGTCGGTTTAGCTTATTTCAATACCATAAAAATTTGAAAAATTTGCTCACGTTTTGGGGCATAAGGCGTGAGCAAATAAAATGTTAAAAACGTTAAATGTGTGGCATATAGATCTGCTTTTATATAGCTTAGTGTGATTTAGAAGAGTTAGCCTTCGATCTAATAAATAAAAATAGCGACTGCTTCAGAACCAGCCACTCGTCTCATTCATCGCGTGTAACAAGTTTACTGCCATTACGATCCTTCGAAAATTCTCACGCTAGTTAACAATTACTTCGTGATGTTTGAGTACAGAAGCTTAACTCATTAAACCCCTT